>NZ_VFTX01000003.1:0-667666 GCF_006440955.1 Mesorhizobium sp. B2-8-1 | reverse complement strand
GTGTAGATCTGCGTGGTCGACAGGCTGGCATGGCCGAGCAGTTCCTGGATGGTGCGCAGGTCGCCGCCGCGGCCGAGCAGATGCGTGGCGAAGGAATGGCGCAAGGCGTGCGGCGTTGCGGTGTCCGGCAGGTTGAGCGCCGAGCGCAGCTTGGCCATCTCGCGCTGGACGATGGCCGGGTTGAGCGGGCCGCCGCGCGCGCCGCGAAACAACCGGCCCTTGGGGTCGAGATGGTAGGGGCACAGCCGGCGGTATTCGGCAACCGCCCTGAGCGCCACCGGCAGCACCGGCACCAGCCGCGTCTTGCCGCCCTTGCCGGTGACGCGCAGCACCGTGTCGGCCTCCGACGCCAGTTCGGCGCCGGCAAGGCCGAGCGCCTCGGAAATGCGCAGGCCCGAGCCGTAGAGCAGCGTCAGCACGGCGGCGTTGCGGGCGGCGATCCAGGGTTCCTCCGCCAATTGACCCTCGACGGAAACGACATGTTTTGCGTCACTGGCCGTCAGCGGTTTCGGCAGTGATTTTGGTTGGCGAGGCGCACGCAGGGCCGCCGCGCCCGCTGCGTTGGCGAGACCACGCCGTTCCAGAAAGCGCAAGAGTGAGCGAATGCCGGCCAGCCCCCGGCCGAGCGTGCGGGCGCCTGCGCCTTCGTTGCGGCGGGCGGCGAGAAAGCCGCGCAGGTCGGCCGGGCGCAGATCGGCGATGTCGGCTATGCCGGGCGGGCCGCCATTATGACCCGTCAGGAAATGCAGGAACTGCCTGGTGTCGCGCTCGTAGGCTTCCACCGTCTCGGGCGACAGCCGACGTTCTCGCGCGAGCATCTTGAGCCAGCTTTCGCGCGCCGCCTGGAGGTCGGGCTTTGCCGGGATAAGGAATTCCTGCATGGCGTCGTTCCGGTTCGCCGTCATTTTCCGGCAGCCGGGTTAGGAAGCGGTGAAGAGGCGTCATTGAAATGACAATCTGGTGGGGCTAGGAGTCGACCGGCGGCAAGTCAAAACCGTGGTGATTGGCCAAACGGGGTATCCGCAAATAGAGAGTTGCAGGAACGAAACCCGTGAGCCTTTCTGAACTGCCGTGGGTTTGATCACCGTAACGAATGGGTCCTCGGGTCTGCGCAGTCGCTTCGCGCCTGCTCCGCCCGTGGATGACGAAGGTAAAAGCGCGCCATGAGCAAGCCCCAGAACCCCGTCCAGATGGCCGTGATCGGCGCCGCTCACGGCATCAAGGGCGAATTGCGCGTCAAAACCTTTACCGGCGATCCGCTGGCGCTCGCCGATTACGGGCCGCTTTACGCAAGGGACGGCCGCGCCTTCCAGATCATCGACATAAGGCCCGCCAACACCGTGGTCGTGGTGCGCTTCAAGGGCGTCAGCGACCGCAACGCGGCCGAGGCGCTGGCCGGCACGGAGCTGTTCGTCGATCGCTCCATGCTGCCCGATGACGGCGAGGAGGACGAATTCTATCATGCCGACCTGATCGGTCTGGAGGTTCGGGACGATACGGGAGCCGTCCTTGGTAAGGTCGTCGCCGTGCACAATTTCGGCGGCGGCGACATCCTCGATGTGACGCTGGCCGGGCGCAAGGGCGTGTTGATCCCGTTCACGCAGACCGCTGTGCCCGAAGTGTCGATCGCCGAGGGTTTTGTGCGCGTCGACCCGGCGGCGGCCGGGCTGGTCGAGGACGAGGACGGCGAAGCGCCGCGCGAGGAAGGCTTCGACCCGAAGGGCAGGCCGCGCGGCCCGAGGGACGCCGGGGGCAACCGGTGAGCTTCTCCGCCTCCGTGCTTACGCTCTACCCGGAAATGTTTCCGGGTCTGCTTGGCCTGTCGCTGGCCGGGCGGGCGCTGGAGGCCGGTACATGGTCGCTGCAGGCGATCCAGATCCGCGACTTCGCAACCGACCGCCACCGGACTGTCGACGACACGCCGGCCGGCGGCGGCGCCGGCATGGTGATGCGCGCCGATGTCTTGGCCAGGGCGATCGACCATGCCTCGCCCGAAGGCGATTTGCGGCCACGGCTGCTGATGAGCCCGCGTGGAAAGCCGCTGACGCAGGCGCGCGTGCGCGAACTGGCCGCCGGGCCGGGCGCCGTCATCCTGTGCGGCCGCTTCGAAGGCATCGACCAGCGGGTGATCGACGCGCGAGGATTGGAGGAAGTCTCGGTCGGAGACTTCATTCTGTCCGGTGGCGAGCCGGCGGCGCTTGTGCTGCTCGACGCGGTGGTGCGGCTGCTGCCCGGCGTCATGGGCAATGCGGTGTCGGGTGAAGAAGAGAGCTTTGAAAACGGCCTGCTCGAACACCCGCATTACACGCGGCCGCAGGATTTCGAGGGCCGGCCCATTCCCGAGGTGCTGACCTCGGGCAACCACGGCAAGATCGCAGCTTGGCGGCGGGCAGAGTCGGAGAAGCTGACTCGAGAACGGCGGCCGGACTTGCTCGGCTCTCCTCAGCCCTTGGCGAAATAGTAGAAAGCCAAGAACAGCCCGACCGCGACGACGAAGCCACGCACCACGTTCTGCGGCACGCGCTTGGCGATCCACACGCCGGCATAGCCGCCCAACGCGCCGCCGGGGATCATGACGATCGCTTGCGGCCAGGCGACGACGCCACCCGAGACGAAGACGACGATGGCGACCGCTGCGATGACCATGGCCAGCATGTTTTTCAGCGCGTTCAGGCGGTGGTAGTCGCCGGCCTGGGTCAGGCCGAGCGTCGCCAGCATCATCACGCCCATGCCGGCCCCGAAGAAGCCGCCATAGATGGCGGTGACGAACTGCGCCAGCGAGCCGGCCAACGAGCCCACAGAAGCCTCATGCCCCGGCTTGGGTGCGGGCTTCAGCCACGGCCCGGCGGCGAACAGCGCCGTCGCGGCCAGCAGCAGCCACGGCACCAGGACGCGAAATGACGGATTGTCCAGCGCCAGCAGGATGAGTGCGCCGGCCAGTGCGCCGAGCGCCGATATCAGGCAGAGCAGCAGGGCGCCACGCCAGAAATGGCGGATGTCGTCCCGGTAGGCCAGCGTCGAGGTGATGTAGCCGGGAAATTGCGTCACCGAGGAGGTCGCGTTGGCGACGATCGGCGGCAGGCCGACCAAGGTCATGGCACCGAAGGTGATGAAGGTGCCGCCGCCCGCGACCGCATTGGCGGCGCCGGAAAGAAAACCCGCCATGAATAGCAGGACCGCGTCGAAAAAGGACATGAGGATGCCGCCGGAGAACTATGGTTGCCCCGCCTTAGGCAGCTTGAAGGGCCCTTGCAACCCGGTAGTGGACAGATACGATGGTGCACGCGAGCAAAAAAGACGCGGCCAAGACGTGACAAAGCGTCGAAATAGCTGTATGTGCCCGCCGAACCGGGAGAAATCTGCCGGACCCGTCAACAATGGCGGTGTAGTCGCCCCTGCCCGATGTTTTCGAACAAAGGGCATAGCCGAGCGGTCATTGGAACTGCAAGGCGAGCGCCGGGCGCTCTGACTGTCGGAAGAACAAGAAGTGGATTATTGAGATGGATCTCATCCGTCAGATCGAGGCCGAACAGGCCGCCAAGATCGAAGCAAAGCGCAAGCTTCCCGAATTCCAGCCCGGCGACACCGTGCGCGTCCAGGTCCGCGTGACCGAAGGCACCCGCACCCGCGTCCAGGCATATGAAGGCGTCGTCATCGCCCGTGCCGGTTCGGGCTTCCAGGAAAATTTCACCGTCCGCAAGATCTCCTACGGCGAAGGCGTCGAGCGCGTGTTCCCGGTGTTTTCGCCAATGGTCGAAGGCGTCGAGATCGTGCGTCGCGGCAAGGTGCGTCGTGCCAAGCTCTATTATCTGCGCGACCGTCGCGGCAAGTCGGCCCGTATTTCGGAGAACACCGGCGTGCGCGCCCGCAAGCTCAATGATGAGGAGCGCGACGCGCTGAACGCCGAGAAGGCGCGCATCGAGGCCGAGAAGGTTGCCGCCGCGCAGGCGCTGGCCGCCGAGACGGCCGCCAAGGAAGCCGCCGAGAAGAAGGCCGCCGACGAGGCCGCCAAGGCTGCGGAAGCCGCCGCCGCCGAATAAAGGCTTTGGACAGACATTCTGAAGAAGGCGGCTTCGGCCGCCTTTTTTCGTTTCGGAGCCCGCCTTTTGCCAAATGCGGGCTTCCAAAGCGGGATTGATTTCTATAATACGGTACACTAATTAATCGTGTACAAATTAATTTTGGAGACTTGATATGACCGCACTCTATTCGACTCAGGCTCGTGCCGTCGGCGGCCGCGCCGGCCACGTCCAGACCGATGACGGCCTGCTCAGCCTTGATCTCGCAATGCCGAAGGAGCTTGGCGGCAAGGGTGGCGCCACCAATCCCGAACAGCTTTTCGCCGCCGGCTATGCCGCTTGCTTCGAAAGCGCCATGCGGTTTCTCGCCGGCAAGCAGAAACTGCCGCTGCGCGATGCCTCGGTGACGGCCACTGTCAGCCTCCATCCCAACGGTCAGGGCGGTTTCCTGCTCGGCGTTTCCCTGGCGGCCGAGACGAAAGGTCTTGATCAGGCGTCCGCCGAAGCGCTTGTATCGGCAGCGCACCAGATCTGCCCCTACTCCAACGCAACCAGGGGCAATATCGAGGTGGCGATTTCGGCAAAGGCGACATGACGGCGAAAACCAAAGACACGGCCAACCAGGTCCCGGCGGCTGACGCCGGGACAAGCGCGGTCCCAAGGCTCAGCGACCAGCTCTGCTTCGCGCTCTATTCGGCGAGCGGATTGATGACGAAGCTCTACCGGCCGTTGCTCGATCCGCTTGGCCTGACCTATCCGCAATATCTGGCCATGCTGGCGCTGTGGGAGCGCGCGCCGAGCACGGTGGGCGAGCTCGGCGAGGCGCTGGGCCTCGATTCGGCGACGCTGACGCCGCTGCTCAAGCGGCTCGAGGCCGGCGGCCTGGTTACGCGCCGGCGCGATCCTGCCGACGAGCGCCGCGTGCTGGTCGAGCCGACAGCCAAGGGCCAAGCCTTGCGCGAGCGCGCCAGGGACATCCCCGCCGCCATGCTCTGCAGCACGCCGCTCGACCCAGCCGAGTTGAAGTCGCTGCACGGCACGCTGACCCGCTTCGTCGCCGGGCTGCGCGAGGCCGATGCCGGAGCGCCGCAGCGCGGCTGATCGGCCACGGCAAGGATCGTTCCCCAAAATCCCGGCCGAAAGTATCTATTTGCGTTTTTCGCCGGCCGTGGCGCAGCGGAGCGTCTTGCATGGCGCTTGCGGAGAGCTAAAGTCGGCGCCGGATTTCCTTTGCAAGCCCGGCCCGTGTCCGGGCGCTTTCACTTCCGGGGAGTGTGTCATGACAAAATCGAAACTGCTGCTGGCCGGCCTGCTTGCCGTCATGCTTGCGCCCGTTGCCGCCTTCGCCCAGGCGCTGCCCGATCTCGGCGGCAAGAAAGTGGTGGTGGTGACGGAAAACGCCTATCCGCCGCTACAGTTCATCGATGCCAAGACCGGAAAACAGATCGGCTGGGAATATGACGCGATGAACGAGATCGCCAAGCGGCTGAATTTCACCGTCGAGTACCAGAACACGTCCTGGGACGCGATGATCCAAGCGGTTTCCGACAACCAGTACAACATCGGCATGACCGGCATCACCATCAAGGACGACCGCAAGCAGAAGGTGGATTTCTCTGACCCCTATATGCGCTCGGAACAATTCATGTTGGTGCGCGGCGACGAGAGCCGCTTCACCGACGCCAAGACCTTCGGCGCCTTCAAGGACGGGCTGATCGGCGCGCAGGCCGGCACGACGCCCTTCTACACCGCTGTCTACAGCGTGCTGGACGGCAATGAGCAGAACCCGCGCATAAAGCTGTTCGAGACGTTCGGTGCCACCGTGCAGGCGCTGAAGACTGGCGACGTCGATGTGGTGCTCACGGACGGCACTGCGGGCAAGGGCTATGTCGACGCTTCCGAGGGCAAGCTGAAGCTGATCGGCGGCCCGCTCGGCACCGAGGATTTCGGCTTCATCTTTCCCAAGGGCTCCGACCTGGTGAAGCCTGTCAACGCCGCGATCGCCGCGCTCAAGACCGACGGCACGTTCGATGCGCTGAACAAGAAATGGTTTCTTGATTACAAGATGGGGCAGTAGTTCGTCTTGATGCGGGCGGTGCGCGTGCGGGAACTCGCGCTGAGTTTGCGCTTGAACGCCCCCCTCTGCCCTGCCGGGCATCTCCCCCTCAAGGGGGGAGATTGGCAGCTTGGCCTTCGTCCCACATGCAGCATCGATGAAGATTGGCGAAGGCCGATGAGACATCTGATCTCCCCCCTTGAGGGGGAGATGTCCGGCAGGACAGAGGGGGGCGCCTTGGCGCCTGCCTTGCGCACTATGCACCTCGCCGGCCACGCCTGATGGCCCCCCCACCATCCTCCGTCAAACCTGAATTCCCCTGGTGGCTGGCCGCCGCCCTTGTCCTTGCCTTGGCCGCCGCGCTCGCCATCGCCGCCAGCGATCTTTATGCCCAGGTCTTCGCCACTGTTGCCAAGGGCATCGGCGTCACCGTCTTCGTCACCATTGTCGCCTTCGCGCTGGCCTCGATCATCGGCCTCGGCATCGCGCTGATGGGATTGTCGGGTTCGCAGTGGCTGCGGCAGATCGCGCGTTTCTATGTCGAGATCATCCGTGGCGTACCGATCCTGGTGCTTTTGTTCTGGATCGCGTTTGCCGGCGCACCGGCTTTCGTCGCAGCCTGGAACGCGCTGACCGCGCCGCTGCAGAGCACCGGCTATCTCGGCGAGTTGCAGGTGCGCGACGTCTCGCTCTTGTGGCGCGCCGTCATGGCGCTGACCATCGGCTATTCCGCCTTCATCTCCGAAGTGTTCCGGGCCGGCATCCAGGCGGTCGAGAAGGGCCAGATCGAAGCGGCCAAGGCGCTCGGGCTCACGCGGGCGCAACGTTTCCGGCTCATCGTCTTTCCGCAGGCGATCCGTACCATCCTGCCGCCGCTCGGCAATGACTTCGTCGCCCTGGTCAAGGATTCCTCGCTGGTCTCGGTGCTCGGTGTCGCCGACATCACGCAGATGGGCAAGGTCTATGCCGCCGGTTCCTTCCGCTTCTTCGAGACCTATTCGATAACAGCCTACATCTATCTTATCCTGACCGTCGGCTTGTCTTTGGCGCTCCGGGCGCTGGAACGGCGGTTGCGCCGCCAGCATCAGGAATAGTGTTTCGGCAAGGACGGCGTTACGCTCCGGTTGCGCACTGGAGGAGGAGCATGCCCATGAACGTCGACAAGGCCAATGCTGCGCTGGATTCGGTCTATACGGCCGATACGCCCGAAACCCTGGCGCAGGCCTATGCCGCATGGGCCGCGACTTATGACAGCGAGACCGCCTCGCTCGGTTATCTCCTGCCGTTCCTCATCACCGCCTGGGTGGCGCGCCACGTGCCTGCGGGCGAAGGGCCGCTGCTCGACGCCGGCTGCGGCACTGGCCTGTCCGGGCCGTCGCTGAAGGCGCTGGGCTACGGCGATATCGCCGGGCTCGACCTGTCGGACGACATGCTGAAGATCGCCGGCAGCCGCAACGCCTATGGCGAGCTGAAGCAGGCAATGCTGGGCGGCCCGCTGCCCTGGCCCGACGGCCATTTCCGCGCCTTCTTCTCGACCGGCGTGTTCACCATCAGCCATGCGCCGGCTTCCGGCCTGCACGAACTGGTGCGCATCACGAAGAAAGGCGGCCACGCCATCTTCACCGTGCGCGACCAGGTGTTCGAGAGCGGTGGTTTCCAGGCCGTCTTCGACGAGCTGGAACGCACGGGAAAATGGCGGCTGATGGAGCAAAGCCCGTGGTTCCGCTGCTATGCGATTGCCGAGCCGGATGCGCTGGTGAAGACGTTTGTCTTCGAGGTGCTTTGAACCGCGGGTCCGCCAAGCTTGGTGCGCATCCCCCGGAGGCGTGGACGCGAGGACGAGGAACCCAGGTCCCGCGCAGCCACCGCCAATTGCCGAAAAGCCAAAACATTGCTATCTACCCCGCCATGGAAGAGCTTTTTGGCGATCCGGCCTACAAGGGGTTCGTGCTGCAGGACAGAAAACGCCTGCCGTCGCGCTTCTCCGCGCGCGTCTGTGGCGCGCCGACCAGCCGACTTACGCGGGCCGACTGATCAACTCGTTTCGCCTGACATCTCGGCGTCTGCCCTTCCCTTTCTCATATCGACGGATTTACGCACATGAGCGCACCGCGCACCCTCTATGACAAGATTTTCGACGACCACGTCGTCGACCGCCAGGACGACGGCACCTGCCTGCTCTATATCGACCGCCACCTCGTCCATGAGGTGACCAGCCCGCAGGCCTTCGAGGGCCTGCGCATGAGTGGCCGCAAAGTCCGTCATCCCGAAAAGACGCTGGCCGTGGTCGACCACAACGTCTCGACCTCGCCCGAGCGCAAGTTCGGCATCAAGAACGAGGAAAGCCGCATCCAGGTCGAGGCTCTGGCCAAGAACGCCAAGGATTTCGGCGTCGAATATTATTCCGAGAATGACATCCGCCAGGGCATCGTCCACATCATCGGGCCGGAGCAGGGTTTCACCTTGCCCGGCATGACCATCGTCTGCGGCGACAGCCACACCTCCACCCACGGCGCCTTCGGCGCGCTGGCGCACGGCATCGGCACGTCGGAGGTCGAGCACGTGCTGGCGACGCAGACGCTGATCCAGCGTAAGGCCAAGAACATGCTGGTGCGCGTCGACGGCCAGTTGCCGGAAGGCGTCACCGCCAAGGACATTATCCTCGCCATCATCGGGGAGATCGGCACCGCCGGCGGCACCGGCCATGTCATCGAATATGCCGGCGAGGCGATCCGCTCGCTGTCGATGGAAGGCCGCATGACGATCTGCAACATGTCGATCGAGGGCGGCGCGCGCGCCGGCCTGATCGCACCTGACGAGACGACCTTCGCCTATGTCAAGGACAAGCCGCGCGCGCCCAAGGGCGCCGCCTGGGACGCCGCGCTCGCCTACTGGAAGACACTGCAATCCGACGAAGGCGCGCATTTCGACAAGGTGATCGTGCTCGATGCGGCCAAACTGCCGCCGATCGTCTCCTGGGGCTCTTCCCCGGAGGATGTTGTCTCGGTGCAAGGGATTGTGCCGAACCCGGAAGACATCACCGACGAAAACAAGCGCACCTCAAAGCAGCGCGCGCTCGACTATATGGGCCTGACGCCGGGAACGAAGATCACCGACATCGCCCTCGACCGTGTCTTCATCGGCTCCTGCACCAACGGCCGCATCGAGGATCTGCGCGCCGCCGCCAAGGTGGTCGAGGGCAGAAAAGTCAATCCGCGCGTCAACGCCATGATCGTGCCGGGCTCCGGCCTGGTCAAGGAACAGGCCGAGGCCGAAGGGCTGGACAAGATCTTCCTCGCCGCCGGCTTCGACTGGCGCGAGCCGGGCTGCTCGATGTGCCTTGCCATGAACGACGACCGGCTGAAGCCGCATGAGCGCTGCGCCTCGACCTCGAACCGCAATTTCGAGGGCCGGCAGGGCTTCAAGGGGCGCACCCATCTGGTGTCGCCGGCCATGGCTGCGGCGGCGGCGATCGCCGGCCACTTCGTCGATATTCGCGACTGGAAGTAAATCGCGGCTGGTTCGATCGAAACGCAAGGGCCCGGATCGCGATGCGATTCGGGCCTTCTGCTTAAGCGTTCAGAGCATGTTTGGAGCTTCACCGGTCGTCGCGGCGGATGATCTCGTGGAACTGCTCGCGGCGCCCGGGTTCTTCGGCGGCGACCACCAGGGCCAGCCCGCGTTCATCGAAGAGTTTGAACCATTCGTCCCACTCGACCAGCTCATAACCTCCGGCATTGATCGGGCGCTCCGGCTGGTCTTCGTCCTCATAGGCGTGCTGGCCGAATACCAGCCGCAGCATCGCCTGCGTGCCGGCCTCGGGCGACACGTCGACAATGGCCGGAAAGCCGGCGCGTGAAGCGGCCCATGAACGGATTGCCTCGTGATCGGTCAGGGTGATTGTATCGGCCATTATCGGTTCCTCTTCTGCGCTGGACAAACGCAGGTCCGGCGCGCCGGTTCCACGTCACGCTCCGCACCAGCGTGACGCATATTCGCTTTCGCTTAACCGCTTGTTTGGGCTTGCAGCCTAAGGTCTTCCCCGACGTCAAGCGAGGGGAAGTCACGGTCCTTTGGACACCGGCCTGCTGATAGCGTTGCTAAACCCGACGATCGCGCTGGCCCTCGGCGCGGCGTTCCTCGTGCTTTGGTTCTATCAGCGCCACCGTCCCTATCTGGCCGTGCTGGCGGTAAGCTATTCGCTTGCGGCGGCCGGGTTCCTGTTCCAGCATTTCACGCTGCCCGTTGGCCTGGCACCGTCGAAGCTGCTCTCCAACCTATGCTTCTGCGTTGCCGGATCCTGCCTGGCCGGCGCGATCGTGGCGCGGCATGGCCGGCGAGTGCCCTATGCCGGGCTTTGCGTCTTGGCGAGCGGCGGCATGGCCGCCTTTTGCTGGTTCCTGTTCGTCCAGCCGGACCTGACATGGCGGGTCCTCGTCATCAATTTCGCGCTCGGCGGCATCAGCCTGGTGGCGGCCGCCGAATTGCGCAAGGTGCGTGGCAATGGCCCGACGGAAAATATCCTGTTCGTCCTGGCGTTGCTCGCGGGGCTGAATTTCTTCGTGCGCACGCTTGCCGTCATCGTCGCGCACGGGCCTTTCGCGACCTATGACGAGCTCTATACATCATCCTATTGGACGACGGCGTTGCTGTCGCATGCGCTGCTGTCGCTGCTGATCGCGCTTTGCCTGTTCTCCGCCGCCGCGCTCGACGTGATGAAGGCGTTGAAGGTCGAAACCTACACAGATCCGCTGTCTCGCCTCCTCAACCGGCGCGGCTTCGAGCAACGGGCGGCACTGCTCTTGCAACGCTGCGCGGCGGCGAAATTGCCGGTGGCCCTTGTGCTGGCCGATCTCGACCACTTCAAGGCGCTCAACGACCTGCATGGGCATGCCGCGGGCGACCGGGTGATCGCCGACTTCGCCGCCAAGCTTCGCGCCGCCGCCGGTACGCGCGGTGAGGCCGGACGTATCGGCGGCGAGGAATTCGCGGTGCTCCTGCCCTTGACCGATCTTGCCGCCGCGCGGCTGCTCGCAGAGGCCGTGCGCGTGGCCTACTCGGCCGGCGGCGTCGACGGACTTCCGCCCGGCACCAAGGTCACCGCCAGTTTCGGCGTGGCGGCACGCAGCGGCGACGAAGCGCTGGAGCCGTTGATGCGCCGCGCCGACGAGGCCCTCTACAAGGCCAAGAAGAACGGCCGCGACAGCGTGCGCCTGTCCTATGAGCGGCCGGAAACGCTGTTCGTGCCGGAGCCGCTCAAAGCCGGCTGAAGGCGATCGGCCTGACGTCTTCACCATCCAGGACCGCGCCGCACCGCTTCGTTCCTTGCTTCGCCCTGAAAGGCGATGGCAAACATCCTTCGGCCAATCCCCGAGGCGTGCGCGAGCCTCCGATATGACCTGACGTTAACTTCTTTTTCGCCCGTCGATGGTTTGCTGCCGTCAGGGGCTTTGGGAAATCATGGGCGGCGCGGACTTCATCCTTGTCATCAATCTGTTCGTTGCCGGGCTGCTGGCGGCGGCCTTCATGGCGATTGCCGTCTATGACATCGGACGCGTCTCGGCACGCTGGCTGGCGTTCGGTTATGTGCTGGGCATGGCCTATTTCGTCGTGGAATTCAGCATCCCCGCCTTCGACAATGCGCGGCTGGTGGTCGTCGCAGCCTTTGCCGTTTTCCTTGGCGCCACCATCGCCTTCAACGGCGGGCTTGCGCATAGATACGGCGTGACGCCGCCCTGGTCGGCGATGCTCCTGATCCTGGCCGTTGCGTCTGTCGCGGTCTATTTCGCCCAGGATCTGCCGCGCCAGTCCCTAGTCAGCAAGATGGCCTACCAACTGCCCTACGCCGTCATGCAGCTTACCGGGTTCGGCATTGTCTGGTCGTCCAGGCAAAGGCGTGACCGGCTCGATCGGATGCTGATGGCGGTGCTGGCGGCCAGCGCCATGCAGTTCGCCAGCAAGCCATTCATCGCCGATGCGCTTGGCGGCCGCGGCGCCGCCCCGCAATCCTATCTGCAGACCAGCTATGCCCTGGTATCGCAATCGCTCGGCACCGTGTTCGGCGTGGCGCTGGCCTTGCTGGCGCTGGCCATACTGGTGCGCGACGTGCTCGCCGAGGCGACGTCGAAATCGGAAACGGACACGCTGTCGCGGCTCCTCAACCGCGGCGGCTTCGAGCATCACGCCGAGAGGGCGCTGGGGGACGCGGCGCGCCGGGGCGTCCCAGTCGCGCTGGTCATCGCCGATCTCGACCACTTCAAGTCCATCAACGACAATTACGGCCATGCCTCGGGCGACCGGGTCATCGAGGCCTTTGCCCGCTTCCTGCGCGAGGCCGCGGCCGACCACCATGTCGCCGGTCGTATAGGCGGCGAGGAGTTCGCCATCATCCTGCCAGGCACCAACCTTGCCGCCGCGCGGCTGTTCGCCGAAAGCGCGCGCAGCGCCTTCGGGACGCTGCCCATCGACGGGCTCCCCGCCGACAATCGCTGCACGGCAAGCTTCGGCGTCGCCGAGCTTCGTGCCGGCGAGCATTTTTCCGGTCTGATGCGGCGTGCCGATGAAGCGCGCTATCGGGCCAAGGATGCCGGGCGCGACTGCGTGCGCGTTTCCGCCGGGCCAGCCAGGCCAGAGGCCGTGGCGCTGTTCAGCGGCAGGGGCTGAGCTCGGGCATTTCGCCGTCGGAGAGGCCATACATATAACTGCGCCCCTTCACGAACACCGGCGGCCGATAGCAGTCGCCATAGCCCGACATCTCCTCAGCCCCGTTCTCGTAGATCACCTTGGGCTGGCCGGCGCTGGTATAGTCGGACAGCTGCTTGGCGAGCTTGCCTTCGCCGACGAGGATGCGCTTGTAGCCGGCGGCACTGTCGATGACGAGATTGCCGAAGGAATCGGCGTAGACCCGATCCTGGTGGCGTCCGTCCGCCAGCGCCGGCGCGGCGAAGCCGACGGCCAATACCGCCACTGTGAGCGCCGCAAGGCGCGATCTGCCCGAATTCGAACGCATGCCGTCCTCCATGTTGGAGACAAAGCCTCCTCGAATCGGAAATTAACCTTTTCTTAACCTTTGTTAAGAGGCTGGCGCGGTTCTCACCCATGTCTTGATAAACATGGTTAACGAGGCACATGACGCGATCGTGATCGACGGTCGCGAGGCGCTGGTGATGAAAGCGGGCTCGGCGCCACTGACCTGCACCCGCTGAGCCGAAGCCCGCGCCCGCCACATATATGCTGCACCGCAGCGAGAACGGGCCGGCTTGGCATCGTCGACGCCTAATCGATTGAAGCCCGGACCTGCCTTTTAATCAGACTAAATTACGTTTTCGAAACGGTTTTCTGGCTTTGACGCGGTGCAAAAAGAGCATTAGAAACCGGCTGTCCGAAGTCGCAACCGGAAGCGGCAATGCCGCATTTCCACCTGAGGCTCCAGGAACGCCGAACTGGGGGAGCCATGAGCAAATCACCAGCCACCCGCGAATTCGCCAGACGTGAACGGCCGCTTTCGCCGCACCTCAGCGTGTACCGGCCGCCGATCACCATGACGATGTCGATCATCCATCGCATCACCGGTGGCGCGCTCTATTTCGGCACGCTCCTGGTCGCGATATGGCTGATGGCGGCGGCGAGCTCGCAAGCCACTTTCGATTGGGTGAGCTGGGCCTTCGGAACCTGGCTCGGACGGCTGATCCTGTTCGGCTACACCTGGGCGCTCATGCACCACATGCTGGGCGGCGTGCGCCACCTGATCTGGGATACCGGCGCCGGTCTCGAAAAGCATACCGCCTCCAAGATCGCCTGGGCGACCCTGGCCGGCTCGGTCCTGCTCACGCTGCTGATCTGGATCGCCGGCTATATGGCGCGAGGAGCCTGACCATGAGCACTGGAAAGACCGACATGCGCACGCCGCTGGCGAAAGTCCGCGGCCTGGGCTCGGCCCGCGAAGGCACCGGGCATTTCTGGCGCCAGCGCCTCACGGCAATCGCCAACATCCCGCTGATCCTGTTCTTCACCGGGTTCCTGGTCGCGCTCAACGGCGCCGGTTATGCGGAGGTGCGGGCAGCGCTCGCCAACCCGCTCGTGGCGCTGATGATGGCCCTTGTGCTCATCTCGCCGCTTTATCACATGCGGATCGGCATGCAGGTGATCATCGAGGATTACGTGCATGGCGAAGGCATGAAGCTGGCGCTGATCGCCCTCAACACTTTCTTCACCGTAGCGGTCGGCGTGGCTTCGCTCTTCGCCCTGCTCAAACTGACATTCGGAGGCTGACGTTTTGGCCAAGGACGCGAAAGAAGCCAATACGGCAGGCTATACCTATGTCGACCACAAATTCGACGTCGTGGTCGTCGGTGCCGGAGGCGCGGGACTGCGCGCTACGCTGGGCATGGCCGAACAGGGCCTGCGCACCGCCTGTATCACCAAGGTTTTCCCGACCCGCTCGCACACGGTGGCGGCGCAGGGCGGCATTGCCGCTTCGCTTTCCAACATGGGCCCGGACTCCTGGCAGTGGCACATGTACGACACCGTCAAGGGTTCGGACTGGCTGGGCGATGTCGACGCCATGGAATATCTGGTGCGTGAAGCGCCGGCCGCCGTCTACGAACTCGAGCACTACGGCGTGCCGTTCTCGCGCACGGAAGAGGGCAAGATCTACCAGCGGCCGTTCGGCGGCCACATGATGAATTACGGCGATGGCCCGCCCGTGCAGCGCACCTGCGCGGCCGCCGACCGCACCGGCCACGCCATCCTGCACACGCTCTACGGCCAGTCGCTGAAGAACAACGCGCAGTTCTTCATCGAGTATTTCGCGCTCGACCTGATCATGGAGCCGGACGGTACATGCACCGGCGTCGTCGCCTGGAACCTCGACGACGGCACCATCCACCGTTTCTCGGCCAAGATGGTTGTGCTGGCGACAGGCGGCTATGGCCGCGCTTATTTCTCGGCCACGTCGGCCCACACCTGCACCGGCGATGGCGGCGGCATGGCCGCGCGGGCGGGGTTCCCCTTACAGGACATGGAGTTCGTGCAGTTCCACCCGACCGGCATCTACGGGGCCGGCTGCCTGATCACCGAAGGCGCGCGCGGCGAGGGCGGCTATCTCGTCAATTCCGAGGGCGAGCGGTTCATGGAGCGCTACGCGCCGTCGGCCAAGGACCTTGCCTCGCGCGATGTCGTCTCGCGCTGCATGACGCTGGAAATCCGGGAAGGCCGCGGCGTCGGCAAGAACAAGGACCATATCTTCCTGCACCTCGATCATCTCGATCCGGCGGTGCTGCACGAGCGGCTGCCCGGCATCTCGGAATCGGCAAAGATCTTCGCCGGCGTCGACCTCACCAAGGAGCCGATTCCGGTGCTGCCGACGGTGCACTACAATATGGGCGGCGTGCCGACCAATTACTGGGGCGAGGTGCTCAACCCGACGATCCTTAATCCCGATCTGGTCTCGCCCGGCTTGATGGCGGTAGGCGAGGCCGGGTGCGCCTCGGTGCACGGCGCCAACCGGCTGGGATCGAACTCGCTGATCGACCTGGTCGTGTTCGGCCGCGCGGCGGCGATCCGTGCCGGCCAGGTCATCGACCGCAAATCGGCAATCCCGTCGCCCAACCAGGCCTCGGTCGACAAGATCATGGACCGCTTCGACCGGCTGCGCCACGCCAACGGCTCGACGCCGACGGCGGTTCTGCGCGAAAAGATGCAGCGCGCCATGCAGGAAGACGCGGCGGTGTTCCGCACGCAGGAATCGCTGGAGAACGGTTGCAAGCGCATTTCGCAGATCTGGGGCGAGCTCAAGGACATAAAGGTTTTCGACCGCTCGATGATCTGGAACTCCGACCTGGTGGAGACGCTGGAGCTGGAAAACCTGATGGCCAACGCCATCACCACGGTCTACGGCGCCGAGGCGCGCAAGGAGAGCCGTGGCGCGCACGCGCGGGAGGATTTCTCGGCCCGCGACGACGCCAACTGGCGCAAGCACACGCTCGCCCATCTGAGCGAGACCGGTGAGGTGACGCTCTCCTACCGCCCGGTGCACACCGAACCGCTGCTGGCCGAAAAGGACGGCGGCATCAGTCTCGCCAAGATCGCGCCCAAGGCCAGGGTGTATTGAAATGACGTCCAGCCGCGTCATCCGAAAGGACCTGAGGTAATGGTCGAACTCACGCTCCCCAAGAACTCGAAGATCCAGCAGGGCAAGACCTGGCCGAAGCCGGAAGGCGCGACCAATCTCAGGGAATACCGCATCTACCGCTGGTCGCCGGATGATGACGAGAACCCGCGCATGGACACCTATTTCGTCGACATGGACGATTGCGGGCCGATGGTGCTGGATGCGCTGCTCTGGATCAAGAACAAGATCGACCCGACGCTGACCTTGCGCCGCTCCTGCCGGGAAGGCATCTGCGGCTCCTGCGCCATGAATATCGACGGCTCCAACACGCTCGCCTGCACCAAGGGCTGCGACGACATATCGGGTGCTGTCAAGATCTACCCGCTGCCGCATATGCCCGTCATCAAGGACCTGGTGCCCGATCTCACCAATTTCTACGCCCAGCACGCCTCGATCGAACCGTGGCTGAAGACGGTCTCGCCGCAGCCGGCCAAGGAATGGCTGCAGAGCCATGAGGAGCGCGAGAAGCTCGACGGGCTCTACGAATGCATATTATGCGCCTGTTGCTCGACCTCTTGCCCGAGCTATTGGTGGAACGGCGACCGTTATCTCGGCCCGGCAACCCTGCTGCAGGCGTATCGCTGGCTGATCGACAGCCGCGACGAGGCCACGGGCGAGCGGCTCGACAATCTCGAGGACCCCTTCCGGCTCTATCGCTGCCACACCATCATGAACTGCGCGCAGACCTGCCCCAAGGGCTTGAATCCGGCCAAGGCGATCGCGGAAATCAAGAAGATGATGGTGGAGAGAAGGGTTTAGGCGCTCGCTCGCGGCAATCTTGAACGCAGCGATCCTTCGCGCCCCCTTTCTCCGGCAGGACAAAAGGGGCGCTGTCTTGCCAGCTTCAAAAAGGATTGCAATCCAATGACGGACCTCCCCATCCTGTCTCCTCCCGAAGCGCGTGTGCTCGGCTGCCTCATCGAGAAGAAGGAGCTGACGCCGGACGTCTATCCGTTGACCCTCAACGCAGCGCTTGCCGCCGCCAACCAGAAGACGGCGCGCGAGCCCGTCATGGCGCTGGAGCAGACAGAGGTGCACCGGGCGCTGAAGCTGCTCGAGCAGAAGGGGCTGGTGCGGCAGATGTTCGGCTCCCGCGTCGAGCGCTACGAGCACCAGATGGCGCAGCGCTTCTCGCTGACCACGCCTCAGACCGCCTTGGTCGGTCTGCTTTTGCTGCGCGGGCCGCAGACGGCGCATGAATTGTTGGCACGCAGCGAGCGCATGGCAAGGTTTTCATCGATCGAGGATTTGCGCGGTGAACTCGATATGCTGATCGGCCGTCGACCGCCGCTCGTTCAGGAAATCCCGCGCGGTCCAGGCCAACGCGAGGACCGCTATGTGCATCTCCTCGCCGGGCCGGTTGACGTTGCCGCCCTGTCGGCGCAGCGCACTGCATCGGCCGTGCCCGCTTCCGACCTCGAAGCGAGAGTGGAGGCGCTGGAGCAGGAAGTCGCAGCCCTTCGCGCCCGGCTCGACGCGCTGGGCGCCTGAGCGGTCGGGCGTGTCCGGCGCGACCATGCGCGCCGGGATGCCGTGGTCTCAGCCGAGCCTGGCGTCGAGCGATACGTTGATGGCGCCCAGCGCTTTGGAAACAGGGCATTCGGCCTTGGCCTTCTCGGCCAATTCCTTGAACTTCGCGGCGTCGATGCCGGGCACCTTGCCGACAAGGGTGATCGCGCTGCCCGTGATGCCGGTGCCGGGAACCAGCGTCACCACGGCCTTGGCGTCGAGCTCGGCTGCCGGGGTGCCGTTCTCGGCCAGGAAATGCGACAGCTGCATGGCGTAGCAGCCGGCGTGCGCGGCCGCGATCAGCTCTTCCGGATTGGTGCCGGATTTGCCGCTCTCGTCCTCGAAGCGTGCCTTGAACGAATAGGGCGTGCCGTTCAGGGTCCCGCTCTGGCTGTCGAGCGTGCCTTTGCCGTCCTTCAGATTGCCCTTCCAGACGGCGGTTGCGGTGCGGTCCATGAATTCCTCCTTGGTTGTCGTGAACTTGTCCAGGTGAGCCCAGCGTCCGGCCAACTATAACGCGGGCATGCGCGAAGACCACTGCGCTGTTTGGACCACAACGTGATGACGGTTCATTCCTTTCGAAAAAAAAACTGCGTGCAAAAATGTCGGCTTCCATTCGGCCCGGCCGTCCTGCGGGCGACCACGGGATTGTGGCCGGATGGAGGTTCACATGGACAATCTGTTTTTCGCAATATGGAAGACCCCGGGCCGCAAGGCTCAACGACGGCAAGACTTCTGGCTGGAGCCACCGCCGTCCGGTGTCCGCAGGCTGCTGGCGGCTGTCGCCATCATCGCGGTCGCGGCATGCCTTCTCGACCATGCGGCAGCGGTCGAAGGCAAGGCTGACACGCTCGTCACCGCATCCTATGATTCATCGCAGCAAGGGAGCGCGAAATGAAATATGTCTGCCTGGTCTATGGTGAGGAGAAAGACCTCTACGCGCTCACCCCGGAAGGATCGGCCAAGCTCGACGCCGATTCGCTGGCCTATGACCGGTCCTTGGACCAACAAGGCAAGCTCATCGTCGCGCAGGCGCTGCAATCGGTGAAGACCTCGAAAACCGTGCGCCGTCGCAAGGGCAAGCGGCTGGTCACCGACGGCCCGTTCGCCGAAACCAAGGAGCAGTTGCTCGGCTTCGTCATGATCGAGGCGAAGGACCTCCAGGAGGCACTGGACATCGCCGGCGGCATTCCGCTGGCCGAACTCGGCACGATCGAGGTCCGGGCGATCTATGACGTGCCCGGGTCATAAGCGGCGCGGCGGGTCAGATCGCCTCGCCCTTCAAAAGGCGCGGCGTGCCGGCTGAAAGCCCCGACGCCTGGCGGATGAAGAATTCCTTCAGCCGTGGCATGCGCTCGACCAGGCCGAGGCCGATGTCGCGCACCGCGCGCAGCGGGCCGATATCGTTGGAAAACAGCCGGTTCAGCACATCTGTCGTGACGCCCATCTGCACCGTGTCGAAACGACGCCATTGCTGGTAGCGCTCGAGCACGTCGAGCGCGCCGATATCCTGGCCCAGCCGGTCGGCCTCGACGATCACCTCGGCCAGGGCGGCGACATCCTTGAAGCCGAGATTGAGGCCCTGGCCGGCGATCGGGTGGATGCCGTGGGCGGCATCGCCGGCAAGCGCCACGCGCGGCGCGACGAAGGCGCGCGCGATGGTAAGACCCAGCGGCCAGGCGCGCGGCTTATCGGCGACGCGGATCTCGCCAAGCTTGAGGCCGAAACGCTGTTCCAGCTCATGCTCGAAGAGGAGGTCGTCGCCGGCGACCAGCGTCTGAGCATCTTCCGACCGCTCGACCCAGACGATCGACGAGCGGTTGGAGCCGTCCTCGCCCGGCTTCAGCGGCAGCGTGGCGAAGGGGCCGGCGGGCAGGAAATGCTCTTCGGCACGGCCGTTGTGGGGCCGTTCATGTGCCACGGTGCAGACGATGCCGGACTGGCCGTATTCCCACTTCACCGTCTTGATGCCGGCCATGTCACGCAGCTTCGAATTGACGCCATCAGCGGCGACCAGCAGCCTCGCCTTCAGCGTCGCGCCGTCGGCCAAATGCACGGTGATGCCTGCACCATTGGTTTCGAACCCTTGCACGGCAACGCCTTCGATGATGTCGACGCCGAGCTTTTCGGCGCTGCGGCGCAAGGCGCCGTTCAGCACCCGGTTGGCCACCATATGTGCGAAGGGCTCGCCCGGCGCCACCTCGCCGTCGAAAGTGAGGAAGACCGGGCGCACAGGATCGGCGGCACGCGAATCGGTGATGATCATCTCGGTGATTGCCTGCGCTTCCGGCGCGATCTCGGCCCAGACGCCGAGCCGCTCGAGCATGCGGCAGGCGGCCGCCGCAATGGCCGAGGCGCGCCCGTCCCTTTGCCAGGAGCCGGCGGGTGCGGCATCGACCAGGGCCACGGCAAGCTCCGGTTGCGCCTGTTTCAGCGACACGGCGGCAGCCAGGCCGACATAGCCGGCGCCGGCGACCAGAACATCGAGCCCGGACCTGGTTTTCGCCTCTGCCTTGCCTTCCATGGTCTTCGCTCCTTGCAAGCCAGCCTGCCATCCGCCCTTGACGGCCCGTCCTTCCTGTCGGAAACCCGCCGAGGAAATCTTGAGGCGAGGTCACGACACATGACGGCGGCCATGGACGAGCTTCTGCGCATTCTCGACCTCGAGAGGCTGGAACACAATCTGTATCGTGGTCGCAGCCCCCAGGTGGAGTGGCAGCGCGTCTTCGGCGGCCAGACCATCGCCCAGGCGCTGGTGGCGGCGCAGCGGACCGTCGAGCCCGACCGCTACGTGCATTCGCTGCACGGCTATTTCATGCGGCCGGGCGACATCAAGGTGCCGATCATCTACGAGGTCGACCGCATCCGCGACGGCGGCTCCTTCACCACCCGCCGGGTACTGGCGATCCAGCACGGGCAGGCGATCTTCTCGCTGGAAGCCTCGTTCCAGGTCGATGAGAAGGGGCTGGAGCACCAGTTCGCTTTGCCTGACGACGTGCCGCCGCCGGAAGAGCTGAAGACGCAACGCCAACTGCTCGAAAAGGCCGACCGGGTGCCGGAAGCGGTGCGACGCTTCTGGGCGCGCGAGCGACCGCTGGAGCTCAGGCCGGTCAATCTCCAGCACTATGAAAGCCGTGACAAGCTGCCGCCCCGGCAGAATGTCTGGATCCGCCTCGCCGGTCCCGTCCCAGACGACCGCGCGCTGCAATCGGTGTTGCTCGCCTATCTCTCCGACATGACGCTGCTCGACACCTCGACCTTCGCGCATGGGCGCGGGCTGTTCGATCCCGACATCCAGGCGGCCAGCCTCGACCATTCGATGTGGTTCCACCGCCCGCATTCGCTCGACGGCTGGCTGCTCTACGCGCAGGACAGCCCCTCGAGCTCGGGATCGCGCGGATTCAGCCGCGGCACGCTTTATGCCCGCGACGGCACGCTGATCGCCTCGATGGCCCAGGAAGGCTTGATCCGGCTCAAGCGTTGAGCAGTCCTTTCGACCAAAGCCCGCCAAATAGGCGTTTTCTGAAAACTGCTTAATTATTGAGCAGAAGCTGTGCCGCGCTCATCGGTACGGTGCGATCGCCGGTGCGTCAATTCCTTTGTTTACAACCAGTTAACACGCTGCTTCGGCAATTGGCACGGAGCTTGAATCCTCGTCGGCACTCTCCGGCTCCTCGGGATCGGTGAAGGTGTGCAAACGCGGGGGACCGCAACAGCAAAAGGGTGAAACCTTATGAAAATCGTGATGGCAATCATCAAGCCGTTCAAGCTCGACGAGGTACGCGAAGCGCTTACCGCCGTCGGCATCCAGGGCCTGACCGTCACCGAAGTCAAAGGCTACGGGCGTCAGAAGGGGCACACGGAAATCTATCGCGGGGCGGAATACGCGGTCAGTTTCCTGCCGAAGATCAAGATCGAGGTCGCGGTCAGCGCCGACATGGTCGACAAGGCCGTGGAGGCCATCACCGCAGCCGCCAAGACCGGTCAGATCGGCGACGGCAAGATCTTCGTTTTCGGCATCGACCAGGCGGTGCGCATCCGCACCGGCGAAACAGACACCGACGCGCTCTGAAGCGGCGAACACGTATTCCAATGGAGAGTTCAATGAATATTCCTTCCACCTTGAAGAAGACGGGACGCGCCGCCCTTTTTGGCTCGCTCGCTCTCGCAGCGTTGGGCAGCGTCGCCGCCCTCGCGCAGGAAGCGGCTCCGGCCGCGGCTGCCGCCGCCCCGGCCGCTCCCACCCCGGTGCTCGACACCGGCAACACCGCCTGGATGCTGACTTCGACGGCGCTGGTGCTGATGATGACCATCCCCGGCCTGGCACTGTTCTACGGCGGCATGGTGCGCAAGAAGAACGTGCTTGCCACCGTCATGCAGAGCTTCGCCATCACCTGCCTGGTGACGGTGCTGTGGTTCATGTTCGGCTATTCGCTGGCCTTTTCCGACGGCGGCGGCATGAATGCCTATCTCGGGGGCTTCTCGAAGTTCTTCCATCACGGCATCACCACCTCGACGCTGTGGGCGCCGGGCGTGGCTAACATTCCTGAATTCGTCTTTTCGATGTTCCAGATGACCTTCGCCATCATCACCCCGGCCCTGATCGCCGGCGCCTTTGCCGAGCGCATGAAGTTCTCGGCCCTGCTGATCTTCATGGCGCTGTGGCTGCTGGTCGTCTATGCGCCGATCGCGCATTGGGTCTGGGGCGGCGGCTTCCTCGGCGCTGCCGGCGTGCTCGACTTCGCCGGCGGCACGGTCGTCCATATCAATGCCGGTGTCGCGGGTCTCGTCTGCGCCCTGGTCCTGGGCAAGCGCGAAGGCTACGGCACCACCAACATGGCGCCGCATAACCTGGTCTATTCCGTGATCGGCGCTTCGCTGCTGTGGGTCGGCTGGTTCGGCTTCAACGCCGGTTCGGAACTCGCCGCCGACGGCCTCGCCGGTGCCGCGATGCTCAACACCCAGGTTGCCACCGCGGCAGCGGCGCTGGCCTGGATGTTCGCCGAATGGATCGTCGCCAAGAAGCCCTCGGTGCTCGGCATCATCTCCGGCGCCGTCGCCGGCCTTGTCGCGGTGACGCCGGCTTCCGGCTTCGTCAACCCGACGGGCGCCTTCATCGTCGGCATCGTCGCCGGCGTCGTCTGCTACATCTCGGCGGTCAAGGTAAAGCACATGTTCGGCTATGACGACTCGCTCGATGCCTTCGGTGTCCATGGCGTCGGCGGCGTGGTCGGCGCATTGCTGACCGGCGTGCTCGCCGACCCGGCAATCAACAGCCTGTCCTCGGGCGCGTCGATCGGCAAGCAGCTCTACGGCATCGTCTTCACCATCCTGTGGACGGCAATCGCCA
This sequence comes from Mesorhizobium sp. B2-8-1, assembly GCF_006440955.1. Classification (NCBI taxonomy): domain Bacteria; kingdom Pseudomonadati; phylum Pseudomonadota; class Alphaproteobacteria; order Hyphomicrobiales; family Phyllobacteriaceae; genus Mesorhizobium; species Mesorhizobium sp. B2-8-1. The sequence continues at coordinate 644,561 of NZ_VFTX01000003.1, read as the reverse complement.
CCTTCGTCATCCTCTACATCGTCAAGGCGCTCGTCGGCCTGCGTCCATCGACCCAGGAAGAGGTCGAGGGTCTCGACATCAGCCAGCACGGCGAAGTGGTGCCGTAAGGCCTCTTTGCCATGGGACCGGCGGACCTCCTCCCGCCGGTCCCATCTCTTTCTGTAATCGCGTACGGAAAACCGCTGCACGTCTTCTGGAACTTGAAATCCCGTCGTGACGCTCCGCAAGGTGCTCACGCCTTGAGGCCCGGATCGCTCCGGGCCTCTTTTTTGGAGCCCGTTTGATTGAACGAGCGCAATCACGTTCGCGTGATTGAGATTTTCGAGGAAACATCGGACGTCTTGGCATCGAACTCCCGGGCACGACCACTGTTCGGCGGTCGTTGCAAACAATAGGGAAGGAAACTATCCAATGAACGTCAAGAATATCTGTCTCGGCGCGCTCGCTCTTTCCATGGTCAGCGGCATGGCATTTGCCGGGGCTCTCGACGAACCCGACAATATGGCCCCGTTCTTCACCGATTCCAGCATGAAAACCATGAAGCCGATGGCGGAATTCAAGACCGCTTTCATGGCCATGCCAATGGAAAAGCAGGATGCGATGAAGAAGGAATGCCAGGACGCGGCGATGAGCAAGCCGCATGCCGAGTTCTGCGCCAACGTCCAGGCGCTCGGCGGAGCCAACTGAGACCGCGGCGGATCAGGCCCACCGAGCCTGGTCACCCTGCCGTTGCCGATGCAGAAATGGCGGGCCGTGAGGCTCGCCATTGTTATTTGCGGCAGGCGGCTGGGGCCCTTGCCATGGTTAATGCGGCCTTAACCTTCCCACGCATAGTCTGGCAGCCAAATCTGCCGAAGTGCGTCACGCGCTCGGGCCAGGCAATCACTGACGGGGAAGAGCATGCGTTCAGGGGCTTCAGCACCGCTCGCGCTGACCGATACGGGGCACGGCATCCAGGCATTCGCGCGACGCCAGGTCGGCCGGCTTGTCGGCGCCGGCATGTTCGCGTTCACCGCTTTCGGCGTCGCCAGCCTGGCCACCTGGAATGTCGCCGACCCGAGCTTCTCGCACGCCACAGCCAACACCGTCACCAATGCCATGGGCTATGCGGGTGCTGTCTTCTCCGACATCGCCATGCAGTTCTTCGGCCTTGCCGCCGTGGCGGCGCTGGTTCCGGCCGTGATCTGGGGATATCTGCTGTTTTCGGCGCGTGGCGTCGACAGGCTGCCCAGGCGCGGTCTGTTCTGGTTCGGCTTTGCCCTGCTGGCCGCCGCGATCGCCGGTTGCGTGGTGCCGCCCAAGACCTGGCCGCTGCCGACCGGGCTCGGCGGCGTGTTCGGCGACATGGTACTGAAGATTCCGGGCGTTGTCATCGGTGGCTATCCGACCGGGCTGGTGGCCAGCGTGCTCGCCATTCTGATGGCCGGTCCGGCGCTATGGCTATTCGCCTACGGTTCGGCGCTGATCGCACGCAAGAACGGTTTCGCCGTCATGGAGGAACCGGCCGCCGCCGATCCGCGTGAGGATGAGCTGCTGTTCGACAATGACGAGGATGAAGGCGACGAAGGCATACTGGCGCTCGGCGCAATGACCCATTGGTGGCTTTCGTTCCGCGCGTGGATGCACCGCCGCGCCGTGCGCCGCAGGCAGCGGCGGGACGAATTCGAGCCGGGAATGGAGCCGCGCGCCAGCGCCTGGCGGCGTGCCGCCGAACGAGTCGAATCGGCCGAGTTCGCCGAGCAGCGGATGAGCCCGGATGGCCGTGCCCGCGTCGAACCGGAATTCTTCGCCGCCATGGTCAACGACCGCAGCGTTTCCGTCGATCCGGACGATGACGTCTTCGACGATCGCTTCGACACCGGCGATGACGATGTCGATTTCGACGATGAACCCCTCGTCCAGCGTCGCGCGGCTTCCACCGCCAAAGTCCAGCCGTTCCGCTCGGATGCCGCCACGCGCGTTGAAGCGCCGGCGCCGCGCCCGGCTCCGGGTGCGCGCGTCCAGCGCGAGGCGCAGACCTCGTTGATCGGCTCGGAAAAATTCGAGATGCCGTCGCTGCATTTCCTGTCCGAACCGAAGAACGTCGCGCGCGACCCGAGCCTCTCGAAAGACGCGCTGGAACAGAACGCCCGCCTGCTCGAAGGCGTGCTGGAGGATTTCGGCGTCAAGGGCGAGATCATCCATGTCCGCCCCGGCCCCGTCGTCACGCTCTATGAGCTGGAGCCTGCGCCAGGCATCAAATCATCGCGCGTCATCGGCCTCTCCGACGACATCGCCCGCTCGATGAGCGCCATCGCCTGCCGCGTCGCCGTGGTGCCGGGCCGCAACGCCATCGGCATCGAATTGCCGAACGCCAAGCGCGAGACGGTGTATCTCAGGGAAATCATGGCCAGCCGCGATTTCGAGACCACCAAGGCCAAGCTGGCGCTGGCGCTGGGCAAGACCATCAACGGCGAGGCGGTCATCGTCGATATCGCCAAGATGCCGCACGTCTTGGTCGCCGGCACCACCGGCTCGGGCAAGTCGGTCGCCATCAACACCATGATCCTGTCGCTGCTCTACCGGCTGACGCCGCAGGAATGCCGGCTGATCATGATCGATCCCAAGATGCTGGAGCTCTCGGTCTATGACGGCATCCCGCACCTTTTGACGCCTGTCGTCACCGACCCGAAGAAGGCGGTGGTTGCGCTGAAATGGACCGTGCGGGAGATGGAAGACCGCTACCGCAAGATGTCGAAGGTCGGCGTGCGCAATATCGACGGTTTCAACGCACGCGTCCAACAGGCGGAGAAGAAGGGCGAAAAGATCTCGCGCACGGTGCAGACCGGCTTCGACCGCCAGACCGGCGAGGCGATCTACGAGACCGAGAATCTCGACCTCGAGCCGATGCCCTACATCGTCGTCATCATCGACGAAATGGCCGATCTGATGATGGTTGCCGGCAAGGACATCGAGGGTGCCGTCCAGCGCCTGGCGCAGATGGCGCGCGCCGCCGGCATCCATGTCATCATGGCGACGCAACGTCCGTCTGTCGACGTGATCACCGGTACCATCAAGGCCAACTTCCCCACCCGCATCTCCTTCCAGGTGACGTCGAAGATTGACAGCCGCACCATCTTGGGCGAGCAAGGCGCCGAGCAGCTGCTCGGCATGGGCGACATGCTCTACATGGCCGGCGGCGGCCGCATCCAGCGCGTGCACGGCCCGTTCGTCTCCGACGACGAGGTCGAGAAGATCGTCGCGCATCTGAAGCTGCAGGGCGTGCCGGAATATCTCGACGCCATCACCGAGGACGATGATGAGGACGAGGACGAGCCCTCCGGCAAGGGCAGTTCGGGCGGCGGCGGCGGCAATTTCGAGGATTCCGATGATCCTTACGACCAGGCGGTGTCCGTGGTGTTGCGCGACGGCAAGGCCTCGACCAGCTACATCCAGCGGCGTCTGGGCATCGGCTACAACCGCGCCGCTTCGATCATCGAGAAGATGGAAAAAGAAGGCATTGTCGGCCCCGCCAACCATGCCGGAAAACGCGAGATCCTGGTGCCGACCGAAGAGGACAAATTCTGATCGCGACAAATACCGGCGGCAACTTTGAACCTTCTGGCGCGTTCAAGCGGTCAAGCAGTGTTCGCCGTCAAACTTCAGCCCAACTGGGGGTTCAGGACAACAACAAATCAGGATTCAAGATGAGAGTGACCGACATGAAAAACGATCTTTCCGCGCTCGGCGATCTTGCCCCGACGCGCCGTCAGCTGCTTGGCCTCGGCCTGGTGCTCGCGGGCGCTGCCGCCCTCAACGTGGTGCCCGGATTCGAGCTGCTGGCATCCGCGCAGGCGGCCGTGCCGGCGGCCGCGCAGAAGATCGCCGATCATTTTTCCTCGGTTAAGTCGATGAGCGGCGAATTCGTGCAGTTCGGCCCCAAGGGCGAACAGACCGGCGGCAAGTTCTTCCTGGAAAGACCGGGCAAGATCCGCTTCAATTATGACGGATCCTCGAATTTCCGGGTGATTTCGGACGGCAAGTCGGTGGTCATCCTCAACAAGAAACTGAACACGTCCGATCTCTATCCCTTGTCGAAGACGCCGCTGAAACTGTTGCTCGACGACCGGATCGACCTCTCCGGGAACCGCGTCAAGAGCGTCAAGGAAGAGGACGATCTCACCACCATCCAGCTCTCGGACAAGTCGGTGTTCGGCAATGCGCGTATCACCATGATGTTCGATCCGAAGACCTATGATCTGCGCCAATGGACGATCACCGATGCGCAGGGCAAGGACACCACGGTGATGATCTTCAACACCAAGGAAGGCGTCAGCTTCGCTCCCGACACGTTTGCCATCGACTATACGGCCAATCGCGAGCTGAATACGAAAACCAGATAGCTTTCCTCGCGCTGGCGAAGCCTTCGTGCAGTTTCGGCGGCGCGGCGCCGACCTCAGCAACTGCTGCAATGCTTGTCTTTATGGCGCGGGGCTGGCAGTAGTTCGGCGATCTTTCGCCGGACCCGCCAAATGCCCTTTTCCATCGCCACCTGGAACATAAATTCCGTTCGCCTGCGCATGCCGATCATCGAGCGCCTGCTCGATGAATACGCACCCGATGTGCTTTGCCTGCAGGAAACAAAAGTTCCCGACGAGCTGTTCCCCGAAAAGGCCTTCCGCAGGCTCGGCTACGGGCACATCGCCTTTCACGGTCAGAAGGGCTATCACGGCGTGGCGACGGTCGCGCGCCGGCCGATCGCGGTGGTCGAGAAGCGCCGCTTCTGCGACATCGACGACAGCCGGCATTTGTCGGTGACCGTGCGGGCCGGCGGCAAGACGATCCTGCTGCACAATTTCTACGTTCCGGCGGGCGGTGACGAACCGGACCCGGAAGTCAACCGCAAATTCAGGCACAAGCTCGATTTCGTCGCCGAGATGAACGCAATCCGCGCCGAACACAGCGAAGTGTCCGCCTCGGTCCTGGTCGGCGACCTCAACATCGCGCCGCTCGAACACGATGTCTGGTCGCATAAGCAACTGCTCAACGTGGTCAGCCATACGCCGGTCGAGACGGAGAGTTTCGAGGCCATGCGGCTGGCCGGCGACTGGGTCGACCTGATGCGGCTCAACGTGCCATCAGAACAGAAGCTCTACACCTGGTGGAGCTACCGCGCGCAGGACTGGGAGGCATCCAACCGCGGCCGGCGGCTTGACCATGTCTGGTCGTCACCGAACCTGGTGCCTGATTTCACCGGCTACGAAATCCTGCGGGCGGCGCGTGGCTGGGAACGCCCCTCGGACCATGTTCCGGTCATCGCGCGGTTCAACCTGGACTGATCAGCCGGGCCGGCGCTTTTCCCACTCCGGCGACAATTGCGTCAAGCCGCTCGGTCGCCATGATGAAGGGCAGGTCATTTTCGGTGGCGCGAACCAGCCGGAACTCCACCTGTCTCTCCCGTTCACTCGGAAAAGCGCGGCGCCAGCTTCTCGATGCGGTGGATCATTGCCTGAAGGTCTTCCAGGATGCGCTGGTGGAGCTGTGCCGCCAAATCCGGATATTCCTCCAGGATGCGGCGGAACATCTTTCGGCTGAGCCGGATCACCTCCGAATCGACCGCGGCCGATGCGCTGGTCAGCCGGTTGGTGTCGGCGATCAGCGCCAGTTCGCTCAGCATGGTGCCGGGGCCGGCCGTGCCGATAGGGATGCGTCCGCCTGTCTGCTCGCGGTAGAGCACGATCTCTCCGCTGACCACGATATAGGCCGAATCAGCCATATCGTCCTCGCGATAGAGCTTGTGGTCTGCCTGCAGCAGCATGGTCTCGGCGCCGAAGGCGAGCAGGCGCAATTGTTCCTGCGTGAAGCCCTCGAAAAGCCTCACGGCTGACAGGATGCGGATGTCGTCATCCAGCGCCATCTAGCTGTGTCCCCGAACGGTCAGTCCAATCCCTCCTCTGCGGTGCGATCCAGAATCCCGCTCCAACAGGATCGCACCCAAAAGCAGCCCCGCCCAGACCGCTTATTGGATAATAAAATGTTTAAGGAACCAGCTTGTAGCCACCGCTTTCTGTCACAAGAATTTCCGCATTGGAAGGATCGCGCTCAATCTTCTGGCGCAGGCGATACACATGGGTTTCCAGCGTGTGCGTGGTAACGCCGGAATTGTAGCCCCACACCTCCTCGAGCAGCACGTCGCGCGTCACCACCTTCTGGTCGGCGCGGTAGAGATATTTGATGATCGAGGCCTCCTTCTCCGTCAGCCGCACCTTTGCGCCGCGCGGGTCGATCAGCAGCTTCTGGCTTGGCTTGAAGGTGTAGGGGCCGACCGAGAAGGTGGCGTCCTCGCTTTGCTCGTGCTGGCGCAGCTGCGCGCGGATGCGCGCCAACAGCACCGCGAAGCGGAACGGCTTCGTCACGTAGTCGTTGGCGCCGGCTTCGAGGCCGAGGATCGTGTCCGAATCGGTGTCGTGGCCGGTCAGCATGATGATGGGCGCCTTGTAGCCGCCCTTGCGCAGGATCTTCACCGCTTCGCGGCCGTCCATGTCGGGCAGGCCGACATCCATGATCAGCAGGTCGATGAGGCCGCCACGCGCCGCGGCGACGCCTTTTGCCGCAGTGGACTCCTGCAGCACGTCGAATTCCTCATAAAGGGACAATTGCTCGACCAACGTGCCGCGCAGGTCGTCATCGTCGTCGACGATCAGGATGGTTCGTGAAGTCATGGATCAATCCGTTGTTTTGAAAAGAAAATTCAGTTGACCGCTGCCTGTTTATGCGGAAGCTGACCGGCACAACAGCCGATCACAGTGATTTGTTCCGTGGCACGATCATACAAGAAAAAACACGATCGCAATGCAGCCGGCGCAATTTTGCGAAAAGGACTGCGGGTGCTGACCGTGCGGGCAAGGCCCGGCCGTCCCAGCCAGGGGCTGCTGCAGGCGGGCAGAACGGTGTTTGCCTGCGCGCTGGGGCGTGGCGGCATCTCGGCGGGCAAGCGCGAAGGCGACGGCGCCACGCCGCTTGGCCAAATGCGGATCCTGTCGGGTTATTTCCGGGGAGACCACTTCTCCAGCGGCCGCATCACCCGGCTGGCGATGACGCCGATCGGGCCTGATCTCGGCTGGTGCGAAGTGCCCGACGACCGAAACTATAACAGGCCGGTCAAGATCCCCTACGGCGCCAGCCACGAACGCATGCGGCGCGACGACAGGCTCTATGATGCCTGCCTTGTGCTCGACTGGAATATAACGCCGCGCCGCCGCGGACGCGGCAGCGCCATCTTCTTCCACCTGGCGCGCCCGGGCTTCACGCCCACGCAAGGCTGCGTCGCGGTGACCGCACGCACGATGGCGCGCCTTTTGCCGCTGCTGTCGGACCGGACGGTGGTGAGGGTGGTAAGGTAGGGAATGGTGTAGGGAATAGGCAGTAGGCAGTAGGATTCTCTTTCTATTGCCTACTCCTAATTCCTATTCCCTTTCCTTACCTGCCAGCCGATGTCGAGCAGGCCCAGCCGGCCGAGTTCGCGGTCCATGGCGCGGGAGACGTCTTTGCGCGTGGCGCCAACATCGCGCAACTGGCGATCCGACAGGTCCTCGATGTCGTCCTGCGGCAGGCTTGCCGCGACCTTGGCCTGGCGGAGCCAGTCGAACGCGGCGGTCAGCCAGTTCAGCCGGCTCGCGGGAGCTCTCAAAGCTATGTGAGACATGATACGGTTCCTTCCATCCGGACATAAAATCCGGTTTGATATTGGTTCGATGGTCGCATCATGCCCGATTGAAAGATTGGAGAGAAACGAGTAGTTCTTTCCGGATTATCAAGTTTTCTTTGAGGATCAGGACGCCATGACCGCGTCTGTTCTGGGGCCACGCTGATGGCCCGCCTGGTGCCGGGAACCCGGGCGCTGAGGACGCTGGAGGCAGCGGCCCGGCATCTCAATTTCACCCGGGCCGCCGACGAACTCGGCCTGACACCAGCCGCCGTCAGCCACCAGATCAAGGAGATCGAAGACCAGCTCGGCATCGTCCTGTTCACGCGCTCCAGCCGCAGCATCCGGCTGACGGAGGCCGGAACGGTGCTGTTCGAGGCCTCTGCCGATGCGCTCGACCTGCTTGGCAAGGCCGTCTCGCGGGCACAGAAGATGACGCGCGGCACGACGCTGCTGAAAGTGACGCTCGACGCCCAATTCGCGACGAAATGGCTGATGCGGCGGGTCGAGGATTTTCGAAAAAAACATGAAGGCATCGAACTCAGGTTCGACATCGCCTACGGATTGCGGGATTTCGACCTTGACGATGTCGATGTCGGCATCCGCTTCGGCGCCGGCAGATATCCGGGACTTTGCGCGCATCGGCTGTTCGACAACGTCATCATCCCGGTATGCAGCCCGAGCCTGCTGGCGTCAGGTCCGCCGCTGCGCGAACCGCGCGATCTCTTCCATCACACGCTTGCCCATATCGAATGGGCGCGTCAGGGCGTGACCTGGCCGAACTGGCGCATGTGGATGGCGGCAGCCGGCGTCGACGATTTCGACGACAGCCGCACCATCGTTTTCGGCACCTCGGCCGACGCGGTCCAGGCGGCGATGGAGGGCAGCGCCGTGGCGCTCGCCGATTTCGCCATGGTGGCCAACGACCTTTCCGAAGGCAGGTTGGTGCGGCCTTTCGAACTCGGCATCAAGGTCGCGCCGGAATTCGCCTATTTCCTGGTCTATCCCAAGGAACTGGTGAACGATCCGCGCATCGTTGCCTTTCGCACGTGGATTCTGGAGGAAATGGCAAAATCCCAAACCGCGGACCGGGTGTAGCGGAGGCCTTCAACTCGCTGCGGCGCCGAACCAGCCGACCACGGCGCCGACGATCAACAGCACGCCAAGCCAGTGGCCGCCGTCGATGATGGTCAGGTCCCAGCCGAAATTCTCGTAGCGATGATTGACCGACAGCGTGGTTGCGACGAAGCCGAGCCAAAGCACGAAACCGAAGACCAGTCCCGCCAGCAATGTCGGCTCGCCGCCAGTCACCGCGCCGACGACCAGGGCCATCACAAGCGCCATGACCAACTCGGCGATGAAAGAGATGAGAAACGGCAGCAACGATTTCTTCATGGTCGCCGGATCGAGTTTTGCAGCCTTCAGCCATGGCTTACTCAAACCGGTGTACCAGCCGGCGCCGAACAGCCACGCCAGGATTGCGGCGACGATCACCGCCAGCCAGTTAACCGCTGAAAAATCCATGATATCCCCCTCTGATACGGAGCTCATGGAAACGCCTGTTCAGTGGCGGCGTCAAGCCGGGCGCGCGGTGCTCCACCGCCAGACGGTGGTGCGTTTGATCTCGGCATCCTCGAGCGCCCGCGTCACCGGCACCTGGTAGACGCCAAGCGGTTCCAACCCCGACCGCGGCAGATAGGAGCGGCCGGGATCGCCGATCAGGATATCGGCGCCGCGCCGCTTCAGAGCCGCGAACCAGGGCGTCAGCCGGTCTGCGAACGGCTTGTCGTAGAAGACATCGCCGGCAAGAACCACGTCCCAGTCCGCATCCGTTCCGACGCAGTCATTCTGGACGAATTCGACCGCGACGCCATTGGCTTGCGCATTGAGGCGGACCGCCGTGGCGCAGAACGGGTCGATGTCGGCGGCGGTCACCCCTGCCGCGCCGGCTTTGGCTGCGGCGATGGCGACGAGACCGGAGCCGGAGGCGAAGTCGAGCACGCGCTTGCCCCGCACCATGGCCGGATTGTCGATGATATGGCGGGCAAGCCCCTGGCCGCCGGCCCAGGCAAAGGCCCAGAAAGGCGGCGGCAGCCCGATCTCGACCAGCTCGTCCTCCGTCCGCTGCCACAGATCATGCGCCTCGTCGGCAAGATACAGCGCAATCTCGGGCACATGCGGCGGCGCCATCAGCGCCGTATTGTCGAGGATGAAGCGTTCGGCGCTATGGCTCGTGAGAACCGTCACGGAGCCGGCGTCAGGCCACCCATGCGGCAGACTTCCTTCCATTCGGCCGGCGTCACCGGCTGCACGGAAAGCCGTCCGAGCCGCACCAGCGCCATGTCGGCGAGCTTGGGATTGGCCTTGACCTGCTCCAGCGTCGGCGGGTTCGGCACATCCTTGAAGGCGCGGATGTCGACGCATTCCCAGCGCGGATCGTCCGATGTGGTGTCGGGATGAGCCAGTGCGCACACTTCGGCGATGCCGACCACGTTCAGCCCCTCGTTGGAGTGGTAGAAGAAGCCGAGATCACCGATCTGCATGGCCTTCATGTTGTTGCGCGCCGCATAGTTGCGCACGCCGTCCCATTGCGTGCCTGCCTTGCCCTTGGCCTTCAACGCCTCGAACGAGAAGACCGAGGGTTCGGATTTGAACAGCCAGTAGTTCATTCGTATTGCTCCTCCAGCCCTGTACCGCTTAATTAGCCGCCGGCTTGTTGAAGGTCCAGTTCCACTGGCGGACCTCGACGCTTTCGAACAGTCCCGCCTTGGCATAGGGATCGGCTGCCGACAGCGCCTGCGCGCCTGCCATGTCAGGCGCTTCGACGACGACGAGGCTGCCGTTGGACTTGCCGTCGGCGTCGAGGAACGGACCGGCGAAGGCCAGCTTCTTGTCGCTGTTCAGCCCTTCGAGAAAAGCGAGGTGCTCCGGCCGCGTATCGATGCGCACTTGCATGCTTCCGGGCTTGTCCTTGCAAATCAACGCGAACAACATGTCTCTGTCTCCTGATGCTGGAATCAATCGTCGGTTTCGGTCTTCAGCGGCCGGGTCATCAAGGCCGCCACAGCCTGCCGGATGGTGATGGTGCCGTCCAGTATGGCGGCGACTGCGGCGATGATAGGCGCGTCGATGCCGCGCTCGGTGGCGATGCGGGCGGCGATCGCCGCCGTCGGCACGCCTTCCGCCAGCGGCAGCCCGCCAAGCGGCTTGCCCTGGCCGAGCGCCAGTCCGTAGGCGAAGTTGCGCGATTGCGTGGACGAGCAGGTGAGCAGCAGGTCGCCAAGGCCGGAAAGCCCCATCAACGTCTCGGGTCTGGCGCCGAAGGCGGCACCGATGCGGCGCAGTTCGACGAAGCCGCGCGTCACCATGGCGGCCTGGGCACTGGCGCCAAGCCCGGCGCCAGTGACGGCACCCGCGGCGATGGCGAAGACGTTCTTCAAGGCGCCGCCGATCTCGACGCCGATCAAATCATCATTCGAATAGCAGCGCAGATTTTCCGCCGAGAAGCGCGCGGCAAGCTTGGCCGCCAGCGCCTCGTCCCGGGCGGCAACCACCACCGCCGTCGGCAAGCCCCGGGCAACGTCCGTGGCGAAGCTCGGACCGGACAGGGCGGCGACCGGATTCCCAGGCAGGATTTCCCCGACGATCGCCGACAGCAAGGCGCCGGTATCGCGCTCGATGCCCTTGGCGCATAGCACCAGCGGGACACCGGCCGGCATATGGCCGTTGGCGTGAGCAAGCATCGCCCGCAACGATTGCGCCGGCGTCACCGCCAGCACGCAATCGGCACCGTCGAGCGCGGCTTGGATGTTGCTCGTCGCCACGATGCCGGCCTGGAGCGCGATGCCAGGCAGATAGCGTCGATTTTCGCCGTGATCGATCGCGGCGACGGTCTCCGGGTCGCGCGCATAAAGGCGGACGAAATGGCCGGCGCGCAGCATAGCCAGCGCCAGAGCGGTACCCCAGGCCCCGCCACCGAGCACGGCAACGCGCCAGCCGGTTGGCGCGGTCTCGATGCCGCTCCTGCCCTCCTTGCTCCTGCCCTCCGTGTTCATGCCTTGGCCCCGCGCCGGCCCGAGCCGATCATCGGCGCGGAGATGCTGTCCAGCGGCCAGCGCGAGCGCGGCACGAAATCGAAGCCGTTTTCTTGCGCCAGGCCTTCGCGCATCCGCTCGATGCCGGCCCAGGCGATCATTGCCGCATTGTCGGTGCAAAGTTTCAGCGGTGGCGCGACGAAGGCGAAGCGCGCCTCGGCGCACAGCCGTTCCAGCGTCGCCTTGATCGTATGGTTGGCGGCGACACCGCCGGCGACGACCAGCGCCGGCGCGGCCGTGTCGGGGAATTCCCGGCGGAACCGGGCGAGCGCGCGCGAGACACGGTCGCCCAGCGCGTCGGCCACCGCCGCCTGGAAGGACGCGCAGATGTCGGCGACGTCCCGGTCGCTCAAGGGCTCGATAGCGCTCGCCGCCTGGCGCACGGCGGTCTTCAGGCCGGAGAACGAAAAATCGGGCTGCGCCGATCCCTTCATCGGACGCGGGAAGGCAAAACGACCCGCATCGCCCGATGCCGCCGCCTTCTCGACATTGGGACCGCCGGGATAGGGCAGGCCAAGCATCTTGGCCGTCTTGTCGAATGCTTCGCCGAGCGCGTCGTCGATGGTCGTCGCCCAGCGCTGGTAGTCGCCGACACCGCGCACGGCCAGGATCTGTGTGTGGCCGCCGGAGACCAGCAGCAGGAGATAGGGAAAGTCGAGCCCATCGGTCAGCCGCGCCGTCAAGGCATGGCCTTCGAGATGGTTGACGGCGATCAGCGGCTTGCCGGTTGCGGCCGCGATCGCCTTGGCCGTCATCAGCCCGACGATGAGGCCCCCGACGAGGCCCGGACCTGCGGTCGCGGCGATGGCGTCGATGTCGGCCAGCGCCACGCCCGAATCGGCAAGGGCTGCCTCGACAATGCCGTCCAGCGCCTCGACATGGGCGCGCGCGGCGATCTCCGGCACAACCCCGCCGAAGGCGGCATGCTCCTCGATCTGCGACAGCACGATATTGGACAGGATTTTGGGCGCGGCATCGCCCTCCAACGCCACGACGCTGGCGGCGGTCTCGTCACAACTCGTTTCAATGCCCAGAACGCGGATCAATTGGTCGCTGTCCCCAAGGATTGTGTATCGGGGCATTCCCCGGTAGGAGACGCCCGGAAAAGGCGACTTCGCTTGCCGGGGGGTTATCACGGACCGCGCGCCATGCAAACAATCTTGAAGATCGGAACACGCGGCAGCCCGCTGGCGCTGGCGCAGGCGCAGGAAACCCAGGCGCGGCTTATGGCGGCGCATGGTTTGCCGCAAGAAGCGTTCGAAATCGTCGTCATCTCGACCAGCGGCGACCGCATCCAGGACCGGCCGCTGTCGGAAGCTGGCGGCAAGGGCCTGTTCACCAAGGAGATCGAGGAGGCGCTGCTCGCCCGCGCGATCGACATTGCCGTGCATTCCTCTAAGGACATGCCGACGCAGTTGCCCGACGGCCTGGAGCTCTCAGCCTTTTTGCCGCGTGAGGACGCACGCGACGCCTTTGTCGGCAGGGCGGCTAAGACGATTGCAGACCTGCCGCGTGGCGCCAAAGTCGGCTCGTCGTCGCTCAGGCGGCAGGCGCTGATCCGCCGCATGCGGCCGGATCTCGACGTGGTGATGTTTCGTGGCAATGTGCAGACGCGGCTGCGCAAGCTCGATGAAGGCGTTGCCGCCGGCACCATCCTCGCCCATGCCGGGCTGAAGCGGCTCGGGCTCGGCCACGTGGTCACCGATCTGATCCCGCTCGACATCTTTCCGCCGGCGCCGGGCCAAGGCGCGATCGGCATCGAAACCCGCATAGGCGATGGCGACGTCGAACAGATGCTGGCGGCCATCCACGACCTGCCGACCGGACAGGCGCTGGCTTGCGAGCGCGCTTTCCTGGCGGCCCTCGACGGCTCCTGCCGCACGCCGATTGCCGGTCATGCCGTGATAGACGGCGCGGACCTTTCTTTCGCGGGATTGATCATCTCGCCTGATGGCACGCAGTCGCACATGGTCGAGATGAAAGGCCTGGCGCTGGATGCCGCCCGCATCGGTGAAGAGGCGGCAAGGACGGTGCGGGCCAGGGCCGGCGAGACATTCTTCGACGGCTGGGCCTGACGGTGCAGCGCGTTCTGGTGACGCGGCCTCAACCGGGCGCCTCCCGCACCGCGCGAATGCTCAAGGACATGGGGTTTCTACCGCTGCTTTTGCCGCTGACCGAGACGGTGGCCTTGCCGATCGATACGGACCTCGTCATCGGCAATGCCGTGGCCGTTGCGGTGACCAGCGCCAATGGCGTGCGCTTTGCGCCTAAGGAGGTCGTCGCCCGGCTTTCGGACTTGCCTTGCCATGCCGTCGGCAAGAGGACCGCGCAAGCCGCGCGTGAAGCAGGATTTTTGTCCGTCAGCGAAGGTCCCGGCAATGCCGAAGGTCTTGCTGGCAGTCTTGCCGGCGAATTCCAGGGCAAGACCATTGTCTATCTCTGCGGACGCGTGCGCTTCCCGGCATTCGAGCAGCGGCTGCAAGCTGCCGACGTCGGGGTCCGCCCCGTCGAGACATACGACACGCTCGCCGTGACCTATTCGGACGAGGCCGTGCTTGCCCGTCTGTCGGGGCAAACCGCGGATGCGGTGCTGCTCTATTCCGCCAGGGCGGCTGCTGCGCTGCAGGCCTTGGTCAGGCGGCCTGCGCTGCATGAAGCCTTTGACAAGACGCGGGTTTTTGCCCTGTCGCATCGCATCGCCGCCGTCCTTGGCGACGTCGCTGGCGACCGCATCCACATAGCCGCGCGGCCCGACGAGGGTGCGCTGCTTTCGCTTTTGCGGCCCGGGTCCTGAGCCGCGTCATCACACCGCCCCTTTTCACCGCTTGGTGATGTGCTAGACCCTCTTTGAACCATCCCCAAGCGAATTTGCGGAGCCCAAGCATGGTCAAGACGCCGAAGATGCGACATTCGAAAAGCCGCCGCGAGCCGGTGACCATCGAACTTGAGCCCGGCGCCGTTTCCCGCATCGCCGACGAGAATGCCGCCAGGGCCGGGGCGCAAACCGACGAGGCCAAGGCGGAGGAAGCCGCGAACGCCTCGCGGCCGGAGGCGCCCGAAGAGCCTGTGCACGCCGACCAGACCGATCTAGAACCCTGGGAGCACGCCGAGGCGACAGCGCCCCGATCGGAACGATCCGCGGAAAGCGCCGCCAAGGCGGACGAACCGGCGGCAGCCTACCCCGGTTCCCGGGACGACGCCGCTGGCAAGGCCGGCGCCTTCGACTACAGTTTCGAGGACACATCGGCGAAGCGCGCCGAACCTAAACCGGCCGGGCCAGTGACCGGCGCCTCGGCGGGGAACGGGAAAACCGCATCCGCACCGCCACCGCCGAAGCGGGTCAATGGCATCGCGGCCGGCATCATCGGCGGTGTCATCGCACTGGTCGGCGCCGGCGGATTGCAGTTCGCCGGCCTGCTCGGCGCGCCGGGGTCCGCTCCCAGCGTCTCGCTCGAAGGCGTCAACGGCGAAATCGCCGCGCTCAGAACCGAGATCGCGGATCTGAGGCAAGCCGGCGACGGCGGTGCGTCGGCCAAGGTCGACGGGTTGTCCGCGGCGTTGGATCAGGTCAGGACGGATGTCGCGGCGCTCAAATCGGCGGTCGAGCAAGGCGGAGCGGGCGACAATGCCGGGCTGGCCGCGCTTGGCGACAAGGTCAGGCAGATCGAGACGGCGGTTGCGGCGCTAGGCAAGGCCGGCAACCCGGCTCCAGTGGATCTCGGTCTACTCAATGAAAGGCTGGCCGGCCTCGATGCGCTGGTCAAATCGGCCGGCGAGTCGGCGGCGAAGCAGGACGGCCGGCTCACCGCGCTGGAGCAGTCGGTGGCGCAGCTTTCCGGCAAGGTCGAGGCGCAGGCCGGACAGCCGAAGGTTGCGCTCGCCATCGCCGCTTCGGCACTGAAGGCGGCGCTCGACCGGGGCGCGCCGTTTGGTGCCGAGCTTGAGACCTTCGCCGCGATCGCGCCGGACGCACCGCAGCTTGCGGCTCTGCGTGCCTACGCGCAAAAGGGCGTCCAGACCCGCACCGAGATCGCATCGCAGATGGATGCCGCCGCCAACGCCATGGTCGCGGCGGCCACACCCGTCGACGAAAATGCCGGGCTGCTGCAGAACCTTCTGTCGAGCGCCGAATCGTTGGTCAAGGTCCGGCCGATCGGCGCCGTCCAGGGCGCCGGCGCGCCGGAAACCATTGCGCGCATGGAGGTGGCGGTCAATCAGGGCGACTATGCCAAGGCGCTTACCGAATATGAGACGCTGCCCGCGCCTGCAAAGGCGGCCGGCGCCGATTTTGCCGGCAAGCTGAAGGCACGCATCGAGGTCGAGACGCTGATCGATGCGCTGATATCAGGCGCGATGAAGGCGTGAGGAACTGGCGATGATCCGAATCCTGCTCTTCCTCGCCGCCGTCTTCGCGCTGGGCCTGGGCTTTGCCTGGCTGGCGGACCGGCCGGGTGACATGGTCATCACCTTCAACGGCTACCAGTATCAGGTCAGCCTGATGGTGGCGGCGGTGGCGGTGGTTGCTGTCGTCGCGGCGGTGATGATCCTGTGGTGGCTGATCAAGTCGGTCTGGAACAGCCCCTACACCATTTCGCGCTATTTCCGGGTGCGGCGGCGCGACCGCGGTTATCAGGCGCTGTCGACCGGCATGATCGCCGCCGGCGCCGGCGACGGCGCGCTGGCCCGCAAGAAGACCAAGGAAGCGGCCAAGCTGATCCGCTCCGACCAGGAGCCATTGATCCATCTGCTCGAGGCCCAGGCTTCGCTGCTCGAAGGCGACCACGAAGGCGCGCGCCAGAAATTCGAGAGCATGCTCGACGATCCCGAAATGCGGCTGCTCGGGCTGCGCGGGCTTTATCTCGAAGCCGAGCGCCTGGGGGACCGCAATGCCGCCAGGCACTATGCCGGGCGCGCCGCCGGCATGGCGCCGCAACTGGCCTGGGCGGCCGAATCGACGCTTGAAGAGCTGACCGGGCGCGGCGACTGGGACGGCGCGCTGAAGCTGGTCGAGGCGCAGAAAGCGACCCGCCAGATCGAACGTGACGCCGCCAACCGCCGACGCGCCGTGCTGTTGACCGCCAAGGCGCAGTCACTCGCCGACAGCGATCCCGCAGCCGCCCGCACGGCGGCGATAGAGGCCAATCGGCTGCAGCCGGAGTTCGCGCCGGCCGCGGTCGCGGCTGCGACGCTGCTGTTTCGCCAAAACGACGTGCGCAAGGGCTCGAAGATCCTCGAGACGGCCTGGAGGGCCGAACCGCATCCGGAGATAGCGGAGCTCTATACCCATGCAAGGCCAGGTGACGCCGTGCTCGATCGCCTCAACCGGGCGAAGAAATTGCAGGAGATGAGGAAGAACCACGCCGAATCCTCGATGACGGTGGCGCGCGCCGCGCTCGATGCACAGGATTTTGCGACTGCCCGCCGCGAAGCCGAGGCGGCGATCCGGATGGACCGCCGCGAGGGCGCCTATCTGCTTTTGGCCGACATCGAAGAAGCCGAGACGGGCGACCAGGGCAAGGTGCGACAGCTCTTGTCCAAGGCGGTGCGGGCGCCGCGCGACCCGGCCTGGGTCGCCGACGGCGTCGTCTCGGAGCGCTGGGCGCCGGTATCGCCGGTCACCGGCCGGCTTGACGCCTTCGAGTGGCGCGCCCCGATGGAGCGTCTCGGCCAGCTGATCGACAGCCGTGACGATGCGCCGGACGCCCCGGCGGTGGCGATCGAGGCGCCGGGCAGGCCGGCGCAGGAAGAGTCGGTCGAGGTGATCGATCACGCTGGCCCGGGCGGCGAGACGGCCGGCAAGCAGGCCGAGAACGATCAGGACCACGTCAGGCCGGTGACGGCGCAGGCTTTCGCCGCGGTGCCCGCCGATGCCGAGGCCGTCGAACCGGCGCAGGAACTGGCACGCCTGCCGGACGATCCCGGCGTCGATCCGGACGATGCGGCGGAAAAGTCGCCGCGCCGGTTCCGGTTGTTTTGAGTTGGCTGGGTGGCCCGGCCGTTTGGGAATGGATCGATGTTCGAACGCGTTTTGTCGTTTCTGAGGGATTTGCCGACCGGCACCGGCGCCCGCGCCAGCGCCGATGATCCGCGCGTGGCAGCCTCGGCGCTGCTCTACCACGTGATGAGCGCCGACGGCGTGCGCCAGGACGTCGAGTGGGAACGGTTCAAGGCAGTGCTGGCGCAGGCCTATTCGGTCAGCGGCAACGAGCTCGACGCGCTGGCCGCCGCCGGCGAGCGCGCCGACAACGAGGCGATCGACCTCTATGCCTTCACCAGCGTGCTGAAGCGCCACCTCGATGCCGAAGGCCGCAAGGCTTTCATCGGCCTGATGTGGGAGATCGTCTATGCCGATGGCGAGCTGCACGAGTTGGAAGACAACACGGTCTGGCGCGTTGCCGAGCTGATCGGCGTCGAACGCCAGGATCGCATCGAGGCGCGCCGCAAGGCGGCGGCCGCGGCGCCGGGGGCCCGTGGAACGTCGAGCGACGAATAGGATCCATCCGCCGATGCCGCCGATGCCGCCGCGTTCGAAGCCGAGAATCCTGATCGTGCTGCATCAGGAGAATTCGAGCCCCGGGCGCGTCGGCCACATGCTTCTCGAAGAGGGCTTCGATCTCGACATCCGCCGCCCGCCGCTTGGCGATCCCTTGCCAGAGACGCTCGACGGCCATGCCGGGGCCGTGGTGTTCGGCGGGCCGATGAGCGCCAATGACGAGGACGAGTTCGTCCGCCGCGAGACCGAGTGGCTTGAGGTTCCGCTGCGCGAGAACCGGCCGCTGCTGGGCATCTGCCTTGGCGCGCAGATGCTGGTCAACCATTTGGGCGGCAAGGTCGAGGGGCATGGCGAAGGGCTTGTCGAGATCGGCTGGTATCCGTTGAAGGCGACGGAAGCGGGCCAGAAACTGATGCGCTGGCCGGAAATGGTCTATCAGTTCCACCGCGAAGGTTTTTCGCTGCCCAGCGACGCGACCTTGCTGGCGACCGCCGAGACCTATCCCAACCAGGCTTTCCGCTACCGCGACAATGCCTGGGGCATCCAGTTCCACGGCGAATTGACCAGGCTGATGATGCAGCGCTGGGTGGTGCGCGGCGCGCACCGCTTCGAATTGCCGGGCGCCCAGCCCGGCCGCGACCATCTCGGCGGCAGGCTGATCTGGGACATGCACCTCAAGCGCTGGCTGGACGAGTTCCTGGTGCTGATTTTCGGCGGCCGACGGCGCGGTCGCGGCACAACCATCCCCTGATGGCGGGTCGTTTAACGCCTGCTAGTTCGAAAACGTCACGCTCACGCCGCGCTGACGAAAATAAGCCTGCATCAATTTGCGGCCCGAGCGGTTGTTCTGCGCCAGTTTGGTGGGATCGAACACCGCCTGCTTCATCCCCTCTCGTGCCAGCGCTGCCTTAAGCGTCGCGATATGGGCGTCGAGATCGGCATTGTCGGCCCGCAGCGACACATAGATACTCTCGGTTGCCTCAGCCACGGTCGGTTCGCTCACAGGTATCGTCCTTTGGTTGGTCGGGCGGCGGCTTAGCACAGATTCGCAGCCCGCCGATACCGGTGGACCTGAATTCGATGCCCCGTCAGTTTCGTCCATTGAGGTGCCGCACCCTTCGGAGCGCCGGGAACAGGTAGGCCCACAGGCCGGCAACGGCGATGGCGCCGACGCCGCCGATGACGACGGCCGGCACCGTGCCGATCAGCGCCGCCATGGTAGATGTAACCGAAGCCGGCGAACAGGGTCTGCATGGTCGGCTTGTCGGTCTCGCTGCGCTGTGCCGGCCTCGGTATGGTGAAGATCAGCAGCCCGGCGACGAGCATCAGCGCCGTGGCCGTGCCATAGGCCACCTCGGCCGATACGCCGTAGAGAAGGCCGCCGGCGACCGGCCCGACGATGGTCGCCGTCTGCCAGGCCGACGAGTTCCAGGCAATGGCGTTGGCGAAATCCCGGGGCGGCACCAGATTGGCGAACAGCGACGACGAGGCCGGTCCGAAGAAGGCGCGGGCGATGCCGAACATGGCGAGCACGATGAAGATTGGCAGCGGGCCACTGATGCCGCGCAGGGTCAGGATGAGCAGCGCGAGCGCGCAGATCGCCTCGAGCAGCACCGCCAGCGCCATGATCAGCCGGCGGCCGAAACGGTCGGCAACGACCCCCGTGACCAGCACCAGGAGCAGCGCAGGCAGGAACTGGACGATGCCGACAAGCCCGAGATCGAGCGGGTCGCGGGTCAGATCGTACATCTGCCAGCCGACCGCGACGGACACGATCATGGTGGCGAATGTGGTGAGGAAGCGCGCCGCCCAATAGCTCAGGAACGAGCGATGGCGGAACGCGGCATAGCGCTGGTCCGGTGATATCTGTTCGGAGGTCATGGAACGAGGCCCCGTTAGAAGGATGGAGGCCGGCGGGGCACTTCCACGATGGACGCTGGTCCGGCCGGGGAGCCCTTTAGCCCAGTTCGACGTATGACGCGCGCAAAAAACAGGTTCTGGATCAAGGATTTTCTGACGTGTTCCATCGAACGCACACGAAACTCACCCGCCAAGACCCGGCGGGACAGGAAAGCCTATCGGGTGTCTCGAAGACCGCATGCCCCCCCCATCGTGCACGCGATAACCTTGAAAGCCGATCCGTGAGCAGCATTCTTTCGGCCTGCCCACTGGCCTGGCCGAAACCTACCAATACATTGGGGTTCTGGCGATAATGTCGAGCGTAACTCCACCCTTATATATCGTCGTCCCTTGTGAATTGGAATAATAGACCATTTTATGCTGGAATAGTCGAAAAGCGTAGGCGTTACCCAGCAATCTTTTTGCTGGAGCCTTTCTGTCAATCATATTTAAGTACTTGCTAAATCAAGCAGGGTGCTTACTGGGTTATTAAGCATTCTCAAAACAGAACTCAAGATCTGGCAATTTTCCCTTGCTAGCCGGCGACATCGGCTACAACCTATGGATACATCAACCGCGCCGGCGGATCGTTGGCATGCTTGGGCGGATGGGCGCTAGGCATGGAGAGGGAAATGGACATTCGCCAAGGCGGCTCCCGCTGGGAGCGTTCCCCTCGACTTGAGGAATTGCGACAGCCGGCAGCAAAGTCGTCGAATGCCTGGACCACAGCCCGGGCGTTTCGTGGTCCGCGAAGCTTTTGTCCTCTTCGGATCGTCCCCCGATCGACGGATGAATCGCTGCCGCCGGGGAGCGAGGAGAATAAACCGTGAAACATATAGTCTATTCGGTCATCGCCAGTGTTTTACTGGCGGTCGCCGGCTGCACCACCGACGATCAGACCATCGACACCAGGCCGCAATACGACAAGCAAGGCAATCCCAATTTCGATACGCGAGGCAGATACATTGGCTGCCATGGGATCGGATGCAAAGTCGATGACCCTGGCGATGGGGATCAAAGCATCGACGACAGGCCGCAATACGACAGGCAAGGCAATCCAAACTTCGATACGCAGGGCAACTATCAGGGGTGCAATGGCATTGGCTGCCAGGTCGATGCGCCTGACGATGACAATTCATCGGGTGACGACGATTCCGACTGACAGCCACACTCCGCAAAGGAAGAGGAAAACCACCTATGTCTGAATTCGGCGACTTGGTTCGACGGCACGCCAAAATCGTCATGATCGGGCTGGCGGGGTTGATACCGACATCTGCTTTCGCGAACGATGCCTGCGACGGCGTCAAGGTCGAAGTGACGAAGGCGCGCAAACAGGAATATGCACCGCTCGTCGCTTCGGCGATGGACAATAAGTTCAAGCCCGCCCGCGCCAAGTTCATCACCATCTTGGAAAGCGGCAACTGGAGCGCCGCTTATGTCTCCACGCCTGTGAGCGATGACGGCGTGATGTTCTTCCAGACCGTCGACGGAAAGAAGCAGTTTCGTGACGTATGGGGCGGCTATGCCGATCCATCGGAAAAGCCTGGACTGGTATCCTGGGCGAAGAAGCTTGGAGCACCGGAAAAGCTGGCCAGGTGCTTCGCCGAAACCGTTACGGAATGACGATGCCGCTCACCTGCAAAGAGGACGAGACCAATGAAAACCGCAATTCTGACCACCGCCGTGGTTCTGGCCATGCCGGCTTTCGCTTTTGCCAAGGACAAGTGCGCCGGCGCCAAGGATCAGGCCACCATGAACCAGTGCGCCGATGCTTCGTTCAGGAAATCCGACAAGAAGCTCAACGAACTTTACAAGCAGATCGAAACCCGCCTGAAGGACGACGCGGATACCAAGAAGCTTCTTGTCCAAGCGCAGCAGGATTGGATCAAGTTCCGCGACGCTGAGTGCAATTTCCAGACCGCGGGAGCGGCCGGAGGCAGCGTGGTCCCCATGCTCCTCTCGATGTGCATGGATGGCCTGACGCAATCCCGGGTCAAGGATTTCGACGGTTACCTGAACTGCAAGGAAGGCGATCTGAGCTGTTCCGTTCCGGCAGCGAACTGAGCTTTCCTGCCTGCCTGCAGGCGGGGTGGAAAATCATTCCCTCAGCGCGGCGGAGATGGCGTCGAGCCCCCCCTGCAATTGCGCGCTCGCCGTGGAAGAGCGCAAGATCGGGCAGCGACAGGCCGAGGTCGAATAGCTTCTGGTCGGCGATCGAATTTCGGAGAGATTGTAACGGATGCGGTCGTAGCCGTATTCCTGCGGCGCCTCTTTCTCGATCACCAGCCTGGTGTAGTTCATGGCTTTCCCAAGGCCTGTCTGCACATCCAAGCCACAAAAGCATGAAGCCTGCCAAGACGGACCGCCGGCAGGCCTCAATCAAACCATTGGCTCAGCGCCGGAATGCGCGCTCAGGCCGAGACCTTGGCTTTCCTGCCCCTGGCCGGCGCTTTCGGGGCGACGGCCTTGCGGCCGAGACCGATCGACTTAGCCAGTTCCGAACGCGAGGCCGCGTAATTGGGAGCGACCATCGGATAGTCCGACGGCAAGCCCCATTTGGCGCGGTAGGCGTCCGGCGTCAGGCCGAAATGCACGCCCAGATGACGCTTCAGCGATTTGAACTTCTTGCCGTCCTCCAGGCAGATGATGAAATCCGGCGTCACCGACTTCTTGGGATTGACCGCCGGCACGAGCGGCGCCGCCACGGGTACGGCCGGCTGGCCGAGCCCGCTGATCGAAGCGCTGACGCTGGCGATGAGGTCGGCCAGGCCGGAGGCGGGCAGGCGGTTCTTCTCGACGTAAGCCGACACGATATGGGCGGTCAGCTCGAGAAGGTCGATATCCTTGCGAGCGTCGTTGCTGTCGTCGGTCAATCTATTTTCCTCCGTCTATGGCGTATGGGGCCCGAAATCGGCACAGTTTCGGATGGGATGATGCGCAAAGTTAAAGTGCGGCGGCGTCTTTGCACGTCCCTCGCGGTTCGTCGCGATGTAGTGCGCCGGAATTCCTAGTCGGCAAATCTGCGCAATGCAACGACTTGGCCCCGCGTCACACATTATTTTGAATAACTATACTGAACTGTAATACTATCAGACGATCAGGGCCTTGTCTCGCCACAGACGAAATCCGCCTTCGAAGGCGCGTGTGTTGTCGCCGCGCCTGCTGTCGGCGGGCAAATCGTCGAGCTTGTCGACATTGCCGCCGCCGATGACGACATAATCGGGCTGCATGGCGGCGCGCAGCCGGTCGACGACGTCGAAGACGGATTTGCGCCACTTCTTCTTGCCGCGTTTTACCAGGCCGCGCTCACCGACATAGTCCTCGAAGCTCTTGCCCTTCTTGTAGGGAAGATGGGCGAGTTCCATCGGTTGGGCGACGTTGTCGACGATCATCGCCGCACCCAGGCCGGTTCCCAGCCCCAGGAACAGCATGCGGCCGCCTTCATAGCTGCCGATGGCCTGCATCAGCGCGTCGTTGACCACCTTGACCGGCTTGCCGAACTGCGCGGCGAAGTCGAAGCCGGCCCAGCCCTTGCCGAGATTGGCGGGATCGAGCAAGGGCCTGTTGTGATGCACCGGGCCGGGATAGCCCATCGAGACGACGTCGTAGGACAGCCCGTCGGCCAGCGCCGTCACGGCATCGATCATCTGCTGGGGCATCAGATCCGGCCCAGAATCGGCGCGGCGCTCAGCACCGCCTGAGCTGGTGAGGATCTTGACGTGCGAGCCGCCGATGTCGATCGACAGCACGATCGGATCGCCGCTCGCCGCTTTCGGCCTTGCCGCCCTGGCCATGCTGCCCTCTCCCAGCCTATTTCGATGGATTGATCCAGCCGTTCGGCGGCCCGAAGCCGTTCATTGCGGCTGCCGGCCCCCAGGTCTTCGGTTCATAAAGATGTGGCGGCGTGGTGTCGCCGAGCACCGGCCCGACGATGCGCCAGGCGAGTTCGCTGGCGTCCTGGCGGGTAAAAAGCTGGCCATTGCCGTTCATGGCATCGCCGATCAGCCGTTCATAGGGCGGCATATCGCCCTTGCTGTCGTCGAGCGCCGTCAGTTCGACCTGTTCGCCGACCATGTCGTCGCCCGCTGCCTTGCGCTGGGCGCCGATCGAGATCGCCACCTGCGGGTCGATGCGGAAGCGCACATAGTTGGCGTCGTTCGGCTTGATCGGGTCGAAGACATCGAGCGGCGGCCGCTTCAGCCGCACGATCACCTCCGTGGCATGCACCGGCATGTTCTTGCCGGCGCGGATGAAGAACGGCACGTCCCGCCAGCGCCAGGTGTCGACGAGGAAGCGCACCGCCGCGAAGGTTTCGACCGGCGAGTTGGGCGCCACGCCGGGCTCGGCGAGATAGCCGTCGAATTGGCCACGCACGATATCGTCCTTGGTCAGGGTGCGGATCGCGCGCAGCACCTGCACCTTCTCGTCGATCAGGTCGTCGGCGGAACGGCCGACCGGCGGTTCCATCGCCAGCAGCAGGAGGATGTTGAGCAGATGGTTCTCGATGACGTCCCTGACGCAGCCGACCTCGTCATAGAAGCGGCCGCGCCCATCGATGCCGAAATCCTCGGCCATGGTGATCTGCACGCTCTCGACGAAATTGCGGTTCCAGATCGGTTCCAGGAAGGAATTGGCGAAGCGGAAATAGAGCAGGTTCTGGATCGCCTCCTTGCCGAGATAGTGATCGATGCGGAAGATCGACTGTTCGTCGAACACCAGATGCAGCACTCGGTTCAGCCAGCGCGCCGATTGCAGATCATGGCCGAAGGGCTTTTCCACCATCAGCCGCGCGCCGCGCGCCGTGCCCGATTGCTCCAGGCCCTGGACCACCGTCTCGAACATGGTCGGCGGCACCGCCATGTAGTGCAGCGGCCGCTGGGCGGTGCCCAACGCGCTCTTCAGTTTCTCGAACGTGGCCGGATCGCGATAGTCGCCGCTGACATAGCGCAGCAGCGAAGCGAGCTTGCCGAACACCTTCTCGTCGATCTTGCCGAGCGTATTGACGATGCCGTCGCGCGCGCGGTCCTGCAATTTCCTCAAATCCCAGGCGTCGAAGGCGACGCCGATCACCGGTTCGCTGAGCGTTCCCTTGGCGACCATGGCGTAGAGGGACGGAAAAATCTTCTTGTGGGCGAGGTCGCCGGTCGCCCCGAAGAGCACCAGCGTATCGGACCGTTCCGGGCTCATGAGCGCGTCTCCCCTGCCGCCGTCACTTGCCGGCCTTCGGTTTTTCGACATGGCCGCCGAATGCATAGCGCATGGCCGACAAGAGCTTGTCGGCGAATTCGGATTCGCCTTGCGAGGAGAAGCGGTCGAAGAGAGCCGAGGACAGCACCGGCGCCGGCACGCCGGTGTCGATGGCCGCTTTCAGGGTCCAGCGGCCTTCGCCGGAATCGGACACCCGGCCGCCAAACTGGGTCAGGCCGGGATCGCTCTTCAACGCGCCGGCGGTGAGATCAAGCAGCCACGAGCCGATGACGCTGCCATGCCGCCAGACCTCGGCCACTTCGGCAAGGTCGATGTCAAACTGGTAGTATTCGGGGTTCTGCAACGGGCTGGTCTCGGCATCGGCTTCGCGCTTGACCTTGCCGGCATTGCCGGCCTTGAGAATATTCATGCCTTCGGCATAGGCGGCCATGACGCCGTACTCGATGCCGTTATGGACCATCTTGACGAAGTGGCCGGCGCCGCTCGGGCCACAATGCAGATAGCCGAAGGGCGCCGTGCCGGCCGTCTTGTCGGGAGCGGGCGCACCGGCATCCGCGCCGGGCGCCAGCGTGGCGAAGACCGAATCGAGATGCCGGACCGCGTCATCGGGCCCGCCGATCATCAGGCAGTAGCCGCGATCCAGGCCCCAGACGCCGCCGCTGGTGCCGACATCGACATAGTTGAGGCCTTTGGCGGCGAGCTTGGCGGCCCGGTCGACGTCGTCGTGATAGTAGGAATTGCCGCCGTCGATGATGATGTCGCGGGGTTCCATCAGCGCCGCCACCTGATCGACGATCTTGCCGGTGATGGCCGCAGGCAGCATCAGCCACACGCAGCGCGGCTTGGCGAGCTTGCCGACGAATTCCGCCATCGATGCAGCCCCCGAGGCGCCGTCGCCGACCAGGGCCGCGACGCTTGCCGGGTTGATGTCGTAGACGACGCATTCGTGGCCGTCACGCATCAGGCGCCGGACCATGTTGGCGCCCATTCGGCCCAGTCCCATCATTCCGATCTGCATGGTCTCATCCTTGTGTCTTGAAGAGGATCTGTCGGGAAGGATCTACAGTCTGTCCTGTTCACCAATGATGACGGAGAAGTCGACATTCTCCCAATCGCCGCTGCCGGGCCAGAAAAAAGTGAAGATCAGCGTGCTCCCCTCGGGCAGGCCGGCGACCGGCAGATCAGCAACATGGACGCCGAAGGCATTCTCGCTGGTCGCGCTGTCATGCACGGTCGCCCAATTGTCGACGCTCCAATGAACGGTTGCCTTCGCCAAAAGCTCGACGCGCATTGTCTTGCCGGCCGGCATGGAACGGATCTTGTTGTTGAAGCGCCATGTCCGGAACGGCGAGACGGTCCTATTGTCGATATAGCGTTCGACGCCTTGCGGCGGCATGTCGAACACCGCGCCGTCGCGCAGCGAGCGCAGCAGCTTGATATGTTCGGAATGCGCCCAGACCAGCGGCATGGCGCTGCCCGAGGGCTTGCCATGCAGCAGTTCGCGCTCGGGGAGGTCGGCGCCGTCCCAGATCTGCTCCGGCAACAGGCCGCCCGGTCCGGACGAGCCCTCCATTGCCGCCAGCAGCGAGGTCGCCTTGTCCTTGCGTCCGGCCGCCAGCTCGTAATGGGCCCGTTCGCCGGCGAGCAACGGCCAGGGGCGGCCCTGGCCGGTGCCGTCGAATGGCGCGCCGTCCTCGTGCTCGCCATAGCCGTCGCCGGTGTAGCGATACCAGAGCGGCCCCTGCGGCAGTTGCCGGCGCAGCTGCGCGTCGATGACCTTGACCGTGTCGACGATGCGTGGATCGTCGGCTGCCCTGAGGCCAAAGCGCACCAGGGCAAATGCGTCCGGGCTGACGATTTCCTGCGCCGGCCGGTCGGCATCGCCAGGCGGGCAGTTCTTGATCGGCACATAGCCGTCCTTCGGCGAACCGGCCTCGGCGCTGTCGGGCGGTGCGATGCGGACATAGTAACCCGCGACGCCGGTCGCCTCGCAGCTTGCCGTGCCGGTGACATAGGTCCAGCGCTCGACCTGGTCGTTCCAGCCGTCGGCGGTCTCGCGCAGATAGCTTGCTGCGTCCTGCTTGCCGCAGGCCTCCAGCATATCCGCGGCGGCAAGCAGCGCCGCGATCTCAACGGCGAGCGTGAACGGGCTGTAACCGGAATCCTCCTCCCAACGGTCCTCGCCGGTGACGGGTCCATTGCGCACGACATAGGCTGCGGCGCGCTCGATCATTGGCAGGAAGGCCAAAAGCCTGGCGCGCGGCAAATGGCCCTGGCGCCGCAGCGCATCCGCCAGCAGCAGCGGAAAGGCGCATTCGTCCATCTGGATGCCCGGCCAATAAGCTGTCCCATCGAGCCAGGCGTTCTGCGGCCAGTGGCCATCCGGCTGCTGGATGGAGCAGAGATAGTCGAGGGTTTGCAGGGCCGAAGCGGCATCGCCGGCGGCGAGAAAGCCGCCCGCCGTCTCGACCAGATCGCGCGGCCAGACCAGATGGTAACCGCCGAGATCGTCGTCGCCCTTGTCGAAGCCCCATGGGATAGACAGGCTGGCGACCGCCGCGCCCGGCATGAGCGATGACCGGTGCGTCGCCAGGACGGCGGTGGAGATCCTGTAGCTGTTCACTCCGGACGCGCCACGGCGGTCCAGCCGCAGCAGGCCAGCCTGCCATTCGCGCCATTGTTCGGCGTAGGACGTCGCCGCCGCCGCGAAACCCTGCCTGAGGCTGGCGAAGGCATTTCGAGCGGCCTCTTCGGACGTCGCCCCGAAGCCCAGCGCCAGTACCGTTTTGGTGCTGTTGGCGGAAAACCCGATTTCGCCGGTCAGCGCTACATTGCCGTCCTCGGCTTGCTGAAAGGCTGGATCGAGCCGACCGGTGTTGCGCAGTTGCTGCCAGCCGTCGGAGACGCCGACATAGCCGGCCGAGCCGTTCCGCCAGGGCAGCGATGAGGCCAGCGCAAGGCAAGTGCCGCGGCCCGAGGCGAACAGCACAGGCTCTCCCTCATGGTCGCCGACCCAGGCGGTGTTGCCCATGCCGGCATTGACCAGATGCGGCGCCAGCAAGGCGTGGACGCGGTAGTCGCCCGGCGCGCCCTTGAGCGGCGTGAAGGTGATCTCCTGCAGCAAGGTGGGTCGTGCAGGGTCGGCCAGGATACGCTTCTCGATCCGGTAGGCGCCGTCATCAGCGGTGTTGACCAGCCTGTAGGCTGGCACGCCTTCTTCGAACGGTTCGATGCCATGCGAGGCATCACGTTTTTCTTCCGAGAAATATCCGTTCGGGCCGGTGACAATCAGGCCGAGGTCGCGGGTGCAGGCACTGTCGACACCGGGATAGTAGATCTCGTTCAGTATGCCATGGCTGAGCGTGAACCAGACGCGGCTCGACGGCGAAAGCGCCGCGCCGACGCCGCTTTTGGCGCTTGACGTCCAGCGCGCCGGAATTCCCGGAGCCCCCGGGGGAACGATCGGCGTCACTGCCATGCGTCTGCGGCCTCCTGCCCGCATGCCTAGCCCATCCACCGAAGCTATTTCAATGATCGCACCGCAAAGTGATCGGCGGCATCTTATGGATTGCAGTTGACAGCTCGCCGGCCTTCTGCACTTTTGTCTGACAATAGATAAAAAACAGGTACGCAAGCGCGATAGTCACCAGCAGCCATCAAGACCAGCAACTCGGGAGGAGTATGACATGAAGAAACTGTTCGTCCTGGGCACCCTTGCAGCGGTGCTCGCAGCCGGTACGGCGTTTGCCGACACCAGCGGCAAGAAGATCGCTTTCTCCAATAATTACGCCGGCAATTCGTGGCGGCAGGCGATGCTCGACAGCTACAACGCCGTCACCAAGAAGGCGGTGGCCGACAAGGTGGTCGGGGCCGCCGATGTCTTCACGACGGCCGACAAGGAAGTGCCGACACAGGCAGCCCAGGTGCAAAACCTGATTCTACAGGGCTATGACGCCATCGTCATCAACGCCGCCTCGCCCGACGCGCTGAACGGTGCCATCAAGCAGGCCTGCGACGCCGGCATCGTGGTCGTTTCCTTCGACGGCATCGTCACCGAACCCTGCGCCTACCGCGTCGTCGTCGACTATAAGGACATGGGCAAGCAGGAAGTCGAGCATATGGCCAAGTTCCAGCCCAAGGGCGGCAACCTGCTCGAGATCCGTGGCCTCGCCGGCACCTCGATCGACGACGCCATCCATGCCGGCATCCTCGAAGGCGTGGCCGCCCATCCCGAGTTCAAGATCGTCGGCTCGGTGACCGGCGACTGGGACCAGACGACGGCGCAGAAGGCGGTGGCGACCATCCTGCCCTCGCTGCCCGAAATCGTCGGCATCGTCGACCAGGGCGGTGACGGCTATGGCGCCGCGCAAGCCTTCGCCGCCGCCGGCAAGCCGCGCCCGACCATCATCATGGGCAACCGCCAGGACGAGCTGAAATGGTGGAAGGAACAGAAGGAAAAGGACGGCTACCAGACCTGGTCGGCCTCGATCGCGCCCGGTGTCTCGACGCTCGCCTTCTGGGTGGCGCAGCAAGTGCTCGACGGCCGCAAGGACATTCCCCACGACCTGCTGGTGCCGTATCTCGCCTTCACTCAGGACGATTTCGAGGCCGCTCTGCCGAAGATCAAGGAGGGCGGTGTCGCCACGCACGAATACACACAGGAAGATGCCATCGCGGCCATCAAAGCCAATATCAAGTAAATGTCGCACACGCGTTGCCGTGCACATCGCCGACCGGATATCGTTGAGCATGCCTGAAGGGAACGCGGACATCATCAGACTGAGCGGCGCCGAAAAACACTTCGGCGCCGTTCGCGCGCTTGGCGGCGTCGACTTCACTGTCGGGCCCGGCGAGTGCGTCGGCCTCGTCGGCCACAACGGCGCCGGCAAATCGACGCTCATGCACATGGTGGCGGGCACGCTGACACCCGACAGCGGAACGATCGGCGTGCATGGTGAGGCCGAGGAGAACTACTCGGTGTCGCGGGCACAGCAGCTCGGCATACGCTGCGTGTTCCAGGAATTGTCGCTGTGCCCCAATCTCAGCGTCGCCGAGAACACGCGCATCAACCACGCCTCGCTCACCGGCTTCGGCTGGCGGCGCAAGGCGGCCGAGCTGATCACGGCCAAGCTGGACGAAATCTTTCCCGACCATGGCATTTCGGCGGCCGACATCGCCGGTGACCTTTCAATCGGACGGCGACAGATGGTGGAGGTGGCGCGCGCGTTCACGCTGACCCGCGAGCCGCTCCACCTGGTCATCCTCGACGAGCCGACGTCCTCGCTCGACGCGCACACGGCGGGGCAGTTGCTTGCCTTCGTGCGCCGCTTCGTCGCGTCGGGTGGGAGCTGCATTCTCATCTCCCACGTGCTGGGCGAAGTGCTGCAGAACGCCGATCGCATCGTCGTGATGCGCGACGGCAAGGTTGTCGGCGCCGACGCGGCGAACGCTTTCGACCGCGATAGGCTGGTCGCCACCATGGGCGGCGCCGAAGGACATCGGAGGACCGCCACCGAAATCCGGAAAGCCGAGGCCGGCCCGTTGCGCGTGCGCGCCCGGCCGGCGCGGCAGCAGGACGGCAAGGAGCTGGTGGCCCGCGCCGGCGAGATCATCGGACTTGCCGGCCTGGCCGGCCATGGCCAGACCGACCTGCTGCTGGCGATCTTCGCCGCGGCATCGCGCGCCAAGGCCGGCGTCGAGGTCACCGCACCGGTGGCGCTTGTGGCCGGCGACCGCCAGGCGGACGGCATCTTTCCGCAGTGGTCGATCGCTGAAAATATCGGCATCCGCTCGCTGGCTCGGCTGCGCAACGGGCTGCTGATCTCGCCGCGGCGAGAGGCCGAACTGGCCGGGTTCTGGCAAAAGAAGATCGGCATCCGCACGCCGGATATGAACAACAACATCTTTTCGCTGTCGGGCGGCAACCAGCAGAAGGCTTTGTTCGCCCGGGCTCTCGGCTCCGACGCCGGGATCGTGCTGATGGACGACCCGATGCGCGGCGTCGACATCGGCACCAAGCTCGAGGTTTACGATCTCGTGCGCGAGGAGGCCGGCAAGGGCCGCACCTTCCTCTGGTACACCACGGAAACGGAAGAACTCGACAATTGCGACCATGTCTATGTCTTCAAGAACGGCCGCATCGTCGCCAATCTGACGCGCGACGAGCTGACGGAAGAAAAGATCATCCAGTCCTCCTTCGGCGACGCGGCCTGAGATGACGGCCGTCTCTGTTCAACACGGTTCGAAGACCTTTGGGAGCGGGGCGGCACGCGCCCGCCTACTGCGTGGGCTGCTGCCGGCGCTGTCGCTGGTGCTGGTGCTGCTCGCCATCGCCTGGCTCAATCCGCGCGCCATCAGCTATTTCGGCTTCGGCCTGATGCTCAACCTGGCGATCCCGATCGCGCTGGCGACGATCGCGCAGATGTTCGTCATATCGGGCAACGAGCTCGACCTGTCGATCGGCACCTTTGTCGGTTTCGTCGGCTGCGTCACCGCGACCTGGTTGAAGGACGCACCGCTCATTGGGGTTCTCGTCCTGCTCGGATCGATCGGCATCTATGCGCTGCTCGGCGCGCTGATCCATCTGCGCAATTTGCCATCGATCGTGGTGACGCTGGGCATGAGTTTCGTCTGGCAGGGGCTGGCCATCCTGGTGCTGCCCAAGCCCGGCGGCAAGGCGCCGGACTGGCTGCTGGCGATCATGGCGTTCAAGCCGCCCTTTGTGCCCTTCCCGATCATCGCCGCGCTGCTGATTGGCCTCATCGTCCATTTCGGCCTGATGCGCACCTCCTATGGCGTCATCCTACGCGGCTCCGGCGGCAACCCGGCTGCGCTCAAACGTGCCGGCTGGTCGCTGCTCAAGACCAAGGTCGTGTTGTTCGCGCTGACGGGTCTGTTCGGCGTGCTGTCCGGCATGGCGCTGATCGGCATCACCACTTCGGCCGATGCCAATATCGGCAATGGCTACACGCTGCTTTCGATCGCCGGCGTCATCCTCGGCGGCGGCGAATTCGTCGGCGGCCGCGTGTCGCCGATCGGCGCGGTAATCGGCGCGCTGACGCTGGCGCTGGCGGCATCGCCGCTGCTCACCTTCATGCACATCCCGCCCGACTGGCAGGTGGCGGCCAACGGCGCCATCCTCATCATCGTGCTGGCGGCGCGGGTGCTGATCAGCCGCAAGGAGAGGTGAGCGATGATATTGCTGAGGTCGCTGACCGCCAAGCCCTGGATCTGGTCGTTCGTCGGCGCGCTTGTGGTGTGGCTGGCGACCATCGCTTTCACCGGCGGCTATGGCGCCGGCGGCATGGTCACCGCCGCGCTGTCGCTGGCCGTGTTCACCGTCATCGTCGGCGTCGGCCAGATGTTCGTCATCACGCTTGGGCCGGGCAATGTCGACCTGTCGCTGCCGGCCAATATCGGGCTCGCCAGCGCGGTGGCCATGAAGGTGATGGGCGGCAGCGATGCCATGATCGTGGTCGGGCTGCTGGCCGCGCTTGCCTGTGGTGCCGCGATCGGTGCCGTCAACTATCTGCTGATCTGGGCGCTGCGAATACCGCCGATCATCGCCACTTTGTCGGCGAGCTTCATCATCCAGTCGGTCGACATCAGCTATGGGCGCGGATTGCAGATCAAGCCGCCGCCGGGCTTTGCCGATTTCGCCAACCGGCAGGTTCTCGGCATTCCGGTGCTGGCGGTTCTCACCGTGCTGTTTACCATCGGTGCGGCCATCGCCTTGCAGCGCATGATCTATGGCCGCTCGGTGCTGGCGATAGGCCAGAACATCCGCGCCGCCTGGCTCGCCGGCGTCAATGTCGGCCGCGTCCGTTTCCTCACCTACACGCTGTCGGGCGCGCTCGGCGGCATCGACGGCGCGCTGCTCGCCGGTTATTTCCGCGGCGCCAATGTCGATATCGGCAACGAGTATTTGCTGGCTTCGATCGCCGTGGTGGTCATCGGCGGCACCTCGGTGGCCGGCGGCAAGGCCAATGTCCCCGGCGTCTGGGGCGCAGCACTGTTCCTGGTGCTGCTTTTGACCATGCTCAACACATTCGGCTTCAGCGCCGGCGTGCGCCTGCTTTTGACCGGGCTGATCATCGTCGGCGTCATCACGGCGGCAGGCGGGGAGAAGGCGGTGCGGTGATATTCGCTTCTCTTCAACCGCAACTCGCCGGCGTGCCGTCTTACAGCCTGTCCTGACAAGTCCTGTGCCAGTGCGGCACGCGGTTCCCATTCGCGGCGCAGCCTAGTAAACCCTCCGGATCGCAGCCGGTGTCGGGAGGGTCAACTTGTCCAATTTTGTCAGCGTCGCCAGGGACAGCGACGTCGCCATCGTCACCATCGACAACCCGCCGGTCAACGCGCTGAGCTTTCATGTCCGCGAACCACTGATGCAGGCGCTGGCTGCCTTGCGTGACGACGCATCGGTCGGAGCCATCGTCGTCGCGTGCGCGGGCCGGACCTTCGTCGCCGGCGCCGACATCACCGAATTCGGCAAGCCGGTGCAACAGCCCGAGCTGCGTGCCATCATTGGGACGCTGGAAACCATCGCCAAACCTACGGTCGCCGCCATCCACGGCACCGCGCTGGGCGGCGGGCTGGAGCTGGCGCTCGGCTGTCACTTCCGCGTTGCCGATGCCGACGCCAGGCTCGGCCTGCCCGAGGTGAAGCTTGGGCTGCTGCCGGGCGGCGGCGGCACGGTGCGGCTGCCGCGCCTCGTCGGCGCGATCAAAGCACTCAGGATGATCGTTTCCGGCGCGCCGATCGGTGCTGATGAGGCGCATGAAATCGGACTGGTCGATGCCGTGTTCGAGAGTAACGTGATCACGCATGCCGTGAACTTTGCCAGGGAGATCGCCCGCAAGGGCGGGCCGTTCACGCCGGTGCGCGATCGCGATGACGAGAAAACCGAGCTGGCCGCTTTCGATGCCGAGGCGGCGGATCTCGCCAGGAAAGCGCGCGGCCTCGACGCGCCGATCGCTTGCGCGCAAGCGGTGCGCAATACCGTCACGATGTCGTTCGAGGAAGCTCTGGCTGCCGAACGCGCGCTGTTCATGAAGCTGGTCGCCAGCGATCAGTCGCGGGCGCAGCGGCATCTGTTCTTCGCCGAGCGTGAAGCCGCAAAGATCCCGGGCAAGGACCTTGTCCGGCGCAGGATCGCCCGCGTCGGCGTCATCGGCGCCGGCACGATGGGCGGCGGCATCGCCATGGCCTTCGCCAATGGCGGTTTTCCAGTCACCTTATTGGAGACCAGCGAGGAAGCCTTGCAGCGCGGGCTCGGCATGATCGACAAGAATTATGCCGTCTCCGTTTCGCGCGGCTCCTTGACCGAAGATGCCAGGCGCCAACGCCTCGCTCAATTCAAGGGCTCTACCGATTATTCCGATCTCGCCGATTGCGATCTGATCATCGAGGCCGTGTTCGAGGACATGGCGGTCAAGAAAGAGGTGTTCGGCAAGCTCGATGCCGTGGCCAAGCCGGGAGCGATACTCGCCACCAACACCTCCTATCTCGACATCGACGAAATCGCCGCCTCGATCTCGCGCCCGCAAGACGTGCTCGGCCTGCACTTCTTCTCGCCGGCCAACGTCATGAAGCTGTTGGAAATCGTGCGCGCCGACAAGACCGCGCCCGACGCGCTGGCAACCGTAGTCGACTTGGCGCGGCGGATCGGCAAGGTGGCGGTCGTCGTCGGCGTCTGCCACGGCTTCGTCGGCAACCGCATGCTGGCCGCGCGCGGCTCCGAATCGGAAGCCTTGCTGCTGGAAGGCGCGACGCCCAGCCAGATCGACAAGGCCTTCACCGATTTCGGCTGGCCGATGGGGCCGTTCCAGATGGGCGATCTCGCCGGCCTCGACATTGGCTGGCGCAACCGCAAGGCGCGAGGCCAGACGGCCGTGATCGCCGACACGTTGTGCGAACAGGGGCGTTTCGGCCAGAAAACCGGTCGAGGTTATTATCTTTACGAGAACGGGTCACGTATGCCGGTCCCGGACCCGCAGATCGATGCGCTGATCCGCGGTAAGGCAGCCGAGAAGGGCATCGCGTCGCGCGAAATCAGCGCGGAAGAAATCATCGAGCGCACGCTCTATCCCATGGTCAACGAGGGGGCCAAGATTCTGGAAGAAGGGATAGCCGCCCGCGCCTCCGACATCGATGTCATCTGGGTCAACGGCTATGGCTTTCCCATCGGCAAGGGCGGTCCGATGTTCTGGGCCGGCCTCGAAGGCGCGCCCAGGATCGTCGAGCGGCTCGAATATTGGCACCAGCGGACGGGCAAGGATGTTTTCAAGCCGGCGCGGCTGCTGAAACGGATGGCCGAGACCGGCTCCTGGGAGGCTGGCGCAAGACCTTGATCGAAAGGCGGTTGAAGACCGTCGGAATTATCTTATCCGCGCGTCGATGATTTCGACAAAGCGGGCAAAAAGGCCGGCCTGCGACTTGATCTTGAGCTTGCGATAGATGTTGCGGCGATGGACCTTCACCGTCCCCGGCACGATGCGCATGGCCCGGGCGATTGATTCGGTGGAATGCCCTTGCAGCACTAGATCGACGACATGCTTTTCGCGCGGCGTCAGGGACAGGCTCTTCCAGATATGAGCGCGATCGAACTCGTTGACCGCCGCCAATGCATCGTCTTGCCTGGCCTCGGCCGGCTCGTCGGCGGGAAGGGCGGGCCAGCGCAATCGGGCGAAGGCGACCACCGCCGGCGCCATGTCGCGCAGCAGTCTGGCGTCGGCGGTCCCGAACGGACCTGAAGCGCGCAGCCGCATCAGCGACAGCACCAGCGCGTCCTTGCCCGGCAGCGGAACGAAGAAGCCGACCTCCTCGGCCAGCCTGGTCTGGCTGTAGTAGGAGCGAAAATATTCGCTGGCGTAGAAGCGGTCGGGCGCCAGCTCGCGCATGCGCCAGAACCCTTCCTTGCGTTCGACCGCCGCGTGATGGAACGGGTCGAGCAGGTATGGGCCTTCCTGATAGAGCGCGACGAAGACATGGCTCTCGGCCGACGAGAAGGTCTCGAACAGCAACGGCGGACGGGCAGCGCCGCGGTAGCCGAAGATCACGCAATGATCGAAGTCGACGTGCTGCCGCAGCCAAGCGACCATCGCCCTGCCGAAGACGTCGCCGCTCGTCTCCCGCGTAGCCGCGACCAGCGCGGCGAGCTGGCTGTAGTCGTCGCTGCGGGACATCCAATACCCCCTTAAACAAGAAAATAGGTCAGATATACCACCTGCGAGGTATATACTAGCTGCCATTGGCTCTGGTAGCGTCCCGAAATCGCATCGTCCTGTCGCTGGAGCCCGCAGCCTTGACCGCAGTGCCCGACATCGAGTTTCGCGGCGTCACCAAGCGCTATGGCGCGGTGACCGCGGTCAGCGGCATCGATCTGGCCGTGCCGCCCTCCGCCTTCGTCGCCCTGCTCGGACCATCCGGCTGCGGCAAGACGACCTGCCTGCGCATGATCGGCGGCTTCGAACAGCCGAGCGAGGGCAAGGTGCTCATCCGCGGCCAGGACATGGCCGACACGCCGCCCTACAGGCGGCCTGTCAACATGGTGTTCCAGCAATATGCACTGTTCCCGCATCTGGACGTGAACGACAATGTCGCCTACGGGTTGCGCCAGGCACGACCGCGGCTGTCGTCGCGCGAGATCGGCCTGCGGGCAGGCAAAGCGCTGGAAATGGTGCGACTCGCCGGTTATGGCGGCCGCAAGGTCCACGAACTGTCCGGCGGCCAGCAGCAGCGTGTCGCTCTCGCCCGCGCGCTGGTCAACAAACCGGCGGTGCTGCTGCTCGACGAGCCGCTGGCGGCGCTCGACAAGAAGCTGCGCACCGACATGCAGATCGAATTGCAGAACCTGCAACGCGAGATCGGCATCACCTTCGTGCTGGTGACCCACGACCAGGAGGAAGCGCTGTCGATGAGCGATTTCGTCTGCGTCATGAATGGCGGCCGCATCGTTCAGCTTGGGCAGCCGAGCGAGATTTATGACGAACCGGCCGACCTGTTCGTCGCCGATTTCGTCGGCAAGACCAATCTCTTGAGCGGCGCCGTCGCAGGTTATTCGGGCGATCTG
This sequence comes from Mesorhizobium sp. B2-8-1, assembly GCF_006440955.1. Lineage (NCBI taxonomy): Bacteria > Pseudomonadati > Pseudomonadota > Alphaproteobacteria > Hyphomicrobiales > Phyllobacteriaceae > Mesorhizobium > Mesorhizobium sp. B2-8-1. Next base: position 607,110 of record NZ_VFTX01000003.1, on the reverse strand, counting down.
GTGGATGTGAAGCTGGCCGATGGCACCGTCATCGCGGCGCGCAAGCGGGTGGATTTGCGGCAGGGCGAAACCGTTTCGGTCAGCCTGCGTCCTGAATCGCTCAGTCTCGGTGGCCCGACTAGCGGCCCGCTCAAGGGCATCGTCCGCAACCGGATCTTTCTGGGCTCCACGGCGGAATACGCAGTCGAGGTCCAGGGCATCGGAACGCTGCTGGCCAAGGCCGACCACATGATCGGCCAGGGCAATCTCTTCAAGCCGGGTGAACCCGTCGCCATCGGCTTTGCCGCCGGAACGCCGTTGGCGTTCGCGGATCCAAAGAACAACGGGACCAACCAGAGGGTAGAAAAACATGTCGAAATCATATCGTGACGGACTGCCGATAAGCCCCGAGGATTTCGTCGACCAGCTAATGCGCCTCAAGCGCGGCTCGATCGGCCGCCGCGACTTCCTTGGCCTCACCGGCCTCGGCATCGCGACGGCGGTGATGGCGCGCGAGATCGGCATCATGCCGACGCCGGCCTTTGCCGCCGAGAACCTCGGCGACCGCATGTCGATTGCCACCTGGCCCAACTATCACGACCCGCAGACCTTCGAGAATTTCAAGAAGGACACAGGCGTGGCCGTCGAGGTCAACGTGTTCGGCTCGAATGAGGAGATGCTGGCCAAATTGCAGGCCGGGGCGTCGGGCTGGAGCCTGTTCGTGCCGACCAATTACACCATCTCGACCTACAAGAAGCTCGGCATCATCGAGCCGTTGGACATGGCTAAGCTGCCGAATTTCGACGGCACGCAGGAAGACCCGCGCTTCACCTCGGAAGGCACGATCGACGGCACGATCTACGCCGTGCCGAAGAATTGGGGCACGACAGGATTTGCCGTCAACACCAAGAAGCTGACCAAGCCGATGACGAGCTGGAAGGAATTCTGGGACACCGCCATGACCGAGGGCGACGGCCGCACTATGGTGCACGACTATCAGCTGACCACCATCGGCAATGCGCTGAAATATTACGGCTACTCCTTCAACTCGCTGAAGCAGGACGAACTCGCCAAGGCCGAGGAATTGCTGCTCAAGGTCAAGCCGCATCTGTTCGCGGTGTCTTCCGACTACCAGCCGGGCATGCGCGCGGGCGATGCCTGGATGACGATGTGCTGGACCAATGACGGTGCGCAGCTCCATCGCGACATTCCGGAGATCGCCTATGTGCTGGGCAAGGAAGGCGGCGAGATCTGGACCGACTTCTACGCCATCCCGAAGGACGCGCCGAACAAGCCGGCCGGCTACGCCCTGCTCAACTATCTGATGAACCCGCAGGTCGCGGTCAAGGAGCACCTCGCCAACGGCGCGCCTTCCACCGACGCCCGCGTCAACAAGCTGCTGCCGAAGGAGGTGCTGGACAATCCGATCCTCTATCCGGCGGCCGACCTGTTGACGCCGCTGGAATTCGGCGCTGCTGCAACGCTGACCGATCCGGGCCGCGCCGAGCTGATGGCGCGCTTCAAGTCGGCTTGAGCCAGGCGGGCAACAAATCCCATTCGAGACAACTTGACCGGCGGGCCCAGACCGCCGGCACCGGGGCAATCCTTCGATGCGCGGCATTCGCAAAAATCTGCTGACGGCCATGCTGCTCGGGCCGGCGGCCGCGTGGCTCGTCGTGTTCCTGGTGCTGCCGTTCATGGCCATCGCCGTCTTCAGCGTCGGCGAGCGGGCGCCGGAGGGCGGCTATCGGGCGGCCTTCACGCTGGCGCAATATGCCAATCTTCCGGCGCGGGCGACCGCGTTCTGGAACACGATGGTGCTGGCTCCGGTGGGCGCGCTCGCCTGTCTGCTCGTGGCCTATCCCGTCGCCTATTACCTCGCCCTGCGGGCGCCGCAGCGCTGGCGGTTGATCCTGCTCGCGCTGGTCGTCATACCGTTCTGGACCAGCCTTTTGATGCGTACCTATGCCTGGATGTACATTTTGGGTGGACGCGGCATCCCGGCGCTGCTCGCGCTTGCCGGCATCGAGGACGTCAGGCTGATCAACACGCCGGGCGCCGTCCTGCTCGGCATCGTCTACGGCTATTTGCCGCTGATGATCCTGCCGATCTATGTCAGCCTCGAGCGGCTCGATCGGCGCCTGCTGGAGGCCTCCGCCGATCTCGGCGCGACGCCGCTCTCCACTTTCTTGGGCGTGACCTTGAAACTGTCGCTGCCCGGCGTGATGACCGGCTTCTCGCTGGTGATGATCCTGCTGCTCGGCGAATACCTGATCCCGACGCTGCTTGGCGGCGGCAAAGTGTTCTTCATCGGCAATGCGCTGGTCGACCTGTTCCTGCAGTCGCGCAACTGGCCGTTCGGATCGGCCATCGCAATCACGCTGGTGCTGGTTTCGGTTGTGGTGCTGATTTCCGCCAACCGCATCTCGACCCGCGTCTCGGGCGCCCGCCGGGTGGATCTGATCTGATGCGCGCCTTCGTCATTGCCGTCTTCGCCTTCCTCTACCTGCCGATCGCGTTGGTCGTGCTGTTCTCCTTCAACGCCGGTCACCACGCCAGCGAGTTCACCGGTTTTTCGGTGCAATGGTACGGCAAGGCGCTGGCGAACCCATTCCTGGTCGAGGCGCTGAAGAACAGCCTGTTCATCGCCACCACCAGCGCCTTGCTGGCGGCGGTGTTCGGCACGGCGGCCGCGCTCGGCCTGGCACGCGTCGGGGTGCGGACCCGCGCTGTCTTCGACGCCTTGCTTGGAGCCGCAATCGTCGTTCCCGGCGTCGTCATCGGCATTTCGACATTGGTCGCGCTCGTCCAGCTGTTTGCCGTCGTCAATCCGATCCTCGCCTCGGTCTGGCCTGACGATCAGCCGCCGCGCCTGTCGCTCGGCTATGGTTCGATCATCGCCGCGCACGGCCTGTTTTCGATGGCGCTGGTGACGATGATCGTCGGCACGCGCCTCGGCAGCCTCGACCGCAATCTCGTCGAGGCCTCGAGCGATCTCTATGCCACCCCGCTGACGACGTTCCGTTCCATCGTCCTGCCGCAGATCTTGCCGGCGGTGGTCGCCGGCTTCCTGCTCGCCTTCACCTTCTCCTTCGACGATTTCATCGTCGCCTTCTTCGTCGCCGGCGCGCAGACGACGCTGCCGATCTATGTCTTTGCGTCGATCCGGCGCGGGGTGACGCCGGAGATCAATGCCATCGCGACGATCGTGCTCGTCGCGTCCGTCCTGCTCGTGGTGCTTGCCCAATGGCAGCTGCGCCAGCGCAAGCCGTCAAACTAAAGGTCGCATCATGATCCTCGAAGACCGCATCGCCGTGGTGACAGGCGCCGGTTCCGGCATCGGGCGCGCCGGCGCCATGATCATGGCCAGGGAAGGCGCGGTAGTCGTCATCGCGGACAGGGATCGGACCAGCGGCGAGGCGACGGCTTCAGATATACGCGCCGCGGGCGGCCGGGCGGAGGCGGTCGCCACCGACGTCTCGGACGACAATGCGGTCGAGCAGCTCCTTGCCGGTACGCTCGACCGGCATGGGCGCATCGACATCCTGCACAATCACGCCGGCATCCAGGTCGGCGGCACGCTGACCGAGGTCGAGACCGGCGGCATGGACGCTTCCTGGCGGGTCAATGTGCGGGCGCAGTTCCTGGCGGCAAGGATCGTCATGCCATCGATGGTCGCACAGGGCGGCGGCGTCATCCTGAACACGGCCTCCAATTCGGGCGTGTTCTACGACCGCGAGATGATCGCCTATACGACCTCGAAACATGCCGTGGTGGCGATGACCAGGCAGATGTCGCTCGACTATGCCCGCCACAATGTGCGCGTCAACGCGCTCTGCCCCGGCTGGGTCGACACGCCGTTCAATGGACCGTTCATCGCCCAGATGGGCGGACGCGAGGCAATCGAAGCCTATGTCCGCACCAAGATCCCGATGGGCCGCTGGGCCAGCGCCGAGGAGATCGCCGAGGCGATCCTCTTCCTCGTGTCCGATCGGTCATCCTTCATGACCGGCCAGGCGTTGGTGATCGACGGTGGCGAAAGCATCGGCTGAATCAGCCGTCTGGGCCTTCGGCCGATTGGTGAAAAGCGCCGTCGCCTGCGCGTTCTGGGCCAGAGCCGCGTCGCCGGCCGGCAGCGCCGAAATCAACTCTGACCGGCAGTTCGGACCATGGTCCGACCGGCATGGGACTTCAGTACCACAGCCGTTCGAAAACGTCGATTTCTGTTGGATATCAAGCAGTTGCCGTACCGACAGGTTCCCTGCTCTCTTATTGAGACAGTCTTTGTCTAAAGTTTACTGCGCATAATTAGCGGCTTCTCATACGAACTTACGATAGCAGCGGGCGCAGAGCGGCGTTTCCCCAGGAGACTGACATGACAAACCGGAAAACTGTGTTGGCGGCGTCAGCCGCACTGGCGCTTCTGGCGTCTCCGGCACTAGCCGGCAATGGACACGGCGGAGGCCATGGCGGAGGCCATGGCGGTGGTCACAGCGGCGGCAACGGCAATGGTGGCGCCCACGGCAACAGCGGCGCTGCGCACGGTAAGTCCTCGTCGGCCCGCGGGCAGGTAGCCAAGGCGACAAGGGACGCAACGACCACGGTCGATACGAAGACAAAGGTTTCGTCCCTGCCCAAGGAAAAGAACCTCCACGCCAAGCTCGGCCGGTTGAACTCGCTGCAGCGCAACGTCAACGCCTATATGAATTCCAAGAGCAGGAAATTCGCTGCGCTTCAGGCCTTCGTGACACAGTCGGCAAAAGCCAAGGTCGCACAAACCCAGCTGGACGTCCTGAATTCACAGCTGGACGCGCTGACGTCGCTGACGCCGGACCAGATCGCCGCCATGACCCCCGAGGAGCAGGCGGCCCTGCCTGGACAGATATCGGCTCTGCAGGACCAGATCGACGCCCAGCAGGAAGTGGTCGACGCGGCGGCGGTCGGCACCGACCCGGCCGCACTCGACGCGGCGTTGACCGATATGGCCAACAAGCCCGTCGACGCCGAGGTCACCGCTTGGGCCCAAGGCGTCCTTGCCGGCAAGATCGACGAGACGGCCGCTGCCATGCAACCGACGCCGTAGCATCGCCAGCGACAACGGGGCAGCCGGCCTCACACGTGTTTGCGGCCAATCGCTTCGTGGCCGATGCGTTGTCCGATCACCTTAAGCTGCGGCGGCTGTCGGCATCTATACCGGTGGCCGCCAATGTCTTTCGGCTGCGGCAATCGCTGCGCGAACGTCTGAAAGCACTCGACCAGCTCGAAAGCCGGCAGTATTAGGTTACTGCCGATCTGCTTCGCGTCCATCTGCGGCTCTCGCAAACTGCGACCGCAAGCGGCCGGCCGCGGCGCTCCCGCGCCGTTCGGCATGATCAGCCGGCCGGAATGAAGAGGAAATAATTGACGCGTAAAGTCAGCCCGACCATCGCGCTGTTCCCCGAAGCAGGCTTCGGCGCGGCGCTGAATTGCGTCGGCATCGCGCGGGCCGTGCGGGGCCCCGCCTTCATCTTCCATGCCGGCCTTTCCGGCGTCTTTGCCGACAAGATGCCGGCGCGCTTCATCGTCAATGTCGGCGGCCTGCGCGACGCTTACCGAGCGGTGCCCGACAATGTCTATCTCGGCGCCTGGTTTCCGCAGTCCTCGGCGGTGGCGAAGTTGGATTTGTTCATCCACCACGGCGGCAACACCGGCTTTTGCGAGGCGTTGCGCTTCTGTGTGGCGTCGCTGATCATGCCCTATTGCCGGGACGGCCACGACAATGCACGCCGCGCCGAAGAGACCGGCACCGGCGATCATATCGGCCGTGACGGCTGGACCGAAGGAGTATTGGAGAGCGCCATTCCCGGCCTTCTGGCCGACGACGCCATGCGCGCCCGCCTCAAGGGAAATGCAGCCCAGATGGCGCTGAACCCCGGAACGGACGTGGTCGCGCAAGCCATACTCTCTCTGATACGGACTTGAACGAAATGCTTGAGAAGAACACGAATACCGCGCCCTCCACCGATCCCAAGGCATGGTTGGCGCAGCACGGCATCAACGAGGTCGAATGCCTGGTGCCCGACATGAACGGCGTGCTGCGCGGCAAGGCGCTGCCGACGGCAAAATTCCTCACGGCGCTGGAAGACCGCGCGCTTTATCTGCCGAGCAGCGCCTTCCTGGTCAGCATAGACGGGCGCTATTCCGGTTCCATCGACGAGGGTTTTGCGTATTCGGACCCCGACATGCGCATGGTGCCCGATGTCTCGACGCTTTGCCTGGCGCCGGGCGCCGGCGCTGGCAAGGCCTACGTCTTCGCCGACGCCTTCCACATGGACGGCCGGCCATGGATGGCCTCGCCGCGCCATGTTCTGCGCGCCGTGCTCGATCTCTACCGGCAGCGCGGCTGGCGGGCGGTAGTGGCGCCGGAGCTCGAATTCTACCTGACCGCGCCCAATCCCGATCCCGACAAGCCGCTGACCGCGCCGACCGGCGGCAATGGCCGCGCCGAGGCCGTGCAGCATCCCTATGACATGGCGGCGCTCGAGGAATATGAACCGGTGGTCCGGCGCGTCTATGACTATGCGGAGGCGGCCGGACTGCCGCTCGATACGCTGATTCATGAATCGGGACCGGGGCAGTTGGAGATCAACTTCCTGCATGGCGACGCGCTGCCGCTGGCCGACAAGGTGCTGCTGTTCAAACGGCTGACGCGCCAGGCCGCCCAGCAAGACGGCATGTATGCGACCTTCATGGCCAAGCCGATCGCCGCACAGGCCGGCAGCTCGATGCATCTGCACATGTCAGTCATCGACGAGGCCGGCAACACGTTGTTTGCCGGCAGCGATGATGCCGATACCGCGATGTTCGGTTATTTCATCGGCGGCCTGCAAAAATACATTCCCGAAATCATGCCGCTGTTCGCGCCCAACGTGAATTCGTTCCGACGCGTTAGACCAAACCACAGCGCGCCGGCCAACATCGAATGGTCGCATGACAACCGTTCCTGCGGCCTGCGCGTGCCGGCCGGCGGGCGCGCCGCGCGGCGGGTGGAGAACCGGCTGCCGGGTGCCGATTGCAATCCGTATCTGGCGATCGCCGGCTCGCTTCTGGCGGGCTATCTGGGCGTCGAACAGAAGCTGGCGCGCTCGGCGGAAGCATCCGGAAATGCCTACAAGATCAAGAGCACGCTGCCGAAAACGATGGAGGAGGCGCTGGATCGTTTCGAGGCCTGTGAACCGGTGCGCAAACTGCTCGGCGAGGACTTCTTCCAGACCTATCTGCGCGTGAAAAGCGTCGAGCTCGACCTGTTCCAGAGCGTGGTGACGAGCTGGGAACGCGACCACCTGCTCTTGAAGGTGTGATCATGGCATCTTCAACGGGTTTCAATTCCGGTCTCGACATCGGCAAGTCCTACTATGTCGCCACCGCCAATCCGGCGCCGGACCATCCGGCACTTATCGGCGATGTCGAGGCCGACCTGGTGGTCGTCGGCGGCGGCTGCACCGGTCTGTCGGCCGCTCTTCACGCCGCCGAACGCGGCTTGAAGGTGGTGCTGCTGGAAGGCGGCAAGATTGGCTGGGGCGCTTCGGGCCGCAATGGCGGCCAGATGATCCCCGGCCTGCGCAAGGGCGCCAAGGGCCTGGTCAAGCTTTATGGGCCTGAACGGGCAAAGGCGCTGTTCGATCTCGCCTTCGAGGCGCGCAGCCTGGTGCTCGACATTATCGAGCGCCATACGATCGACTGCGATCTCAGGCTGACCGGCCATCTGGTCGGCGCGGTCAACGGCTCCGATCTCAGGGATTTGGAGGAAGAGGCGAAATGCCTCGAGAGCGTGATGAAATTCCGCGACCTCGAGATCCTGTCGGCGGCGCAGGCCCGGGCCAAGGTCGACACGCCCTATCACGGCGCGATGTACGAGCCGCTCGGCGGCCACATGCATCCCTTGAATTACACGCTCGGGCTTGCCCGCGCTGCAAGCGCGGCCGGCGTCGTCATCCACGAGAATTCGGTGGCCGTGCGGCTTGAGCGCGAGCCTTCGATCCGGGTCTCGACGTCAAAAGGATCGGTGCGCGCAAAGCATGTCGTGCTGGCTGGCGACGCGCTGCTCAATGGGCTGGAGCCGCGCGTCAACAGCCGCATCATGCCGGTCGGCAACTACATCGTCGCCACCGAGCCGCTGGAGGGCTCCCGCAACGTCATTCCTGCCAATGTCGCGGTGTCGGACACGCGCTTCGTCGTCAACTATTACCGCATGTCGGCCGACGGTCGCCTGCTGTTCGGCGGCGGCGAGCGCTACACGCCGTCGCCGCCGGCCGATATTGCCGGTTTCGTGCGGCCGCACATGGAAGGCACCTTCCCGCAGCTCAAGGGCTGCCGGATCGACCATGCCTGGGGTGGGCTGGTGTCGGTGACGACGTCGCGACTGCCGCATGTCGGGCACTATGGCGAGGTCTATCACGCGCACGGCTATTCCGGCAAGGGCGTCATCCTGTCGACCCTGTCGGGCAAGCTGCTCGCCGAAGCCATCACCGGCGACGCCTCGCGGCTGGACCTGTTCTCGACGCTGACCCCGATGCCCTTCCCCGGAGGCACGGCGCTGCGCGGGCCGCTCTATGTGCTGGGAATGCTGTGGTATGCGATGAGGGATCGGATGAAGCATTGAGCTCGCGGCCAACCCGCTGATCGTGGCGCTGCATCCAAGCGTGATTCGCCAGCAGGGGCAGGAGAGCTGTGGCTGGGTGGTTAAGTTCGCGCAGGCGCTTGACGAAATGTCGGCGCCAAGCGAACCGAGCTACGACATTGCGCGACCTGCACGCGTCGCACCAAGGCGGCGCATGAGGGAAACGGGAGAGCTGACTGACATGGCCGAAGCCTATATCTGCGACTATATCCGTACGCCGATCGGCCGCTTTGGCGGCTCGCTGTCCTCGGTACGCGCCGACGACCTCGGCGCCATTCCGCTGAAGGCACTGATCGAGCGCAATGCCGGCGTCGACTGGCAGGCGGTCGACGACGTTGTCTACGGTTGCGCCAACCAGGCCGGCGAGGACAACCGCAACGTGGCGCGCATGGCGCTGCTGCTGGCCGGCCTGCCGAAGGAAATCCCCGGCTCGACCGTCAACCGCCTGTGCGGCTCGGGCATGGATGCGCTGACCATCGCCGCCCGTGCAATCAAGGCCGGCGAGGCCGAGCTGATGATCGCGGGCGGCGTCGAATCGATGAGCCGGGCGCCCTTCGTCATGCCCAAGGCCGAGACGGCGTTTTCACGCAATGCCGAGATCTACGACACCACGATCGGCTGGCGCTTCGTCAACCCGCTGATGAAGAGTCAGTATGGCGTCAATTCCATGCCGGAGACGGGCGAAAATGTCGCCGAGGATTTTTCGGTTTCCCGCGCGGACCAGGACGCTTTCGCGGTGCGCAGCCAGGACAAGGCCGTCGCCGCGCAGTCCAATGGCCGGCTGGCCAAGGAAATAACCGCGGTGACCATTCCGCAGCGCAAGGGCGATCCGGTTGTCGTCTCGAAGGACGAGCACCCCCGCGCTGGCACCACGATAGAGGCCTTGGCCAAGCTGCCGACGCCGTTCCGGCAAGGCGGCACGGTGACCGCCGGCAATGCCTCGGGCGTCAATGACGGGGCGGCGGCGCTGATCGTCGCTTCGGAAGCGGCGGCCAGGAAATACGGCCTGACGCCGATCGCCCGCATCCTCGGCGGGGCCGCCGTCGGCGTCGCGCCGCGCATCATGGGCATCGGCCCGGCGCCGGCGACGCAAAAACTGTGCGCGCGGCTTGGCCTGACGCCAAAACAGTTCGATGTCATCGAGCTCAACGAAGCCTTCGCCTCGCAAGGCATCGCAGTGCTGCGCCAGCTCGGCATCGCGGTGGATGCGCCGCACGTCAACCCGAATGGCGGCGCCATAGCGCTCGGCCACCCCTTGGGCATGTCGGGCGCGCGCATCTCCGGCACGGCGGCGCTGGAGCTGCGCGAACGCGGCGGCCGCTATGCGCTGGCGACCATGTGCATCGGCGTCGGCCAAGGCATCGCCATCGCGCTCGAACGGGTCTGAACAACCGCTCTCCCGGCTAGTCCAGGAGAGTGGATATGATCGATCTGCCAAATTTGACCATGTGGACAAAAGTCCGGACCCGTTCCATAGTTCCTCGTCTGATTTTTAGAACGGCCGGCTCGACACGGCTGTCGAACAGAGGGGACTGCAATGGAAAACCGGAAGAACAAATCTCATTCAACGCGCGAAGGCCTTTCGCGGCGCAACGTGCTGGAACTGGGCGCGCTTGGCCTGGCCGCGGCGATGCTGCCGGGCGCCGCCTTCGCCAAGGACAAGAAGCTGAAAGTAGCGGCGATCTTCGCCACGCCCATCGAGGAGCCGTGGGACAACCAGATCCATGTCGCTTTGCAGAAGGCCGAGAAGGAACTCGGCATCGAGTATAAATGGTCGGAGAAGGTGCAGACCGCCGACTTCAGCCGCGTCATGCGCGAATATGCACAGGGCGGCTATGAACTGGTGCTGGGCGATGCCTTCGCCGCCGAGCGTGAATCGCGCCGCACCGCCAAGCAGTTCCCGAAGACTGCCTGGCTGTTCGGCTCCGGCGCCGGGCCGGCGGAGCCCAATTTCGGCGTCTTCGACAATTGGATCCACGAGCCCGCCTATCTCTCCGGCATGATCGCCGGCAAGATGTCGAAGTCGGGCACGATCGGCGCCGTCGCGGCGATGGGCATTCCGGAAGTGAACCGGCTGGTCAACGCCTTCTTCGCCGGCGCCAAGGAGGTCAATCCGAACATCAAGAAGAAGGTCGCCTTCATCGGTTCCTTCTTTGATCCTCCCAAGGCCAAGGAGGCGGCCGTCGCTCAGATCGACGCCGGCGTCGACGTCATCTATGCCGAGCGCTTCGGTGTCATCGAAGCGGCGGTGGAGAAAAAGATCTACGCCATCTCCAATATGTCCGACCAGTCGAGCCTTGGCCCCGACACCGTCATTACCGGCCCGGTCTGGGATATGTATCCCACCGTCGAACAAGCCATAAAACTGGTCAAGGCCGGCGTCTTCACGGCGCAGGACTATGGCGATTTCTCGCGCATGGCCAAGGGCGGTTCTCACCTGGCGCCCTACCATAAGTTCGACAAGACGCTGCCGGCCGAGGTCAAGGACATGGTCGAGAAGAAGAAGGCCGAAATCCTCGAAGGCAATTTCCGCGTCGACGTGGACGAGAACACACCGGTTTCGGATTGAGTTCTGGTCTTTAGGAGTTGGTGCTAAGCGCCCCCCTCTGGCCTGCCGGCCATCTCCCCCTCAAGGGGGAGATTGGCAGCTTCGCCGGCTAGTCAAATTAGGAATTGGCGAAAGCCGAGGGGTGACATCCGATCTCCCCCGTTGAGGGGGAGATGGCCGGCAGGCCAGAGGGGGGTGCAGCGCATCCCTATCGGTCAAGCCGAATCGTAAGCCCATCCGATCAGGAGTACTCTTGCCGACGCCCGCCCCGCTCATCGAAATGCACGGCATCACCAAGAGCTTCGGCGCCGTCAAGGCGAACGAAGCCGTCGACCTCAGCGTGGCGCCCGGCGAGATCCTCGGCTTGCTGGGCGAGAACGGCGCCGGCAAGACGACGCTGATGAACGTGCTGTTCGGCGCCTATGCGCCCGACGCCGGCGAGATCCTCATCCAGGGCCGGAAGGTGCGGATCACCAGTTCGGCCGATGCGCTGGCCGCCGGCATCGGCATGGTGCACCAGCATTTTCACCTGGCGCCACGGCTCACGGTACTGGAAAACCTGCTTATCGGCATACCAGGCAAATCCGGGCGGATCGACCGCGCCGGCGGACTGGCGCGGTTGGTTGAAATCAGCCGCCAGCACGGGCTGACACTCGATCCCAGCCTGCCGGTCTCGGCGCTGTCTGTCGGAGAGCAGCAACGTCTCGAGATCGTCAAGGCGCTGTTTCGCGGCGCAAAACTGCTGATTCTCGACGAGCCGACCGCGGTGCTGGCGCCGAGCGAAGTCGACGGGCTGTTTTCGGCCTTGCGGTCGATGGCGGCGCAGGGTCTGGGCATCATCTTCATCTCGCACAAGCTCAACGAGGTGCGCGCGCTCACCCATCGCTGCACGGTGCTGCGGCATGGCCGCGTCGCCGGCCGCGTCGACGATCCGGCCAACACCACGTCGGCGGAAATGGCGCGACTGATGTGCGGCCACGAGATCGTGCCGCCGGCCAAGGGGCCGTCGACACCGGGGGCAGCGGTGCTCACTCTCGACGGCATTTCCACCTCGAGCCATTCGGGCACGGCGCTGCGCGATGTGTCGCTTTCCGTGCGCGCCGGCGAGATCCTCGGCATTGCCGGTGTCTCCGGCAATGGCCAGCGGGCACTGGCGGAGGTGATCTCGGGCGTGCGCGCCCCCGATGCCGGTCGGATGACGATTGCGGGACAGAAAGTGTCTCGCTTCTCGCCGCGCGAGGTGCAGGCGCTGGGCCTTGGCCGCATCCCGGAAGACCGCATGACGACGGGACTGGTCACCAATTTGCCGCTCGCCGATTCCATGGTGCTGCCGCGCATCGGCACCGCCGCTTTCAGCAGCAAGGGCCTGCTCAAGCCGGATGCAATCCGCGCCTTCGCCGAGGCGCAGATCAAGGCCTATGACATACGCTGCCCCGGGCCGATGACGCGCGCCGGCGCCCTGTCCGGCGGCAATCTGCAGAAGGCGCTTTTGGCGCGCGAGCTCGCCTTCGATCCGAAGGTGCTTATCGTCTCGCAGCCGACGCGCGGCCTCGACATCGGAGCCGCCCGCTTCATCCATGAAAAATTCCTCCACATGCGCGCCAAGGGCTGCGGCATCATCGTCATCGGCGAGGATCTGGAAGAGTTGCTCGTGCTCTGCGACCGCATCGCGGTGATGTATGAGGGCCGCATCGCCGGCACGCTTCCCAGCGCCGATGCGACGATCGCCCGGCTGGGGCTGCTGATGACCGGGGCGGAGGGCCATAGCTGATGTTCCGCCTCGAAGTCCGCAGCTCGACGCCAGCCTGGTTCAACCTCGCATTGCCGCTGCTGGCGATCGGTGCCGCGCTGGTGCTGTGCAGCGGCCTGATCGCGCTGGCCGGCGCCGGCGTGCTCGAATCCTACGGCGTTATGTTCACGGCTTCGCTCGGCGACAGCTATGCGATCACCGAAACGCTGGTGCGCGCCGCGCCCATGATCTTCACCGGGCTGGCGGTGGCTGTCGCCTTCCGCGCCAAATTCTGGAACATCGGCGCCGAAGGGCAACTGCTTGCCGGCGCGGTGACGAGCTGCTTCGTCGGCGCGATCCCGATGCCGGGACCGCTCGCCATGCTTTTGATGGCAGTGGCAGGCGCCGCGGCCGGTGCAGCCGTCGCGCTCGTGCCGGCAACGCTGCGGGTGAAATTCAAGGTCGACGACGTCGTCAGTTCGCTGCTGCTCAATTCGGTCATCTATTACGCGCTGATGGCGCTGATCGAAGGGCCATGGAAGGATAGTTTCAGCGGCTATCCGATCTCGCCTCCGATTGAGGATTCGGCCAATTTTCCGGTGCTGATCGAGGGCACGCGGCTGCATCTCGGCGTCATCGCGGCGCTTATCGCGGCACCGCTGATCTGGTTCCTGATCGTGCGCACCACGCTCGGCTTCCGGATCCGGGTCACCGGCGAAAATCCGGAAGCGGCCAGATATGGCGGCATCAATGTCCAGCGGGTGCTGCTCTCGACGGCGTTGCTGTCCGGTGCGCTAGCCGGGCTCGCCGGCGTCGGCGAGGTTGGCGGCGTGCATTTTCAGGTGATGAGCGACATCTCGCCGGGCTACGGTTATTCCGGCATCGTCGTTGCAATGCTGGCGCGGCTCAACCCGCTCGGCGTGGTGCCGGCGGCAATCTTCCTGGCTGCCGTGATGACCGGCGCCGAGGCGATGTCGCGCGCGACCGGCGTGCCGGCCTTCCTCAGCGATGTCATCCAGGGCACGGCACTGCTTGCCATGCTGGTGGCGCTGCTGTTCACCACCTATCGCATCCGCCGCGTCGGAGCCTCCCGATGAGCGCGGTGTTCGAACAGATCTTCCAGGTCGGCTTCTTGGCCGCCATCATCCGCATCGCCACGCCCTTGGCTTTCGCCACCCTCGGCGAAATGTTCTCCGAGCGCGCCGGCGTGCTCAATCTCGGCATCGAAGGCATCATGCTGTTGTCGGCAATGGCCGGCTTCACCGCCGCCAGCCTCAGCGGCAACCTGTGGCTGGGCGTCCTGGCGGCGGTGCTGACCGGCATGCTGATGGGGGCGCTGCATGCGCTGTTCACGGTGGCCCTGGGCCTAAGCCAGCATGTCTGCGGCATCGGCGTGACGCTGCTTGCGTCGGGTCTGGCCTATTTCCTCTACCGGCTGATCTTCGGCCAGCAATCGGTGCCGCCGAGCATCAAGGGTTTTCAGACGCTGCCGATCCCGGTCCTCTCCGACATTCCCGTGCTTGGGCCGGCGGTGTTCAACCAGTTCGCGCTGGTCTACATGGCGATCCTGGCCATCCCTATCGCCGCCTTCGTGCTCTACCGCACGCCATGGGGGCTGTCGGTGCGCATGGTCGGCGAAAACCCGCGCGCCGCCGACTCCGCCGGCGTCAGCGTCATTGTCACCCGCTTCCAGGCGGTCATTCTCGGCGGGGCGCTGATGGGGCTGGCCGGCGCCTTCCTGTCGATGGCGCAGTTCAACGCCTTCACCTTCGGCGTCGTCTCCGGGCGCGGCTGGGTGGCGATCGCCCTGGTCGTGTTCGGCCGCTGGGACCCGTGGCGCTCGGCGGGGGCCGCATTGCTGTTCGCCTTTGTCGATGCCTTGCAGTTGCGCATGCAGGCGAGCGGCCTCGGGCATATCCCCTACGAGGCGTTCCTGATGCTGCCCTTCATCTTCACCATCGTCGCCATGGCGGTGATGTCGCGCAATGCGGTGGCGCCGTCGGCGCTGCTGAAACCGTTTCGCCGGGAAGAACGATAGACGAGTAGGGCTCGGTGTCTTTTCCTCTCCCCCCGGAGGGGGTAGAGGAAGGGCGCCAAGCTGTCCTTGGGACGTCTCACATCGCCGTGAAGCCGTTATCCACGAACAGATGGGCCCCGTTGACGAAGCTCGATTCGTCGCTGGCGAGGTACAGCGCCGCCTTTGCCACCTCTTCCGGTTCGCCGATCCGCCCTTGCTGCGCAGCCAGCGCCGCGTCGGAGACATCGACGCCGAGCTTACCCAGATCGGCGACCTCGCGCAGCCCATGCGGTGTGCGGATGAAGCCGGGGCAGACGGCGTTGCAGCGGATGTTGCGGTCGCGGAATTCCACGGCGATGGCGCGCGCGAACATGTGACAGGCGCCCTTGGTGGTGTCATAGAGCACTTCGTTCGGCGTCGCCGCCACCGCCGAGATCGACGAGGTGCAGACGATCGAGCCGCCGCCGGCCGCGATCATGCCGGGCAGCACGGCGCGGGTCATCAGGAACATCGAGCGCACGTTGACGGCATGCAGCCAGTCCCATTCCTGCACGCTGGTCTCCAGGAACGGCTTTATCACGATGGTGCCGGCATGATTGAACAGGACGGTAACCGCGCCGAACGTCTCGGCCGCGCCCTTCACGGCCGCCTCGACCTGCGCCTCGTCGGAAACGTCGGCGACAAAATGCTCCGCGATTTGGCCGCGCGCCCGGATCGCCGCGGCGGTGGCTGCCGCCGCTTCGCCATTGCGGTCGATGATCGCCACCTTTGCGCCTTCCGCCGCGAACAGTTCCGAGGCCGCCCCGCCCATTCCCGTCGCGCCGCCCGAAACGATGGCGACCTTGCCGGCCAGTCTTGCTCCCATTTCCTTGCTCCTCCCAAATGTCCTTTGGACGATCTCGCATTGTCGCTCTGCCGCGATGCTATCCTGCCCGCGCGGGGCGGCCAATGCACGAATGGATCGGCAAGTGAAGTGCCGTCGAGCGCCGGAAGTGAAACCGACGCTGCCATGTCCGTCGATCACGCCGATGCCGCTCTGCAGCAACTCAGCGCCAGTTCTCACGGCGCTGTTAGAAAAAAATTCTGCGCATGGCCGAAAAATAGCAATCGACAAAGTCTACAACTTTTATAGATTAACCGGCGAGACGGAGGTCGACATGTCCTATATGCAGAACACCGAGACCCGCAGCAGCGGCCAGAGGCTGGCCAATGCCCAGAGCTTCCGCCCGGCCTATGCCGGTGCTTTCGCCTATGTCGTCTTTGCCCTTGCGTTCGTGTTCACCGGGGCTGTTGTTCTGGGCCTCATTCCCTGAGCCGTGGTCCGGCCAGGCTGACGACCCACCGCCTTCAGGCAATCGGAGTTGAATGAACCGGATCCCGGTGCGCTTTCGCGTGCGCCATTGATTCGTATTTGACCGCATCCGTGATTCCAGAGATGGAGGAGATGGCAATGCCGATCGAATTCACGCATGTGCCCGGCAAGACCTATCCTGCCGATAGCGCAGTTTCCTTTTTCTACGACTTTGCCGAGACGGCGACCAGGCTGGCGCTGATCGAGGATGGCGGTTTCCGCAACCTCGTCGTCGACGATCCGGCCGGCCTGCTGACCAATATGGATCTTGCCGCCCAGGTGCTGGACCGCAGCTCGTCGCTGGAAGTGGTCCTCACCCATTGGGCCGGCGTGGTCGAACCGACCGTGGCGGCGCGGCAACTTGCCTCGATCGACGCCCGCAGCGGCGGCCGCCTGGCGCTCAGGATGATCAGCGAGCCGTTAAGCGACGACGATGCCGAAGCGCTTCCGGTCGGACACGGTGTCCTCTGGCAGCGCATCGACGAATATCTGGTTCTGTTGAAGCGGCTATGGTCGAACGAGCGGCCTTTCGACCATGAAGGCGCGTTCTACAGCATCAAGGGCGGCTATGTTCCGCGCAAGGGGCCTCATGGTGCCGACCTCGTCATCCGCATGGGCGGGCAGTCCGGCACGGCACTGAAAGTGGCCGGCCGGCATGCCGACGTCTTCGAACTGGCGCCCGGTTCGATCGACGATGTCAGGCAGTTGATGGAGCGTGTGCGCGGCGCCGCCGCCGAACATGGCCGGGCCGCCAGACTACGCTTCGCCCTTCCGGTCCGCATCCACCGGGGAATTTCCTCGGCAGGGCACAAGGCGGTCGATGTCTCCGGTCCGCCGGCCCAGGCCGCCCTGTCGCTGCTTGCTTACGCGGCTCTCGGCATCGATGAATTCATGATCGTCGGTATCGACACGCCGCGCGAGATCGCGACAGTCGGCCGCGAGACGATCGCGCTGCTGCGCAATTCGCTGGCGCGGCGTGAAAGCGGCGAGTTCCAGCATGGGGCTTTCGCGCAGCGCACGGGACTGGAAACACGGGCAACGGGCTGAACTGCGGAGAAATTTCCTTTCCAACCGCTCTGGCCTGCCGGAGGGTGCTATCCTGCCGTGTCTATGACGTGCGAGGCTGCTCTGCGGTACCTAATCCTTTAACGCGCCTTGTTACCCAGCCGTGACAGGCCTTCAATGACTGCACCAGAATCCGCCAGCACGCCGAAGACGCCGTCTTCGACCGTCACCATGTGAAGGGCCGCCTCATGCGCCCGTCTGTCGCCGCTGGCGCAGGCGTCGGAGATCGTCAGGCACTGGAAGTTGCGATCGCAGGCTTCGCGCAGCGTCGTGTGCACGCAGACATCCGTCGTGCATCCGCAAAACAGAAGATGCGTGATGCCTCGCGCGCGCAGCACGAGCTCGAAATCCGTATAGGTGAAGGCGCCGTTGCAGGTCTTGTCGACGATGATGTCCCGCGGCGCGACGTCGATCTCCGGAACGATCTGAAAACCCGGACCCGAACGAAGCAGGATTTCGGTGCCGTCGAGGCCGGCCCGCCTGCGGCGCCATTTCTCGTAAGGCGTCATGTCGGCCATGTCGGCCCGGTAGCCCTGCCTTGTATGGACGATGCTGACGCCCGCCTCGCGGGCAGCGGCGATCAGCCGGCTCACCGCGGGCAGGATCGCTCTCAACGGCGACGGATCATATCCCTTCCTGGCGAAGTAGCCCGTCGTCGACAGGAAATCCTGCTGCAGGTCGATCACGACCAGCGCGGTGTTCTCGGCCACCAGCCTGCCGTCATAGGGAAAATCGAAGGGTGTCGCCTTGATCATGCGCGGTTTCCTGTTTCAGCGAAGACCTTAGAGCGGTTCATCGCTTCACGGAAACGCTTCCTTGCCTGAAATTCGAAGCGGCATCAGGCGTCACGATGTTTTGTTGATGCAAAAACTCAACTTCATTGTTGACTAGTAAAGTCATGTTTCATAGTCAACCGGGCACGGCTGCCGAAAACCGGATTGATGACATGCCCGCAGCCGTACTGGAGACGGACCTTGACCGGAATTGACACCCAGACTGCTTTCCACATCGACGCGTTGCGCTTTGCCGTGGGCGAGCGGACGCTGCTCGGTCCGGTTTCGCTCGAATTGCAGTGCGCGCGCGTCTACGGGCTGATCGGCCACAACGGGTCCGGCAAGTCGACGCTGGTCAAGCTTTTGGCGCGCCAGCAGCCGGCAAGCTCTGGCGCCATCACCTTCGCCAGGCGGCCTTTGGCCCAGTGGGGTGCGCGCGAACTGGCGCGGGCGCTTGCCTATCTGCCGCAGACGACGCCGGCGGCGACCGGCTTGACCGTGCGCGAGCTGGCGGCGCTCGGACGTTATCCCTGGCATGGCGCGCTCGGCCGCTTCGGCCAGGACGACAGACGGCATGTCGAGGAGGCGCTGGCCCTGACCGACATGGCCGGCTTTGCCGACCGGCTGGTCGACGAGCTGTCGGGCGGCGAGCGCCAGCGCGCCTGGCTCGCCATGCTGGTGGCGCAGAATGCCGGCGTCATGCTGCTCGATGAGCCTATCTCGGCGCTCGACATCGCCCATCAGGTCGAGGTGCTTGGGTTGGTCAGGGATCTCAGCCGCAAGCGCGACCTTTGCGTCGTCGTGGTGCTGCACGATCCCAACATGGCGGCGCGCTATTGCGACGAGCTGATTGCCCTGAAGGACGGCAGGCTGCTGACGCGCGGCACGCCCGGCGAAATCATGCAAGGCGATGTGCTCAAGGGCATTTTCGGAGTGGAGATGGGCGTGTTCGCGCACCCCGTCACAGGCCAGCCCGTCGGCTACGTCCAGTGACGCTTCAGCGCCACGGCGGGGAAGACTGGCGGCTGTGAGAACGAGGAAGAAGACGATGTCGAGAACCGGTTTGGTCGCAGCGCTGTTTGCATCCGCCATGCTGGCGGCCGCCAGCGCGCCGGCGCAGGAGCAGCCGGCAAGCGGCACGCCCGCCACCATTACGGCGCCAGCACCATCGCCGGCCGCGCCCGCCGCTCCCGTGGGAGCCCTAGCGCCTGCACAGCCGCAAGCCGGGGCCGGTACGGCGGCCGAGCCCTCGCCGGCGCTGAGCTTGCCGCACGATCTGTCGCCATGGGGCATGTTCATGGCTGCCGACATCATCGTCAAGGCGGTGATGATCGGGCTGGCCTTCGCCTCGCTCGTCACCTGGACGATATGGCTGGCCAAGTCGCTGGAAGTGCTTGCCGGCAAGCTTGGCGCTCGTCGCGCCGCGCGGGCCATCGGCAATGCCGCGACGCTGAAGCAGGCGAGCCGCGCGCTCGACCGCAACGGCGGCACCGGCGCCCTGCTGGTGCGGGCGGCGGAGGAAGAAGCGGCACTTTCGGCCGGCGCGCTCGACCATGCCGGCGGCGACGGGCTGAAGGAACGGGTCGCCTCGCGCCTGACACGCATCGAGGCGGCGGCGGCGCGACGCATGTCGCGCGGCACCGGCCTGCTGGCGACGATCGGCTCGACCGCGCCTTTCGTCGGTCTGTTCGGCACGGTATGGGGCATCATGAACGCCTTCATCGGCATTTCGCAGGCGCAGACCACCAATCTGGCGGTGGTGGCGCCGGGCATTGCCGAAGCCCTTCTCGCCACCGCAATGGGGCTCGTCGCCGCGATACCGGCCGTCGTCATCTACAACGTCTTTGCGCGCTCGATAGCCGGCTACCGGCAGATCCTCGCCGACGCCTCGGCTGGCGTCGAGCGGCTGGTCAGCCGTGACCTCGATTTCCGCACGGTGGCGCCGGCAACGGCGCTGGCGGCGCAGTAGCGGGGCAAGACCATGGGCAGCCGCATCCGTCAGACCATGGACGACGATCTCGAGGAAAGCCACGAGATCAATGTCACGCCCTTCATCGACGTCATCCTGGTGCTGCTGATCATCTTCATGGTCGCAGCGCCCTTGGCGACGGTGGATGTCAATGTCGACCTGCCGGGCTCGACCGCGACGCCGGCGCCGCGGCCGGAGACGCCGCTGTTCCTGACGTTGAAGGATGACCTCTCGCTAGCGATCGGCAACGACACCGTGCCGCGCCAGGTTTTCGCCGCCACGCTTGACGGCAGGACCAAAGGCGACAAGCAGGCGCGCATCTTCCTTCGCGCCGACAAGGCGGTTGCCTATGGCGACCTGATGGAGGCGATGAACCTGCTGCGCGGCGCCGGCTACCTGAAGATCGCCCTGGTCGGCCTGGAGGCTGCGCCCGCCGGCGGTGCTCCCGCAGCGGATCCAGGCGGAGCCGCTGGTCCATGACCGGGCAAGCGGCCGCCTCGCCCACGGTGGAGCTGTCGCGCCTCGGCTGGCGCGACCTCGGCCTGTGGGCGGTTGCGGCCGCGCTGGTGCTTGGGGCGCATGTTGCGGTCGCCTATGCGGTACAGAGCTTCACTCCGGTCGACCCGGCGGATGGCGGGCCGCCGCCGGCGCTGGCCATCGAGATGGCGCCGATGGTCGCGACGCCGGCCGTGCCCGAACAAGCCGCGATGTTGGACGCCGCTGTGCCCGACCAGGCCGAGCCGGTCGAGGACACCGAAAAGGCCGCCGAAGCCGAGCCCGAGAAAATGGCCGAGCAAGCGGAGCCCGTTGCCGAGCCGGATGCAACGCCGCCTGACACGACCGAACCGACTGAAACGACGCGGGCTGAGCCGGCCGACCAACCCCCGCTTGAAGAGATCGTCCCTGACATGGTCGAGACGGTCGCGCCTGACGTCGTCGTGCCGCTGCCGCAGCCGAAGCCGGTCGAGACGCCCACGGAAAAGAAACCCGTCCAGGCCAAGGTGAAAAAGCCGGTCGAGAAGCCCAAGCCGAAAAAGGATAAGGCGCCGCCGAAGACGATAACCGCCGCGAGCGCGGAAGCAAAGCCCGCCCCCAGGACAGCGGCGCCGAAATCGGCGTCCGGGGCGTCCGGCGTCAGCCCGGCCAAGTGGGAATCGCGGCTGCTGTCATGGATCAAACGGCATACGCGCTATCCGAGCGCCGCGAAATCGCGACGCTCGCAAGGCAATGCGAACGTCACCTTCACGGTGGACGCCTCAGGCCGGGTGACGTCGGCGCGCGTCGTCCGCTCCTCGGGCGATCCCGACCTCGACCGCGCCGCGCTCGCCGTGCTGCAGGGCGCCACCGTGCCGCCGCCGCCGCCGGAGCTGGGTTCGCGCGTCAGCCGCACGGCGCCATTCGTATTCAGCCTTCGGAACTGATGCATGCCGCCCAAAACTGAGCCCGGTTCGGGAGAAACGACATACACGGATCAAAGCAAGGTCGAACGGTCGGCCTACTGATAGCTCATCGACAGACACAGGGCCTCGACCTGCTCGAGGTAGAAGCGGCATCTCATGCGCAGGATCCTGAGGTTCGGATCGCCGGCGCCGTTGATCTCGATGGTCTGCATCATGAAGTCGAAATGGGCATGGAAGGCATCCACCGCGCCCCAGAGACTGTCGGCGTGCCAGGTGTCGGCTATCGCCGTGGAAACCAGTTGGCGCGCTTGAAGGCGCGCCGCATCCGGCGATGCCGGCCGGCTGGCGATCAGGGCATGGAGGCGGCTGAAGACACTTTCACCGGCATCGGCGCTTTTGATGGCTGCGATCATGTTCATTTGTGGGTTCCCCTCAGGTCGTCGTGCATAAATGCCGGTTCGGCGGGCTGCGGGCGATCATTGCAGCGATCGCGGCGACATCGGCCGGCCGGCCTTGGATGATGTTGCCTCTGCGCCCGCGTGTTCCAACCAAACCAATAGGCCATCTCGATGCGGTCAAGCCGACGGCGGCCTTCCTCAAGGACGGCAGCAGGTCTTGCCGCGCACGTCCCGGGGCACGCCATTGCGCACCGAGATGATGGCCGCATCTGGCTATGCTCTCCTCGGCTGGACGCGATTGTCTTTCGCCTGCGTCTTGGGGTGCATCGAATTGCCGCTGAGCTGCGGATGCCTCGCCGGCCGGGCGCCGCGAAGGACGTCGAAAGCCTCGGCATAAGCCATGCCCAGCCGATAGGACATCATGGGGAAACGGCTTGCTTCGGCCATCTGCACCAGCTCATTGGCCATCGACGCGATATATTGGAGACTGTCGATCTCGGACTGGCGTAGGGATTGGTTGGCCACTTGCTGCTCCTGTGATGTGGTGGAATTCAGGGGACCCCCTCACCGGGCACTCTGAACATAATCAATCGGCTAATTGATCGACCCCGCTGCCGGGCGCGGATCGGTTTCCGGGATAGACAGTGTCAAGGCGTAGATGGGCGCGTCGGTGAGCCGGTTGAGGCCGAGCAGGCGCTTGATCGCCGAGTGGCTGAGCGCCGCGGTCGGGCAGGCCGACAGGCCGTGCCTGGTCGCTGCAAGCATCATGTTCTGGCCGATATGGCCAGCTTCGATCAGCACGACACGATAGGCATTGGCGTCCTCATACTTCCACATGGTGCGGTCGAGCCTTGCGCAGAGCAGGACCAGGCAGGGCATGGGGTCGGCCCATTCCTGTCCGCCGACCAGCTCGGAGACTTTCGGCAGGTGGTTCGCCGAAATCCTTTCAAGATCGTGTCCGACAGCCGAGTAGTGATAGACGCCGGGCTCCAGCCCTTCCACCGCCGGCGCGACCACATAGGCTTCGTAGGGGTTTCTCGCGCCGCCGGAAGGGGTCATGCCCAGCGGCAGGGCGCCAATGCAGTTGCTGGTCTCGCCGGTGATGCCCATGCCCGCGAACAGACAGTCGGAAAGCTGTTTCGCGGTGATGGTGGGCGCCGCCGCCGTTCGGTTCGTGCGACGCTGCGCCATCAGGGCAATGAGTTCATTGTCGTCCAGCGCGTCCGGCAGCCGGATGGCCGTCGCGGAATTCCTGAGCACGAGGTCGGGCTGCACGGTGTGACCGGCGCGTTCGATCTGCCGTGCCTCCGCCTGTTCGATGGTCATGAACTCGCTGTCCTGGACGCAGAAATGCATCAGCGCGGTCGGAATGCCCCAGTTCCATTGTCCCGAGAATTGGCTCTCCTGTTCGGCCAGTTGCGACCCGGCGGTCACCAGTGCGGAAAAATCGAGCAATTGGGGGATGACGGCATCCAGCTCTGATCGCGACCATCCGTGGTCCCGCGCGATCTCCGCGGCGGATGCCCATTTGTCCCAGGATGCGAGAAGACCGATCACCTCGGAACTGCATTCGAAGACGCTTCTGGTCAGGAAATTGCACGCCGTGACCTTGTTGGCGCCGGGGTAGAAGACAAGCGTTTTTGCGGAGCGCATTTTCATGATGCCGAAAGCCGAATGCAGAAATGTCATTGCGAAGGCGAGGCGCCGACGAACAACCGTCGCCGGCGCCTCGGGCAGCTCAGCGCTTGTTGTAGTGCATGCCCTGCGAAAAGAAGACGGTCTGGGTGCCTGCGGCAATCGTCAGCTTCGGAGCAGTGTTCACTTTCTTCGCCATTTTCATCCCTTCCTGACCCCCAAATGGGATCTGTTGAAAAGATCCCCAAAAACGGGATCCACGGGCGGAAGGTAAGATCGAAAGAGTTAATGGTTTGTTAAAATGGTAGTAAAACTGCATTAATCTAAATTATCTTTCTTAGCCCTAAAGTACAAAAAATCGATTTTACTCACATACGGAGTAGATGACTGCCGGCATACGCTATTTCCGGATAGAGTTATTCTTATTTAGCGTAAAAAGGGAAGATTCTGACGCGATCAGTCCAGCCCGTCCCGAGCGAGGCTGACCACGAGGTGGTCGAGGCTCGGGTCGTCGAGCTTGACGACGTGCGCCATGCGGATCGCCTGCCGCGGGCCGATGGATACGTCCTGCCGCATGATGACCGACACGAAGGCCGGCCCGGCTTCCGTTAGAAGCATGGCCTTGCCAATCAGTACCGGTTCCGAGATGGGAGCCCACTGCACCGAGATCAGCGATGGTTCACCGGTCTGGCGGCGATTGACGCCGCTGAAGTAGATCCAGTTCAGGCGCGAGATCGCCACGCCGTAATGATTGCCGCGCGCCCGCGCCCATGTCGTTCCCCGGCGCTCCGACCATCCGGTAACCCTTCGGAACGTCACCAGCTCGGCGTCGCGCCGCACGAAGGTCACCGACCGCATCAACAGGTCGGGGCGGGCCGGGATCGAAAAATAGGTGAAGTAGGTGCCGCCCGCGATCGACGGGGCGGGCGGCCGGATCATTTGGTTGAACAGGCTTTCGGAAATCGGTGGCAGGCCGCGAACCGCAGGTTTCGGCGCGCCCGGTTCCCGGTACAATTCGGCTTCGTCGATGCGGAAATAGTCGCAGATCAGCTTGGCTGTCGCTTTGTTCGGAACAGTCTGTCCCTGAAGGTAGCGTTCGAACTGCGTGCGATTGATGCCCAGTTCCCGGCATACCGCGCTTACCGAGGCATGCTCCTTACAGAGCCGTCTGAGATTTGCAGCGAGATACTCGCGAATTGACACGTTTTGCTTCCGCGGGCGGGTTCTTCATATCGACTTCCAAATCCGTATAGCGCCGTCAGCCGCCCCCACCGAAACGCCTTGCTACAACACACAGAAAAAACTGATTTGGTAATGTCACTCTAATGGGGTGGATTCCAAAAAAAATAGCGCGATTCCATAGCGATCACCGCCATAAGTCCAATTGACAGGCGTTTGCCCCGGAAGGCTCTCGCAATCCTTCATGATGGACGGAAAAGGGCGCCAGTGTCGTGACATTTCGCACCGTAGCCACCGACGTGGCTTCGGCTGTTGCAATGCAGCGAAGAGAAGAAAACGACTATCCCGCTGGTGGAGCTGAGGGGGATCGAACCCCTGACCTCGTCATTGCGAACGACGCGCTCTCCCAGCTGAGCTACAGCCCCGTCCAGCGGATGGCGCATTTATCGGGCACGGCAGTTTTCTGTCAAGGCGACGTTTTGCCGAAATCCTGGCGGCCGAAGCCTGCCCTTGCCGGTTTCGCGCGCAATGGCTACATGTCGGCAACAATTGGAGACCGGCATGCTCGCCCTCATTCAAACAATCGTCATGGCGCTCGACCTCTATTGGTGGGTCATCATCATCTCGGCGATCTTTTCCTGGCTCTATGCCTTCAACGTCGTCAACTCGCGCAACCAGTTTGTCGGCAGCATCGGCAACATGCTCTACCGGCTGACCGAACCGGCGCTCAGGCCGATCCGACGTTTCATGCCGGACCTTGGCGGTATCGACATCTCGCCGATCATCCTGCTGCTGATCCTGTTCTTCCTCAGGCAGTTCCTGCTCACCACCGTGGCACCGCTGGTGCTGTGAACCCGATGCTCGCATGAGTGCCCCGTTCCGCATCCGCGAGAACGGCATCGAATTGTTCGTCCGGCTGACACCGAAGTCTTCCATGGACAGGTTCGAAAGCATAGAGACATCGGCTGATGGGCGAAGCCATTTGAAGGCACGGGTCCGCGCCGTGCCCGAAAACGGCGCCGCCAATCGAGCGCTGGAGAAGCTGGCCGCCAAGACGCTTGGAGTGCCGGCCTCGGCCGTTTCGGTTGTCGTCGGCGGCACGGCACGGCTCAAGACGCTGCGCGTGACGGGTGAACCCCAGGTGCTGATGCAGCGCATCGAGGCGCTCAGTGCTTCGGCCTGAAGTTCAATCGCCCAGCGGCAAACGCGGATCGTCGACCTTCAGCGTGTTCACGCTCTGCTTGATGCGGCGCAAATTCTCCAGCACCTTCGGGCCGCGCGTCTCGGCCACCGACGTGACGATCATGTCGACGATCGCCAGCAGCGCATAGCGCGACGATGTCGGCTTGTAGATGTTGCCGTCCTCGAGCGGCTGCAAATGGATGACGGTGTCGGCGGCCCTGGCCAATGCCGAGTCCGGCGCGGTGACGGCGACCGTTGTGGCGCCATATTGCTGCGCGACCTGCACCGCCTCGATGACCGACCGTGCATAGCCGGAAACCGAGAAGGCGACCAGCGTGGTGTCGGGCGTGGCCACGGCGGCGTACATGCGCTGCAATTGCCCGTCGATCTGCGCCAGCACCGGCAGGCCCAGCCTGAACAGCCGGTTCTGCATCTCGGTCGCCATCATCGAGGAAATGCCGCCGGAGCCGACACACAGCACGTTGCCTGACGTGGCAATGCGCGCGGCGACATCGACCAGCGTCGTCATGTCGAGGTTTTCGCTGGCGCGCTGGATGGCCGATATCGCCGCCTCGGTGATGGCCGATGCGATGCGCTGCTCACGGGCGTCGCGGCTCAGCGGCTCAGGCGACAGATACTGTCCGCCAATGGCGATCGCCTGCGCCAGGTAGAACTTGAAGTCGCGCAGGCCTTCGCAGCCGAGATTGCGGCAGAAGCGGGTCACCGTCGGCTCGCTGACGCCGACGCGCGCGGCGATCTCCGAGATCGCCGCCTTGGAGGCGAAATCGAGATCGGACAGGACCAGGCCCGCCAGCCGACGATCCGACTTGGTGCCGTCCTGCGACATCAGTTGCAACCGGGTGATGATGTCGGCCGGTGTCTTCATGCCGTTGTCTTCACGCTTGTGCTTTCATAGAGGCAGGCCCGTCGCCTTCTCGAAAAGATGGATGTTGCGCGGCTCGACCGAGACCGGCAGGCGGTCGCCCGGCTTCACCTGCATCCGGTCGCGGAAGACGACGCGCACCGTATCGCTGCCGATGGCGCCGTAGACATGGGTTTCGGAGCCCGTCGGCTCGACGACGTCCACCTTGATGGTCATCGCGTCGGCAGCTTCGCCGATGACAAAATGTTCGGGCCGGATGCCGGCCTCCACCGCACCGCCTGTCGGCACCTCTTTGCCGCCAAGCGCAAGCCTTCCGCCGCCGGTCGATTCGAACCAGCTGTTCGTGGCCGTCGTCTTGAGGGACCCGGAAACGAAACTCATCGAGGGCGAGCCGAGAAAGCCGGCAACGAACTTGTTGGCCGGCCGGTCATAGAGCTCCAGTGGCGGCCCGACCTGCTGGATCCGGCCGCGATCCATCACCACGATGCGGTCGGCCATGGTCATGGCCTCGATCTGATCGTGGGTGACGTAGACGACCGTCGATCTCAGTCTCTGGTGCAGCGCTTTGATCTCGGTGCGCATCTGCACCCGCAACTGCGCGTCGAGATTGGACAGAGGTTCGTCGAACAGGAAGACCGAGGGTTCGCGCACGATGGCGCGGCCCATGGCGACGCGCTGGCGCTGGCCGCCCGACAATTGCCGGGGGTAACGGTCGAGATAGGAGAACAGGTTGAGGACGCCGGATGCCTTCTTGACCTTGTCCTCGACCGCGGCGCGGCTCTCGCCGCGGATTTTTGGCCCGAAGCCGATATTGTCGGAGGCCTTGAGATGCGGAAACAGCGCATAGGACTGGAAGACCATGGCGATGTTGCGCTGCTGCGGCGGCAGGTCGTTGGCGCGCACGCCGCCAATGACGAGATCGCCCGAGCTTATCGTTTCCAGTCCGGCCAGCATGCGCAGCAAGGTCGACTTGCCGCAGCCGGACGGGCCGACCAGCACGACAAATTCGCCGCTCTCGATGTCGAGGTCGATATTCTCGAGGATGCTGTGCTGGCCGAAGGATTTCGAAAGGCCGCGGAACTGGACGTCGGTCATGGTCACGCTCCCAATATGTCGTCGATGAACGGCAGGCAGCCGGCGGTCAGGCCGGCATCCACCGGCATCACCACGCCCGTTACGCCGGACGCCCGGTCAGAGGCAAGAAACGCCACGGCTTCCGCCACCTCCGAGGCATTGACGATGCGGCCGAGCGGATAGAGCCGCTGGAGCTTGCCGAGAATATCCGGGTTCTTGGCCAGGCGATGGTCCCAGGCGGCGGTACGGATCGATCCCGGACAGACGACATTGGCGCGAACGCCGCTGCGGCCGAGCTCGACGGCGATCGCCTTGGCATAGGCGTTGATACCGGCCTTGGCGGCGGCATAGGCGGGGTTGCCGAAATGGGCGATGGCGTTGACGGAAGAAATGAAGACGACGCTGCCCGAACCGCGCGCCGCCATCGCCTTGACCAGCGGGTCGGCAAAAGTCATCACGCCGGTCAGGTTGAGGTCGACTTCCTGCCCTATCCTGTCGGTCGTCAATGCGCCGAGCGTCTCCGCGCGCGTCCAGCCGGCATTGTTGATCAGGATGTCGGGCACGCCGTCCTTGTCGAGCACGGCCGCGATGGCTGCCTCGACCGAAACCCGGTCGAGAAGGTTGAAGACATGACGCGAGGCGAGGTGCGGGCTTGCCAGCGCCTCCTCCGATTGATCGCAGCCGATCACCCGCGCGCCTCTTCCGGCCAGCAACGCGACGATCGCCGAGCCGAGGCCACCGCCGGCGCCCGTGACAACGACAGTGCGGCCTTCGAACTCGGCTTTCGAAACCACGGCGCTTGCTCCTCCGGCAGTTCGAGCAATTCCAGGAAAGTGTATACGGTTTTCCGTCCGGAATTGCGTCAAAACAAAGAGTTAGAGTGGTTCTCCGTTTCCTTGAAACGGTGAACTGCTCTAGGCAGATGTCGGCAGGCTAGTGAATGGAATGTAATTAAGCAACACGATAATCTGCTTGCGTGCGGCCAGATCCTCGATAATGTAGGAAAGTCACATAATCCTGCGCCAACATCGGCGTGAGGAGCGCAAAAGCGCGGAACAAAATGGGAGAGATCGGATGAGCATTGCCAAATGGACTGTCGGCTTGATGGCCGGAATGAGCATGCTGGCCTTCGCGGCACAGGCGCAAGCCGGCGAGGTGCGCGTCACCGTCGCCGAATACAGCGCCAAGACCGGCCCCTACTTCGAGGAGGTCAAGAAGGAGTTCGAGGCAAAGAACCCCGGCATCACGGTCAAGTTCGAAGTGGTGCCGTGGGATGTGCTCTTGCAGAAGCTGACCACCGACATCACCGCCGGCACCAATGCGGATCTCTCGATCATCGGCACGCGCTGGCTGATCGACTTCGTGCAGCAGGACGTCGCCGAGCCGCTCGACAGCTATATCACGCCAGACTTCAAGGGCCGCTTCATCGACACGTTCCTGTCGCCTTCGATCATGGACGGCAAGACCTACGGCCTGCCGATCGCCGCTTCGGCGCGCGCCATGTATTACAACAAGGAGCTGTTCGAGAAGGCAGGCATCGCCAAGCCGCCGGCCAATTGGACCGAGCTGCAGGAGGACGCCCGCAAGATCAAGGCGCTGGGGTCCGGCACATTCGGCTTCGGCCTGCAGGGCAAGGAGATCGAGACCGACGTCTACTATTACTATGCGATGTGGTCATACGGCACCGAGATCCTCAACAAGGACGGCACATCGGGCTTGAGCACGCCTGGCGCGCTCGAAGCCGCCAAGCTCTACAAGTCGATGATCGACGAGGGCCTGACGGAGCCCGGCGTCACCTCCAACAACCGTGAGGACGTTCAGAACCTGTTCAAGCAGGGCAAGGTCGGCATGATGATCACCGCACCCTTCCTGTCCAACCAGATCAAGGAAGAGGCGCCGAGCCTGAAATACGGCGTGGCGGCTATACCCGCCGGCCCGACGGGCGCGCGCGGCACCTATGGCGTCACCGATTCCATCATCATGTTCAAGAACTCCAAGAACAAGGACGAGGCCTGGAAACTGCTCGACTTCCTGTTCACCACGGAACAGCGCGCCAAGTTCACGCAAGGCGAAGGCTTCCTGCCGGTGAACAAGGAAGAGGCCAAGATGGACTACTACGTCAACAATGCCGACCTCGCCGCCTTCACCGCGCTTCTGCCCGATGCCCGCTTCGCGCCGGTCATCCCGGGCTGGGAAGAGATCGCCCAGATCACGTCGGACGCGATCCAGAAGATATACCTCGGCGGCGACCCGGAGGCGGGTTTGAAGGATGCGGCGGCGAAGGCCAACGCCGTGCTGAAGAAATAGGGCGTATCTCCCTGCGCCCGTGGCGCGCCCCACTCAGGCGGGGCGCGCCACATCTTGCAGACTCGAGCAGAAAGATAGTTCATCGATATCAGCGCCGCCCCAGCCAGGCTCCTTTCCTCTCCCTCCGGAGGGGGGAGAGGTGGCTCGGCGAAGCCGAGACGGAGTGGGGGAACCACCTGGCAAAGCCGCGACGGACATAGGAAGCGCAAGCATCGCCTCGCCTTGCGCCCAAGAGTCGACCCCCACTCCGTCGAGCTTCGCTCGACGCCTCTCCCCGGTCGACGGGGGAGAGGAAGGGCCCCCTTCCGCAACTGCTGCGGAGGACGGGCAGGCAGGGGGCGCAGCCACGCTTGCAAGGAGTCCTGAAGCTGTGCCCCTGAAAAGAACGAGGCGGGATTAAGTCAATCTGTTAGGCCAGCGCAATCCAATCTCCACCCGCAACACGGTACAAACCAGCCGATGCAAAATCGTTTCCTGCCTTATCTGCTGACCTTGCCCAGCCTGTTCCTGGCGGCAATCGTGATCTTCTGGCCGGTCTGGGACCTGATCCAGATCGCAACTCATGACGTCAACCGTTTCGGCCAGCTGCGCGAATTCAGCGGTCTTGCCAATTTCGCCGCCCTCACCGCCGATCCCGATTTCGTCGCCGCACTGTGGCGCACGGGGATATGGACCGTGCTGGTGGTTGGCGGCGCGCTGCTTCTGTCGATCCCGGTCGCGATCATCCTCAACACCGATTTTTATGGCCGCGGCCTTGCCCGCGTCATCATCATGCTGCCCTGGGCGGTGTCGCTGACCATGACGGCGGTGGTCTGGCGCTGGGCGCTGAGCGGTGAAAGCGGCATGCTGAATTCGGCGCTGCTCGGGCTCGGCCTTATCGATCACAACATCCAGTGGCTGGCGCAGGCCGAGACGGCGTTCCCGATGCAGGTGCTGATCGGCATATTGGTGACGGTGCCGTTCACCACGACGATCTTCCTCGGCGGCCTGTCTTCGATTCCCGACGATCTCTACGAGGCCGCCGCGCTCGAAGGAGCGACGCCGGCCCAGCAGTTTCGCGAAATCACCTTTCCGCTCCTGAAGCCGTTCATCAACATCGCCATCGTGCTCAACACCATCTACGTCTTCAATTCCTTCCCGATCATCTGGGTGATGACGCAGGGCGGGCCGGCCAATTCGACCGACATCCTGGTCACTCACCTCTACAAGCTTGCCTTCCGCATCGGCAAACTGGGGGAGGCTTCCGCCGTGTCGCTGGTGATGTTCGCCATATTGCTGGTCTTCACCATGATCTATGTGCGCCTCGCCATGCGGGAGCAGCGCGCATGAGGAGCAAGCTGAAGCGTACCGTCATCGCCTGGCTGCTGCTGGCGCCTTTGATCGTGGTGACGATCTTTCCCTTCGCGGTGATGTTCCTGACCGCGGTCAAGCCGCGGCAGGAGGTGCTGTCGCCGACATGGTGGCCGAGCGAATTCCGCTGGTCGAATTTTGCAGACATGTGGGTGGCGACCGGCTTCGGTCGGGCGCTCGCCAATTCGCTCTATGTCTCGGTGATCGCCACCGTCGGCGCCATCCTGATCTCCGTGCCGGCGGCCTATGC
The DNA here is from genome assembly GCF_006440955.1 of Mesorhizobium sp. B2-8-1. Classification (NCBI taxonomy): domain Bacteria; kingdom Pseudomonadati; phylum Pseudomonadota; class Alphaproteobacteria; order Hyphomicrobiales; family Phyllobacteriaceae; genus Mesorhizobium; species Mesorhizobium sp. B2-8-1. Next base: position 575,362 of record NZ_VFTX01000003.1, on the reverse strand, counting down.
CATGTCGCGCTTTCGTTTTGCCGGCTACAGCGCCTTCCGCCAGTTCCTGCTGATCTCGCAGATGATCTCGCCGATCGTGCTGGTGCTCGGCCTGTTCCGGTTGATGGCCGCCTGGGGACTGGTCGAATCGACGACCGCGCTGGGCTTCATCTACATGGCCTTCAACGTCGCCTTCACCGTGTGGATGCTGCAGAGCTATTTCGACACCATCCCGCGCGATCTCGAGGAGGCGGCCTGGATGGAAGGCGCCGGCCGCTGGCTGACGCTGCGCAAAGTGTTTCTGCCGCTCTGCCTGCCGGCCATTGCCGTCACCGCCATCTTCACCTTCATCAACGCCTGGAACGAATTCGTCGTGGCGCTCACGATGCTGCGCAGCCAGGAGAGCTATACGCTGCCGATCCAGGTGTTCTCGCTGGTCGCCGGGCGCTACACCATCGAATGGCATCACGTCATGGCCGCCACGCTGCTGGCGACGTTGCCAGTGGCGATCCTGTTCATCTGGCTGCAGCGCTACCTCGTGCGGGGGCTGGCGCTCGGGGCCGTCAAATAGCAATTCCATTGAAAAAGTGTGTGGCGGTTTTCCGTCCGGAATTGCGAGAACGAAGAGTAACCTGTCCACGGAGCTTTCATGCGCATCTTCACCGCCTCGCTGGCGACGGAAACCAACACCTTTTCGCCGGTGCCGACCGACAGGGCATCGTTCGAGATGGCCTTCTATGCCGGGCCGGGCAAGCATCCGGAGACGCCGACGCTGTGCTCCTCGCCGATCGTCGCCCTGCGCCGGCGCGCGGCCGGCGAGGGGCTCGACGTCATCGAGGGCACCGCCACCTGGGCCGAACCCGGCGGCCTGATGCAGCGGCAGACATACGAGGAGCTGCGCGACGAGATCCTCGCCCAGCTCACGGCGGCACTGCCGGTCGAAGCGGTTATCCTCGGACTGCACGGCGCAATGGTGGCGCAGGGCTATGACGATTGCGAAGGCGACCTTCTCGAACGCGTGCGCGGGATCGTCGGCCCGAAGGTGGTGATCGCCTGCGAGTTCGACCCGCACAGCCACCTGACGCCGAAGCGCGTGGCAGCGTGCGACGTCATGGCTTATTTCCTAGAATTCCCGCACACCGATTTCTACGAACGCGGCGAACATGTCGTCGAGCTTGGCCTCGCCGCGGCGCGTGGCGAGATCAAGCCCGTCATCTCGACCTTCGACTGCCGCATGATCCAGGTGCTGCCGACCAGCCGCGAACCGATGCGCTCCTTCGTCGACCGTATCAAGGCGCTGCACGGCAGGGACGGCGTGCTGTCGGTCTCGGTCATCCATGGCTTCATGGCGGCGGATGTGCCCGAAATGGGCACGCGTATCCTCGTCGTCACCGACAATGACAAGGCCAACGGCGACGCGCTGGCCGAAACGCTGGGACGCGAGCTCTACGCGATGCGCGAAAAGACGGCGATGACGATGCTGAGCGCCGGCGATGGCATCGATCGGGCGCTGGCGGTGCACGCTGAAAAGCGCGGCAGGCCGGTGGTCATCGCCGACATCTGGGACAATCCGGGCGGCGGCGTGCCGGGTGACGGCACCATCGTGCTGCGGGAGCTTTTGGCCCGCGGCATCGACAATGTCGGCGTGGCGACGATCTGGGATCCGGTCGCCGTGACCTTCTGCCGGGCCGCGGGCGAGGGCGCCGTCATCGACCTGCGTTTCGGCGGCAAGGCCGGTCCCCAGGCCGGCGAGCCGATCGACGCCCGCGTCATGGTGCTGAAAGTTCTCGCCGAAGGTTGGCAGAGCTTCGGGCCGAGCCGGGTGACGCTCGGGCCCGCCGCGTTGATCCGCATCGAGGGCACCGAGGTCGACATCATCCTCAACACCAACCGCACGCAGACCTTCGAGCCGGACATTTTTTCCAACATCGGCGTCGATCCGCTGGCCAAGGACATGCTGCTGATCAAATCGACCAACCATTTCTACGCCGGCTTCGAACCGATCGCCGCCGAGATCATCTATCTCTCGGCGCCGAGCGCGTATCCCAGCAATCCGGCGGTGACGGATTACAGGAAACTGAAGCGGGCGATCTGGCCAAGGGTGGCGGATCCCTGGAAGCAGCCGATCTCCCCCACAAGGGGGGAAATTGGCTGATCACACCAGCCCCCGCTTCACCATCATGGCTTCCGGCGACGGCATCTTGCCGCGAAACGCGGTGTAGAGTTCTTCCGGATCCTTCGAGCCACCGGCGGCATAGATGTTCTTTCTCAGCCGCTCGGCCAGCGCGGGGTTGAAAGGGTCGCCGGTTTCCTCGAAAGCGGCGAAGGCGTCGGCGTCGAGCACTTCGGACCACATGTAGGAATAGTAGCCGGCCGAATAGCCCTCGCCGGCAAAGACATGGCCGAAATGCGGCGTGCGGTGGCGCATGGCGATGGTGTCGGGCATGTCGAGTTTTTCGAGCGTTTCGGCCTCGAAACGAAGTGGCTCCTCAGGCGCGTCGGGCCTTGCATGGAAGGCCATGTCGATCAGCGCCGAGGCGGTGAATTCCACCGTAGCAAAGCCAGCACCGAAAGTGCGTGCCGCCAGCATCTTGTCGAGCAGAGCCTTCGGCATCGGCTTGCCGGTCTTGACATGCAAAGCGTGCTTTTCCAGCACCGCCGGCACGGTCAGCCAGTGTTCGTAGAGCTGCGAGGGCAGTTCGACGAAATCGCGGCTGACGGAAGTGCCCGACACCGAAGGCCAGGTGACGTCGGTCAGCATGCCGTGCAGGGCATGGCCGAATTCATGGAACAAGGTCTTCGCCTCGTCCACCGACAGCAGCGCCGGCTCGCCCACGGGCGGCTTGGCGAAATTCATGATGTTGTAGATGATCGGGCTCGCGCCGGGGCCCAGGCGGTAGCCTGATTTCAGCGCGCTCATCCAGGCCCCGGAGCGTTTCGACGGCCGGGCGAAATAGTCGGCCAGGAACAGGCCGCGCTCGCTGCCGTCGGCATTCTTCACCACGAACACGCGTGCGTCCGGGTGCCAGGCGGCAATGCCCTTCTTCTCTTCGAAGGTGATGCCGAACAGTCTTGTCGCGACGTCGAAGCAGGCGTCGATGATCCGGTCGAGCTGGAGATAGGGCTTCAATTCCGCCTCGTCGAAGGCGAATTTCTCGGCGCGCAGCTTCTCCTGGTAGAACCGCCAGTCCCAGGCTGCGAATTTTTCGTTGCTGCCGGCTTCCGCCGCCAGCCGTTCCAACTCCTTCTGGTCGGCGGCGGCCTTTTCCAGCGCCTTTTCCCAGACGGGATCGAGCAGGTCGTGCACCGCCTTGGGCGTCTTGGCCATGGTGTCGTCGAGCTTCAGCGCCGCGAAGGAGCCGTAGCCGAGGAGCTTCGCCTTCTCGGCGCGCAGCTTCAGCATGTCGCGCACCACGGCCGTATTGTCGGTCGCGCCGCCATTCTGGCCGCGCATAGTGAAGGCGCGGAAGGCGATCTCTCGCAAGTCGCGGCGCTCCGAGAAGGTCGAGAACGGCTCGTAGATCGAGCGCGACAAGGTGACGGCGTAGCGGCCTTTCTGGCCGCGCGTCTCGGCGGCTTCGGCCATCGAGCTCTTCACGAAATCCGGCAGGCCGGCCAGGTCGGCCTCGTCCAGGAACAGCGCCCAGTCGCGTTCGTCGGCAAGCACGTTCTGGCCGAAGCTGGTGCCGAGCGACGACAGCTCCTCGTTGATCCCTGCCAGCCGCTTCTTGCCATCCGCATCGAGTTTCGCGCCCGAGCGGACAAAACCCTTCCAGGTCTTTTCCAGCACCCGCAACGTCTCGGCATCGAGCTTGAGCGTCTCGCGGCGCCGGTAAAGGTCGTCGATGCGGGCAAAGAGCCTTTCATTCATCGAGATCGCCGAGAAATGCCTCGACATCCTTGGCGAGATGTCGCGCTCCAGCGCCTGGATGTCCTCGTTGGTGTGGGCCCCGGCACGGCACCAGAAGATCGACGAGACATGGTCGAGCGCTTCGCCGGCGAGCTCCAGGGCTTGAAGCGTGTTCTCGATGGTCGGCGTATCCTCGTTCGCGGCAATGGCCTCGATCTCGGCCTCATGCGCCTTCAGCGCCGCGTCGAAGACGGGTGCGAACTCGTCGTCGCCAAATCGGGCGAAATCGGGCAGGCCGAGTGGCCCTTGCCACGTGGTCAGCGGATGGGCGGCGAGGTCGACGGCTTTCGTGGCGGGCATGGATTGTCTTTCGGGCTGGCAGGTCGGGAGGGGCTGAAATCACCGATGTAGGGCGCTCGTCCGGCGCGCGCAACAGCGCTGCCGGTCAGTAGGCTTCGCAGCTTTCCGCAAGCGCTTTCTGCGTGCTGGCCGTGATGCGGTCGCCCGCTATGGCGAAGGTCTCATGCATCAGCATGTCGTTGTCGGGGAAGTCGTAGCAGGCGATCACCGTGGTGACGCCGCCTTCGTTCTTCTCGATCCGGTGTCGGATCGCGGCACCAGCAACCGCACCTTTCCATTCGTCGAGCGAGGCGATGAACTCCTGCTTTCCCTGCACGATGCCGAGGTCGTCGAGTTCGATGCGCGCATTGTCGGCGAGCAGGTCGGAAAGTTCGGTGCGGTCGGCGACCAGCAGGGCCGAATACCAGCGGCTGATGATGGCGCCGTCATCGGCACGGGCGGCCATGATCGCCATCAGCAGTGCGGCGGCGGTGAACATGACCGGCCGGATGTTCATTGCCTGGCGTGCCGTTTCGATCACTCCAGCACCGGGCGCTCGAAATCGCCGGTTTCCTTGTTCATCACCCAGAGCTCGCCGGTCGAAATGTCGAACCAGGCACCGTGCAGCGACAGCCGCCCCTTGCCCTCAAGGATCGAGACGCAGGGAAAGGTCCTGAGATTGGCGAGGGAATAGCGGATCGAGATGCGCTCCAGCGCCGTCTGGCGCTCCGTCGCAGTCATGAAGGTGCTGGCCGACACGGTCTCGGCGGCCGGCGCGATCAGGCTCATCCATTTGCCGATGAAATCGCCCGGCGACAGTGGCGCGGAATTGGCGTCGAGCGCGGCACGGATACCGCCGCAGCGGCCATGGCCCATGACAACGATGTTCTTGACCTTGAGGCTCTGCACCGCGAATTCGAGCGCGGCCGAGGTCGAGTGGAACTCGCCGTCCGGCTCGTAAGGCGGCACCAGATTGCCGACATTGCGCAGCACGAAGAGTTCGCCGGGCCCTGCGTCGAAGATCGCCTCGGGAGCCGAGCGGGAATCGCAGCACGCGACGATCATGGTTTCCGGCGCTTGCCCCTCCCGGGCGAGCTCGCGATAGCGGCCGCTCTCGGTGAGATAGCGACCGTTCATGAAATTGCGGTAGCCGGCAAGAAGGTGGTCGGGAAGGTGAGGCATGGGCGGCTTTCCGGGTTGGAGGCGGCAGCTCGTTGCGGTCGAGAAAACGCTCTAGCGGTAAAAGCCCGTCGCGAGCAATGCAGAATTGTGGGGTTGGTGAGAAATGCCCTGCGTCAGGCGCAAAGCTGGGCAATGTTGTCACGCCGCCCAGATGGCGACCGGTATGCCAAAGCCGTCGGTAAGTGGCGGGTCGGGAAACGGCCGTGCCGTGCAGGCGGCGATGCGGCCGGCGATCAGCATCATCGCCGCCGCATCGAGGAAATCGTCGGCGGCCGCACCGCGCGGCGGCGCCTGATCGAGGAAGTCTATGGCATAGCCGTGCCGGCTAAGCAGCGCCTTGCGTTCCGCCATGCCGGCCGGATTGATGCTGCCCTTGACCTTCTTCGGCAGCAGCATGGCCTGCCCGCCGTTGAGCCGACAGAAAGCCACTTCCGGATGCGATTCGAAGACGCGGCCACGCAGTTCGGGCCGCGAGATCAGCAACGTATCGATCTCGCGTATTTTGCCAAAGATGCCGAATGCCTGGATCGAAACGCCGCGCGGCGGATCGGATGTCGTCCTGGCCACGTCGCTCGCCCGGCGGTGCGCGGCGTACCAGGCTTCGATCGAAGTGAACTCGGCGGTATCGGCGTAGAGTGCCGCACGAGACGGGATCGAGAAGACGCTGGATTGGCGCGGCCCGAGCAGCCGCCTGACCTGCGCCTCCGGCCCGCGCCCGCCCTTGCTCGAAAATTCAGGCAGGCCGATCGGCATGTCGACGGCGACGATCGCGTCGTCGGGAACCGCAGCGAGCAGCATGGCGAAGCTGGCGAAAATTTCGACGGAGGGCAATGAGCCGGGTGCACGTCGAACGACGATCCAGCCGGCCTTGCAGCCGTCGACGCCGGCAACAACGACTTCGGCCGATGTCACGCGCGGCGGTCCCGCCCCGGATGCGTGAGACGGCGAAGCTGCACCATCGCCATCGGGTGCGACAGGCTCTGCGCATCGGTTTCGAGCTGCAATTCGTCGCCGCCGCGTTTGGCCGTGCGCGCCAGGATCTCGTAGACCGCCGCCGTCGTCGATTGCAGCGCCTTGATCGCCGGCTGGCCGGAGAGGATGCGCGCCAGGTAGACCGCCGCTGTCAGGTCGCCCAAACCGTTCGGCGGCTTGTCGATGACGCGGTGCTCGGCGAGCAGCGCCTGGCTGCCGTCGAGCAGAAGATTCCCGGTGCCGCCTGAAATCATCGACGGCGCCGAGGTGACCAGCATGGTTGAAGGCCCCGCATGGAGCGCCGCGGCCATCACCGACTTCAGGTCGGGCAACGGCACGCCGGCCATCCATTCCAGCTCATAGCGGTTAGGGGTAGCAATGTCGGCGATCGGCATCAGCCGGTCGCGCATGGCGATCGCCGTCGGCTCCGGCACATAGAGCCCGCCCGAATCGCCCATTACCGGATCGCAGATATAGACGGCGTCGGGCGTCCTCGCCTTGACCGCGGCGACCAGCGAGGCGACGGCTTCGGCCTGGCCGGCCTCGCCGAGATAGCCCGACAGCACCGCCCCGACCTCGCCCAGCCACGGCGCGCGCTCCAGATCGGCCATCAATGCCTTGAACTGATCGAGCGGCGGCACGATGCGGGTCGCGCGCCCATGGCCGGGATGCCAGGGCAGGATGATTGTCGGCACCGCCCATACCGGGAAACCCAGCGATTCCAGCGCAAAGACGGCGGCGCGATTGCCGACCGAGCCGCGTGCGACATGGCTGGAAATGACGATGACCGCGCGCGGCGCGTCGGCTTGCTCGGTGCTCATTGGAATCCTAACTGCCCCGGGTGAGGAAAAGCACGAGCCAGACCATCAGGCCCAGCGCCAGCAGCAGCCCAATTATCCGGCCAATGCGCGTGCCCCAGACTTCGATCGGATCCGCGCGGTCGGCATCGGCCGCCGCGACGTGGTCGCGAACGGCCTTCGCGGTCCGCGCCGCGAGCGAAGTGGCGGCCGGATCGGTTTCGCGCGCGACGCGCTCGAGGATGCGGCGCGATTCGGTGTCGCTGTCCTGGCGCTGCACCATGATGCTGTCCTGTTTCGTGGCGACCTTACCGCGTTCGCTCCGTCAATTACAGCGCCTTGCGACCGACCGTAAACCCCATCGGTAACCGTCTGCGCCGAGGTCGTTTTCTTGCGCGCCGATTGTGGTAATGCTTCGCATGCAACTTCTACCGAGGGGACCGATCATGTTTGCCCAGCGCCTTGCTTTCCCGACATTCCGCACGCTGCCCGCCTTGCTGGTGATGGCCGTCATGCTGCCGCTGCTTGCCGGCTGCGGCTACAACACCATCCCGACGGCGGAGGAGAACGCCAAGGCGGCGTGGAGTGAGGTGCTGAACCAGTATCAACGCCGCGCCGACCTCATCCCCAACCTGGTCGAGACGGTCAAGGGCTACGCCTCGCACGAAAAGGACACGCTTGACGCGGTGGTCGAGGCGCGCGCCAAGGCGACGCAGGTCACGGTAACGCCAGAAACGTTGAAGGATCCCGAAGCCCTCAAGAGGTTCCAGGATGCCCAGGCAGGGCTGACCAGCGCGCTGTCGCGGCTGCTTGCTGTGTCGGAGGCATACCCGGACCTGAAGGCCAACCAGAACTTCCTGGCGCTGCAGGCGCAGCTCGAAGGTACCGAGAACCGCATCGCGGTGGCGCGGCGTGACTACATCCAGGCGGTCAGGGACTACAATCTGACGCTGCGGACCTTCCCCTCGGTGCTGTGGGCGACGTTCTGGTTCCGCGGCAACGAGCCCTTCGCCAATTTCACGGTCGAGGAGGACAAATTGCAGACGCCGAAGGTCGATTTCGGCACGAAACAGGGCGGATGATTGCCGGATTCCGACGTGGTGATCCTGCTCGCCAATGAGGGACGACGCGCCATGTATCGCGTCGCTGTCCTGCTCCTCGTTCTCGTGGTGCCATTTGCGGCCCTCGCCGCCGAGCTCCCGGCGCTGACCGGCCGTGTCGTCGACAATGCAGGCATCATCGATGCGGCGACCAGGGCGGCACTGACGCAGAAGCTTGCCGATTTCGAGACGAAGGGCTCCGATCAGATCGTCGTCGCCACCATTCCCAGTCTCGGCGGCGAGGAGATCGAGCCCTATGCCAACCGGCTGTACCGGTTCTGGAAACTCGGCCAGGCGAAGGAGAACAACGGCGTGCTGCTTCTGGTCGCGCCGAACGACCGCAAGATGCGCATCGAGGTCGGCTACGGGCTGGAAGGCACGCTGACCGACCTGCACACCAAGCTGATCATCGAAAACGACATGGTGCCGGCCTTCCGTGCCGGCGATTTCTCCGGCGGCATCACCAAGGCCGTCGACGACATGATCATGGTGCTCAACGGCAATCCCGAGGAGCTGGAAGCACGCGGCAAGCGCAACCAGCAGGCGCCGTTCAATTCCGACGATTTGTTCTTCGCCATCTTCATCGGCATCTGGGCGCTCATCTTCTTCGGCAGCATAGCGGCCTCGGTGTTGCCGCCGATCTTCGGCCAGAAGATCGGTCCCGGCCGTTACCGCTGGCTCGGCATGACGTTCGAGCCGAGCCGGCGATCGTCGGGTGGCGGCTGGTCGTCAGGTGGCGGCGGCTGGTCGGGCGGCGGCGGCTGGTCCTCGGGCGGTAGCGGCGGTGGTTTCTCCGGCGGTGGGGGCTCTTCCGGCGGCGGCGGCTCTTCGGGAAGCTGGTGAGAGGGATCATGGCGATACGACCGATCAGCCCGCAGGACCATGAGCGCATCGCCGGGGCGATCCGCGCCGCCGAATCAAGGACCGACGGCGAAATCTACTGCGTGGTGGCGCATGCCAGCGGCAACTACTTCTTTCCGGCTGCCTTCGTGGCGGCTCTCGCCACGCTGCTGGTCAGCCTCGCCGTCGCCTATGGGCTCGAGGCCTGGTGGCTAACCATCCGTCTGCCGCACTTCGTCATTGCCCAGCTTCTGGCGCTGGCCTGCTTTCTTTTGCTGTTATGGGCCTTTCCGGGGCTGCGCATCCATATGGTGCCGAGACGGCTGCGCTATCAGACCGCGCATGACAACGCACTGAAGCAGTTCCTGGCCCGCAACGTCCACCGCACCACCGCGCGTACCGGAGCGCTGGTGTTCGTGTCGGTCACCGAGCGCTACGCCGAGGTGGTCGCCGATTCAGGCATCGACGCCAAGGTCGGCCAGCATGTCTGGGACGATGTGGTGCGCGAGCTTACCGCACATGCCGGCGACGACCGGCTTGCCGACGGCTTCGTCAAGGCGATCCAATCGGTTGGAGCGGTGCTCGCCGAGCACTTCCCGGTGACGTCGGGCGACACCAACGAACTCGACGATCATCTGGTCGAGATTTGAGCTCCACCGACAGCCTCGAACGCGCATCGCGCAGGCGATGACGGCCTGTGAGAAAGCGTCCTCCGGACTGCCCGGACTCTTGCATTCGAGCGATGCGGGTTTATGGTTAACAAATCATGAATACGCTGAGCATCGATATCCGCAAAGCCGAATCGCGCGACGCCGCGGCGATCGCCGACGTGCATTTGCAGGCTTGGCGCGGCGCCTATAGCGGCATCATCCCGCACCGCACCCTGACATCGATGATCAACCGTCGCGGCGCCGACTGGTGGGCCAATGCCATCCGCCGCGCCGCCACCGTCCTGGTGATCGAGATTGGCGGCACGGTTGCCGGCTACGCCACGATCGGCAAGAACCGGGCCCGCGAACTCAAGCAGCAGGGCGAGATCTATGAATTGTACCTTCGGCCGGAATATCAGGGCATCGGGCTCGGCAGCCGGCTTTTCAAGGCGGCACGGGCGCGGCTTGCCGACCACGGATTGAAGGGCACGGTGGTGTGGGCGCTGGAAGACAATCAGAACGCGCTCGCCTTCTATTCCGGCGCCGGCGGCCGCGATATCGCCGAAGGCGTCGAGATATTCGAGCAGAAGGCGCTGAAGAAGGTTGCTTTCGTCTGGGAATGACCGGCGAGGAACGATCGCGTAAGCGGCGCGAAGCGCAACCTACGCAATCACGACACTGAAACATCTTCTGCTAATGATTGAACGCATTGAATGCCATTGCGTCTTGCTGGGCGTTCTTGAGCACCATTCGCCGCATTGCACCATTTTGCGCCGCCCGCTATCGGTCTGCCAATCGAGAGAGGGATAAGTCATGCGTATTGAAGCCATCGCCACCGGAAAAAATCCGCCCGAGGACGTCAACGTCATCATCGAGGTGCCGATCGGCGGCGAGCCGATCAAATACGAGATGGACAAGGAGGCCGGCACGCTGTTCGTCGACCGTTTCCTGCACACCTCGATGCGCTATCCCGGCAATTACGGCTTCGTTCCGCACACGCTGTCTGGCGACGGCGATCCGATCGACGTGCTGGTCTGCAACACGCGCGCGCTGGTGCCCGGCTGCGTCATCAATGTGCGGCCGATCGGCGTGCTGATCATGGAGGACAATGCCGGCCAGGACGAGAAGGTCATCGCCGTGCCGTCGCCGAAGCTGACGCTGCGTTACGAGAACGTCACCGAATACACGCAGCTGCCCGAGATCACCCGCGATCAGGTGCAGCACTTCTTCGAGCACTACAAGGATCTCGAACCCGGCAAATGGGTCAAGATCGAGGGCTGGCACGATTCCAAATACGCCAAGAAGATGATCGTCGACGCGATCGAGCGGGCCAAGGCAAGCAAGTAAGAAGGCCGGTCACGTCAGTTCGGCGCGGCCAGCGCCTTCTCGATCTGCGGCAACAGCAGCGTCTGAGCCGTCTCGGCCGTCAGCGGCCCGACATGCTTGTAGACTATTTTGCCGTCCTTGCCGATGACGAAGGTTTCCGGCACGCCATAGACGCCCCAGTCGATCGCCGTGCGGCCGGCCTCGTCGACGCCGATCGCCTGGAACGGATTGCCGAGATCGCCGAGGAACCGGCGGGCGTTTTCCGGCCGGTCCTTGTAGTTCAGAGCCGCCATGGTGAAGCGCCTGTCCTGCGCCAGCCCCAAAAGCACCGGGTGCTCTTCGCGGCAAGGCGCGCACCATGAGGCGAAGACGTTGACCAGCGTCACCTTGCCGGCAAACGATTTCGAATCGAGTCCCGGCAGGTTCGTGCCGTCCAGCGGGGGCAGGTTGGTCGGCGGCGCCGGCAGGCCGATCAGCGCCGACGGCACCTCCGAAGTGTCGCGCCCCGACAGGAGTTGCGCCAGGAACAGCCCCGCCAGCCCGAGGAAGACCAGCAGCGGCAACAGCACGAACAGGCGGCGCCGGGGCGGCGCCGGCGTTGGCATATCCGTGCTCATGACGCGCGCTCCCCGCCCTTGTCGGAGCGTCGGCGCACGCCCGCCGCCTCGAGTTCGGCCAGTTCGCGCTTGCGGGCCCGTTGATCGAGCAGGATCCAGCCGATCAGCCCGGCCAGCGCAATCGCCGTGACGGCATAGGCGGCGGTGACGTAGAGCGCATGCGGGCTCATGCCGGCTGCCTCGTCGGCATGCCGCCCGCCAATTCGATCCTTCCGCCGTGCTCGATCATGCCTTCCCTTAGCCCCGCGCCGGTGACCGCGCAATTGGCCGCCGCGCCGCAGCCCCTGCCGGTCGTGGCCGCCTCAATCCGTGCCATGGCGCAGCGCCAGCGCCGCCGCCAGCGGTCCGAGCACGGCAAGAAACAACGTCAGCGCGGCAAGAATGAGGAAAGGCTGCAGGAACGGATCGGGATTGGCCGTCGCGCCGTAACTCGCCGAAACCCCGAAGATCAGCACCGGGATGGTCAGCGGCAGCACCAGCACCGAGATCAGGAGTCCGCCGCGCGGCAGCGCCACCGCCACCGCCGCGCCGACGGCGCCGATGAAAGTGATCGCCGGCGTGCCGACCAGCAGCGTAAGCGCCGTGGCGCCGATGGCGACCGGCTCCATGTTCATGAACAGGCCGAGCAGGGGCGCGGCGACCACCAGCGGCAGCACGCTGCCCGCCCAATGCGCCAGGCATTTGGTGAGCACCGTCAGCGCCAGCATGTGGCGGTCGTTGCCAAGCACCAGGAGATCGAGCGAGCCGTCCTCGCGGTCGGCCTGGAACAACCGGTCGAGGCCGAGCAAGCAAGAGAGCAGTGCTCCGATCCACAGGATCGCCGGGCCGATGCGGGCTAGCAGTCTCAGGTCCGGCCCGACGCCGAAGGGAATGGTGGCGATCACGGCGAGGAAGAAGATTACGCCCGTCAGCGCCCCGCCGCCGGCCCGAATCGAAAGGCGGATATCGCGGAGGAGGAGGGCTAGCATGATATGAGATACTCGCGCTTGAGCGCCCCCCTCTGTCCTGCCGGACACCTCCTCCGCAAGGGGGGAGATCGGATGTCACCCCGGCCTTCGCCGATTTTCAACGTTGGAAAGCGGGCGAGGCGCCGAAGCTGCCAATCTCCCCCCTTGCGGGGGAGATGTCCGGCAGGACAGAGGGGGGTGTTCAAGCTCGGCATTACTCCCCCATCCTCAATTCCGTCGCCCCCTCGATCCCGAGCGGCAGATGCGTTGCCGCGACGATCATCCCGCCCTCGGAACAATGCCCCCTCATCAATCCCGCGAATCGCGCCTCCGAATCCTTGTCCAGACCCGCCGTCGGCTCGTCGAGCAGCCAGATCGGCCGGTGGCTGAGCAGCAGTTTCGCAATCGCCGCGCGTCGTCTTTGCCCGGTCGAGAGATAGCCGAACGGCAGATGGCCGATGCCGCCCAGTCCGACCGTCTCCAGCGCCTCCTCGACGCCGAAGGATCCACCGCCGTTGAAGTCGCGCCAGAAGCGCAGGTTTTCCGTCACGCTGAGCGCCATTTTCATTGCGTTCTGATGGCCGAGATAGTGGCAGGCCGAAGCGATCGACGGAAATTCATCGCCGCCGCCCTCGATCAGCAAATTGCCTTCAGCCTTCGGCAGCAGTCCGGCGACGATCCTGAGCAAGGTCGATTTGCCTGATCCGTTCGGCCCGGTGACGACAAGCGCCTGGCCTTGATCGAGCTCAAAGCCAATGCCCGAAAACACCGTCTCGCCGCCGCGTTCGCCGCCCAGATTTTCGGCGATAAGCCGCATCCCTCGCCCGCCCTGAAACAATCCGCCTCGGCCCCTGCCGCATCGCACAAATTTGCTTTTTAACTGTCTAGAACTATTCCAGAAAATTCTCTATATGCGGTGCATCCGTGCCAGCGGTCGGCGCGGGAACAGAACTAGCGCCGAACCAGCGCACGCGCCGCCTTGAACGGCTCGGGTTGCTTGGGAGCGGACAGCGGAAATGGCCGTACCCGCACCTTTGCGCGTGATTGCATGCCATCGGCGTCCGTTCCCTTTCAGGCTGAACAGACAAGGACGGATCGCACGTGTCAAAATCCCTCGACAGTTTCAATTGCCGCCGCACGCTGAAAGCGGGCGACGCCGAATATACCTATTTCGACCTCGTCGAGGCCGAGAAGAACGGGCTCACCGGCATCGCCCAATTGCCTTATTCGATGAAGGTTCTGCTGGAGAACCTTCTGCGCAACGAGGACGGCCGCTCCGTCACCAAGGACTCGATCAAGGCCGTCGCCGGCTGGCTGACCGACAAGGGGACGGCCGGCGTCGAGATTGCCTATCGCCCTGCCCGTGTCCTGATGCAGGATTTCACCGGCGTTCCGGCGGTGGTCGACCTGGCGGCGATGCGCGACGCAATGGCCTCGCTCGGCGGCGACCCGCAAAAGATCAACCCGCTGGTGCCGGTCGACCTCGTCATCGACCATTCCGTCATTGTCGACGAGTTCGGCTCGCCGATGGCCTTCGCGCGCAATGTCGAGCTCGAATATGAGCGCAACGAGGAACGCTACAAGTTCCTGAAATGGGGCCAGCAGGCGTTCCGCAATTTCCGCGTCGTGCCACCCGGTACCGGCATCTGCCATCAGGTCAACCTCGAATATCTCGGCCAGGTGGTGTGGACCAACACCGAGGACGGCGAAACGACCGCTTATCCCGACACCTGCGTCGGTACCGATTCGCACACCACAATGATCAACGGCCTCGGCGTGCTCGGCTGGGGCGTCGGCGGCATCGAAGCCGAGGCGGCCATGCTCGGCCAGCCCGTCTCCATGCTTTTGCCCGAGGTCATCGGCTTCCGCCTCACCGGCAAGCTGAAGGAGGGCGTCACCGCCACCGACCTCGTGCTCACCGTCACCCAGATGCTGCGCAAGAAGGGCGTCGTCGGCAAGTTCGTCGAATTCTTCGGTCCCGGTCTCTCCAATATGACGCTGGCCGACCGCGCCACCATCGGCAATATGGCGCCTGAATATGGCGCCACCTGCGGCTTTTTCCCGGTCGATAGCGAGACCATCCGCTACCTCACAATGTCGGGCCGCGAGGAAAGCCGCATCGCGCTGGTCGAAGCCTACTCCAAGGCGCAAGGCATGTGGCGTGACGCAGGCTCCGCCGACCCGGTCTTCACCGACTTGCTGGAGCTCGATCTCGGCGACGTCGTGCCGTCGATGGCCGGCCCGAAGCGCCCAGAGGGCCGCGTCGCGCTGGAAGGCATCCCGGCCGGCTTCGTCAAGGCTATGGACACCGAATACAAGAAGGCGGCTGAAATCTCGAAGCGCTACGCCGTCGAAGGCACCGGCCATGATCTCGGCCATGGCGACGTCGTCATCGCCGCCATCACCTCCTGCACCAACACCTCGAACCCGAGCGTGCTGATCGGCGCCGGCCTGCTCGCCCGCAACGCCAATCGCCTCGGCCTCAAGCAGAAGCCCTGGGTGAAGACCTCGTTGGCGCCAGGCAGCCAGGTGGTCGCCGAATATCTCGAGAAATCCGGCCTGCAGAAGGAGCTCGACCAGATCGGCTTCAACCTGGTCGGCTTCGGCTGCACCACCTGCATCGGCAATTCCGGCCCGCTGCCGGCGCCGATCTCCAAGACCATCAACGATAAGGGTTTGATTGCCGCCGCGGTGCTTTCCGGCAACCGCAACTTCGAGGGCCGTGTCTCGCCCGACGTGCAGGCCAACTATCTCGCCTCGCCGCCGCTGGTCGTGGCGCACGCGCTGGCCGGCACGGTGACGAAAGACTTGACTACCGAGCCGCTCGGCGAGGACAGGAACGGCAAGCCGGTCTACCTCAAGGATATCTGGCCGAGCTCGGCGGAAATCCAGGAATTCATCGAGAAGAACGTGACGCGCGAGCTGTTCGCCCGCAAATATGCCGACGTCTTCAAGGGCGATGAGAACTGGCAGAACGTCAAGGCGCCGGAAGGCCAGACCTATGCCTGGGACGACAATTCCACCTATGTGCAGAACCCGCCCTATTTCGCCGGCATGACCACGGGCTTCGGCAAGATCGGCGACATCAAGGGCGCCCGCGTGCTGGGCTTGTTCGGCGACAAGATCACCACCGACCACATTTCGCCAGCGGGCTCGATCAAGGCCGCATCGCCGGCCGGCAAATACCTTACCGAGCATGGCGTCGGCGTTGCCGACTTCAACCAGTACGGCACGCGCCGCGGCAACCATGAGGTGATGATGCGCGGCACCTTCGCCAACATCCGCATCCGCAACCACATGCTGGGCGAGAATGGCAGGGAAGGCGGCCACACCATCCATTACCCGTCGAAGGAAGAGGAATCGATCTACGACGCGGCGATGCAATACAAGAAGGAAGGCGTGCCGCTGGTCATCTTCGCCGGCGTCGAATACGGCAACGGCTCGTCGCGCGACTGGGCGGCCAAGGGAACGAATCTCCTTGGTGTCCGCGCGGTCATCGCCCAGTCCTTCGAGCGCATCCACCGCTCCAACCTGGTCGGCATGGGCGTCATCCCCTTCGTCTTCGAGGAAGGCACCTCATGGGCTTCGCTCAACCTGAAAGGGGATGAGCTGGTCGAGATCGACGGCCTGGACGCCCTCAAGCCGCGCCAGAAGATGGAAGCCAGGATCACCTATGGCGACGGCACGGTGAAGAAGGTGCCGATCATCTGCCGCATCGATACGCTTGACGAACTCGACTACTTCAAGAACGGCGGCATTTTGCAGTACGTGTTGCGCGATCTTGCCGCGTAGCGGCAAGGGAGTAGGGCTTAGGCAGTAGGAAATAGGACCTACTGCCTACTGCCTCGCTGTGGCGCGCCGTAGCGCGCCGCGGCGGCCAGCAGCACGCCCAGCATCAGCCCGTTGAGCAGGTGCCAGAGGAAGTGCGTGCCGAGCGGGAAGCTGGTGCAGACCAGCGGATCGACCATGCGGCAGATGACCGACAGCACGAAGATCGCCGATCCGGCCAGATTATACCAGCCGGCGCGATTGCCGCTGGCCGCCACCCAGACACCGAAGAAGGCGAGCGCCAGGAACGGCGGCAGGTAGCCTGTGGTGCCGTTCGACGCCTGGCGCAGCCAATCCGGTACGGCCAGAGTCATCGCTCCGACAACGGCATAGAAAACGACGAAGATCGCGATCGCCTTGCCCCATTCCAGGCGCAGGAAGCGGCGCAGGTTGAACAGCGTGTAGGCCAGCGTGAAGCCGGCGATCGGCACCACGTCTGCCCAGACCGTTCCCTTGGTAGCGAAGATGTGAAAGATCGTCGAGCCGACGCCGATCGCCACCACCCACCAGGCCAGGACCTCGGCGAAAATGCCGGTCCTGCATCGCCGCACTTCGCGGACGCCCCATAGTCCCGCGGCAATGAAAGCCAGGTTGGTCAAAGCATTCACCGGCTCGGCCCAAAGTTCAGGACCCGTTCGCTCGCAATAGAGATCGACTGGAGCCAGGAAACTTTGCCACATGATGATGATCCCGCCCCCGAATCGAACCGCCGGTTGAAATGCAGTGGGCTTCTCCTATTGCCGCCCTACCCAGGCTTGCAATGGCAAAATTTCACCGCAACGTGACTTCCCGTTGACTTCCGGTTCTGCCACATATTTCAGCCAATCAAAACAAAGCCGGCATCACCGGCGGGAATTGGAATGGTCATGGCCTCGCGTAGATCATTGTGGCTGGCAGCGTTCGCGCTGGCCTTCTCGGCGTTTGCCGGTGCCGGGCACGCCGGCGAGTCCGGCAGGCTCCCGGCCGACAAGCCCCAGGGCGACAGGCCCGTGGGCGTGGTCGAGCTGTTCACCAGCCAAGGCTGCAGTTCCTGCCCGCCTGCCGACGCCTTCTTCTCCGAACTTGCCGCCAGGCAGGATCTTGTCGCGCTCTCCTATCACGTCGGTTATTGGGATTATCTCGGCTGGCGGGACACGCTGAGCAGCAAGGAAAACACCGAGCGGCAATATGAGTATATGCGGGCCTTCGGCAACCGCTCAGTCTATACGCCGCAGGCGGTCATCAACGGCCGGGTCCATGTGAACGGCGCCAATCGCGGCGAGGTCGATGGCCAACTCGCCCGCATGGCAAGGATCGGCGAAGACATGCGGGTCGCCATCAAGGTCAGCCGGACCAGCGACCGCGTCATGATCGATGCCGGCGATGGCGGGACCGGTCCCAGCGATGCTCATGTCGTCATCGTCTATTTCGAGCCGCCGCAGACGGTCACGATCGGCCAGGGCGAGAACACGGGCCGCAAGATGACCTATTGGAACGCGGTGACCGGCATCCAGACAGCGGGCATCTGGCACGGCAAGGCGCAGCGCTACGAATTGCCGATGAGTGAGATTTCCAAGAAGGGCGGCTGCGCCGTGCTTTTGCAGTCCGTCGGCAAGGACGGCCTGCCAGGGCCCATCCTGGGCGCCGCCTTCATTCACCGCCCCGGTTCCGATGCGCCGTTCGATCGAAGGCTCTGAAGCGCGCCGCCGAAAACGGAAATGATGCGACGCGCTGTCGGTCTCCATTCCTGCCTGTCGACCAAACGGAATCGCGTTTGAGTGACCTGCCTCAATGGCCGGTCAGGCGATCAGCGAAAGCGGCGAGGCGCGACGTCCGCCCCAGGCCGTTTGCCTCCCGCCGGTCGGCGATGCGGTAGAGCTGGTACATGGCGTGGACGCCGAGCCAGCGCAGCGGCTCCGGCTCCCATTTCTTCACCGTGCGGTTGACCCAGGGCAACCGGGTCAGCTCCGTGTCGTGTCCGAGCACCAGGTCGCGCAAGGTGCGGCCGGACAGGTTCGAACTGGAAACGCCGAGCCCGACATAGCCGCCGGCCCAGCCCATGCCGCTTTCGCGATCGAAGCCGCACGTCGTGCACCAGTCGCGCGGCACGCCGAGCGTGCCGCACCAGGCATGGTCGAGCCGCACGCCTTTGGTCTGCGGCAGCAGCCTGGTCAGGATCTCGTGCAGCTGGTCGATGGTCGCCTGTTGTGTCTTGCCGCGCGTGTCGGTGCGCGATCCGAAGCGGTAGGGCACGCCCCGGCCGCCCATGGCGATCCGGCCTTCCCGCGTGCGCTGCGCATAGCAGTAGGTATGCGCGGCATCGCCCAGCACCTCGTAGCCGCTCCAGCCGATTTCGTCCCAGAGCTTCTGCGGCAGCTTCTCGGTCACCACGATGGCGCTGTTCAGCGGCAGCCAGAGACGCTCGTAGCCGGCAATGCCGGCGGTGAAGCCCTCGGTGGCGCGCACGATCTTTTCGGCGCGCACGACGCCGCGGTCGGTGGTGACCTTGCCCTTCTCGAGCGCCAGCACCTGCGTCTGTTCGTAGATGGCGACGCCGAGCCGCGCGACCGCCGCCGCCAGACCCTGCACCAGCTTGGCCGGCTGCACGCGCGCGACGTCGCGCACGACGAAGGCGCCCAATACATTGTCGATGGCGATGCGCTCGCGCGCTTCCTGCGCACCGAGGAAGGCCAACCGCTCCGGCGGCATTTCCCAGTGCCGGGCCTCTTCGTACTCGGCTTTGGCGCGCTCAAGCTGCGCGGCGTTGGTGGCGACGGTGATGTTGTCGACGCGGCGGATGTCGGCGTCGATCCCTTCGGCAGCGGCAATCGCGATCACCTCGTCGACCGTGCCGGACATGGCGCGCTGCATGTCGATCACCGCCCCGCGCGAGGAGGTTTTTGCATATTTCTCGCGCGACCAGCTGAAGCCGCCGGACAGCCATCCGCCATTGCGGCCCGAGGCACCGAAGCCGGCGAACTCCTTTTCGACGATGGCGATGCGCAACGCGGGCTCTGCCTTCTTCAGATAATAGGCCGTCCACAGTCCGGTATAGCCGGCGCCGACGATGCAGACATCGGCCTCGATGTCGCCGGGCAGGGGCGGGCGGCTGGCCGGCGGGCCGCCTATGTCGGCATACCAGAACGACACGTCGCCATTGCGCTGGGCTTGCATCTTGTGATCCGTTCTCCGTGCGATTCCAGAAAAGTGTGGAGCGGTTTCCCGTCCGGAACTGCGTTCAAAACCAAGAGAGGAGGCGGCCCCGTCGTTTTCCATGGAACGGCGAGGTCGCTCTGTTTCAGGTAAGCGTCAGGTCGGCCTTGTCGTCATCGGCGAGCAGCTTCACGTCGCCGCCGGCGAAGAGCACGTCGACCTCGTCTCCAATGGCAAAGGTGTCCGCCTCGAGCGTCGATCGCACGATGGCTTTCGAGCCGTCGGCGAGCTCCACCTCGTATTTGGAGCCGGAGCCGAGATAGATGGCCTCGCCGATACGCCCGGCGAGCCGGTTGCGGCCATCCCCGCCGCCGCCGCGACGCGCAAGCGCCAGCTTTTCGGGACGCAGCAGCATCACCGGCTTGCCGCCATTGGCGAGACGCTTGGCGGTCGCCACTCTCTGGCCTGATATCTCGATCGCCGTCTCCTTGCCGGAAGTGGCGGCGGGGCCGCGCAGCACGGTGGAATCGCCGATGAACTTGCCGACGAAAAGCGTCGCCGGCTCGTCGTAGAGTTCGCGGCCGGTGCCGATCTGCTCGATGCCGCCGCGGTTGAACACGGCGATGCGGTCGGAGAGCACCAACGCCTCCTCCTGGTCGTGCGTCACATAGACGAAGGTGGTGCCGAGTTCGCGGTGGATGCGCTTGATCTCGAGCTGCAGCCATTCGCGCAGTTTCTTGTCCAGCGCGCCGAGCGGCTCGTCCATCAGCAGCAGC
Organism: Mesorhizobium sp. B2-8-1; assembly: GCF_006440955.1. Taxonomy (NCBI): domain Bacteria; kingdom Pseudomonadati; phylum Pseudomonadota; class Alphaproteobacteria; order Hyphomicrobiales; family Phyllobacteriaceae; genus Mesorhizobium; species Mesorhizobium sp. B2-8-1. The sequence goes on along the minus strand of NZ_VFTX01000003.1, from coordinate 555,027 downwards.
GGCGGATCGAAGACGATGGCGCGGGCCAGCGCCACGCGCTGCTGCTGGCCGCCCGAAAGCTCGCTTGGAAAGCGATGGCCGAAATCGGCCATCTTGACCATGTCGAGCGCGTGGCGGACGCGGCGTTCGCGTTCTGCCCCGGTGACGCCGCGCAGCTTCAGCGGATAGGCGACATTGCGGCCGACCGTCATGTGCGGGAACAGTGCATAGTGCTGGAAGACCACGCCGATGTTGCGCTTGTGCGCCGGCACGCCGACCACGCTCTTTTCCCCGACCAGCAGCTTGCCGCTGGTCAGGTCGGTAAAGCCGGCGATCACGTTCAGCGTCGTCGTCTTGCCTGAGCCGCTCGGGCCGAGCAGCGTCATGAATTCACCCGGCTCGATTCGCAGCGACACGCCGTCGAGCGCCTTGAAGGAACCATAGGCCTTGCTTACCGACTCCAGGTCGATCGCCGCACCACGATTTTCCGCTTTCCGATTCATAAGCCTCCCTTCCGCTCACGGCCAAGAAGCAGCATGCCGCCGCCGATCAGCAGTGTCGTTGCGCATAAGAGGATCGTGCCGACGGCCGCGACCGTCGGATCGGCGTCGCGCGTGATGGAAGCGAAGATCTGCACCGGCAACGTCTTGAGATAGGGATTGGTGATGAACAGCGACACGACGATCTCGTCGAAGGAGGTGGCGAAGGCGAACAGCAGGCCGGACAGTACCCCAGGGGCAATCAGCGGCAGCGTCACCGTGCGGAACGTGGTGAGCGAACCTGCGCCCAGGCTCGCCGCGGCTGTCTCCAGCCGCTTGTCGAACACTTCGAGATTGGCCGAAACGGCGATCAGCACGAAAGGCAGCGCAAGGATGGTGTGCGCCAGCACGAAGCCGAGCAGCGTGCCGACAAGCCGCGTGTCGAGATAGACGGCGTAGATGCCGATGGCCAGGACCACGCCCGGCACCACCATCGGCGTCAGCATCAGCATGCGCAGGAGGTTTGCCGGCCGCGCCTGCATGCGGTCGAGGCCGAAGGCGGCAAGGGTGCCGAGCACCGTTGCCAGAACCGCAACGATCGATGCGACCCTCAGTGAGTTGAGGAAGCTGGTCGACCAATCCGGATTGGTGACAAAATTTTCGTACCATTGCCAGGAGAAGCCCTGGGGTGGAAATGCCAGCGATTTGTTCTCGTTGAATGACATCGGCACCACGACGAGCGTCGGTGCCACCAACCATATGGCTACCAGCAGGCAGACAAGGCCCAGCATGAGGCGGGTAAGCGGCTTCATCTCCATCAGGGCCGCCCCGCTTGCCGATGGCTGGACCGCATCACGGGCGCGGCAAGCGCCAGCAGCACGAAGGTCGTGACGAGCAGCACCACGCCCATGGCGCCGCCCCTGCCCCATTGCAGGAGACTGAGCACCTGTGTCTGCACCAGCGTCGACAGCATCGTCGAGCGCGGTCCGCCGAGCAGGGCCGGCGTGATGTAGAAGCCGAGCGCCAGGATGAAGACGATGATCGCACCGGCATAGACGCCAGGCAGCGACAGCGGCAGATACACCGTGAGGAACGCGCGCGAGGGTCTCGCCCCGAGGCTCCGCGCGGCTTGCATCAGCCTGAGATCGATGCCTTTCATGACCGAATAGAGCGGCAGGATCATGAAAGGCAAAAGCACCTGCGCCATGCCGATGACCACGCCCGTCTGAGTGCGGATCAGCCTGATGCCACCGAACCCGAGCGCCCGCAGGATCGAGTTGATGACCCCCGAATCCTGCAGCAGTATCACCCAGGACAAAGTGCGTACCACGCCGCTCACCCAAAACGGGATCAACACACATAGCAGCAGCACCAAGCGCACGCGTGGTCGGACCGCGGTCATCAGATAGGCATAGGGATAGGCGCAAACCACGCAGACCAGCGTGACCCATGCTGAAATGAGGAAGGTCCGCCGGAGCACGGCTAGGTTGACGGGCGCGCCGAAGAACCAGATATAGTTCTGCAGGCCCCACTGCGGCTCCGACAGGCTGCGCACGACGATGGTGAGCAGCGGATAGCCAATCACCGCGAAGAGCAGGACCAGCGCCGGCAGCGCGAGCGCGAACGGCCGCCATGCCCGGCGCCTTTCGGCGGCCGGAATGGCTGGCTTGGACACGCTCACGGCCTTGGTCTCCCTCAGCCGGTCAGTTGCCGGACATCAGCGCGGACCACTTCTCCTGCGCCACCGCGAAGTTCGGGACCCAGAACTTGAAGTTCTGCTTGTAGCCCTGCTTCTGGCGTTCGGGCGTGTTGGTCAGGAAAGCGGAGACGGAAGCGTCGACCTTGGGCTGCGCTTCACTGTTGATCGGCGTGTAAGACGTTTGCTCCGTCAACACCTCCTGCGCGTGCTTGCCAAGATAGGCGTTGAGCAGCGCGTAGGATGCCTCCGTGTCCTTGGCGCCGACGGGGATCGTCATCTGATCCATCACCACCAGCCAGTCCTGCCAGGCCGGTGCGTATTTGGCGCCGTTCTTGACCGCGGTCATGGCGCGGCCTGTCCACATCATCAGCATGTCGGCCTCGCCGGATTCGGCGAGTTGCTGCGATTCTGCACCCGTCTTCCAGAAGATGGTATCGGGGCCCAGCTTGCGAACCACATCGATGGCCTTGTCGATATCGGCCACCGTCATCGCCTTGGGGTCCCCGCCGGCAACCTTGAACGCCTGTTCCAGCAAGCCACCGGTCGGGCTGCCGGAGCCGTCGATTCCGCGCACGCCGGGGAATTTCTGCGTGTCGAAGAAGTCGGCCCAGCTCTTGGGCGGATTGTCCTTGTACTTTTCGGTGTTGTACATCAGCACGACGCCGTAGTTCATCGCCGGCACCGAGCACTCGCCGACCTGGCCCTCGGGAATTTTCGAGACGTCGAGTTTGGTGAAGTCCAGCTTCTGGAACAGTTTGCCGCAATAGACATAAGGCGGCAGATCGTCGGTATCGACAACGTCCCATGTCACATTGCCGGACTCGACCTGCGCCTGCAGCTTGGCGATCTCGGTCGGGCCGTCATTGAGCAGCTTGACGCCCGACTTGTCCACGAACTCCTTGAGCGCTGCCGCCTGGCCGTCCTGGTAGATGCCGCCATAGGACACGAAAGTCAGGGTCTTGCCCTTCAGCGAGCCTTCGGCCACCTCTCCGGCAACCGGCTTCGATTGCGCGAGCGCGGCCGTCGCCGCCAGAAGCACGCCCAGGCACGCCGCATGTGCAAATTTCACTCTCATGTTCAACTCTCCCATTCCAGAGCTCGCATTTGTTCTCATTCACCCGGATGCGAGCGGTTTCCGGGCCTGTACTGATCGAGTTCCAGCGCGCCTGCGGTCGGCGGCGCGATGATCCAGAGCACCTCCGCCGGCGTGTCGCCGACATTGACCGTGCGGTGCGGCACCGAGGTCGCGTATTCGACGCTGTCGCCTTCGCGCATCAGATGGCGCTCGTCGGCAAGCGTCAGTTCGACAGTTCCCTTGAGCACCACGAACATCTCATGCTCGCCGCCATGCACATAGGCGTCGTCGCCGGTCGAGCCGCCGACCTCGAAATGCCCCGCATAAACCTCGAACTGATGGATCGGCCGCCGCGACAAAAGCATCTTGCGGCCTCGCACGCCGACGGGAACGACAGGTCGTTCCGCGCGCCTCAGCACCTTGTGCAACGGACGGCTGCTGCCCTCGAACAGGTCGTTGATGCCGAGATCGAGAGCGGCGGCGATCCTGAGCAGCGTGCCTGTGTTGGCGCCGCACAGATTGCGCTCGAGCTGGCTGATGAAGCTCGCCGTCGTGCCGGTCATGTCGGCCAACCGGCGCAGCGAGACGCGCCTTGCCATGCGCAGCGCCTTGATGCGGGGACCGACGCCGCCCGCCTCAGGGGTGGCCGCGACCGTGCCATTCACCTCTTTCACCGTGGAGTCCGATATGCGTGGCATTGCCGCTCCCGTTTCACTTAACACCTTATTAAGTGGCGATAGCGTTGGCAAGCGCGGACGGCATGCCAAGATTTCGGCGCGCATCGATCCTGCCGGTCGCACCGGATCGGCCTGAAAACCGTCCTATGGCGGGAAATCCACCTTAGCGGCGATCCAGACATGAAAAAACCGACGTCAGCTTGCTTCTGACGTCGGTCATTTAGGTTTTGGGATCGTCGCACCCGGTCTTTCCGAGGAAAAACCGAGGTTGGTTCGATCCGACGCAGACCCGTGGGCGGGGGGCTTGGGGTTTACGAGCCGGTGCCGGACCGAACCGTCTCAGGCAACGCCGGTAAATTCGTCGGACATTGGGGCATGAGCGCGGATAAAAAACGGCGAGAATGTGGCGGAGCATCACCAATTCCAACATGTCGTTTGCAAACGTGACTGGACGCGACGGAAATGGCGCGGGTCCGCACCGCTTCGCCGGCACTTGCAATTCGATGGCGAAAGCGCCAATTTTGGTTGGCAAAGATTCATTTTTGAAGGATCGAGGCATGACCGATCATGGCGGCGGGACGGAGGATGGCGACGCATCCGCAATACTGATCCCGCTCCACGAGGCACGCCGTGCGCGCCTCGACCAGCCGGTGCGCTTCGAGCGGCGCGAACTGGACCAGATCCTGAAACTCTACGGGCGCATGGTCGCCGCCAATGAATGGCGCGACTACGCTATCGATCATCTCACCGACAGGGCCGTGTTTTCGGTGTTCCGCCGGGCCAGCGAGGTGCCGCTGTTCCAGATCGTCAAGGACCCGAAGCTGGCACGCAAACAAGGCGCCTTCGCCGTCATCGCCGCGGGCGGCCGCATCCTCAAGCGCGGGCAGGAGCTTGGCCGTGTGCTCGGCGTCTTCGACAGCAAGTTGAAGCTGGTCGAGGCCTGAAACAGCGGCGCAATTGCTTCGGTTGGCCTCAGTCTTGGGCTCATCTAAGCCATTACTTTTCTTGACGGAATTTCCGCTCCGGCAATGATTCCGGATCGGGCGGGGCGGATGCCCCGCCGTTCAGCGCCAGTTGCATGAACACCGTGTCCAGCCAGCGGCCGTGCTTGTAGCCGGAGCCTTCGAGGCGGCCGGAATGACGAAAGCCGAGCTTTTCGTGCAGCTTGACGGAAGCGCTGTCGGGATGGCCATCGCCGATCACCGCGACGATCTGGCAAAAGCCCGCAGCCTCGGCGGCCGCGATCAGGCTTTGCATCAGTTTGAGGCCGACACCCTGGCCCTTGGCATCAGGCGCGACATAGACGGAGTCCTCGACGACAAAGCGATAGGCCGGGCGCGGCCGGAAGGGACCGGCATAGGCATAGCCGAGCACGGCGCCATCCTTTTCCGCCACAAGGTAAGGGAAGCCGCCGGCCTGGAGCGTGTCGAATCGCGTGCCCATTTCGGCGCGACCTGGCGGCTCCAGCTCGTAGCTCGCCGTGCCGCGGGTCACAGCGTCGGCATAGATTTGCGTAATGGTGTCGAGGTCGGCCGCGCGTGCGGCCCGTATAACGATAGTGCTCATTCTTTATGCAGGCCTCTTTGTCTGCCTGCAATAACAGCAAAGGTCGGCGCAAAAGAAAAGGGCGGCCGTTGGGCCGCCCCTTCCAAACCCGATGGTCCAGTCAGACCATGACGCGGACCAGCCCTTAGCGGCGGTCGCCCATGAACTGGAGCAGGAACATGAACAGGTTGATGAAGTCGAGATAGAGCGTCAGCGCGCCCATGATGGCCTTGCGGCCAGCGACGTCGGAGGCGTCGCCCTCGAAATACATCTCCTTGATCTTCTGCGTGTCGTAGGCGGTGAGGCCGGCGAAGACCAGCACGCCGATCGCCGAGACGGCGAAGGACAGCGCCGACGACTGCAGGAAGATGTTGATGACCATCGCGATGATGATGCCGAACACGCCCATGATCAGGAACGAGCCCATCGCCGTCAGGTCGCGCTTGGTCGTGTAGCCGAACAGCGACAGCGCGCCGAAGGCCGCGGCGGTGGCGAAGAAGGTCTGCGAGATGCTGGCGGTGGTGTAGACCAGGAAGATCGACGACAGCGACAGGCCGACCAGGCCCGCATAGACCCAGAACGTCGTCTGCGCCGCCGACACGCTCATCGACTGGACGCGGAACGACAGGAACAGAACGGCGGCCAGCGGGGCCAGCATCACCAGCCAGCGCAGCGGCGAGCCGAAGATCGCGTAGCCGAACGAGGTCAGCATCTCGCCGCTCGGCAGCGTCGCGACAGCCGAGGCCGGATCGGTGGTTGTGGCCAGCATGATCGTGCCGACGGCGGCAAGACCAGTGATGAGGAGACCAAGCCCCATCAAATTGTAGACCTTGATCATATAGGCGCGCAGGCCCTGATCGATGTCGACGGCGGCGCCGGGCACGGCGCGCGTCTGATAGTTGCGAATGGGTTCAGCCATTGTGGTCCTCTATTGCTTCTGCCCCGTCCGGTGTCGGGTCCACCCGGACCCAGGCGCCGCTGGCGGGACTCCAGCATGCCTGCGGCGAAATATGATGGTTATTCGCGTCAAGAACAAGACCGTAACCGGGTGTAATGCTTCGTGAGGCACGCATGGCGCGGTTTTCCAGCCCTTTGGCCGCGAAACATTACGTCGATTTAACCAAATGCCGGCCGTCGGCGGGGTGGAACCGATGCGGACTCAGAGGTTTCGCAGCACGGGCGCTGCCTTGTGGCCGAGCACCCGCCAGGTGCCGGCGAGACCGATGCCGACGGTGATGACCAGCGCAAAGAGAATGGTCGCCACCGCCACTTCCGGCATGAAATGCGACGGCAATGTCATGATGCGGGCGACGACGAACCATGCGGCGGCACTGCCGGCGGCGAGCGCGAAGACCGCCGTAGCGAGGCCGATCAGCATGTATTCGAGCGAGAAGGCCGATATCAGCGTCAGCCGCGTCGCACCGAGCGTCTTCAGCACCACCGCGTCATGGATGCGCGCCCGGTTGCCGGCGGCGAGCGCGCCGGCCAGCACCAGCACCGACGCGATCAGTGCCACGCCGGCCGCCGCCCTGATCGCCGCGCCGAGCTGTCCGACCAGACGGTTGACGATGTCGAGCGCGTCCTTGACGCGGACCGTAGTGACTGCCGGGAAGGCGCGGGTGACGGCATTGAGGATGCGGGCGTCATCAGCCGCGGTGACGCTCTTTTCGGTCAGCGTCGCCACCCAGCCATGCGGCGCGCCGGCAAATGTGTTGGGCGAGAACACCATGACGAAGTTGATGCCCATCGTCTCCCATTCGACCTGGCGGAAATTGGCGATCCTGGCCGTGACATTGCGGCCGAGCACGTTGACGGTGACGGTATCGCCGAGCTTCAGCCCGATTTCCTTGCCTTCCTTGTCGGAAAACGAGACGAGCGGCTCGCCGGTATAATCGGCCGGCCACCAGCTGCCCTCGGTCAGCGTCGCGTTGTCCGGCTGCTTGGCCTCATAGGTCAGGCCGCGATCGCCGCGCAGCACCCAGGCGCCCTCCGCCGGCACCCTGACCTTGTCGACGGCAACGCCGTTCAGCGCCATCACCCGGCCGCGCAGCATTGGCACCTTGGCAAGCGTCCCCTGCGGGGCCTCCTTGCTGATCAGACTGGAGAAGCCGTCGACATCGCTGCTCTGGATATCGACGAAGAAGAAGTTCGGCGCCCGCTCCGGCAGGCTGCCGGAGATCTGCCGCCGCAGATTGCCGTCGATCAGCGCCAGCGTCACCAGCAGCGTCAGCCCAAGCCCCAGCGACAGCACCACCGACGGCGTCAGCGCGCCCGGCCGATGGATGTTGCCGACGGCGAGCCTGAGCGCCACGAAGCGCACGCGCGGGCACTTCCTTGCCGCCCATTGCACAAGCGCGCCGACCAGACGCAGCACCAGAAAGGCGAAGATGGTGGCTCCGACGAAAATCGAAGCGATGCGCTGGTCGCCCGAAAACAGGATGGCGAGCGCTGCAAGAAGCACTGCGATGCCGAGCGCCGAAACGACATAGACAGGGCGTGGAAAACCGCGGCCTTCCAGTCCCATCTCGCGGAACAGCGCGGTCGCCGGCACATCGCGGGCGCGACCGAGTGGCAGCAGCGCGAAGGCCAGCGTCACCAGCAGCCCGAACAGCGCTGCCATGCCGAGAGCGCCGGGATAAAAGCCGCCTTGCGCCGGCACCGGAACGACCGACTGAAGCGCGGCGCTCGCGGCAAAGGGCATCAGTGCGCCGAGCACCAGACCTGCGGCGATGCCGAGGGCCGCGATCACCAGGATCTGCACGAGGTAAACGGCAAAGACGAAGCCGCCCGATGCGCCCAGGCTCTTGAAGGTGGCGATGACGCCGCGCTTGCCGTCGAGATAGGCGCGCACCGCGTTGGCGACGCCGACGCCGCCGACCACCAGCGCCGTCAGCCCGACCAGGGTCAGGAATTGCGAAAAGCGTTCGATGTTGGAAGAGAGCGCCGGGGCCGCATTGCTGCGCGTGCGGATCGACCAGCCGGACTCCGGGAAATCCTTGGCAGCCTTGTCCTGGATGGCCTTGAGCCGCGCCTCGTCGGCGTCGGCGGCCAGCCGGATCTTGTAGGAATTCTCGACGAGGCTGCCCGGCTGAACCAGCCCTGTCGCGACCAGGCCCTCGGTCGAGATCATCAGGCGCGGCGCGAAACCGAAACCTTCGGACACGGCATCGGGCTCGGTGACCAGCCTGGCGCGCAGTTCGAAGGTGGCGGTTCCGAGCTTCAGCCGATCGCCGAGCTTCACATGCAGCCGCTCGAACAGCAGGTCGGGCGCGGCCGCGCCGAAAACACCGAACTGTTCGCCAAACAGTTCCTGCTTCGTCAGCGCCGGCTCGGTTTCCAGCGCACCGTAAAGCGGATAGGCCTCGTCGACGGCCTTGGCCTCGACCAGCGCCTGATCGGAGCCGTCGGCAAGCCGCGCCATCGAACGCATGCTGGCGGTTCTCGACATCGTGCCCAGCCCATCGAGGAAGCCGCGTTCGGCTTCGCTTGCGTCGCGCTGGTTAAGCTGGAAGCGCAGATCGCCGCCAAGCAGCGTCTGGCCCTGGTTGGCGACGCCGGCACTGACCGAGCGGGCCACCGAATTCACGCCGCCGATCGCCGCGACGCCGAGCGCGATGCAGGCAAGAAAGATCAGAAAACCGGACAGGCCGCCGCGCATCTCGCGCAAGGAGAAGCGGACGGCGAGTTTTAACGTCCGCGCCGGCGACATCAGGCGATGGCCTTGGTCGGCGCCGGCGCCTCGATCCTGCCGGAGCGCATAGAGACCTGGCGCGAACAGCGCGCCGCGAGCGCCGGATCATGCGTGACCAGCACCAGCGTCATGCCGCGCTCGGCCGCCTTGGCGAACAAAAGGTCGGCGACCTGCCTACCGGTCGCCTGGTCGAGATTGCCGGTCGGCTCGTCGGCGATGAGGATGCGCGGCGATGGCGCAAGCGCCCGGGCGATCGCGACGCGCTGCTGCTCGCCGCCCGAAAGTTCGCCGGGATAGTGCGTCACGCGGTCGCTCAGACCGACGGCCGCCAGCTCGCGTTCCGCCACCGAGAACGGATCGGCATGACCGGCCAGCTCCAGCGGCACGGCGACATTTTCGAGCGCCGTCATATTGGGGATGAGATGGAAGGACTGGAACACGATGCCGATGTTTCGCCCCCGAAACGATGCGATCTGATCCTCGCTCTTGCCGTCGAGCAGCTCGCCGGCGATTCGTACCGTGCCCGAATCGACCCTTTCCAGACCTGCGAGAACCATGAGCAGCGTCGACTTGCCCGACCCCGACGGTCCAATGATGCCGGTCGCCTCGCCGCGCGCCACATCGAGGCTGACGCCCTTCAGCACATGGACGGACGAGGCGCCTTCGCCCAATGTCAGCGATACGTCTTTCAGCTCGATGACGGCTTCTGTCAAAATGAAAGCGTCCTATATGGGGATGAGGGCTCCGCCTGCGGGCCGTCGCCGGAAGAATTCTCTGTCATATGGGACCTGCCGCATGTCTTTCCAACGCAGAATTGCCGCAGGCCTGATCGTTTTCCTCGCCATTTGCGGCGCCATCTCGTCGGCACGCGCCGAGCCTTTCAAGATCGTCGGTTTCGGTGACAGCCTGATGGCCGGCTACGGCCTCGGACCCGACGAGGGTTTTACCGACAGGCTGCAGGCGGCGCTGCGCGCCAGGGGCAGGGATGTAACCATCGCCAATGCCGGCGTTTCCGGCGACACCTCCAGCGGCGGGCTGGCGCGGCTCGACTGGTCGGTGCCGGACGGCACGCAGCTTGTCATCCTCGAACTCGGCGCCAACGACATGCTGCGCGGCGTTTCGCCCGACATCACCCGCAAGAACCTGGATACGATGCTGGCCAAGTTGAAAGAGCGCAAGATCGCCGTTCTGCTGGCCGGCATGCGCGCAGCGCCCAATCTCGGCGCCGACTATCAGAACGCCTTCGACGCCATCTTCCCGGAACTGGCTGCAAAATACGGCGTTACCTTGTACCCGTTCTTTCTCGACGGCGTAGCCGGCCAGTCCGCCTTGCAGCTTGAGGATGGCTTGCATCCGAACGCCAAGGGGGTCGCCCAGATGGTCGAGCGCATCCTGCCTGCGGTCGAGAAGGCCATCGCGGCGGTGCCGGGAGGATCGTAAGACGGGATAGGCCCTTTCCGTTGGGGAAATCTTTTTGACGAGACCTGTGACCAACAAACCTCTTGCCCCGTTTGATTATCGATGATTCGCTGGGGGCACAGTTCGATTCGAGGAAGGGAGGCTCTTCATGCCGCGTCTTTTCACCGCCCTCGAAATTCCGCGTGACGCCGCCCTTTCGCTGTCCCTGCTCAGGGGCGGCCTGCCCGGGGCCCGCTGGATCGACGTCGAGAACTATCATCTGACGCTGCGCTTCATCGGCGATGTCGAAGGCCATGTCGCCGACGAGATCGCCAACGCGCTCGACCGCGTCCACCGCCCCTCCTTCCCGCTGACGCTGTCGGGCGTCGGCGCTTTCGGCCAGAAGAAACCGCATGCCGTATGGGCCGGGGTCTCTGCCTCGCCGGATCTCTCGGCGCTTCAGGCTGAAATCGAGCGCATCTGCCAGCGGCTCGGCATTCCGGCCGATCCGCGCAAGTTCATGCCGCATGTCACACTGGCCCGCCTGCGCAATTCGAGCCCGCTGGACGTCGCCCAATATCTTTCGGCGCGCGGCAATTTTTCGACATTGCCGTTCCGCATCAGCCGGTTCGTCTTGATGTCGTCGCGCGATTCGGTCGGCGGCGGCCCCTACATCGTCGAGGAAGCCTGGCCGCTGTCGGGCGCCGATACGCGCGCGGCAAGCCGCGTCGCCAGCGCCTCCGACGCTTCGCGGATCATGCGGTAGACCTCGGCGAAGGCTTCCTCGCCGTCGTGATAGGGATCCGGCACGTCGCGCGCCTTTCCCTGCGCAAATTCCAGGAACAGGTGGATGCGGTCGCGCACGCCGGCGGTCGCCAGCGTCTTCAGGTCGGCGACGTTCGACCTGTCCATGCCGAAGATCAGGTCGAAACGCGAGAAATCCTCGGGCGCGATCTTGCGTGCCCGCAGTTCCGATATGTCGATGCCGTGGCGCGACGCGATGGCGATCGAACGCCGATCAGGGGCGGAGCCCGCCTCCCAGTCGCTGGTTGCGGCCGAATCGAGCACTATGTCCCGGCCCAGTCCACGTTCCGTCAGCACGGAACGAAGCACGCCTTCCGCCAGCGGCGAGCGGCAGATGTTGCCCAGGCAGACGAACAGAATGGATTTTATGGGCTTCGTGCTCATCGATCCGGCGCTATGGTGAAAGTCATCTTCGAAATAGCACAGGAACCGGACATGACGAGAGAGAAACTTGGCAAGGAAGCCATCATCGCGGCGCTGACAGACCTCGAAGGCTGGTCGCTGGCTGCGGATGGCGCTTCCATCAAACGGACGTTCACCTTCAGGAATTTCTCCGAAGCCTTCGCCTTTATGACCCGCGTCGCGCTTGCTGCCGAGAAGATGGACCATCATCCCGACTGGTCGAATGTCTACAAAACCGTCGACGTGACGCTGAACACGCACGATGCCGGCGGCGTCACGACGCTTGACATCGAGTTGGCGAAGAAAATGAACCGCTTTGTTGGTTAGGGTAATTCATAGGTGCGGCAACCCCGGCTTCGTCATCCACGGGCGAAGCGGACGCGCAGACCCGAGGATCCATGCCGCGACGTTGACCAAGGGGTGCAGTCGAGCAGAATTCAGCACCGCTGCGTCGCTCTTGAGTCGCGGCATGGATTCTAGGGTTTGCGCCGCGTCACTTCGCTCCTTGCTTCGCCCTAGAATGACGACGGGAGGTGCGTTTGCCGCCGAACTCCAAGGGAGGACGACTGCCAGCGGAGTGTCCGCCAGGCCGGCATCACCTGATCCGCAGGACAGCACGCTAAAGACTGATTCCGATTTTCAGGCCAGCGATCTCCCAAGCTCTTGCAGCAAGCGTCGGGTTTCACCACATTTTGCCCCGCGGCCATGCGCAGGCAAGCGCATGAGCCCGCAAGGAGAAATTGATGGCGCAAAAATCCGGTTTTGATTTCTTCGGCTTTGGCGACAGGCTGGGCGGTGAGGGCGAGGTGCGCGAGAAATTCTGGCGCACGGCCAAGAAGGCCGCGCGGCAGATCCCGTTCATGGAAGATGTCGTCGCGGCCTATTACTGCGCCATGGACAAGAACACGCCGCTGCGTGCAAAAGGCATCCTGGTGGCGGCACTCGGCTATTTCGTCCTGCCGGTGGATATGGTCCCCGATTTCGTCCTCGGCCTCGGCTTCACCGACGATATCGCCGTGCTCACCGCCGCGATCACCGCCGTCAGCGCCCATATCACGCCGGCGCACCGGCAGGCCGCCAAGGACGCCATATCGGACAAGGGCTGAGCCCTGGAACCGGCCTTCGCGCGCGCTGGACACCAGCGTTCAGAGGCCTTGTGGAAAAGTCAAACTCTTGCCGCTTTCATGCCCTCCAAGTCGCCGAAGGGACATCGCGCCAGCCGCTTAAAAGGCGGCGGCGCGAAGACGGCGGCGGTTTCCTGGGGTGAGCGTCCTTTTCTCAGAGGTAATTCACCGTTTGGTAACCCAGATTAAATCAAAATGAAGCGACGGCAGGACGCCACGCGGCCCGCCTCCGCACCATTTGGAATACGGGAAAAACGATGCGCGGATTGATTGCTACAGTTTCGAGCCTGGTCCTGGTGGCCTTCGCAGCGCCGGCGATGGCGCAGCAGGCGACCAAGATCGGCCAGCACAATGCCTGGGGCACCTACAGCTACCAGGCATCGGGCGGCAAGGTCTGCTATGTCCTCACCGTGCCGACCGACAAGCAGCCGCCGACGCTCGACCATGGCGACATGTTCTTCTTCGTCAGCCAGCGGCCCGGCCAGCAGGTGTCCTACGAGCCGCAATTCATCGCCGGCTACACCTTCCAGGAAAACTCCAAGGCCACCGTCACCATCGACAAGAAGACGTTTTCGATGTTCACGCGCGGCAAGTCGGCCTGGGTCGAGAACGCCGCCGAGGAGCCGGTGCTGATCGCCGCCATGAAATCCGGCACCGACATGAAGGTGCAGGCCAAGTCCGGCCGCGGCAACACCACCTCCTACGTCTTCTCGCTGAAAGGCATCTCGGCGGCGCTGTCGTCGATCGCCAACTGCAAATAGTCGAAATTTCGCTTTGAACAGAGAGGCCGGACCCTTGAGTCCGGCCTTTGTTTTTCACGCCGGACCTGGTTCCGGCGCCGCCTCCGCCCTGCGCCGGCGGATCGCTTCCGCGATGAAGACGCGCGACAGCGCGTGATAGAGTGGCTCGCGCGAGATCATGCGCGCCGTGCCGTAGCCCAGCATCGAGGCCAGCATCAGCGCGATGACATTGTCGTGATTGCCGGTCATCTCCAGGATGATGACGAAGGCCGTCATCGGCGCCTGCACGACGCCGGCGAAATAACCGGCCATGCCGAGCAACGCGGCCGCACCCGTGCTGGCGCCGAAGACGAGGCCGAGCGAGCTGCCGATGCCGGCGCCGACCGAAAGCGAAGGCGCAAAGATGCCGCCCGGAATGCCCGAGACCATCGACAGCAGCCCGGCAAGGAACTTCTCGGCGAAGAAGAACCAGGGCAGCGGCGTGCCTTCAACGGCGCCGCGCGCCTGCGCGTAGCCGGTGCCGAAGGTCAGGCCGCCCGAGGCGATGCCGATCGCCGCGACGCCGAGCCCACAGATGGCGGCGACCAGCAGGACGCGCCGCAAGGGCTGCCCCGTGTTCCAGCGCCGGATCCGGCGCGTCGCCTTCAGCGCCAGGAGCGAGAACAGCGCGCCGAGGCCGCCGCCGACGACGCCGCAGGCAATCACAAGCGGCCACTCGGCGGCAAACGAGATCGTCTCCTTCGAGACACCGAAATAGGTGTAGTTGCCAAGCAGGCCGAGCGAGGCGATGCCGGCCAGGATCACCGCCGTCAGCACCAGCCCGTTGGTCCGCGCTTCGTAGGTGCGGCCCATTTCCTCGATGGCGAAGACGATGCCGGCCAGCGGCGTGTTGAAGGCGGCCGCGATGCCGGCGGCCGAGCCGGCCAGGATCAGGCCGCGCGCCTGCGCCATGCCGCCCCAGCGTGCCGCCTGCAGCATCAACGACGCGCCGACCTGCACGGTCGGTCCCTCACGGCCGATCGAAGCGCCGCAGAACAGGCCGACCAGGGTGAGCGCGATCTTGCCCGCGACCAGCTTCAGCGACAGGATGTGGCCACGGTCGTCGTCGTCGCGCAGATGCCGCGCCGCGATCGCCTGCGGAATGCCGCTGCCTTGCGAGCCCGGGAAGAAGGCTTGCGCCAGCCAGGCACACAGCACGAAGCCGAGCGGCGTGATCGCCAAAGGTAGGTAGAAGCGCCAGCCGCCGTCATCGCCGGTCATGGCATGGAACAGCACCTGCGCCTTGTCGGCGAGCACCGCGAACAGCACGCTGATCACGCCGATGCAGATCGCGCCGGCCCAGAACACCAGCCGCGGCTGCCACACCCGGCGAGAGCCCCACATCGCGCGCGAACGCCGCAGCAAGGGGTATTTTCGCACTGTACCGGCCATGTCTGTCCTCTCGACGGAGCCCCAGCCCTAACACAGGCATGGCCTCGATCAAGCGTTCGCATCAAACGTGAAATGGAAGACGGACGTGGAGCAAAAGTCCATGGCTGCGGTTTGGCACCATGAACAAGGAAGTTATGCCGGTTCGGCGCAATGATCGTCGTTTCCGCATTGATCATGAGACACCCTCAACACCGACAGGTGGATATCTCGACCTGCGTGTGCTGGAGTGGTCTGCGGGAACAAGGCTCGGATGGGCTCCCGCCGACCTTCGAGCCGGCGGGAATATCGATCGACGGCAGGCCTCACATGGCCATTTTTTCGCATTCCGCCTGAGCCTTCTTGGTCGACGTGTCGATCATGAAGGCTTTGCCCTTGGCGTCGGTCATCATCATCATGCAGTGCTTGATCGGCTTTGCCATCTTCATCATCTCGGCACTCATTTTCGCGTCCGGCGTCATGGTGCCCATATGCCCGTCCGGCATGATTGCCGTGACTTGCCCTGCCTTCATCATTGTCATTGTGCCCATCGCGTCTTCGGCAAATGCCTGCGAGGCGGAAAGGCCGACGAAGCTGGCAATGACGGCGAGCTTGATAGAGTTCATCGTGCATACTCCCATTTGTCGGGGCATGGTTGCCCCATTCAGGGTTCGAACGCGCGGTGAGAACCGCTACTTCAACACGATCAAGTGATCCGTTTTCGGGCGAAAAGCACGGACCGCAGGTCTGACCGGCCGGCGCATCTGTCAATCGGTCGGCGCACGGATCGCCTCGCCATCGCATGACTCCGCCGCCAAGCTGTGCTATGGGCCGCGCTTCATATCAGGCCGATGGATGAAATCGGCCGCAAACCGCTTATATCAGTGCAACCATGACCCTTTCATTCGACCTCACCGCCGAAGGCGCCCGCGACGCGTTGCGCGCCCGCGCGATACAGCCGGAAAAGCCGTCGCTGATCGGCCTGACGCGCGCCGAACTGGGCGAGGCGCTCATCGCGTCCGGCATCGTGCCGGAGCGCCAGGCAAAAATGCGTGCACAGCAGCTCTGGCACTGGATGTATGTGCGCGGCGTCTCCGATTTCGCCGGCATGTTCAACATCTCCAAGGATCTGCGCGCCGAACTCGACAGGCATTTCACCGTGGCGCGGCCCGAGATCGTCGAGGAGCAGGTCTCCGCCGACGGCACGCGCAAATGGCTGTTCCGCTTCCCGCCGCGCGGCGCCGGTCGCCCGGTCGAGATCGAGACTGTCTACATCCCCGAGGAAGGCCGCGGCACGCTCTGCATCTCCTCGCAGGTCGGCTGCACGCTGACCTGCTCCTTCTGCCACACGGGCACGCAGAAGCTGGTGCGCAACCTGACGGCCGAGGAAATCCTCGCCCAGTTGCTCACCGCGCGCGACCGGCTCGGCGATTTCCCCGACCGCGACACGCCCGACGGCGCCATCGTGCCGGCCGAGGGCCGCAAAGTGTCCAACATCGTCATGATGGGTATGGGCGAGCCGCTCTACAATTTCGAGGCGGTCAAGAAGGCGCTGCTGATCGCTTCCGACGGCGACGGCCTTTCGCTGTCGAAGCGCCGCATCACGCTGTCGACCTCAGGCGTGGTGCCGGAGATTTTCCGCACCGGCGAGGAGATCGGCGTCATGCTCGCCATCTCGCTGCACGCCACCAATGACGATCTGCGCGACCTTCTGGTGCCGATCAACAAGAAATATCCGCTCAAGGAGCTGATCGCCGCCTGCCGCGCCTATCCCGGCCTGTCGAACGCCAGGCGCATCACCTTCGAATATGTGATGCTGAAGGACGTCAACGATTCCCTCGACGACGCCAAGGCGCTGGTCAAGCTGCTCAGGGGCATTCCGGCCAAGATCAACCTGATCCCGTTCAACCCCTGGCCCGGCACCAACTACCAGTGCTCGGACTGGGAGACGATCGAGAAATTCGCCGACTACATAAATAACGCCGGCTATGCCTCGCCGATCCGCACGCCGCGCGGCCGCGACATCCTCGCCGCCTGCGGCCAGCTCAAATCGGAATCGGAGCGCATGCGCAAAGTCGACCGGCTGGCGCTGGAAGCCATGATGATCGCGGGGCACGGCGAGGCGTGAGGCGTCTCGTCGCCGGGCTCAAGCGCTTCGTCTTCATAGCAGTCGGCTATATCGCCGCCGTGCTGACCTCGATCCTGGTGCCTGTGCTGCTGATCGCTCTTCTGGAAGGGCTCGAATATGGCAACTGGTCCATCGTTTTCGCATTCGACTGGCTGGTTTCCTTCCCGCTCGCGGTAGTGACAGTGGCGGTCTGCGCGTTGTTGATCGTCGGCCCCGCGATCTTCATGGCCGAACGCTTGTCGCTTCGGGGGTGGTTCTACTTCGCGGCCACGGGCGCGATCACGTCCATCGCATTCGGGGTTCTTGTCCCGGGCTCGGCCGGAGGGTTTGTTTTCAACCCGGGCTTTCTCGGCTTCCTGGCCACCGCCGGCATTGCCGCCGGTTCGGTCTACTGGTTTCTGGCCGGGCGCAAGTCCGGCCATCCCTTACGCCGGGATTCGCAATGACCCGTCTCGTCGCCTATATCGTGCGCCTTGCCGTCATCCTGTTCGGCTATGCCGTCGCCGCGCTGGCGGCCAGCGCGTTCCTCAATGTCCTGTTCCTGGCCTCCCTCGGCTACACGCCGGCGCATGCGGAGCCGGCGGCGACCGCCTCGCTCTATTTCTCGATCCCCTTCGTCGCGCTGTTTGCCGCCTATTTCGCCTTCATGCCGGCGGCCCTCGTGATTCTGATCGCCGAGATTCTCGGCCGGCGCGATTGGCTGTTCTATGCGCTGGCCGGTGCGATCGTCGCCGCCGTCTTCCTCGGCTTCGCCGACCAGATGGGCGATACGCCATTCGCCGTCACCGAGCCGCGCGCCATGGCCGCCGTCATCGGCGGCGGCATGGTCGGGGGCATTTTCTATTGGCTCAGCGCCGGGCGCTGGGCCGGAAGCTGGTGGAAAGCCGAACCCTGACCTCGAACCGAGCGCCCGCGTAAGCAGGGAGCTTTGCTGACCTCCGGTTCGGAAGAGATCAGCAGCGAACAGCAAAATCCTACTTCGCCTGGGCAGTCAGGATTTTGAGCGCGAACGCGGAAAACACGCCGGCGAAGAGATAGTCGACCACCCGCGTCACGCGCGGGCTGGCCTTCATCGCCGCCGAGAATTTCTCCGCCGCCAGCACCATCGGGGTCGTCACCGGGGTCGAGAGCACCACGAACATGGCGCCGAGGAAGAACAGCTTTCCCGGCGCGTGCGGATCATGCGCGGAGACGAATTGCGGCAGGAAGGTCATGAAGAACAGGATGATCTTCGGGTTGAGCAGGTTGACGCCCAGCCCCACCATCCAGCTCCGGAACAGCGAGATTTGCGGGCCCGTCTTCTTCTCCGGCGAGAAGGCCGAACCCTTGGTGATCGCCTGCCAGGCCAGGAAGACGAGATAGCCGGCGCCGAAGATCTTCAGCACGAAGAAGGCCATCGGCGAGGCGACGATCAGCGCCGAGACACCGACCACCACCAAGGTGGTGTGGATCAGCGTGCCGCACAGCGCCCCCGCCATCGAGGCGAAGCCGGCGGCGCGGCCCTGGCTCAGTGTGCGCGAGACGAACAGCGTCATGTCCGGTCCGGGCGTGATCGCCAGGATGAACGTGGCGATGGCGAACTGGATCAGCGTTGCGGTGTTGGGAATGAAGGACATGGGCAGTCCGTTGGCTCTAAAGACGCTGCTATAACGAATGGCTACTGCCGTTGCCAGCGGCTGTGCGACGGAAAGAATGATCCAGCTGTCCCGGATGCCTGTTTCTCCGCGCCTTGCCCCGTTCATCCCTTGCAGTGACCGGAAACGGCGTGATACCTCGCCGGCCGAGAACTCTTGTCGCGGAAACAGCAAATGTCGAAAACAAAAGACGTCAAGAAGGTCGTGCTCGCCTATTCCGGCGGCCTCGACACATCCATTATCCTGAAATGGCTGCAGACCGAGCTCGGCGCCGAGGTCGTCACCTTCACCGCCGACCTCGGCCAGGGCGGCGAATTGGAGCCGGCGCGCCGCAAGGCCGAGATGATGGGCATCAAGGACATCCGCATCGTCGACGTGCGCGAGGAATTCGTTGCCGACTTCGTCTTCCCGATGTTCCGCGCCAACGCCGTCTACGAAGGGACCTATCTGCTCGGCACCTCGATCGCCCGGCCGCTGATCTCGAAACACCTCGTCGAGATCGCAAAGGAGACCGGCGCCGACGCGATCGCCCACGGCGCCACCGGCAAGGGCAATGACCAGGTGCGCTTCGAGCTTTCGGCCTATGCGCTCAATCCCGATATCAAGGTCATCGCGCCCTGGCGCGACTGGTCGTTCAAGTCGCGCACCGACCTCATCAACTTCGCCGAGCAGCACCAGATTCCGGTGCCGAAGGACAAGAAGGGTGACGCGCCGTTCTCGGTCGACGCCAATCTCCTGCATTCCTCTTCCGAGGGCAAGGTGCTTGAGGACCCGTGGAGCGAGCCGCCGGAATTCGTCCATCAGCGCACCGTCTCGCCCATGGACGCGCCGGACAAGGTCACCGAGATCGAGATCGAGTTCCTGAAGGGCGATCCGGTCGCGCTCGACGGCAAGAAGCTGTCGCCGGCAACCATGCTCGCCGCCCTCAACGATCTCGGCCGCGACAACGGCATCGGCCGGCTCGACCTCGTCGAGAACCGCTTCGTCGGCATGAAGTCGCGCGGCGTCTACGAGACCCCCGGCGGCACCATCCTTATCGCTGCCCACCGAGCCATCGAATCGATCACGCTCGACAGGGGAGCTGCCCACCTCAAGGACGAGTTCATGCCGCGCTACGCCGAACTCATCTACAACGGCTTCTGGTTCGCGCCCGAGCGGCTGATGCTGCAGACGATGATCGACAAGAGCCAGGAGGATGTCGAAGGTACGGTGCGTCTGAAGCTCTACAAGGGCAATGTCATCGTTACCGGCCGCAAGTCGAAGAAGACGCTCTATTCCGACGCGCTGGTGACCTTCGAGGACGACCGCGGCGCCTACGACCAGAAGGACGCCGCCGGCTTCATCCGCCTCAATGCGCTGAGGCTGCGGACCTTGGCGGCGCGCAACCGCCGGGACTGACCGCTCTACCGGTCAGCGAACAGGAAACCCGGCAACGCGGCCGGGCTTTCTGCTGAAAAGCAATTCCAGGAAAAGCGTGTACGGTTTTCCCGGGAAAGCGCGTAGCGCTTTCCCTTGGGAATTACGCAAAAAAGCAAAGACATAGACCGGTTCGCCGTTTCCGTGAAACGGTGAACTGCCCTAACGATCACTCGCCATCGATTGCGGTGGCGATACGGGCGATGGCCTGTTGATAGACACTCGCCGAGTTCCAGCCGGCAATTGCACCCATATTCGCCTGAGCGCTCGCGCCGGCCTGCCAACCATGCGCCTTGAGGAAGTTGGCCGTGGAAGCCAGCGCGGTGCTCTTGTCGCGCAGGTTTCCGCTGCCCACTCCATATTTCAGGACATTTCCGGGCAGGAACTGCGTGTGGCCGATCTCGCCATGCATGGCCCCGACCGACGAGGCAGTCAACGTTCCGCGATCGACCAGCTTCAGCGCCGCAATGGCATGCGGCTGAAAGTAATCCGGACGGCGGCAGTCATAGGCAAGCGTCAAAATGGCGGACACCGTGTTCTGGTTACCCATAGAGGCGCCGAAGCCCGTCTCCATGCCCCAGATGGCAAGCAGCACGCCCGGCGAGACGCCGTAGGTCCGTTCGATCTTGTCGAACAGCGCCGCATTCGATTTCTTCAGCGCCCGGCCCCTGGAAATGATCGCCGCCCCGCCGCGGCGCTTCATGAAGGCTTCCACCGAGCCGCTGAAAGCCTTGTGGATGGCGCGGTCCGCGGAAATGGTCCTGGTCGCGTAGGTCGCGCCGGCCAGGGCCGCCAGTCCTCTCGAACCCACGCCCTCGGCCCTAGCCTCCGCTGCGAAGTCCTGCTTCCAGGCATCGAAGCCGGCTCCGGTCTTGCCACAGCTGGCCGCCGCCTGCGCGCCCGTCGCCAGCGCAAGCATCGCCACCACAGTGGCCGCTGCAAACATCTTACCCTTGGCAAGAAATGCCATGTTGTTCTCTCCTGGTTGCCTGAATCACGTCCCGGCCGGAATTTGCCAGTGAAACGCGCACTTGTCACTGTCGCGCGCGCAAGCTGGCCAATGGAAGGGAATTTGCCTACGATCAAGCAAATATTGTGGCAAGAACCACCCATGGCCTGACGATCCTTGCGCCATGTTGCTCAATGACGTCACAGTCGGGAACGACGTCTGTCGGCCGGCGTTTTGCACGACGCGCCTTCCCCTGTTCCCTGGTCCGAGACCGAGATGAAACTCTTCGACTGTCCTCATTGCGGCCATCGTCTCTATTTCGAGAACGCCCGGTGCCTGAACTGCTCCAGTGCCGTGCTCTATGATCCGCAGCGCGCCTGCTTTGCCCTGTCCGGTGCCGACGGCGGCTCCCCATGCGCCAACGCCGACGAATGCGCCTGCAACTGGATGGCCGAGCCGGGACAGCCCTTCTGCCGCGCCTGCGCGCTCAACCAGCTGATCCCGGACCTCTCCGTCGACGGCAACCGCCGCCGCTGGATACGGGTCGAGGCCGCGAAGAAGCGCGCGGTCTATTCGCTGCTGGCTTTCGGACTGCCGGTGACGCCCAAGCAGAACCCCGCCGACGAGGCCGGCCTTGCCTTCGACTTCCTTGCCGATCCGATCGGCGGCGGCCCGGGCGGCGAGCGCATCCTGACCGGCCACGACAATGGCCTGATCACCCTCAACGTCGCCGAAGCCGACTCCGCCGAGCGCGAAAGGCGGCGCGTTGAGATGGGCGAGAACTATCGCACCTTGCTCGGCCATTTCCGCCACGAGCTCGGCCACTACTACTGGGACCGGCTGATCCGCGACAATCCGCAAAGGCTTGACGCCTTCCGCGCGCTGTTCGGCGACGAGCGCACCGGCTACGAGCAGGCATTGAAGAACCACTATGCCAATGGTGCCCCACCCGACTGGCAGCAACGCCACATCTCGTCCTACGCCACCTCCCATCCCTGGGAGGACTGGGCCGAAAGCTGGGCCCACCACCTGCATATCACCGACACGCTGGAAATGGTCCATGCGCTGAACTTCCCGCTCGGCCGGCTGGAGACGGTGGAAGCCAACGAATTGCCCCAAGGCGATACCGGGGGCATGCTACAACCAGCGCCGTCCGAACCGACACCCGCTCCCGAACCGTTCGAAAAGATCCTGTCGCGCTGGCTGGTGCTGTCGGAAGCCTCCAATTCCATCAATCGCTGCATGGGTCTGCCCGACCTCTACCCCTTCGTCATCTCGGATGTCGCGGCGCGCAAACTGGCCTTCGTTCACGACCTTCTGACCGGCCTGCCGCAAGAAACGGGAACAAATCGTGAGTTGGCTTCAACATTTTAGCTGGAACGCATGCGCCGCTCTCCCGTTTTCGCTGCCGAGGGACCATGAAACGGAGAGAAACCATGAAATCCGTATTGTTTCCCGCGGTCGCCGGAATGCTCACGCTCTTCTCGGGCGCCGCCATGGCCGACACCCCCGTCTCCGCAATCACCGATCTCAATGTCCGCGCTGGCCCGGGCCCGCAATATCCTGTCATCGGCGTGCTCGCCGCCGGCCAGTCGGCGACGCTCAATGGCTGTATCGAAAACAGCAAATGGTGCACCATCGCCGAAGCCGGTGGCCAGGGCTGGGTCTATTCGGACTATGTGACGGCTGATTTCGGCGGCAACCGGGTCGTGTTGACGCGACGTCCGCTCGGCTCCAGCGTCGCCGTCGTGTCGCCGCCCGAGGGCTATTCCACCGACTACACCGGCTCGATCATCGCCGGCGAGCCGGTCGAGGACGCCATCCCGCAGCCTCCCGCCGAAGTCAGGACCTATGTCGACACGCATCGCGTCGACCCTGTCTATCTTGAGGGCGAGGTGGTCACCGGGGCCGTTTTGCCCGAGAGTGTCGAACTGCGCGAGATCCCCGATTACGACTACCGCTACGTCTATGTGAACGGCCAGCCGGCGCTGATCGACCCGCAGACGCGGCGCATCGTCTATGTGGTCCGCTGAGGCGGATAGGACACGGGGTTAATCATCGGAGCATGCCTTTCGCCTGCCGGCAGGCAGGCGAGGGCGGCGCGAATGCGCCGAAGGCTGGCGGGGCGTAGCGAATAGGAATGATTGCGCAGAACCGCCCGATCCCATAGATCATGCGACGCGAAGCACCAGCTTGCGAGAGAGCGTGATATCGGACCCTGCCGCCTTCGAGCACTATCGAAACACAGCCAACGAAAAGACGACCCTGCCGCGCCTGCTTCTCGGGACCGGGATCGTCGTCCTGTTCTGGGCCGCGTCGACGGGGGTCGTGCTGCTGGGCGGCACCTATGCCTTTTTCGCCTGGCGGACAGCGCAAGGCGCGGCTGCGCCCGCCGGCGGCATGCAGGGTTTCCTTGCGTCGCCAATCGGCATTCTCACCGCGCTCGCGTCTTTCGCCGGCATCTGGATCGGCTTGTGGATCGCCATGCGCTGGGTGCATGGCGAGAAGCTGTCGGCGCTCCTCGGCAACAGCCGTCGCATTTCGCGCTCGGGTTTCATCAAGGGACTGGTCGCGGTGTTGGTCACGTCGCTCGTGTCCGAGGTCCTGCTCTACCTGATGCAGCCCGAGATCGCGCGCGGCTCGATCGCCCTGTCGTCCTGGCTGCTGTTCCTGATCCCGATCCTGGCGCTCACTTTTCTGCAGACGTCATCGGAAGAGGTGCTGTTCCGAGGTTACCTGCTGCGCGGTCTTGCCTACCGGTTCAGGAGCCCGTTCGTCTGGGCGCTGCTGCCGGGCCTGCTGTTCACCTCGCTGCACTGGAGCGCGAACGCCTCGGCCGCCATCAACGCCTGCGTGCTGGTCTCGATCGCCGCTTTTGCACTGCTTCTGACGCTCGTCGTCTATGCCACCGGCAATCTCGGCGCGGCCCTCGGCGCCCATCTCGGCAACAATCTGACCGGCTTCCTGCTGATCTCGCATCAGGAGAGCTACAATTCCTTCGCCTTGTTTACCGCCAGACCACTCGAAGGGCCGGGCTGGGCGACGTCGGACGCGGTCCTCATCGCCATGATTGGCATCGCCTGCAGCCTGCTGACGGCCCTGCTGCTTTTGCATCCGCGCTCGCCGCTGAGCGTCTCGGCCGAACCTGCAGACGGAACGAAGGCGACCTGATTGCTGCGCGGGGAGACCGGCGGAACGGTCCTTGTCTTGACTCCGCGGCCGTTTTCCTGTCTACAGCCCCGAATTCCGCGACGAGTATCCGTCCGAGCAAGCCGACCAGGACGCCGAAGCCTCTTTGAGGCCAAGTGCTGTAAACAGATCCTGGAGGCCAACACCCGGCAGCGCTGTGCGCCCCCGGGTGCTTTTTGGTTTTGGCTTTTGCTTGCCACGAGACTTGGACACTTGGCGCGAACGCATTACCTCTCGGGCACCATCCGGTTGCCAGGGAAAAGGAAACAGAATGTTTGAATCACTTCAGGAGCGCCTTGGCTCCATCCTGAACGGCCTGACCGGCCGCGGCGCGCTGTCGGAGGCGGATGTCTCGGCGGCGCTCCGCGAGGTGCGCCGTGCGCTGCTCGAGGCCGACGTGGCGCTGGAAGTGGTGCGCTCCTTCACCGACAAGGTGCGCGAGAAGGCGGTCGGCGCGGCGGTGCTGAAGTCGATCAAGCCCGGCCAGATGGTCGTCAAGATCGTGCATGACGAGCTGGTCGACATGCTCGGCGCCGAAGGCGTCGCCGTCGACCTCAACGCACCGGCGCCTGTCGTCGTCATGATGGTCGGCCTGCAGGGTTCCGGCAAGACGACGACCTCGGCCAAGATCGCCAAGCGGCTCACCGAGCGTCAGAACAAGAAGGTCCTGATGGCCTCGCTCGACACGCGGCGCCCCGCCGCGCAGGAGCAGTTGCGCCAGCTCGGCGAGCAGGTCAAGGTGGCGACGCTGCCTGTCGTGGCCGGCCAGAACCCGGTCGATATCGCCAAACGCGCCGTGCAAGCGGCCAGGCTCGGCGGTCACGACGTGGTCATCCTCGACACTGCCGGCCGCACCCATATCGACGAGCCGCTGATGGTCGAGATGGCCGACATCAAGAAGGTGTCGGGCCCGCACGAGATCCTGCTGGTCGCCGACTCCTTGACCGGCCAGGACGCCGTCAACCTCGCCAAGAGCTTCGACGAGCGCGTCGGCATCACCGGGCTGGTACTGACCCGCATGGACGGCGACGGCCGTGGCGGCGCCGCGCTCTCGATGCGCGCCGTCACCGGCAAGCCGATCAAGCTGATCGGCACCGGCGAGAAGATGGACGGGCTGGAGGAATTTCATCCCAAGCGCATCGCCGACCGCATTCTCGGCATGGGCGACATCGTTTCGCTTGTCGAAAAAGCCGCCGAGAACATCGATGCCGAGCAGGCGGCGGCGATGGCCAAAAAGATGCAGTCGGGCAAGTTCGACCTGAACGATCTCGCCCAGCAGCTTCAGCAGATGTCGAAAATGGGCGGCATGGGCGGCATCATGGGCATGATGCCCGGCATGGGCAAGATGAAGGACCAGATGGCCGCCGCCGGTCTCGACGACAAGATGTTCGGCCGCCAACTCGCCATCATCTCCTCGATGACCAAGGCCGAGCGCGCCAACCCCGACATTCTCAAGCACTCGCGCAAGAAGCGCATCGCCGCCGGCTCCGGCACCGACGCGGCCGAGATCAACAAGCTCTTGAAGATGCATCGCGGCATGGCCGACATGATGAAGGCGATGGGCGGCAAGGGCAAAGGCGGCGGCCTGATGCGCGGCATGATGGGCGGGCTCGCCTCCAAGATGGGCCTCGGCGGCATGATGCCCGGTGGCATGGGCGGCATGCCTGACCTCTCCAAGATGGATCCCAAGCAGCTCGAAGCCTTGCAGAAGCAGGCGCAGGCCGCCGGCATAAAGGGCCTGCCCAGCGGCCTTCCCGGCGGCGGTGGCCTGCCCGGCTTGCCCGGCGGCATGAAGCTTCCCGGGCTTCCCGGTCTCGGCGGCGGTGGCCTGCCTGGCCTCGGCAAGAAGAAGTGAGGACGCGATGAACGAGGAAAAGGACATGGCGGACGCCCGCACCATCCTGGCCGGCTACCGTGCTTCGATCGACAACATCGATGCCGCCCTCATCCACATGCTGGCCGAGCGCTTCCGCTGCACCAAGGCGGTCGGCCTGCTCAAGGCCGAGCATGGCTTGCCGCCGGCCGATCCGGCGCGCGAGCAGCAGCAGATCGCCCGTCTTCGCCAGCTCGCGGACGATGCGCATCTCGACCCGGATTTCGCGGAGAAATTCCTCAACTTCGTCGTCCGCGAAGTGATCCGCCACCACGAACAGATCGCCGCTGCCAACGGCGTGACGAAAACCGGCTGAAGACAAAGATTTAGCCGCAACCCTACCAACGAAATCAGAGCTTTTAGGAGATAAGAAATGGCACTGAAGATCAGACTGGCCCGCGCGGGCTCGAAGAAGCGTCCCTACTACCACGTCGTCGTCGCCGACGCGCGCTCGCCGCGCGACGGCCGTTTCATCGAGTCGCTCGGCTCGTGGAACCCGCTGCTGCCGAAGGACGGCGAGCGCGTCAAGGTTGACGCCGAGCGCGTCAAGCACTGGCTGTCGCACGGCGCCCAGCCGACCGACCGCGTGCTGCGCTTCCTCGATGAGGCCGGCCTCGCCAAGCGCGACGCCCGTTCCAATCCGAAAAAGGCCGAGCCCGGCAAGAAGGCACAGGAGCGCGCCGCGCTTCTGAAGAAGGCGCAGGACGACGCCGCTGCCGCCGTCGCGGCGGCTGCGGCCGCGCCGGCCGAGGCGGAGCCCGCCACGGCCGAGTAATCGATCACCGATCGTCTTTTTCGAAACGGCGGGCCCTTAGCCCGCCGTTTTCTATTTCGAATTCATTGTGCGGATGCTGCCGCTCAATAGCCGCTCGGGCAACGATCGACATAGACATGGCCGCGGCTGTCGCGATAACGGCAGCGGCCCGGTTCGCTGGCCCGCCCGATCAGCGCGCCGGCCACGGCACCGACCGCGCCGCCGACCACGGCGCCCTGGACGGGATCGCCCGCCACCGCCGCGCCGACCGCTGCTCCGCCCAGGCCGCCGACGGCCGCGCCTTTTTCCGTCTGCGAACAGGCGCCAAGCGCTGCCGTCAGCACCAGAATGGTCATGATTTTCTTCATTGTCGTTCCTCTCTCACGGGGATCGCCGTCCTCGCCGCCATGTTCCTAACTCCCAGGCGGCCGATTTGATCCCTAGACATTGAAGGCCGGTGCTTCGCCGCGCCTGCCAAGGCCATGCCGATCTCCAGCAAGCATTTGAAATCGTTGATGTTCTCACGCCGCAGCGCAGTTCTCTCGCCGGGTTGTCCGTGCAGCGCGCCGGCGTGGCTATCGGCGCGCTTCGGTCGCGTATATGAAGAGCCGGCGGGCGTGGCCCCTCAGACCAAGAGCAGGCAATATGGCCGGAGAGACAGATCTGAAGACATTGCTGGCGTCGATGACGCCGCAATTGATTGCCGGCATCCATGTCTTCGCCACGCTGCCGGCGGGTGTATCGGTTCCGGAAGGACTCGAAGCGGTCATGCTGTTTCGCGAATGCGAAGGCACGACATTGATCCTGCCCGAAGACGAGGCGCAGGCAGCCGGGCTGGGAGCCGTTTTCCGCTGCCGCATGATAACGCTGAACATCCATTCGTCGCTGGAAGCCGTCGGCTTCCTCGCCGCCATCACCGCACGCCTCGCCGCCGCCGGCATGGGCGTCAATCCCGTCTCCGCCTTCTATCATGACCATCTGTTCGTGCCGGTCAACCGGGCCGAGGAAGCGATGAGGTTGCTGCGGGAACTGGCGGCGGAAAATCGGACATAGGCCGGCGCCCCCTCATCCGCCTGCCGGCACCTTCTCCCCATATAAGGACGGGGGGAAGGTGAGCTAACGGCCGAAGGCCGAGCCCGCGACTGCGGGCCGCCGGTCGTCCGGCGCCCTCGCGGAGGGCCAGCCGCGGCAGCGGCGGTGCGGCCCGCGAGCGAAAGCCAAACAGCCGTCAGGCTGCCTTCTTCTTCGGCTGGATCAGGCCGCGCTCGACCAGCAGTTCGGCGATCTGCACTGCGTTGAGGGCGGCGCCCTTGCGCAGATTGTCGGAAACGATCCACATCGACAGGCCGTTGTCGATGGTCGAATCCTCGCGGATGCGCGAGATGAAGGTGGCGTCCTCGCCGGCCGATTCCAGCGGCGTGATGTAGCCGCCGTCCTCGCGCTTGTCCAAGACCTGGCAGCCCGGCGCCTCGCGCAGGATGTCGCGCGCCTCGTCGGCGGTGATCGGGTTCTCGAACTCGATGTTGACCGCTTCCGAATGGCCGATGAACACCGGCACGCGCACGCAGGTCGCCGTCAGCTTGATCTTGGGATCGAGCATCTTCTTGGTCTCGGCGACCATCTTCCACTCTTCCTTGGTGAAGCCGTCATCGAGGAAAACGTCGATATGCGGGATCACGTTGAAGGCGATGCGCTTGGTGAACTTCTTGACGTCGACCTGGTCGGCGACGAACACGGCGCGGGTCTGCGTGAACAGCTCGTCCATGCCTTCCTTGCCGGCGCCCGACACCGACTGGTAGGTGGCCACGACGATGCGCTTGATGGTGGCCGCGTCATGCAGCGGCTTCAGCGCCACGACGAGCTGCGCCGTCGAGCAATTCGGGTTGGCGATGATGTTCTTGCGGGTGAACAGCGAGATCGCATCCGGGTTCACTTCCGGGACGATCAGCGGCACGTCGGCGTCGTAGCGGAAGGCCGAGGAATTGTCGATGACGACGCAGCCCTGCTTGCCGATCTTGGGTGACCATTCCTTCGAGACATTGCCGCCGGCCGACATGATGCAGATGTCGGTGTCGGAAAAGTCGTAGGTGTCGAGTGCGCGGACCTTCAGCGTGCGGTCGCCGAACGACACTTCCGTGCCCTGGCTGCGGCGCGAGGCAAGCGCCACCACTTCGCTGACCGGAAAACCGCGCTCTTCCAGTATGTTGAGCATTTCGCGGCCCACATTGCCCGTGGCGCCAACTACCGCAACCTTGAAACTCATAAAGATCTCCTATCCCTCTCCGCTTGGTTGTTGGAGAAAACCCGCCGGCCAGGTGCGGGTTCCGTCCCCCGGGCCGAACCCGGGAGAGGGTGGTCAGGCCAAGGGAATCACACCGTTTTGGTGGTGGTTTTGGCCGTTACTTTGCTGGAACGGGGGGACGCGCCGAAACGCCCGGCGCAATGATGCTCATTGCGGCTGGGGGCATCGAATGCAAGAAGAGCCATCAAAAGGCCGCGCATCGAAAAACGATCCCGTTCGAAGCGGGCTTTTACGCGGTTTGCGGCAGGAGTCAATCAGTGGTGTTTCTTCCTTCCCTCCTTGCGGGAGAAGGGAAGGCGGGGCCGCCTGCCCTGTACAAGAGCGGCGCCAGCAAGTACGAACGGGCGAGATCGTCTGGCTGGCGCTGCGCCAGCCCTGTATGTGCTCCATGATGAGCGCAAGCCCTGAATTCCGAAAGAGTGAGATGTCCAACTTCGAAGCACTTGTTCCTGCGCTGGCAAAGGCGCTGGAAAAACGCGGCTATGCCGAGCTGACGCCGGTGCAGAAGGCGGTCCTGGAACTTGGCCAGGCCGACGCGCTGGTGTCGGCGCAGACCGGCTCCGGCAAGACGGTGGCCTTCGGCCTTGCCATGGCGCCGACGCTCCTGGGCGGCGCCGACCGCTTTGCCCATGCCGCGGCCCCGCTGGCGCTGGCGGTGGCGCCGACGCGCGAGCTGGCGCTGCAGGTGACGCGCGAACTGGAATGGCTCTACGAGCTGACCGGCGCCACGGTCGCCTCCTGCGTCGGCGGCATGGACATGCGTACCGAACGGCGCGCGCTGGAACGCGGCGCCCATATCGTCGTCGGCACGCCCGGGCGGCTGCGCGACCACATCACGCGAAACTCGCTCGACATGTCGGCGCTGAAGGCGGTGGTGCTGGACGAAGCCGACGAGATGCTCGATCTCGGTTTTCGCGAGGACCTGGAATTCATCCTCGACGCCGCCCCCGCCGAGCGCCGCACGCTGATGTTTTCGGCCACCGTGCCGCGCTCCATCGCAACCCTCGCCCAGGGCTATCAACGTGACGCCGTGCGCATCTCGGCCGCCGGCGAGGAGAAGCAGCATCTCGACATCGAATACCGGGCGCTCGGCGTCGCCCAGGCCGATCGCGAGAACGCCATCATCAATGTGCTGCGTTTCTACGAAGCGAAAAACGCGCTGGTGTTCTGCAACACCCGTGCCGCCGTCAACCATCTCACCGCACGCTTCAACAACCGCAATTTTTCCGTCGTCGCGCTCTCGGGCGAGCTCAGCCAGAACGAACGCAGCCACGCGCTGCAGGCGATGCGCGATGGCCGCGCCAAGGTCTGCATCGCCACCGACGTCGCGGCGCGCGGCATCGACCTGCCCAATCTGGAGCTGGTCATCCACGCCGACCTGCCGACCAACCCGGAAACGCTGCTGCACCGAAGCGGCCGCACCGGACGCGCGGGTCGCAAGGGCGTCAGCGCGCTGATCGTGCCCAACAGCGCCCGCAGGCGCACTGAACGCCTGCTGGCGAGCGCAAAGCTGACCGCGACATGGGCAAGTCCGCCATCCGCCGACGACGTGATCCGCCGCGACGACGAGCGCATCCTTGCCGATCCCGCCTTCGACGAACCGGTGAAGGACGACGAACGCGGCTTCATCGACGCGCTTCTCGCCAAGCGCGGCGCCGAGCAGGTGACGGCCGCCTTCGTGCGGCTGTGCCGCTCGAGCCGCTCGGCGCCAGAGGATCTGATGGACGTCGCGCCGTTCACGCCGTCGCGTGAAAGACCGGCGGGCGAAAACTTCGCGCGCCGCGACGAGGCGCCCAGCCGCCGCGACGATTTCGGCGCCAGCGTCTGGTTTTCGCTGTCGGTCGGGCGCCGGCAGAATGCCGAGCCACGCTGGCTGATTCCGATGCTGTGCCGCACCGGCAGCATCACCAAGCGCGAGATCGGCGCCATCAAGATGCAGCCGGAAGAGACCTTCGTGCAGATCGCCGCCGACTGGGCCGACCGTTTCCTCGCCGCCGTTGGTCCCGACCGCAAATTGCAGGGTAACATCGTGGTGAAACGGCTGGACGGCATGCCGGACCTGTCGCGCGCCGGCTACCAGCCGCCAAGTCCGGACAAGAAACCGCATCGCGGCAAGGCGCCGTTCGACCCGAACGCGCCGAAGCGCAAATTCGAGAAGCGCGCGCCGGCTGGCGACCAGCGCCCCGCCGCATCTGACGCGAAGCCCTGGGCGAAAAAGCCGGGCAAGCCGAAATTCGACAACGCCGGACCGCCGAAACCCAAGAAGGCGAAGAAGCGGCCGAGCTGAGATCTCCCGGCCATGTCGTCACGATGGCTGCCGCGCCAGCCGTCGCATTTTCATGCTGCCCCTTGCGATC
Source organism: Mesorhizobium sp. B2-8-1 (assembly GCF_006440955.1). Classification (NCBI taxonomy): domain Bacteria; kingdom Pseudomonadati; phylum Pseudomonadota; class Alphaproteobacteria; order Hyphomicrobiales; family Phyllobacteriaceae; genus Mesorhizobium; species Mesorhizobium sp. B2-8-1. The sequence continues at coordinate 523,405 of NZ_VFTX01000003.1, read as the reverse complement.
CGCCGGAACTTTGAACAGTCTGGTCGGGCGTTCGGGGGATCGGGGCATGCGCGGCGAAGTTCTTCACTATGACGAGACCCAGGGCTTCGGCTTCATCACCGGGGCGGATGGTGAGCGCTATACTTTCGCGCGTGAGGATCTGCGCCGCGAAATCGCAATTGCCCGAGGCACGGCCGTTGAATTCCAGCCCGGCGGCGGCCAGGCGCGCGACATCTTCCCGGCCGGCGCCCAATCCGCGCCTCCAACCGGCGTGGCCGCCGGCGCCCATGCGCGAACCGGTGCGTCCGTCTCTTCCGCTGCTCAAATCGCACAGCCGCGGCATTTTGGCCGCGCCGCCAGCACCGGGCCGGCCGAGCCCGGCCTGTGGGGTTATTTCTGGCGCGGCATCACCGAGAATTATTTCAACTTCACCGGCCGCGCCCGCCGCAAGGAATACTGGGCCTATTGCCTGTTCTGGTTCGTCGCGCTGCTGGCAGTGACCGGCATCGGCATTTTCGCCGATGCCGCGATGGGCAATCTCGACGACGCTGAAATGCCGGCGGTGACGATTGGCCTGTTCGGCCTTTTCCTACTTGCGACCTTTCTGCCTGGCCTCGGCATGACCGTGCGTCGTCTGCACGATATCGGCCTGACCGGCTGGCTTTTCCTGGTGATCCTGATCCCCACCATCGGCAGCCTGATCATCCTGGTCTTCGCGCTCATCCCGACCCAGGCCCGGGAGAACCAGTGGGGACCGGTGCCGGCGGGCGCCAGAACGTAGCCCTGCGTGCGTATTGCAATTACGTGCAACTTTAAGTAGCGTCTCGCGACGCAATGTGAAATGGGGCAGAGCATGCGCGGGACGGTGTTCCACTATGACGAAGGCCAGGACTACGGTTACATCAACGGAACCGACGGCAAACGCTACATCTTTTCCCGTATCGATTTCAGCCTGGAACTGCCCCTCGGCAAGGGTACCCTTGTCGAGTTCCAGCCGGGCGACGGCACGGCGCACAACATTGTCGCCACGGCCTCGGCCGCATCGTCGTCAACCACCAGTCAGCCACGGCAGACCAGCCGTTCTGCCCGAAGCCGTCCCGCCTACTCCACAGGGCTGTGGGCTTATTTCTGGCGCGCGGTGATCGCGGATTATGGTAATTTCACCGGACGCTCCCGCCGCAAGGAATTCTGGGCCTTCTGGCTATTCTACACCCTCGGGGTGCTCGCGCTTTTCGGCTTCGGGATACTTGTTGAACTGGCGATCAACGGCTTCGAAACCAACGCGGACAGGACGCCGATGGGGTTCATAGGGTTCATACCCCTACTGGTTTTCTTTTCGGGATTGATCCTGCCTTGCATTGCGCTCCTCGTACGGCGTGCGCATGACGCCGGCCTGAGCGGCTGGTTTGCCCTGCTTTGCTTCGTCCCGCTCATTGGCGGCATCGCCGTGCTAGTCTTCGGGCTTATGCCGCCTCAGCTGGGCGAAAATCCTTGGGGACCGGTGCCGGCGGGCGTCAGGGTCTGACCGCCCCCAGCGCCTCGCCCGAAAGCCTGAGAAAGATCTTCTGGCCGTGGCGTTCGGCGCCAAGCCGGTCGTAGAAGCGCAGCGCGCCTTCGTTCCAGTCCTCGGTGGTCAGGTCGATGCGGCCGATGCCGTTGCGCCGGCAATGGTCGGCGAGAAAGCCGACCAGCGCCCGGCCGACCCCAGCGTTGCGAGCCTTGTCGCGCACGAACAGATCCTTGAGGAACAATAGCCGCTCGAGGTCGATGCCGGGATGCGCGATCGCTACCGACGCCAGGCCGCTGATCTCGGCCCCGATGAAGGCCAGCGCGAAATGCGGATAGGCCGGGCTTTCCTCATCCAGCCATTTGCGTGCCGCCGACAAGGCGCGCTCGTGGTCGAGCGGCGGCTGCCGGTAGTACACCGCCATGTCGCACAGCATCGTGGCGAGCGCCGTCGCGTCGCCGGTCGTCGCCCAGCGGACGGCGATCATCATGGGCTCAGCCCAGGAACTTGGCGATGATCGCGTCGCTCATCTCGACGGTGCCGACCTCGGTCATGCCGGCGGAGAGGATGTCCTTGGTGCGCAGCCCGTCGTCGAGCACGGCGGCGATTGCCGCTTCGAGCTTGTCGGCTTCATCGACCATGGCGAAGGAATAGCGCAGGCACATGGCGAAGGAAGCGATCATGGCGATCGGGTTGGCGATGCCCTTGCCGGCGATATCGGGCGCCGAACCGTGCACCGGCTCGTAAAGCGCCTTGCGCTTCTTGGTCTTGGCATCAGGCGCGCCGAGCGAGGCGGAAGGCAGCATGCCGATCGAGCCGGTCAGCATGGCGGCGATATCGGACAGCATGTCGCCGAACAGGTTATCGGTGACGATGACGTCGAACTGCTTGGGCCAGCGCACCAGTTGCATGCCGCCGGCATCGGCCAGCATGTGGTCGAGCTTGACGTCGGAATATCGGGCCTTGTGGGTCTGGGTGACGACCTCGTTCCACAACACGCCGGACTTCATGACGTTGCGCTTTTCCATCGAGGTGACATGGTTCTTGCGCGTGCGCGCCAATTCGAAGGCGACGCCCGAAATGCGCTCGATCTCGAATGTGTCGTAGACCTGGGTGTCGATGCCGCGCTTCTGGCCGTTGCCGAGATCGATGATCTGCTTGGGCTCGCCGAAATAGACGCCGCCGGTCAGTTCGCGCACGATCAATATGTCGAGGCCTTCGACCACCTCTTGCTTCAGCGAGGAGGACGCCGCCAGCGCCGGATAGCAGATCGCGGGCCTGAGATTGGCAAACAGCTCCATGTCCTTGCGCAGGCGCAGCAGGCCGGCCTCGGGGCGAACCTCGTAAGGCACGGCATCCCATTTCGGACCGCCGACGGCCCCGAACAGCACGGCGTCGGCGGCAACAGCCTTTTCCATGTCGGCATCGGAAATCGCGGCACCATGTGCATCGTAGGCGCAGCCGCCGACCAGCCCCTCGTCGGTGGCGAAGCCGCTGCCGAGCTTCTCGTTCATGGCCGCTATCAGCTTCTTGACCTCGGCCATGGCCTCGGGGCCGATGCCGTCGCCGGGAAGCAGGAAGAGATGTTTCGAAGCCATGGAGAGCCGTCCCAGAAAGAATGCGTTTCGATTTGCACAGCATCCTTCGCGCGCCAATGAGGCGCGCGGCGCTGTGCGACCGCGGCCTTGCTAACCGCCAAGCGGTTGCGACGCAAGGAAGAACAATTGGCGAAGGCGGCTAAGTGCGTAATCTCCCCCCCTTGAGGGGGAGATGGCCGCCAGGCCAGAGGGGGGCGCTGTCCCGCCAGCATGTCCAGGTCAGCAGTCGCCTCGGCGCTTTGCAGATGTTTCACCGATGCGAGAGAATGTTGACCAGCCGGTTGAAAGGGTCGCGCACATAGAAGCGCCGCACGCCCCAGGGCTCGTCGGCCGGCCCGTATTCGATGGCGAAGCCGGCTGCCTTCATGGCGTCGAGTGCGGCATCAACGTCGTCGACCTCGATCGACAGGTCCGGCACCGGCGTGCCCGACCCGCCTTGCGCCATGAAGCTGACCTGTACCTGCATCCTTTCCTCGGACCCGTAGGTGACGATCCAGCCTTGATCCATGAGCACATCGAGGCCGAGCACGTCATGGTAGAAGCGCCTCGCCGATGCCGCGTCCTTTGTTTCGATATTGGCTACGATACGCCGCACTGCCATGGCATTGGCCTCCTCAGTCTGTGCGCCGAAGCGCCGTCACCTCGATTTCGATCTTCATCTCCGGTCTGTTGAGCTGGCACACGATCATCGTTGCCGCCGGCCTGATCTCGCCGAACGCTTCGCCGAGAATGGGGAACACCACGTCGACGAAGGCCTGGTCGGTGATATAGTAATGCGCGCGCACCACATCTTCCATGTCGAAGCCGCCGTCCCGCAAGGCACTGGCGATGGTTGCCAGGCAATTGCGCGTCTGCGCCTCGACCGTTTCCGGCATCGTCATCGAGGCATAGTCATAGCCGGTCGTTCCGGACACGAAACACCAGTCGCCCTGCACCACGGCGCGCGAATAGCCGGCGGTCTTCTCGAAGGGCGAACCGGTGGAGATCAGCTTTCGCATGGCATCCTCGCAAGGGGTGTTCGCAACCACTTTGCGGGCAAAGGCCTCGCACGGCCATAGGCCAGACGGACCTGGCCGTTGTCCCGAGGGCCTTGGCCGTCCGCTGGGGCGCGTCAGCTCGCCAGCCGGCTGACCATCTCGTGCTGGGCGTAGGCACGGCCGAAGCGGTTGGCGAGGAAGGCGTCGAGCGCGATGTCCTCCTGCTTGACGAAGCCAGTCGCCGGCAAGGTGCCGTCGGCCAGCATGTCGAGCACGGCGCAGATTCCCGATGCCGTGGTGATCTGGATGGCGCTGCGCACCGTCTGGCCGACCCGCTTCGAATAGATCTTGTTGGCGTAGGTCTCCTGCAGCAGGCGGCCGTTCTTGCGCCCCGAGACGGTGACGAAGACGATGACCACGTCCTGCAGCGTCGCTGGCAGCGCGCTTTCGAAAATGTCCTTCAGCACCTCGCGGCGGTGGCGCAGGCCGAGGTCGTTGAGCAGCGCCTTCATGATGGCGGCGTGGCCGGGATAGCGGATGGTGCGATAGTTGAGCGTGCGCACCTTGCCCTTCAGCGTCTCGGCCAGCGTGCCGAGCCCGCCGGAGGTGTTGAAGGCCTCGTAGGTCACCCCGTCGAGCGAGAATTCCTCACGCTCCTCCAGCGGCGGCACCTCGACCAGCTCGCCCTCGACGATCGCCTCGCAGGGCTCGCAATATTCGTTGATGACGCCGTCGGTGCTCCAGGTCAGATTGTAGTTCAGCGCGTTCGAAGGATATTGCGGCAGCGCGCCGACCCGCATGCGCACGCTCTCCAGCGTATCGAAACGGCTGGCGAGGTCGTTGGCGACGATCGAGATGAAGCCCGGCGCCAGCCCGCATTGCGGGATGAAGGCGTTGTTGGCCGAACGCGCCAGTTCCTTCACGCGCCGGGTCGAGACGACGTCCTCGGTGAGGTCGAGATAATGCACGTCGGCGCTTGCGGCGGCTTCGGCGATGCGCGTGGTCAGATGGAAGGGAGCGGCGCTGAGCACCGCGAATTTTCCGGCGAGCGCAGCTTCCAGCGTGCCCGCGGCCGCGATGTCGAGTTCCAGCGTCTCGACCCCGTCAGGCAGTTCGGCCGCGGCAAGCTGCGCGGCCGAGCGGTCAACGAGAGTGACGTGATAGTCCCCGGTTGAAAACAGCATCTCGGCAATGGTCGAGCCGATCTTGCCGGCGCCGACGACAACAATTTTCTTCATGACCCGGTTCCCTCGCCCGACAGTTGATTTGTCCCGCTACAATCGCGGCTTGCCGGACGAAAGGAAGCGTGGAATTGTACGAAATGAAGTACCCTTTTTGCCGATATGCCGACCAGGTTCGTTGAAATGCTGAGTGATGCCGACCAGGCCCTGCTTGTCCTGTTGCGCGAGAACGCCCGCGCCTCGACCGCCGCTCTGGCGCGCCGGCTCGGCGTGTCGCGCACCACGGTGCAGAGCCGCATCGAACGGCTGGAGCAGCGCGGCATCATAGCCGGCTACGGCGTCAAGCTTGCGCCCGATTATGAACAGGGACTGGTGCGGGCGCATGTGCTGCTCACCGTAACGCCCAAGCTCGCCGACAAGGTGGTGCGCAGCCTGCGAGCCCTGGCGCCGGTCAGGACGCTGCATTCGGTGAGCGGCAATTTCGACATGATCGTCATCGCCGACGCGCCGTCGATCAAGGACCTGGACACGCTGCTCGACCAGATCGGCGCCCTCGAAGGCGTCGAACGGACGTCGTCATCGATCATCCTGTCGACGCGGATCGATCGGTGATCACCGGTGAAAAACCGGGCCGCAGGCGGCCCGGTCGTGCCGCCTTTACTTGGCAGGCTGGATGTTCGAGACCAGCGATTTGCCGGATTTCGTCGAATAGGTGACGATCACCTTCTTGCCGGGCTTCAGCGTCTCGACCTCTATGCCCTCCGGCAGGTTCAGCGTCTTGCCGTCGGCCAGCGTGATGGCGTCGCCCTTTGCATCGACATTGACGATGGTGCTGGTAACCGTCCTTGCAAGGGCTGCCGTCGAGGATGCGGCCGCCAGCACTGTCGCGGCGGCGATGACGAATTTCCTCATGGTCTTTTCTCCTAACGCTTGTTGTGGTGCCGAAGTGGTTCGGCATCGAGGGGTCGGAACGATTACAGTTGCCGCCCCGCTTCCCCCGGATCGAGAGAAGATCGGTCGATCCTAGCGAGGCGAGTTGTCGGGCAGCTGGCCGGCGCCTTACGGATCCGTAAGACCGGGATGACGGACAGAGGATCCAGGTCTATCGCCGGCTAACCCGACGCCAGCGGGAAACTCACCATCACGGCGAGACCCGGCCGGCAGTCCTCAAGCGTGATCGATGCGCCGTGCAGGTCGGCGATGGCCCTAACGAGGCTGAGGCCGAGGCCGCTGCCTGGCGTCGAGCGGCTGTGGTCCAGCCGGTAGAGCCGCTGGAACACTTTTTCACGCTCGTACGCCGGGATGCCAGGACCGTTGTCGGCGACTCTGGCCAGGATATGCTCGTCCCGGCGTTCGGCCGACAATTTGATCGCGGTGCCGGGCGGGCAATGGCGCAGCGCATTCTCGACCAGGTTGGCGAACATCTGCATCAGCAGCTCGCGATCGCCATGGATCCGGTCCGTCGTCCCGTCCAGCCGCTGCGACGACAGCGACTTGCAGTCGTCCTCTGCCACCTCGGTGTAGATCTCGGCGATGGTTTGCAGAATCTCGCCGAGATCGACATCGGTAAAGCGCGCCTTGCGCGCGCCAGCCTCGATCTGTGCAATTCTAAGCAGCGCGTCAAAGGTCTCGTTGATCTGGTGACCCTCCGCGCGCGCGTCGGCCAGGTCGCCGGAGACATCCTGATCCTGCGCCGCCTTGTCGGCCGCGCCCTCCAGAATCATCTGCAGCCGATTGAGCGGCGTCTTCAGATCGTGCGCAATGTCGGCGCTGACCTGCTTCATGCCTTCGACCAGCGCCGACAGACGATCAAGAGCCGCATTGACCTGATTGGACACGACGTCGATGTCGTCGCCATTGCCGGTCAGTGGAATGCGGGTATCCAGCCGGCCATGCGAGACATCCACCATAGTGGCGGCAATGCCGTCGAGCCGGCGCTGAACGCGCGAGGCGAGCAAGGCGCCGCCGGCCACCGCCAGCCCGGCGATGATCAGCGTCGCCCAGCCGAAGCTCATCAGTATGATAGTTTCCAGTTCCTCCGTCTCGGACAGGCTGAAGGCGATCGTCAGATTGTTGCCGCCAATCGAGCCGGAATAGGCACGGTATTGGGCACCGGCCGGCACACCGGGCATTTTTGCGTCGAGCATCGAGAACCCGTCGGGAACTCCAGCCGCGGTGAAGTTGCCGGCCAGACGGTTGCCGGCCGCGTCGGTCAGCGAAAAGAGCTGTTCCTTCTTGGAGCTGAGCTGCGAATGACTCTCGACCGTGGCGATCAGGTCCTCGAGGTCGCTCTCGGTATACGTTGCGGCGACGACCGAGTAGGTTTCCCTGATGGTTTCGTCGAGCCGTCCCGCAAGATCGGCGCTCATCATCCGGTAGACGATGGCGCCGGACAGCACGAAAGCCAGCATGAACAGGAGGGCGAACGTCAAGGCGAGCCGGAACGGCGTGCTGCGCGGCAGCCGGGACCATGTTGCGGTCATGGTGAAAGCGGTGCGTGCAGGCTGTAGCCGGTATTGCGGACCGTATGGATGAGCTGGGTTTCGAAAGGCCTGTCGATCTTGGCCCGCAAGCGGCTGATATGGGTCTCGACGACGCTGGTCCTGGGATCGAAATGGAAATCCCAGACGCGCTCCAGGAGCATGGTGCGGGTGATCACCCGGCCCTCGCCGCGCATCAGCACTTCCAACAGGCTGAACTCACGCGGTTGCAGGTCGATCGGCTGGCCCTGCCTGGCAACGCGGCGCATGATCAGGTCCATTTCGAGGTCGGCTACCCGCAGAACGGTCTTCTGCTCCAGTGCGGCCGGCCTGCGGCCGAGCGCATTGATGCGGGCAAGCAATTCGGAAAAGGCGAAAGGCTTGACCAGATAGTCGTCGCCGCCAGCCTCGAGGCCCTCGACACGGTCGTCGATGCCGCCGACGGACGTGAGAAAGATCGCCGGCGTGCGCACGCCCGCCGCACGGACCGCCTTAACCATCGACAGGCCGTCGAGGCCTGGGATCATCCGGTCGGCCACGATCACGTCATAGCCGCCGCTGGTCGCGGCGAAGAGCGCGTCGTGCCCGTTGCGCAATAGGTCGCAGACATGGCCGGCCTCGGTCAGGCCCCTGACGATGTAGTCAGCCGTCCTGTGGTCATCCTCGACAAGAAGAAGTCGCATCGCTGTTCCGGTTGATTGCCGATGTTGGGAACAGGCTAGCACCGGCGTGGGTCCGTTCCTAGGATGGCACGTGGCCGGCAAGCTCGGCTGCGCTTGTCCGGCGTCAGTCCGATTCCAGCAAGATCTCGTCGGCATCGTCTGCGGTCTTCTTCAGCGTCATGTAGAGAACCAGGGCAATGATGCAGCCGAGGAAGATCAGGCTGGTGAAGGTGGTGCCGAAACCGAGGCCGCCATATTCGACTGGCTGCGACAGCAGATCGCCGAAGGAGGCGCCAAGTGGCCGCGTCAGGATATAGGCGAGCCAGAAGGCGAGAATGCCGTCCAGATGAAGCAGGTAATAGGCACCCGCGATGACCGCGATTACGCCGCCGAACAGCAGGCCGGTCGTCAGGTAGCCCATGTCGAAGCTCTCGGCGACGAGATCGCCGGCGGCGGTGCCGAGCGAGAAGGTGAACAGGATCGCCAGCCAGTAGAAGATCTCGCGCCGGGTGGTGAAGATGGTGTGGATCGACAGCGTCCGCTCGCTTGCATACCAAACAGCGAATGTGGCGGCGAGCATGACGGTGAAGGCGATCGTGGTCGTTTCGAGACGCACGCCGAAATTGTCGACCAGATTGTCTGATATCAGCGTGCCGACGACGCTGATCAGCACCACCGCCAGCCAGTAAGCCCAGGGCACGTAGCGTTTCTGGGCGAACTGGAGGGCAAGGGCAACGACTAGGACGCCGGTCATGATCAACGACGTGGCGGTCAGCCCAAGGCCAAGGTTGACGGCGAGATAGTCAGCCGCCGTCTCGCCCATGGTCACCGCCATCAGCTTGATCAGCCAGAAATCGGCGGTGACGTCCGGGACCCTGTTGTGGGTCGATCCGGCGGGCTTTTGCGCGTTGGAAGTGAGCATGGCGGATGTCCTGCGGTTTGTGATTCGCGGACTTACTTGCCTATGACCTTCATGGCCTGGGCGAAGAAGTCGTCGGCGCGCTTATCATCGTCGGCATTGCAGCGTTCGATGCCCTGGCTCTCCAGTTCCGAGACCTTCGCCTTGTCGGAGGCGCCGAGCTTAACCGTAGCCTCCGCCGCGCGAAGAGCCTTCAGTGTGTCCTCGCAAGGTGCGGTGGCGGCGAAAACGGGCGAGATCGAAGCCGAGACAGCGAGGCTGCCCACCGCAATGGCAAGTGCAAATCTTCTCATGAAACCAGTCCCTGTCCGATGCCGGTGGTCCGGCGGCCATAGTTGATGTCGGCCCATGGCGGACCGGCATCGCAATGATATGGAAGCGACTTCACTCCAGCCTGTCCGCCGGCATACAAATTCGTAAGGTTGGACCTGGTTGGCGCAAAAAGGCTTTACGAACGTCGTGCGCTGCTTTGATAGAAAGCGATTGCCTTGTATCCGCCATCAATGGCGTGCCCGAGTGCACGCGGGCCTCGCCAGCGCCCCAGGAAAACACGAATGACCTACGCTTCCCTCAAGCCGGTCTCAGAGGCCTTCGTCCAGCGCAAACGGCTGATTTTCGTGCGAGTGGCGGCGGTGCTCGCGGTCCTGCTTCTGTTCCTCACCAAGCCTGGGCTCAACGAGGGCTCGCAAGGCCACGAGACGCTCGAATTCCTCGGCTTCTGTCTGGTGCTCGCCTGCGTCGCCGGCCGGCTCTGGAGCATCCTCTATGTCGGCGGCAAGAAAAACGAGGAACTGGTCTCGATCGGACCGTTCTCGATAAGTCAGAACCCACTCTATTTCTTCTCGACGGTGGGCGCTGTCGGTATCGGACTGCTCTACGGCTCGGTTCTGGCGGCCGTGGCGCTGGGCGCTGCCAGCTTCCTCATCTTCCGCGTCACGGCGCGCAAGGAAGCCGAATACCTCCTGGGCAAATTCGGCCCGGCCTATCTCGCCTACACCAAGGCCACGCCGCGCTTCTGGCCGAACCCGCTGCTTTACCGCGACAATGACGAGTTGCAATTCTCGACGCGCGCGCTGAAGCGCACCTTCTATGACGGGCTCTATTTCCTGGCCATTTTCCCGGCCATCGAGCTGATCGAATATCTCCGGGAGAGCGGGCTGCTGTTCCCGCCCTTCGTGACGCTCTACTGATCGTCGGATCGGTTGCAAAAACCGACCCGCCCTCGACAACAGGCGCTATCAGCCTCCCAGCGGATAGGGCATGTAGCCGACGAAGCCCGCGATCTTCCAGCTGCCGCCGACCTTCCTGCAGAAATACAGCGTCTGCCATTTCAGCCGATCGACGCCGCCATCCGCCTTGGCGACGGTGCCGTCGAATTTCTTGTGCAGCACGGCGCGGTCGCCGTCGACATCAATGTCGCGCAGATTGGTGACGCGGAACAGCGCCTCGCGCAGCGGCTCGGCGAATTTGGTCGCCGCCGTTTCCTTGGCCTGGCGCAGCCACTCGTCGCGATAGATCTCCAGCCGCGGGAACTGCAGCCGCCAGGCGTCGGCGTTGGCAAGAAAATGCGCATGCATGCCGAAGAAGCTTTCGGCGATGAAATCGTCCTCGACCATGGACCAGTCCTGACCGATGAAGGCATCGATGTCGCGCCGCACCAGCATCTCCCAGAGGGCGTGGCGGTCGGCATCACCTGATGGAAACGGGTTCTTGTCGAAGGTCATTCTCGGTTCTCCGCTCTGGAAATGCGCCCGTCCGTTTCAGGCCCGGCCGGCGAGCGCGCACGATGCAAGCGCTTCTGTAATAAAGCAACATGGATTTCCAGGAATGTTGCTTTCCAACAAGACCTCTATCGGGATCGCCTCGATCGGGGTAAATCTCGGCCGAAGCGGGCGCTCCCATCGTGTCCCGTCATAGCATCAGAGGAGGTCCGCTCTTGCCCAAGCAATGTTTTGGAACGTCGCATGTCCCGCTGTCACCCGCGGTGCGGGCCGGCGACTTCGTCTATATCTCGGGCCAGGTGCCGGTCGGCGGCGACGGCATCGTGGTCAGGGGCGGCATATCCGAACAGACGGAGCAGGTGCTTTCCAACGTCAAAGCGGCGCTCGCGCTGGCCGGCTGCACCATGGACGATGTGGTCAAGACCACCGTCTGGCTGGAGGACGCGCGCGACTTCGGCGCCTTCAACGCCGTCTATGCCAGGCATTTCCCGAAGAACCCGCCGGCCCGCACCACGGTCGAATCGCGGCTGATGATCGACATCAAGATCGAAGTGGAAGCCGTCGCCTACCGGCCGCTCTGACGGCCGTCGGCGAGGATGGAACGAAGCGGAGAGGCGCGCCCGATGCAATTTGATCTTCTGTTCAAGGGCGGGCGGCTGATCGATCCGGCGGCCGGGCTCGACGCGCCGCGCGATCTTGCCATCGCCAATGGCCGCGTCGCCGCCATCGACGCCGACATTCCCGCCGACCGGGCGGCCAGCGTTATCGATGCCAAGGGCTGCATCGTGGCGCCCGGCCTCGTCGACCTGCACAGCCACGTCTATTGGGGCGGCACCTCGCTCGGCGTCGATGCCGACCGGCTGGCGGCCAAGAGCGGCACCACCACCTTCATTGATGCCGGCAGTGCCGGCGCCGGCAATTTCCTCGGCTTCCGCCGCCATGTCATGGAGCGCTCGAAGGTGCGCATCCTGGCCTATGTCAACATCTCCTTCGCCGGCATTTTCGGCTTCTCGCAGACCGTCTCGGTCGGCGAGTGCAGCGATCTCAGGCTCTGCGAACCGCGTGAGGTGGTGGCGGCGGTGCGCGAGCACGCGGACGTCGTCGTCGGCGTCAAGGTCCGCTCCGGCAAGCATGCCGGCGGCACCAGCGGCATCGCGCCGGTCGATCTGGCGCTGGAGGCGGCCGACAAATCCGGTCTGCCGCTGATGGCGCACATAGACGAACCGCCGCCCGGGCGCTCGGAAGTGCTGCCGCGCCTGCGCAGGGGCGACATTCTCACCCACTGCTTCCGACCGTTTCCGAACGCGCCGGTCTTCGCCTCCGGCGCCGTGCGGCCCGACATGCGGCTGGCGCGCGAGCGTGGCGTCATCTTCGATCTCGGCCACGGCATGGGCTCGTTCGACTTCGAGGTCGCTCGCGCCATGCTGGCCGAAGGGCTGGCGCCCGACGTCATCTCGAGCGACGTGCATCTCTACTGCGTCGACGGTCCGGCCTTCGACATACTGGTGTGCATGTCGAAGCTGCTGGCGCTCGGCATGCCGCTGGTCGAGGTGTTGCGCGCCGCCACCCAAGCGCCGGCGCAGGCGATCGCGCGGCCTGATCTGGGCACGCTCAAGGTCGGAACCGCCGGCGACGTCGCGCTGCTGCGGCAGCATTCCGGCCGCTTCACCTTCATCGACGCGGTCGGCGCCTCGCTGGTCGCCGACCAGCGGCTGGTCTGCGAAGGCATCGCCATCGGCGGCGCCTGGTGGCCGAACGAGATGATGAACGATCTCGGCGACACCGAGCGTTTCGAGGCGCATGTGGGGCATACGCATGTCGAGATCGCGGCCAGGCACTTTGGGCACCGGCATGATTGATTGATCTCGGTAGCACTGCGCCGCCTGTCTTGCCGCGGCTGCGCGTTTGGCGAATGGCTTCCCCCACTCCGTCGCTGCTCCGCAGCGCCACCTCTCCCCCCTCCGGAGGGAGAGAAGGGAGCCTCCCGGCATAAGCTCGCGCCCTTCCTCTCCCCCGTCGATCGGGGGAGAGGTGTCGAGCGAAGCTCGACGGAGTGGGGGTCGACCTTCCCTCGAAGCAACGCTTCCGCTTCACCGTCGCGCGTTGCTGACCGCCCCGTAAACCGGCGTATGAATCCCCTCCATCCGCGCCTTGATCTGCAGCGCCACATATTTCGAATAGAAGCGCGAGAGCGCCAGATTGCCGCCGTGGAACCACAGCCCTTCCTGTGCCGTCGGTTTCCACATGTTGCGCAATTCGCCCTGCCATGGCCCGGGGTCGCCCTTGAAGCCGGAGCCGAGGCCCCAGCACGGGCCGACCCTGTCGGCGACCTCGCGCGAGACGATTTGCGCCACGGTTTCGTTCATCGACTGATAGCCGGTGCAGGCGATGATGGCGTCGGCTTCAAGTTCGCTGCCGTCCTCGAAGAGAATGCCTTTCGCCGTCAGCGACTTGATCGCCACGCCGCTGCGGATGCCGATCTTGCCGTCGATGATCAGGTCCGAAGCGCCGACATCGATGTAGTAGCCGGAGCCGGTGCGGTAGGCCTTCATCAGCAGGCCGGTCTCGTCGTCACCGAAGTCGAGGGCGAAGCCGGCGGCGGCGAGGCGTTCGTAAAAAGCCGCGTCGCGCGTGCGGATAACGTCATAGAGCGCCCGCTGGCCCTTGGGCACCAGTGCAAAGGGCGTCGAAGCGACGATCATGTCGGCCTTTTCGGTGGTGATGCCGCGCGCCAGCGCGTTCTCCGAAAAGATCTCGAAACCGACTTCCATCAGCGTGTCCGACTTGACCACGGTCGTCGGCGAACGCTGGATCATGGTGACCTCGGCGCCGCTTTCCCAGAGATCGACGCAGACGTCATGCCCGGAGCTCGCCGCGCCGATGACGGCGACCTTTTTGCCGCGGAACTTCTCGCCCCTGGAATACTGGCTGGAATGCAGGATCTCGCCCTTGAACCGGTCGGCGCCCGGCAGGTCGATCGGCCGCGCCGGACCGTAGGCGCCGGTGGCGAAGACGATGTGCTTGGGCTTCAGCGTGATGTGCTGGCCGACGCGGTCCACGACCACGGTCCAGACCTTCTCGGCCTCGTCATAGCTGGCGCTGACGCATCTGGTGGCGACCCAATAGTTGAGCTCCATGACGCGCGTGTACATTTCCAGCCAGTCGCCCATCTTGTCCTTGGGCGTGAAGACCGGCCAATTGTCGGGAAACGGAATGTAAGGCAGATGGTCGTACCAGACCGGATCGTGCAGCACGAGGGTGCGGTAGCGCTTGCGCCAGGAATCGCCCGGCCGGGCATTCTTCTCGATGACGATCGAGGGCACGCCGAGCTGCCTGAGCCGCGCGCCCAGCATGATGCCGCCCTGGCCGCCGCCGATGACCAGGCAATAGGGCTGCTCGGAAGCGCCAAGCTCGCGGGTCTCGCGCGCGCGCGCCTCCGACCAGGTCTCGCGCTCCGGGTCGGCCTTGTGGCGCACGCCCAGCGGCCGCGTCGCGCCCTTGCGCTCCTCGAATCCTTTCAGGTCGGTCATTGCCGTGAACAATGTCCGGCAGCGGCCGTCGCGCAGGCGCATGATGCCCTGGCCCGAGGCCACGGCGGTCTCGAAGGTGAACCAGGCCTCGATTATCCCCTCGTCCGAGGTGGCTTCGCCGGTGAGCTGCCATCTTGCCGGCCGCGTCGCTGCCAGCGTCGCCTTCAGCATGTCGGCGATCGCCTCGCGCCCTTCCATCGTGGTGACGTTCCAGGTGAAGGTCAGGAGGTCACGCCAGTAGCAATCGTCGACGAACAGGTTGGCCGCGGCCGCTATGTCACCGGCTTCGAGCGCCTTGTCGAAAGCGCCGAGCCATGCGGCTGCCTGTTGCGATGGTGCTATTTCGAGCATTTGTTTCCCTCTTTTTCGCGTTGGCGCTGTCCGGTGTTCCCTTCTCCCCTTGTGGGAGAAGGTGGCCTCGCGGAGCGAGGTCGGATGAGGGGTGCTCCAGCTCGGCACGGCCGGCACTCCGTCACCCACCCCTCAACCGTCTCGGCGCTGCGCGCCGATCCACCTTCTCCCACAAGGGGAGAAGGAAAAAACGTCCTAATCCCCGAGCGGCTCCATCTCGTTGCCGGTGCGGTGGATCTGGGCATTGTATTTGATGCGGCGGACCGTCTCGCGGGCCGAGCCGTCGAGCTTGTAGGCGGCAGCCACCGCCATGAGGTCGATCATGGCCAAAAAGGCGAAGCGCGATGCCGTCGGCTTCAGCGTATCGGGATATTCCGGCACCGCTACGGTCAGCCTGACGTCGCCGACGCGCGCGAGCTCGGTGTCGGGCGCCGTCACGCAGATGGCATTGGCGCGGTAGTGCTTGGCGAGTTCGACCGCCTCGATCACCTCGCGCGTGCGCCCCGTCGCCGAAATGGCGATCACCAGGTCGCCGGGCTTCAAGGTCGAGGCGGTCATGCGCATGAGATAAGGGTCGCATTGCGCGCTGATCGATATGCCGTAGCGAAACAGCCGGTACTGCGTTTCCTGCGCCAGCGCCGAGGAACTGCCGCCCAGTCCGAATACCGTAACCTGGCGCGCCTTGGCGATCAGCTCGGCGGCCTTCTGCAGCTGGACCGGATCGAGCTGCCGCTCGGCCTCCTGCAGCGCCCGCCGCGCTTCGCCGAACACCGCGTTCCAGAACGGCATGCCGGTGTCGTTCTCCCTGGCTGGCGAAGTGTCCAGATAGAGCGCGCCGACGACGAGGCTCTGCGCCAGCTTCAGCTTGAAATCACGCACGCCCTCGCAGCCGATGGCGCGGCAGAAGCGGGTCACCGTCGGTTCGCTGACGCCGGCACGCTGGGCAAGGGCGGCGTTGGAGGCATCGACCGCGTATTTGACGTCGTCGAGCACGACATCGGCGACGCGGCGCTCGGCCGGACGCAGCTCGGCATAGGTATCCTTGACCAGCGAGATGATGTCGGGAATGCGCCGCACAGGCTCACCCCCGTCCGCCTCGCCATCCGTCATCAGGTTTTCCCGGCTGTCAGCTTCGGTCATGAAGTGGCCTTCCCTGGTCCCTTGTCGACCTCTTACCATGCTTGCACGCTGTCGTTCCATGTGCACGGCCCCGCTGCAACTGCTGCGTGCCGTTGCGGCATGTCACCCGGCTTTGCCCATCTGCAACGCCCGCTTGTTGTGCCACTTTTCCCGAGTATGTAGGAAAGCAACACGCATTTCAAGATAAAGAAAAGACAGCGAAAGCAGGTATATAGAGGAATAGGCGGCTCTCAACGACGGAACGATCGCGCTCTTCGCTTGACACCAAAGTAGGATAGTTACACACTGACTTTGGCAGTCGATTGGACGCACTCTCCGAGGGGCGGATGAACGCGGGCGAAACAACAGCGCCGAAGCTTGGTGTGCAGGCAGCGACCAAGATCTATCACACCGCATCCGGCGACCTCCTGGCGCTGGACCGCTGCAGCCTCGACGTCCACGCCAATGAAATCGTTTCGATCGTCGGCCCGTCCGGCTGCGGCAAGACCACGCTTTTGTGGTCGATGTCGGGCTTGCACAGCCTGACCGGCGGCGAGATCCGGCTCGACGGCGTCAAGATCACCGGGCCGCATCCCGACATCGGCATCGTGTTCCAGGAAGCGAACCTGCTGCCTTGGCGCAATCTCGATGCCAACATCCGCTTTCCCTTCGAGATCAAGGGCGAGAAACCAGACCGCGCATGGATCGCGCATCTGCTCCACCGCGTCGGGCTCGACGGTTTCGGCGGCAAGTTCCCGCGCGAGCTTTCGGGCGGCATGCAGCAGCGCGCCGCGATCGTGCGGGCGCTGGCGCCAAAACCCTCCGTGCTTTTGATGGACGAGCCGTTCGGCGCGCTCGACAGTTTTACCCGCGAGGAGATGAACCGTCTCGTCGAGGAGATCTGGCTCGACACCAAGACCACCATCGTCTTCATCACCCACAGCATTGAGGAAGCAATCTTTCTCTCCGACCGCGTGGTGGTGCTGAGCGCGCGGCCCGGCCGCGTCGCCAGGGAGTATCGCGTGCCGTTCGCGCGACCGCGCTCGCTGGAGATCATGGCGACGAAAGAGGTTTTCGACCTCACCAACCGGATCAAGATGGACATCGTCGGCGAGCGCGCCAGGCCCAAGGCACCGGAACAGGAACGCGCCAGCGCCGAGATCGTGAGGATCAGGCCGTGAGCGACGCCATCCCGGAATTCTCCAAATCCAAATCGGGTGCCAAGTCCGGCGATGGGCAGGACGTCAGCCTGACCAATCTCTCGGCCTTCGCCAGCGGCCCCGGCATCAAGTCGGGCAAGGAGGTGGCGGCGATCATAGCTGTCGCCGTAATCATAATCGGCGGCATCGAATTGGCGCTGCGCCTGTTCCATGTGCCGCTCTACATCATGCCGCCGCCAAGCTCGATCGCCTACGCGCTGTTCGACGAGTTCCCGCTGATTGCGCCGCATCTCGGCTATACGCTGGTCGAGCTGGTTTCCGGCTTCGCCATCGGCGCCGTCGTCGGCCTGGTGCTGGCCGCCGTCATCACCCAGTTCCCCTTCACCGAAAAGATCGTCGCGCCCTACATCCTGCTTCTCGTCACCACGCCGATGCTGGCGCTGGTGCCGCTTTTGATCCTTCGCTTCGGTTTCGGCTACACGCCGCGCATCATCGCGGTGGCGCTCGCCGCCGGGCCGATGGTGATGATAAACGCGGCCACCGGCTTTCGCCGCGTCGACAGCGCCAAGATCGCGCTGGCGCGCTCCTATGGCGCCAGCACCTTGCAGATATTCTGGAAGATCCGCGCGCCGATGGCGCTGCCTATGATCCTGGTCGGGCTGATGATCGGCGCCATCTTCGGCCTGCTGACCGCAGTCGGCGCGGAGATGGTCGGCGGCGGCTTCGGCCTCGGCAACCGGCTCACCACCTATTCGTCGATGATCCAGATGCCGCAATTCTTCGCCGTGGTGCTGATCCTGTCGACGCTCGGCATCCTGATCTACGTGCTGTTCTTCCTGATCGGCAAGAAATGGGCGAGCTGGGAGGCTTGAGCACGAGATCATGAACGCCCCGGAGCGGGCGAGGAGCGGGCGAAAGGCCATCGATCAACAAGAAGGTCAATCAACAAAAGGGGAATGCCATGACCGACCAGAACTCATTCCAGACGGCGACAAGAACGGGCATCAGCCGCCGCACCTTCCTGCAGGTGACGGCAGCCGGCGTCGTGACCGCCACCGCGCTCGGTGCATCGGGCTTGAAGGCCAGGGCGGCGGCCTATGAAAAATTCACCTGGATCTCGCCGCGCGGCACGCTCGAAGTGCTCGACGACTATCCTTATTGGGCAGCCAAGAAGGCAGGCTATTTCGACGGGCTCAGCACCGACATGCAGCCAGGCCCGTCGGACGGCACGGCGACGGTGAAGTTCGTCGATGTCGGCCAGGCCGATATGGGCTTTCCCTCGCCCGGCGTGTTCTCCTTCGCCATCCAGAACGGCATGAAGCTGAAGTCGGTGTTCCACATGGGCGCGCGCGACACGTTCTCCATCGCCTTCCGCAAGGGCGAGGGCACGAACGACCTGAAGAAGCTCGAAGGCAAGACCATCCTGCTCGGCTCCGCCGCCTGGCAGTCGATCACCGATCCGCTGCTCGCCGCGCAAGGCGTCGACATCAAGAAGGTCAAGTATGTCGAGGCCGGCTGGCCGACCTGGGGCACCGCGCTCGCCGGCGGCCAGGGCGACGCTGCCTTGTCGTGGGAGGGGCTGCGCGCCGAATGGATCGCCAAGGGCCTCGACTTCGAATACTGGCTCGGCGTGAAGAATTCCAAGCTGCCGGCCAACACCTTCGTCGTGCGCGCCGCCGATCTCGAAGATCCCGACAAGAAGGCGTTCCTGGAAAAATATCTGCGCGGCTGGGCGATGGGGCTGGAGTTCGGCTACCAGAACCCGCGCGCGGCGGTCGAAGCGGTGTTCGAGCAGTTCCCGACATTGGCCAAGAACCTCGGCCCCGAGCTCGGCACCACCTCGATCCTGCAGCAGATCAACGTCTTCCGCGGCGACATGGACAAGCGCGGCGGCTGGGGCTCGCACGACATGGCGAGCTGGCAAGGCTTCTTCGACGAGATCCACAAGATCGGCCAGATCACCAATCCGGTGAAGGCCGAGGACGTCTGCACCAACGAGCTGATCCCGGCCGCCAACGACTTCGACAAGGCCAAGGTCAAGGCCGATGCCGACGGCGTCAAGCTGACGGAGGGCTTTGCCGCGCTCGATGTCGAGAAGATCAAGGCGCATCTGTTCGATTCGGCGGTGAAGTAAGGGCTGCAAAAGAGGTCGTTCATTGCCCTGTCTTGGCTCCTTTCCTCTCCCTCCGGACAGGGGAGAGGAAAGGGCAGGCGGATGAGGGGCGGCGCCAACCTGAAGTGATTGTTCTGGATGCCCAGGCGCGGCAGCAGCTCGCCAGGTCCTATCAAAAAATTGGGAGGCTGAATTGGCCGACAAAATAAAAGTGCTGGTTGTGGGTCTCGGCAATATGGGCGCCTCGCATGCCAGCGCCTATCACCGCTCGGACGGCTTCGAGATCGTCGGCATCATGAGCCGCTCGATCAAGAGCAACAAGAAAATCCCCGCCGAACTTGCCGGCTATCCGCTCTACGAGGGTTTCGACCGGGCGCTTGCGGAGACCAGGCCGGACGCCGTGTCGATCAACAGCTGGCCCAACACCCATGCCGAATACGCGCTGAAGGCGATAGCGGCCAACTGCCACGTGTTCATGGAAAAGCCGCTCGCCACCAACATCGAGGATGCCGAAAAGGTCGTCGCGGCAGCGCGGGCGAAGAACCGCAAGCTGGTGCTTGGCTACATCCTGCGCGTCCACCCGTCCTGGATAAAATTCATCGAGGTCGGCAAGACGCTGGGCAAGCCGCTGGTGATGCGCCTCAACCTCAACCAGCAGAGCAGCGGCAGCGCCTGGCACTGGCACAAGAACCTGATCGATTCGCTGATCCCGATCGTTGATTGCGGCGTGCACTATGTCGACGTCATGTGCCAGCTCACGGGCGCCAGGCCGGTGCGCGTGCACGGCATCGGCGCGAAGCTCTGGGCGGAAGCCGACAAGCAGAATTACGGCCATCTCCACGTCACCTTCGATGACGGTTCGGTCGGCTGGTACGAGGCAGGCTGGGGCCCGATGATGAGCGAGACGGCCTATTTCGTGAAGGACGTGGTGGGGCCGAAGGGCGCGGTGTCGATCGTCGCCGGCCAGCAGACGAGCAGCGCAGCGGAAGCGGCGGAGGTGTCGAACTCGGCCGACATCGACCGCCACACCAAGACCGACGCGCTGAAGATCCATTATGCGGCGGTCGACGCCGACAAGAACTTTGCGAAACCCGACGAGATCGTCAGCATGGAAGACGAGCCCGGCCACCAGGAGCTCTGCGACCGCGAGCAGGCCTTCTTCCTGCGCGCCATCCGCGAGGATCTCGATTTGACCGAGCAGATGGACGCCGCCGTCAACAGCCTGCGCATCGTGCTCGCCGCGGAACAGAGCATCGAATTGGGGCGCACCGTCGAGCTGGCGTGAGACAAGCGCGCTGCTGGGGGCAGCAGTTTCAGGTCGGTGCCCCTCACTCAGCCCTCTCCCGAGAAGAACGGGAGGCGGTCGCCAGCATCAGAGCGCTTTCCTTCTCCCCGTCATGACGGGGAGAAGGTGCCGGCAGGCGGATGAGGGGCGGCGCCAACGTCGGCCCGAAGCGATAGCTCGGGCGCGGCGCGAGGCAAAGACTAGGAGGAGAGATATGGTCACCGACAGCCTGCTGAAAACCTATGCGAACTCCGATGCGCTGGACCTTGCCGACTTGGTGCATCGGGGCGAGGTTTCACCTGCGGAACTGGTCGAGGCGGCGATCACGCTGGTCGAGCAGCTCAACCCGGCGCTGAACGCGGTCATCCATCGCCTCTACGACATGGCGCGTGCCCAGGCGCAGACGGTCGACAGATCAGCACCTTTCGCCGGCGTGCCATTCCTGCTCAAGGAACTGGCCTCGTCCTGGACCGGCGCGCCGAACACCAACTCTTGCCTCTACCTGAAAGATGTCGTCGCCGATTTCGACACCGAAGTCGTGCGCCGCATGAAGGCGGCCGGGCTGGTGCTAGTCGGCAAGTCGAACGCGCCCGAAAACGGCTGGTCGATCACGACGGAACCGAAGCTCTACGGCACGACGAAGAACCCGTGGAAGGAAGGCATCACGCCAGGTGGCTCGAGCGGCGGCGCGGCGGCGGCCGTCGCTTCGCGCATGCTGCCGATCGCCGAGGCCAGCGACGGCGCCGGCTCGATCCGCATTCCGGCCTCCTGCTGCGGCATCGTCGGGCTGAAGCCGTCGCGCGGCCGCGTCAGCCTGGCACCGTTCGGCGACTATTGGTATGGCGGCGCCTACTTCCTGTGCTGCTCGCGCAGCGTGCGCGACACGGCGGCCTATCTCGACGCGGTGGCCGGCGCCTTGCCGGGCGACCCCTATACGCCGCCGATCCCCGACGCCTCCTGGCTCAGCCTGTCGTCACTGGCGCCGAAGAAGCTGCGCATCGGCTTCACCGTCACCCCGCCCAACGGCACGGCCATCGATGCGGACGTGAAGGCGGCCGTGCTGGCCACCGTGGCGGCGCTGGAGCGGCTGGGACATGACGTCGAGGAACACGACATGCCGCTCGATGCCGATGCCATGTGGGCCACCTACACCAACATGACCTGCGTACAGACGGCGGCGACCTTCGACTATCATGAAACGGTGATCGGCCGGCCGGTGACGCCTGATGATGTCGAACCGGTGACCTGGGCGATCATCGAACGCGGCCGTGCGACCAGCGGCACCAGGCACATTTCCGATGTCGAGCAGCTCAGGCAGGTCGGCCGCGACATCGTCGGCGACCTTTCGCCCTACGATCTCTTCATCACCCCGACGCTGACGCAACTGCCGCGTCCGTTCGGCTATTACGACATGTCGGAGACCGACATCGACCGCTACAACGCCAAATGGACGGATGCGGCGTTCGCCTTCCCCTTCAACATCTCAGGCCAGCCGGCCATCTCGCTGCCGCTCGGCTGGTCGAAAGACGGCGTACCGATCGGGGTGCAGCTTGTCGGCCGCTATGGCGACGAGGCAGCGGTGCTGGCCGCGTCGGCGCAGCTCGAGCGGGAAATGCCGTGGAGGGACAGGCGGCCGCCGGTGAGCGGTTAATCGCTCGCGGCAGGGCACCCATCGCCGAGTTCTGTGGCGCCCCCTCTGTCCTGCCGGTCATCTCCCCCTCAAGGGGGGAGATTGGAAGTTTCGGCGCCGGCTCATCTTGTTCTTGCAACGTTGAAAAATGGCGAAAGCGGGAGCGATAATCGATCTCCCCCCTTGAGGGGGAGATGCCCGGCAGGGCAGAGGGGGGCGCCGTAGGGCGCTGACAGTGACACCGTCACGATCCCGCCCTCGCTATCCTATCCTCTCCAATCGCCTCGGCAGCCGGTTCATCGCGGCTGGCCCATCCGGCGTGATCAGGAACTGGTCCTCCAGGTTGAAGCTGGCGAGGCCGTCGATGTAGAGCGGGATCTCGAAGGCCAGCACCATGCCGGCTTCGACCAGGACATCGCTGTCGGCCGCAATGAACGGCCATTGCTCCGAGAACACAGACTGCCCGACACCGTGGCCGAAATGCCCACGGCGGTAGGAGCGCAGGCCTTGCCGCGTCAGGCTGTCGGTGGCGGCGCGGTGCACATGGCCGAGCGAATTTCCCGGCACGAGTGCCGCCAGCCCGTCCTCGAAAGCGCGCTCGGCGATCGCGTGCAGTTCGACCTGGTCGGCGGAAGCGGGACCGAAAGTGAAGTTGCGCGACATGTCGGACGCATACCCGCCGACCGTGCAGACCATGTCGCATTTCAGCGGATCGCCGGGCATTGCCTTGGCATCGGCACCCTTGGCCCGGGCGCCGAGCGTCACATATTCCGCCGTCGCGACCGGATGGGAGAGGCCCACCGCCGCCGCGGCCACGCCTTGCCGGTAGAGCGCGATGAGATCGGCCTGGCGCATGCCGGCCATCGCATCGACCTGCAGCCGCTCCAGCCCTGCTTCAGACAGGATAATGCCTTGCCGCAGGAGCTCGATCTCGCGTTGCGACTTGATCGCCCGCAGCCGATCCAGCACCGGCGAGCCGTCGATCATCCGGCACTGCGGCAGCAGCGCCTGCATGGCGGAAAAATCGGCGGCTGGAACAAAGCCGAGATCGATGCCCAGCGTTGCGCGCTCCAGTCCGAATTCCGCAAGCAAGGCTTGCAGCTGGCGCACCGAGCCGGCGAGATCGAAGGTGGCGGGGCGCGCGAAATCCGGCGCGCGGCCAAGCGAGACAAGGCCAGCCTCGATACGCTCCGCCAACGGGCCGCGGGTTCCCGTCTCGACCGGCGCGAATTCGATCCAGATCGGGTGCGAACGCACAACCGCTTCGGGCGCGGCGATCCGCAACTGTCCCGCACTGAAATCCGCGACGACGACGCCGATCGGCAGGTCCTGCCGGGCCGGGATGACAACGAAGCCGGCGCCGGCACGCCGGAACAGCCCCGCCGGGCCGATCGACGCGCCGGTCGCATAGTGGAAGGCCTCGGGCGCTGAGAGCACCAGCGCCTGCAGGCCGGCGCGCTGCATCAGCTGCGCGGCGTGTTCGCGGTCGACAAAGCCCGTCATGGTTCCCTCCGGATGGCTGAAGCGACATCGGCTCCTCGTATCCTTGCAATCCCGGACGGAAGACTCCCACGGCTTCCCGGAATTTTGCCATGTGATGCCACTGTCGCCGCTTCGCGGCAGGCTGTCCATAGGCCGGCATGGTTGCGGGCGTCCCGCAAGGCGATTAGGGCGCAAACGCCAAAATACAGCAGCGCGTGTCCTTTTATGCGCGCCGGCGACGCTGTAGTACTTTGTCCCTGCGCGGAATTGCTTCGAAGCAAGGCCGGCGCGACAAGAACAGATCCCGCTTTGGGAATTCAATGCTGGACGGGCCGGCCTGGTTGGCCGGCGCGAGGAGGAAAACGGACACATGGCTGACAGCGGTGCGAAGACGGAAACGGCGGGCGAGGCCTTGCCGCTGTTCTATTCCAGGCCCGAGGCGCTCAATCCGGCGCGGCACGGTTCACTCGGCCTGACGGCGCGCAGCGATTTCTCCTTCGCCCGCTCGGCGCATGCCATCCCGGTGGTGGCCTCGGAAATGCCGGCGGCGATGCGCTCCTACCCGATCGTTTTCATCGGCCCCGCCAAGGCGCCCGTCATCATCACCGGCCTGCGCCAGGACGAGAACCTGTTCGTCGAACCCGACGGCAACTGGGCCGGGCCGCACTACATCCCCGCCTATGTCCGCCGCTATCCCTTCATTCTCGCCGACGATCCCAAGCAGCCCGGCCGGCTTACGCTGTGCGTCGACCGGGCGAGCGAGCGCGTCATCGACCAGCTGCTGGCGCCGTTCCGCGACGACAAGGTGCTGCCCTTCTTCAGCGGTAACGAGGCGACCGAGGCGACGAAGCAGGCGCTCGCCTTCTGCAACCAGTTCCAGATCGACTTCAGGGCGACCCGCGAGATGGTCGACAAGATCGACGCGCATGCCCTGTTCGCGCCGCGCCAGAGCAAGGTGACGCTGGAAGGAGGCGAGGTGCTGAACCTCACCGATTTCCAGGTGGTAGACGAGGCCGCCTTCAACAGATTGAGCGACGAGGCCTTCCTCGACCTGAGAAAGTCAGGCGCGCTCAGCCTGCTCTACTGCCACCTTGCCTCGACCAACAGCTGGACGTCGCTGGTGCATCAGGCGTCGCTGCGCAAGGCGGAGGGGGCGAAGAGCGCCTGAACAACCCATGCCGAGATCCTTCGCGGCGCGGCTGGTGAACAAGGTTCGGCGCTAAGCCGCGGCCCGCCTGTCGTGCCGCCCTTCCCTGATCTCTTCCGTGAGCTTGTCGCAGAAGGCGTCGAGATCGCCGGGATTGCGACTGGTGACCAGCCCCTGGTCGGTGACGACCTCGCTGTCTTGCCACAGGCCGCCGGCATTGATCACGTCGGTCTTGATCGACTTGTAGGATGTGACGCGGCGGGCTTTGATGATCCCGGTCTCGACCAGAAGCCAGGGCGCATGGCAGATCGCGCCGACGACCTTGTTGGCCGTCCAGAACGAACTGATGAAATCCAGCGCCTTGCGCTCGACCCGCAACAGGTCGGGATTGATGACGCCGCCGGGCAGAACGATCGCATCGTAGGCATCGGCACGGGCCTCGTCCAAGGTCTTGTCGACCGGAACTTCGCGGCCCCAATCCCTGTGGTCCCAGCCCTTGATCTTGCCGCTTTCGAGCGACACGATTTCGACCTCGGCGCCGGCCTGGCGCAGCTTGTTCAGCGGCACCTCAAGCTCGGACTGTTCAAAACCATTCGTCGCAAGGATGGCGACGCGCTTGCCGGAAATATCCTGCATCGTTTTTCTCCATGATTGGATTGGATGCAGGGCTAACGAGCCTGAACCGGTACCGTTCCTCGCTGTAACCTTATGTGACCGGAGGGATCTGTGGTGCGCTGTACTGCACCACGGGTCTCCTTTCCTCATCAGCTCTCCTTAGTGAAGGACTGTTACCCTTTTCGTGTCTCAGACTCGGGGTGCACTACGAAATTCTGCTCGCGGATCGCAGCCGCGCAGCAAACGTACAGGCCGCCCGCCGCATCCGGTTTTCTTCCTAGAAGCGGGGGCAGGCAGGCGGCCCTTCATGCCAGCGGCTTACTCGATGACGCGGGCTTCACCGACATCTGCGGCCGACGGATCCAGCCCGTAAGCCTTGAGCGCTTCGGCGATAGCGCCGTTCTTGCGGTAGACATCGAGCGAAGCGTCGACCGCCTTAACGAAGCCCTCATTGCTCTTGTCCAGCAGGAAGGCGGTCTGCGACGGGTTCATGGTCGCATCGATGCGCGGATCCGGCTTCAGGACATGCACCTTGTAGTTCTGCCCTTCGTTCTGAATGACAGCGGAGCCGAAGCCGTCGAGCGCCGCCTCAATACGACCGGCATGAAGATCCTGGGCGAGGTTCAGCGACGATGGATAGGTCTTGGAGCCTTCGTAGAGCTTCTCCATGTCCTGGACCCACAGATATCCTTCCACGGTGCCGACCTTCTTGCCCAGCAGACCGTCGACGGTATCAATGCCGTCGGTCGAGGTGACGGACAGTTGGTCGAGATAGACCGGCGTGGACAGAGCGACGACCTTCGCGCGGGCGGCGGTACGATAGAAGCCGCCAAGCGCGATGTCCGCGCGCCGCGACTGAACTGCGGAAACCGCGCCTGGATATGTGAAGATCTCATAAGCGATCTCCAGGCAGTTCTCCTTGGCAAAACGCTTCACGAGATCGCCGTCGATACCCGCGATGCCGCCGTCTTTTTCGAGCGAATACGGAGCGGTGTTGGTGAGCGCGACGGTGAGTTTGCCCGCCGACACGGTTTCGAAAGCATGCTGCGGCTTGCAATCCTGTGCGGACGCGACGCTGGCACCCAAGGCCGTGGCGATGGCTGCGGCCGAGATGATCTTACTCCAATTTTTCACTTTGCTCTCCTCTGACATTGATGGTTTTTGATTGCAGGTCAGCCGAGATGGCTGCCCAGCCTACGTTCGGTGTACGAGACCAGCCACCCGAACGGGACGGTGATGGCGAGGTAGAACAGGCCCGCCAGGATCAGGACATCGAGGTAGAGGTAGGTGGCCGCACCCACGCGATAGGCGCGCGCCAGAAGTTCGGGGATGGCGATCGTGTATGTAAGGGCCGTCGCCTGGAAGATGAGAATGGCAAAGCCCATCAGCGCGGGTATTGCGAACAGGATTCCCTGGGGGACCACCACGAAGCGCAGGATGTCCCGGCGGGTCATGCCGAGCGCCAGGCCCGCCTCGATCTCACAATGCGGAACCGCGTTCAGACCGGCCCGAAGGATCTCGCTGGTGTAGGCGCCTGTCGTTAGCGCCAACGCAATCACGCCAGAGGTGAAGGCACTTACGGTCATCCCGGAAGCAGGCAATCCATAGTAGACCATCTGCAGGACGACGAGTGCGGGCGCGCCGCGCCCGATCTCGACCAGTACCACCGCGAAATAGCGGACGAGCCTGTTTCCAGAGGAGGAGGCAAGCGCAAGAACGAGACCGATAGGCAATCCGAACAGCAGCGCCAGGCCCGCCAACTGGAGACTGACAAGAACTCCTTGGAAAAGCTGGGGGGACCAGTCCAGCCAGTTGGCCAGCATCTCGCTCATTTCGCTTGCCCCCTTGAGCGCAGCCGCTCGTCAACGGCGCGTGCCAGCACGACAACGGGTATCGACAGCGCGATGTAGAGAAGCGCCGCGAAAATGAACGGCATGAAGCTGCCGCCTCCGCCTTGAGCCTGCTGCGACGCGTACATCATCACGTCGCGGACACCGATCGTGGAGGCCACGGTCGTGTCTTTGAGCAGGCTGACAAGAAAGGTCGCCATGGGCGGAACCGAGACGCGCAGGACCTGCG
The DNA here is from genome assembly GCF_006440955.1 of Mesorhizobium sp. B2-8-1. Taxonomy (NCBI): domain Bacteria; kingdom Pseudomonadati; phylum Pseudomonadota; class Alphaproteobacteria; order Hyphomicrobiales; family Phyllobacteriaceae; genus Mesorhizobium; species Mesorhizobium sp. B2-8-1. The sequence goes on along the minus strand of NZ_VFTX01000003.1, from coordinate 495,870 downwards.
GCGCCAGGATGTAGCGCAGCGTATCCAGGCGCGTCATACCGAGCGCCGTGGACGCCTCCCGCTGGCCCTTCGAGAGGGCCAGGAAGCCACCCCTGTAGATTTCAGCGAGATAGGCCGTTGATACCAGCCCCATACCCAGGATGGCAGCCTGATAGGAACTGAGAACGATCACTCCGCTGCCCAATCCGAAGAAGATAATGAACAGCCAGACGATCGGCGGGATTCCCCGTACAACGTCGATGTATATGCGCGCCGGCATGCTTAGAAGGAGCCACCGGGAACGTCGCATCAGCACCAGCGGCACGGCTGCGATGGCCCCGACTGCGAAAGCGCCGAAGGTCACCAGCAGCGTGGCCGGAACGCCTCTGAGCAGTGAAACCAGCAGGTCGATCATCTGCGATCGACCACGGCACGGAAGAACTGCCGCGTGCGCGGCGACGACGGGTTGCGGATCACGGCATCAGGCGGACCCTGCTCGATGATCTCGCCATTGGCCATGACGATCACGCGGTCGGCGACGTCTGCGGCAAAGGCGATCTCGTGCGTGACGATGATCATTGTCATGCCTTCCTGGGCGAGCTCGCGCATCACGGCCAACACCTCAAGCCCGAGTTCGGGATCCAGGGCGCTCGTGGGTTCGTCGAAGAGCATCACCTTGGGGTCAAGAGCCAGGGCGCGTGCGATCGCGATACGCTGCTGCTGGCCACCCGACAGGCGCGCCGGGTAGGAGTGCGCCTTGTCCGTAAGGTGTACGCGTTCGAGCAATTGGGCGGTGCGCGCGTCCGCCTGCTCCCTGGTGCGCCCCAGAACCCGCATCTGCGGCAGCGAAATGTTGCGCTGCACGGTCATGTGCGGAAACAGGTTGAAGGACTGGAAAACCATCCCGGTGGAACGTCGGAGCCTCAACAGCTCTCCGGCGGACAGATTGCGGTCGACCGAAAACCGGATGGCGCCCACTTCGAGGGTACCGGATGACGGCTGTTCGAGCATGTTGATCGCACGCAGCAGCGTGCTCTTCCCCGCGCCGCTGGGTCCGACGATCGCCACGACCTCGCCGCGCGTAATGTCGAGCGAGACGTTTTTCACGGCGTGATGGCCGCCATAGATCACGTTGATGTTCTTGATGCGGACGATGTTTTCTGCCTCGGGCATGGCTTCTTTGTCCTTGCGCTAACGCCGGTGTCCTACTGGTCAAGCCGCCGCAGTATGTACGGCGGGGACGTTTCTTTCCGGAGTTGGAGCGAGACTCTCGGTGCCTGGGATCGATGCGGGAGAGCCCTTGAGCACCCAGTCCGCGACGATCAGGCCTATCACCGGCGCGAGCTGTATCCCGTAGCCGCCCGCACCGGCCGCAGTGATCAGACCGGGCTCGGACTGATCGACTGGTCCGACATAGGGACGGTGGTCGGCGGTGACAGGGTAGAGACCTGCCCAGCCCCGGCCGAGCCGGGCGCCCGGCAGATCAGGCACGCGCTCGATCAGCATCTCGGCCAGCATGACCTTGGACCCTTCCTCGCACTGCTCGTTGTAATTGTCCGGATCCTCGGGCGAGGGCGAGCTTACCTTGTGTATCTCGGCGATGAGCTCGCTCGCTTTCTCGTGCCGAAAGTTGAGTCCGGTGCCCTGCCCGTTCACCAGATCCATGACCATCGGCATTGTGTAGGGAAGCGGCGCGTCCAGGTGGATTGTCAGCGCCTCGTGGCGCTCGGGGTGGATGTGAAGCGTCTGTCCAAGCATCCCGGCAACGCGTGGCGCCCAGGCGCCTGCCGCATTCACGATGAAGTCGCAGCCGATCGGACCCTTGCTGGTGTCCAACCGATAGCCACCGGATGTCCGCGCGACACCAAGCAGCTTGCGGAACTGGAAAACCTCGGAGCCGAGCTTCTTCACCTCTTGCGCCAGCAACGTGCACATTTCGTGGGGGTCGAGGAAGCCGTCGTCCGGCCCGAAGATGCCGCCTTCGAGCCCATCTGAACTCAAGTGCGGCACGAGCTGCTGGAGCTCGTTCGCCTGGTAAACCCTGGACCTGAAGCCGGCATTGCGCTGGATCTCCACCGAGCGGGCGAACAGTTCCATCTGCTCGGAGGTGCGCGCCAGACGCAGATAGCCGATAGGGCTGAAGCCGAGACCGAGGCGCTCCTGCCACCGGCGGATGCGCTGCACGGATTGCATGCGCAGCTGGATCTCGAACGGATCCGTCAGCTGTGTACCAACGACCCCGACCGAGCGGCCGCTGGATCCTGACGCAATGGATTGTGCGTCGATGACGGTGACGCGAGCGCCCTGTTCCGCGAGCGCGTGCGCAGAGCACATGCCGAGGGTGCCCGCACCGATGACGACGACGTGAGGAGAAGCTGTCATGTGACTTCCATCTGTTGCTGCGTCGTCCCGTGCCGGATGGATCCGGCGCCGGACGCGCTACGTCATTGCTTTGCGATTGCTGCGAGGGCGCCGTCGATTGCGGAAAGGATTTCGCGTGCGTCTTCCTCGGTCATCGAGGTGGAAAGCGCGAAGAGTCCGTAACTCGCCGAAAGCACGCCGCGGTCGAGCAGACCCTTGTGGAACAGGTCGAGCTTCGTGCGTTCGGACGCACCCGGATAGACCGACCGATAGTCCGTGATCGGCAACGCCGTGAAATGGACTTTGAAGAGCGAGCCGAGACCGACGCACTGCCCGTTGAGGCCGTGGCGAGCAAGCGAGGCCGTGATGCCGTCGCGAAGCAGGCTGCCGATAGCGTCCAGATGCGCGAAGCTGGCCGGGGTCAACGCGCGCATCGCCGCCAGACCGGCTCGCATCGTCACCGGGTTCGCGGTGAAGGTGCCGCCATGCGGCAATGCAGGCTTGCCTCGCGTTGGATCGAACACCGCCATCACGTCGGCGCGGCCGCCGACGGCGCCGACCGGGAACCCTCCGCCGATGATCTTGCCGAGAGCCGTCAGATCGGGCGTGATGCTCCACAGGCCCTGCGCCCCCGAATAGCCAAGGCGGAGCGAGATCACCTCGTCGAAGATCACCAGCGAGCCGGCGGCATGAGCGATCTCGACCATCGCGTCGAGATAATCCTTCCGCGCGGGAATAAGTCCGGCGCGGTTCGGCATCGGGTCGATCAGAACACCCGCTATCGAGTCTCCATGCGCGTCGAAGACGGCACGCAGCGCCTCCGTATCGTTGAACGGCACCGCGATGACGTCGTCGAGAACTCCCTTCGGCGTGCCTTTCGCGTATGCCGTCGAGGCAGGCATGTCGCCCCAGTTGGCGGGCGAGCTGTCCAGGCTGACTTCCGCGAAGTCGTAGGAGCCATGGTAGGCACCTTCGATCTTGACGATCTTCGGCCGCTCAGTGAACGCCCGAGCCGCCTTGATCGCCATCATGACGCCTTCCGTGCCGGAGTTGGCGAAGCGAACCTGCTCGACCGACGGGAGGCGCTCCACCAGCAGTTCAGCAAGATCAAGTTCGCTCTCGGTGGGCGCTCCGAAAGCCGATCCCCGGGGCATCTGGTCCACCACCGCCGCCGTGACGGCGGGATGGCCGTAGCCATGGATCATGGCCGTGAAATTGTTGATGCAGTCGTAGTAGACGTTTCCATCGACGTCCCAGACGCGGCAGCCCTCGCCGCGCTGGGCATAGATCGGAAACGGGTCGATGAAGACCGTTGTCCGGGTGTTCCCTCCCGGCATGACCTTGCGGGCCCGTTCGAACATCTCGCGGGATTTCGACATTGAATCTGGATAGTGGCGCATAATCTTGTAAACCGATGAAGGAGACAGCCTTGGATGGCCGCGGCGAAGAGCGCGACCTCTTTCGATCACCTGGTCATGATCGTGTGGCTCTGCTCGCGCAGGTACTGTGGCAGGAACCACGAGCCGAGACCGCCCTTGCCGCTGACCCCGGTGCCCTTCCAGCCGCAGAATGGCTGCGCGCCTGGCCATGCACCCGTCGTCGCGCCGCTCGCACGGTTGGCGTAGAGAACCCCTGCTTCGGCGGTGTCGAGGAAGTGACGCAACTCTTCCTGGTCGTTGGTAAAGATGCCGGCGGATAGTCCGTAGGCGATGTCGTTGCCCTCTTCGATCGCGGCATCGAGACTATCGAAACCGCGGACGACCACGAAAGGCATGAAGAGTTCGTCGCGGGTCAGCCGGCCCGGACCATCAAGTTCGACGACCGTCGGCAGGACGTAGTTGTCCGCAAAGCCCTGGCCCAGGGCGGCGCCCCCAAAATGCACCTTGCCTTTGCCCTCGACTTCCGACAGTGCGGCCTGGAAAAGGGCGACTGTGGCGTCGCCATAGACAGGGCCCATAAAGGTCTCGGCCTTGCGAGGATCTCCGACCACCAGCTTTGCGGCGAATGCTACCAGCTTCTCGATGAATTCCGCCTTGACCTTCTCGTCGACATACACGACCGAGCATGCGGAGCACTTCTGGCCTTGCAGGCCAAAAGCGGAGCGCGCCACTCCCTGCGCCGCACGGTCGAGATCGGCCTTGCTGGTCACGTAGGCAGGGTTCTTGCCACCCATTTCGGCGATGACGGGCTTCATGTGGGGCAGCGTTGCCATATGACGGAAGATGCTCATGCCGGTCTTATGGGAGCCCGTGAATGCAACGCCGTCGATGCCGTTGTCGGTGGCAAGAAGGCGCCCCACCTCTCCATCGCCAAGCACGATGTTGAAAACACCTTCGGGCAATCCCGCCTTGCGAAGCGTTTCGGCAATCAGCAGTCCGGTCAGCGCGCAACCCGGCGACGGCTTGTAGACCACCGCATTGCCTGTCAACAGCGCACCCGAGACCATGCCGATCGACAAGGCGAGCGGAAAGTTGAAAGGAGCGATGACCGCGAAGACGCCATAGGGCTTCATGACGCTGGTAGCGGTCTCGTTTTCGACCAACATGTTCATCGGCCGGACGAACCCGTTGTTCGCCTTCATCTCCGATGCGTAGTATTCGACCATGTCGAGGCATTCCTCGGCTTCGCCGACCGCCTCGAGGCGGGACTTTCCGATCTCGTATAGCGCTGCCAAACCAAGGTCATACTTCCGCTCCGCCAGCGCCTCTCGCCAGCGGGCGCCGAATGCAAGGCGATCGTCCAGCGTTGAACGGTTCCAGACCTTCGCCCCGGCCCGGGCTGCCTGGATCGCGGACTTGACGTCTGACGGGGTTGAAACCGGGAACTTGCCGAGAGAGATCTTCTTGTCGATCGGGCTCAGGATCTCTTTCCGAGCGCCAGTCGCAAACGGCGTCGACCACTCGCGGCCCAGTGTGTTCTTCTCGAAATCCGGGATCATTGCGTCGAGGTGAGCGTGAACCGGGGAAAAATCCACTCCGATGTTCGAGTAAGTCACACGCGGGAGTTCAGCCATTTCAAGTTCCTCCGAAAATCGGTATTTATTCCGATAATCAGGATTTGGCTTGCGAGTCAATCGAGAGGACCATAAAATGGGGATAATACCGAATTTCGGAATTTGCGAGGACATTTCCGGATTCGGGTTACTAACGGAGCCCGACCGATCGAGGGCGTGCGGCCGTTCGGCTATTCTACGGAGCCCCGGGCTCAAGGCGCGGCGAATAACAAGGGACCGACCTTGCCCCTCATGTCTGTTTTGAACGATAACCTTCTTGCAGTTGCAATTGTCAGATCGGCGTAGGTGCCCTTGAATACGAAGTCGAAGAAGCCGAGCGCCAAGGACAGCCCCCTCGAGCGCTACATCTCGATCATGGAGACGGTCGCGCCGTTCGAGCATGGCCTGACGGCGATCGAACTCGAAACGACGCTTGGATTGCCCAAAACCACGATCAACAGGCTGCTGCATGCCTTGATCGAAAGCGGGATGATCACCGCCGAGAGCGTTCGCAATCGGACATACCGTCTCGGCGATCGCCTGCTGCAGCTGCTACAGATGTCTCCGGATAGCGGCTGGCTGACGACGCTCGCGCAGCGACCGCTTCAGGATTTGGCCGACCGCACCGGCCAGTCGGCGTTCCTGTCGAAGTTCGACGGTACCGAAGTGCGCTCGGTCACCTGCGTCGCGCCTGACACTCCGGTCCGGACCTATGTCATGCCGGGCATGGCCATGCCTGTAAATGCGACCGCTTCGGCCAAGGCGATCCTTGCGTTTCATCCGCAGGAGACCGTGAAGAGGATCCTGGCGACGGAGCTGCGCAGCTATACCGATCGGACGAAAACGAAGATCGCGGAGTTGACCAGGGAATTGGCCGAGGTTCGGGAGCAGGGTTACGCCATGGACCTTGCCGAGCATGTTCCGGGCCTTGGCTCGATCGCATTTCCGATAAGGCCGACGAGCGGTGAGGTGATATACGCGGTGGGACTTACGGGACCCTACGGTCAGATCATAGAGCAAAACTTCAAGCAGCATTGCGCAGCGCTCGCGGAGGCCGCCCAGCGCATGGCGAAGCTGGCGCAGATGCACGCCTACAACGGATCGGCTATGGCCGCAAAGAATGCCGCCGCGGATCAGCGACAGGGCGGTGCGTGAGAGGCCGGTCACTTGCGCGAAGAAACGTCGCGCTTTGAACCGAGAATGTAGTTTCGCGATCTCCGTCTCGACGGCCGCGAATGTCCGGCTCCACCCTCCGAAAACCACTCGATGGAAATCCTCGGGGTTGAAGGCCTCGCCCATTGCGTTCAGGGTTTGCTGCCCGGGTCGAATATCGCCTCACGCCCAAGGCTGCAGGCGCTGGAGACCGCCTTCTCGCGGATGTTCCGGACGAGGATGTGTTCGGCGTGATCCGCCACCTCGATCTTCCATGAGCTCGCCCGCCGCGGCTACGATGAAGCGGGCGTCGACAAGATCATGGGTGGAACATGCTCTCCTACTTCGAGCGACTTGGACGCTAATTCCCTCCATGGCAGCGCCCTAACGCAGCACTGCCCGCAGCTCAGCTTGAAGTGCACGCAACGGCTCCAGGTAGAGCGCAACGAGATTGCTGACACTCACCTGTGTCGCCGCAACGCCGACGTTCACGGCTGCGATCACCGTCCCGCGCACGGTCATCAACGGCACGGCGATCGAGCGCAATCCGAGCTCGACCTCCTGATCGATCAACGCGAACCCTTGCGTCCGCACCCGCCCTAACTCCGCAAGGATGGTGTCGGGGTCGGTCAAGGTGTGAGCAGTCCGCGCCGGCAGGGCATGGGAAGATAGAAGATGTGCAGCGCGTTCCGGAGGCATGGCTGCCAGGAGCACGCGCCCCATGGAAGTGCAGTATGCCGGAAGCCGCGAGCCGGGCATCAGCGCGATCGACATCACCTTTCGCTGCGCCGCGCGCGCGACATAGACGACGTCGGTGCCGTCCAGAATCGAGACGGACGAGCTTTCGCCGAGCCGCTCCGAAAGGCCATCCAGCAAAGGCTGCACCAGATGCGGCAGCGGCATGGTTGCCAGACAGGCTGTCCCGAGCCTCAACACGCGCGGCGTGAGCGTGAAGAACTTTCCGTCGTAGTCTGCGTAGCCGAGATGGGAAAGCGTAAGGAGACAGCGTCTGGCTGTCGCCCTGTCGAGACCGGATGCATTCGCGACGTCCGTGATCGACTGCCGTGGCCGTTCCACCGTGAACGTCTCTATGACGGACAATCCCTTGGCCAAGCCACCCATCGTGTCCCGTTCGGAAATGGGCATCCATTCACCTTGTGCGATATGTCAACAAACGAATGATATCGCACAAGCCGGCTTGCCGAAAGATCTCGTCTGCCGATACGTGTGGCGGCGAAATCGATCTTGGTGCCGGGAAAGGCTGGTTACGTGGACAAGACAATCGCGAGCCTCGCGGAAGCAGTGGCAATCGTCGAAGACGGCATGACCGTCATGATCGGCGGCTTCGGCGGCGCAGGTGCTCCGATAGAGCTGATCCACGCCCTGATTGACCGTTTTCGCGCTACCGGCGCCCCGAAAAACCTTACGCTCGTCAACAACAATGCAGGGAACGGACGGATCGGCATCGCCGCCATGATCGACAATGGCATGGTCGCCAAGATGATCTGCTCGTTCCCGCGCTCGTCCGATCCGCGGGCATTCACCGAGCGGTATCTCGCCGGGAAAATCGCGCTCGAACTGGTTCCACAGGGGACCCTGGCCGAACGAATCCGCGCCGGTGGCGCGGGCATCCCGGCTTTCTACACGCCGACGAGCTACGGGACCGATCTCGCGGCCGGCAAGCCTGTGGCCGAGTTCGAGGGGCGCCACTATGTGCAGGAACGTTGGCTGAAGGCGGATGTGGCCCTCATCAAGGCGGAACTTGCCGACCCTCATGGTAACCTCACCTACAGGAAGGCGGCACGCAACTTCTCGCCGCTGATGGCGATGGCCGCACGCACGACCGTCGTTCAGGCGCGCCGGATCGTCCAGCCGGGTGCGATTGATCCCGAGCTGGTCGTGACGCCCGGGATCTTCGTGGACCAGGTGATCGAGGTCTCGAACCCGATGCAGGAAGAGGCGCTTATCCGCCAAGGGGTCGCATGCGCATGACAGTCAAGCTGACCAACGCGCAGATTGCATGGCGCGCCGCGCAGGACATTGAGGACGGCGCTTATGTGAACCTCGGCATAGGCTTTCCCGAGATGGTGGCGAGCTTTCAGCCGCCTGGGCGTCGGGCGATCTTCCACACCGAAAACGGCATCCTCAATTTTGGCGAAGCCCCGGCGGCAGGCGACGAGGACTGGGATCTGATCAATGCGGGGAAGAAGGCGGTCACGCTCAATCCGGGCGCTTCGTTCTTTCACCATGCCGACAGCTTCGCGATGGTGCGCGGCGAACACCTCGACGTTGCCATTCTCGGCGCCTACGAGGTGGCCGAGACCGGTGACCTTGCGAACTGGAGCACAGGACCCAAGGGCATACCAGCGGTCGGTGGTGCCATGGATCTGGTGCACGGAGCAAAACGCGTGGCCGTCATCACCGATCACGTCACCAAGGACGGTCGTCCGAAACTGGTGAAAGCCTGCAGCCTTCCCCTGACCGGCGTGCGCTGCGTGACGAGGGTCTACACGAGCCTTGCGGTCATAGACATCATCGATTGTCGTTTCGTGCTGCGCGAGAAGCTGCTTGCGATGAGCTTCGATGAATTGCAGGCGCTGACCGGCGCAGAGCTTAAGGTCGATGGCGAAATCAAATCCTTGGCGGCACCGGAGCTCTGAATGACCGAGGCCTTCATCTGCGACTACATCCGCACCCCGATCGGCAGGTTTGGCGGTTCGCTGTCCTCGGTCCGGGCCGACGATCTCGGCGCGGTGCCGCTGCGAGCGCTGCGGCACCGCAATCCAGGCCTGGACTGGTCCGCGGTGGATGAGGTCATCTTTGGCTGCGCCAACCAGGCAGGCGAGGACAACCGCAATGTCGCGCGCATGTCATCGCTGTTGGCTGGACTGCCGATCGAAGTCCCCGGCAGCACCGTCAACCGCCTGTGCGGTTCTGGAATGGACGCCGTGGGCATCGCTGCACGGGCCATCAAGGCCGGCGAAGCCGACCTGATCATCGCCGGTGGCGTCGAATCCATGAGCCGCGCGCCGTTCGTGCTTCCGAAGGCGGGCGAGGCGTTCTCGCGCAACGCCGAGATTTACGACACCACGATCGGTTGGCGCTTCGTCAATCCATTGATGAAGAAGCAGTACGGCGTCGATTCGATGCCGGAGACGGGTGAAAACGTTGCGGAAGCCTTCAAGGTCAGCCGCGCCGATCAGGATGGCTTCGCCGCACGCAGCCAGGCCAGGACCGCCGCCGCTCAGGAAAATGGCCGGCTGGCGCTGGAGATCACTCCGGTGACCGTACCCCAGCGCAAAGGCGATGCTATCGTGGTCGATCGCGACGAACATCCACGCACCGGAACGACAACCGAGTCGCTCGCCAAGCTTCCAGCGCCGTTCAAAAAGGAAGGTGGCACCGTCACAGCGGGCAACGCTTCTGGCGTGAACGACGGAGCGGCAGCGCTGATCATCGCGTCCGAAGCCTCCGTCAAGGCATTCGGGCTCACACCGATCGCCCGGATTCTGGGCGTCGCGACGGCCGGGGTTGCCCCACGGATCATGGGGATCGGCCCGGCTCCGGCGACACGCAAGCCTTGCGCGCGCCTCGGCATCGCGCCTTCGGACTTCGATATCATCGAGCTGAATGAAGCATTTGCCTCCCAAAGCATCGCCGTGCTCCGCGAACTCGGGATCCCCGAGGACGCGGAGCATGTGAACCCGAACGGCGGAGCGATCGCGCTCGGGCACCCGCTTGGGATGTCGGGCATTCGCATCACCGGCACTGCCGCGCTCGAGTTGCGGTCCCGAAAAGCACGACTGGCCCTGGCAACGATGTGCATCGGTGTCGGACAGGGTATCGCGATCGCTCTGGCCAGTGCGTAGCGGAGATGGTGCGGCAGGCCGAGTCAGGCGGATTGCATCGATCCGCAGCAAAGCAACTACGGCTGTGGATCGGTTGACGTTCGTCAGCTTGTCGATTCGCTGACAGACCAGAGCTATGGCGAGCCGACAAAGATCGTGCCCTGGCTCGCCAAGTCATGGGAGATATCAATGACCTACGCGCAAAAAAGAAGCGCCGCACTAGGCGGCGCTTTCTTTTAACTGCTTGATTTCCCTAAAGGAAATTGGAGCGGGTGAAGCGATTCGAACGCTCGACCCCAACCTTGGCAACGTCGATTTCCGTCTGCGCTGACCTATCCAGACCCGCGCTATGCTACGCTAAGCCGTTGATTATTCGGCATGTTGACTAGCTATAGCTTCGCGCTGATATCCGACGAGCGCCCCCCTTGCTATTTCAATTGCTTACATTGCGCTTACAATCTGGTGCGGTTGTGATAATGTAAGCAGGGTCGAGCAACCAGCGAGCTGCCAACAATGGGAAAACTGACCAAACGCGCCGTGGACGCGCACACGCCGCCCGTACGAGGACAGACGTTCCTGTGGGATGGCGAGATACGAGGCTTTGGCCTCCGCGTTGTGCCCTCGGGCCTGAAAACCTTCATCGTTCAGTACCGCAATGTTGAGGGCCGCACCCGTCGTATGGCGATCGGCCGCTACGGCGTAATGACGGTCGAGCAAGCCCGCGATCAGGCCAAAGTCAAGCTGGGCGCTGTAGCCGGCGGCTCGGATCCGGCCGCAGAGAACGCCAGTTTGCGCGAGGCGATCACAGTCACGGAGGTGTGTGACTGGTATCTCGCAGAAGCAGAAGCTGGGCGCATTCTGGGGCGCCGTCATCGTCCCATCAAGACGTCCACGTTGGCGATGGATCGCAGCCGTATTGAAACCCACATCAAGCCGCTGCTCGGCCGGCGGCAAGTGCGCGCGCTCAAGCTCGGAGACATCGAGGCAATGCAGTCGGACATCGCGGGTGGCAGGACCGCGAAACCGCGCGGCGTTGGCCGGGGCGGAGCTACCACCGGCGGCGCCGGTGTCGCGGCGCGAACAGTTTCGACACTCCAGAGCCTCTTTGCGCATGCAGTGCGGCTGGACGTCATCACCTCGAACCCGGCAGTGGGCGTGCGCAAGCGCGCCGGAAAGAAAAAGGAACGCCGCCTGAGCGTCACTGAGATCAAAAGGCTGGGCGAGGCAATGCGCTTCGCCGAAAGGAATGACGAACACCCCGTCGGCCTGGCCGGAGTGCGACTGATGCTGCTGACGGGATTTCGGATATCGGAAGTTCAAGGAATGAAGCGAGCCTGGTTGCACGCCGATCAGGGTTATGTCCATTTCCCTGATACCAAAAGCGATGGTCAGGTACGAGCGATCGGATCGAGAGCCGCTGATCTCGCAGGCAGCCAGCCGGTGCGCAGGCACTGCCCTTACGTTTTTCCATCTGATATCGGCGATGGTCACTTTACGGCAACGAAAAGCTGTCTTGCTCGGTTGTGCGCCGGCGCCAACATCGAGGGCGTCACTCCGCACACGCTGCGGCACACCTTTGGCAGCGTGGCTGGCGATTTAGGATTTTCCGAGTTGACGATTGCTGCGCTGCTCGGCCACGCCGCGCGGGGCGTCACTCAAGGCTATGTTCATATCGATGAGGCACTCAAACTAGCCGCCACACGGACGTGCGAGGAAATCGCCTCTCTCCTAGAAACCGGCGGAGAAGGCTCAACTGTGAAAGGCTAGCCAAATGGGCCCGGCGAGCGTCCCATCCCCACTAGAGAAGGTCGGAGCGGGCGTTTTTTGCGCACCGATGGTAGAGCCGGGAGCGCCAAACTTCCACCACTTCAGAACAAAACTGGGAACCGGCTGAACAGGGTGCGATTCTGAAAACGCCCGTGACTGCGTTGGTTGGAAAAAGCGGGAAGGGGGCCAGTGGTCATCTATCTTACCCCAGATGGCTTCAAAGGAAGCCTGCGCCGGCTTCGAATAGCTCGATGGTGGCGAAGGTTACTCGCAGCCAAGGAAATCCTGAAACTGACGGGGGATGGAAAGTCGTCTAAGTCGGTCAAGGTGCCGGGGCATCCCAAGATGCGGCTCTACCACTTGGTCCCGTCCTCCGAAAGCAAGGATGCGCGGAACGCTGGCTGCGCCTGAACTGATCCAAAGAGCCGCGGTCACGCGGGGTGCGCTCACGCTCTCCGCTTCAGCGAGGCGCTGCCGGGATCATAGACATACTCGGTGATCGTCCCGTCCTTGATCTTTTCGACTGCCTCATCGACGACAAAGAGCGGTACAAGAAACCATTCGCGAGGCACAACCGGCCGCCCGAACCGATCCATGATCTCGATCTCTAGGCGAGCTGGGTCAAAGACACGGTGAATCAGGTTTTCCAACCGGGTGCGACTAATGTTGAATAGGCGATAGGTTGCCACGATCTCAACATCAGCCATAAGAAAGGTAGGCTGGAGACGCGCGCCAGCGACGCGCTGCTCCACATCAAGATTGGTGACGCCGATCTTGTGCACCAAGTCTCGATTGGCGCTCACCATCGGATGGTCCGATGTGCTCCTGAGCACATAGATGGTACCGCTGGCCTCATCATCGTCGGCTTGCTCTCCGGAAAACAGAGGTCCGGCGGCCGGGTCGGTGATCCGGCGACCAGCCTCGTCCTTGTTGAGCGCGCGTTGCAATGAGCGCATCAAGAGATTGCTTTCGGTGCCGTTGTCGAAGATCACCCGCAGCCGAGCATCAGTGCGTCCCTGGGCATTGGCGAAAGTTTCGCCCGCCTCAGCGACATAGGCCTTCTGACCGCCGACGATGAACCAAGCGCCGGGACGGATTTCCGCCTTGAGCTCGAAGGGACGCGTCTGGCGCTCGCCGCTGTCGAGTTCGCGCTGCACTTTTTCGAAGAGCGGCTTGAACTTCTCAAAATCGTCGCAGCGGTCGCGGTTTGCGATGTCCTCGGCAGCGCGCTTTTCCTCAGCCGATCTGACATGCCGCAGTTCGGTGATATCAGGCGAAGCTTCGGCCTCGACGCCGAGCTCGGCCAGAAGTGCATCATCATCAAGATCGTCGGGAACGGCGGCGTGAATATGCCCGTCACCGGCTAACAAGCCGTGATGGTCGAGCGGGAGGAGCAAGGTCCGGCATTGCTCAATTTCTCTCAACCGATCGAGCCGCACGGCATAAAGCCGCTCGAAGATGTCGCGGTTTTCACCATGTTGAGGTGACCGGCCATGCTCTTCGGCAAAGCGTGTTATCTCTTCAAAACCGGCAATGATGCGCTCTTCGCGGGGCGTATGAGCTCCCTGCTGCTTCTCTTCGCTCTCGACTCCGAGCTCGGCTAGAAGGGCATCATCCTCATCGGTGAACCTAGCCACGGGCGGCCTCAGCTTTCATGCGGGCGAGGAACGCCACACCTTCGGCCATACGCTTTTCCCACGGATCGGCAGCGATGATATCGGGAAGCCGGCCGCGCTCCTGCTTAAATTTCAGGGCGCGCTTGGCGAGCTCCCTCGCCTCGTCCAGCGTGAGGCTGATCTTCCTGGCGTTGATGATCGCCTGAACCTGTTTCAAGCTCTCTTCGCTCATCGTTTTGGCGAGGATGGCGCGGGCCTCCCCGAACGGATTGATGCTGTCGATCAGGTCGATATCGAGCTCGCGCACATCCATGGCGTATTTCCGGACTCCCTGCACGAACGCGGTATTCGGTCCCGGTTCACTATCGGAGGCCAAAGCCACTTCCTTGGCTTTCTGCGTCAGGTTGAGCGCGGCAACGGCGTGCTGTCGTACGGCCTCCTGATCGGTTTCATCAAGCTCCGGATAGCGATCCTTGATGATCTTGCCCATCCGCACTTGGGTCAGCTCTTCGGGCACCATCTCTTCGTCGAACAGGCCCCTGCCAACGGTGTTGCGATCCTGAACAAAGGCAGCGATAACCTCGTTCAAGTCCTGCTGGCAGATGCGGGCGGCCTCCTTGCTCTTGGGCTCAACGAGACCCTTGATCTCGACCAGAAATCGACCGCTTTCCTCGTTGAATCCGACGTTGCACTGGTCGGGTTTGTAGCCCTCTTCCCCATAGTCAAAGCCGGGTGTCGGGCCGCTGCCGGGGTTTTTCGGCTTAAACTCAAAGCGCGGTGCCAGCACCTGCTCCATAAGCAGGCTGGCGGCGATCGCCTTGAGCGTATCGTTTACGGCCTCGTTGACGGCTTCATCCGAGGCATCGGGCTGGGCGATCAGGTTGCTGAACCGTGCACGCTCCTTGCCCGGAGCATCACGCGTCGCGCGGCCGATGATCTGCACTATCTCGGTCAGGCTCGATCGATAACCAACCGTGAGGGCATGTTCGCACCATATCCAGTCGAATCCTTCCTTGGCCATGCCGAGCGCGATAATGATGTCCACATGATCGCGATTGTTCTTCTGCACGGGGTCTTTGAGAGCTGCCGAAACTCGATCACGTTTAGCCGCATCATCATCCACCAGGTCGGCAATACGTAGAATTCGGCCATCGGTCCGCTTTACCAGCTGGAATCCAGTGACAGGGTCAGCACCCTGCCACTCGCCCAGTTCCTCGATGATGTGTTCGACCTCCTTGATCTTGTCTTTGGTGCTCTCGCGCGAATTGACGTTCGGGATATGCACGATCGTCTTTTCAGTAGGGTCAAGCACCTTCAGGATGTCGTCGGTATAGGCGTCCGAATAAAAGAAGTAGCCTATGTCGAGCTGCTTCAGGTATTCATAGCCATTCAGCTGCTCGTAATATGTGTAGGTCACGGTATCGAACTTAGCTTCGTCCTCCGGCGCGAGCACGGCATCCGAGTCGCCTCGAAAATAGGACCCGGTCATGGCCACGACATGCGCACGGTCGCGGGCCATGAACTGGCTGAGATGCTGGCCGAGCTTGTTGTCGGGATTGGCGGAGACGTGGTGGAACTCATCGATCGCAATCAGACGATCATCGAACGCATCTACCCCGAGCTTGTCCACGGCAAAGCGGAAGGTGGCGTGGGTGCATACCAGCACCTTGTCGCTGCTTTGCAGGAAGGCAGCGACAGAATTGACCTTGCCGCCATTGTCTGATCCGGGCGCATTGCACAGGTTCCATTTCGGCTGGACATGCCAATCGGCCCAGAAGCCGAACCTAGTCAGCGGCTCGTCGGCAAAGCTAGAGCCGATCGACTTTTCTGGCACGACGATGATGGCCTGTTTCAGTCCCTGATTGGCCAGCTTATCGAGAGCGATGAACATCAGCGCCCGACTTTTGCCCGACGCTGGTGGCGACTTGATCAGCAGGTATTGCTCGCCGCGCTTCTCAAAGGCCTTTTCTTGCATGGGCCGCATCCCGAGCTCATTTGCCTTGGTCGAGCTGCCGTTGCGCGCGTAGGTCACGGATACCGATGGCACGGATTTTAGCTGCTTCATGTGTAGGCCCCCGCCTTCAAATTGCCTTCGGTCCAAGCTTCTGCGACAAGATTCGTATCGGCCAGAAAGAACTCGCCGCCAAGCGACGTACCGGTAGGCGATCTACAGAGAATCTGCTGCATAGCAAGCTCGCCGGCGTTCGCATGTTTAGAACTCGGATGTGGTTCAAACCCCGACTTTACCCCGGAGTAAAGCACCTCCCAGCGGAAGGCGCATTTGGGCAAGGTGCGGTTGTGGTCATCACAGCGTGTCTGCGGGCTTCTTGAGAAACCCGCCTTCACTACGATCTTTCCGCTCGCGGGCTCGCCGAGGAAGGCATCCGTGTCGCCCTGAAGCTTCAAAACATAGAGATGTTTTGGCCCTTCGGACTCCCGCGTCACAAAGGCGTTCTGAGAAACCGGACCGGCCTTGCTCGGCGCAAGTATTTCTTTCGCGCTGCCTGGAGATGATCCGATAATCGGGTTCTCTCCATAGACTTCGACTTCCTGAAGATCGAGCTTCAGGATGTTCAGCGCCTCCTGCCTGGAAAGTGGAACGCCGCGTGCTCCAATATGCTGCCACGCTTCCGTCTCGGTAGCCTTTGGCGCGAAGTCCCGAACATAAATTCGGGATTCTGGAGTGACCCGCCAAGCTCGGGTTGCCTTAACGGCATAGTTCCATTTGTCGGCTCGCTCAGGATCTCGCTGCTTGGCATCCCACGCGGCAGGGGCCATGAACTGGCGCGTATGTCCCAATTGATGGGAGCACTGCTGTATGCCGATGATCTGATAGAGGTCGTCTTTCTCGGCTTGGCCAGCTCCGTATACAACAACGAGCACGCCGGGTCTGCTGCCCTCGATGAAACTCCGCCTGCGCCCTTCATCGGTGAAGCCCAAGAGACCCCATTCTTCGGGACGGAAGCCGTAAAAGCTGGTCAGCCAAACATTAGGCGGATCGGAATAGATAGCCTCCATCGGGGACATAAGATCACCAGGCGCATGCAGCTCCTCGAACCGCTGCACGCTGCCGTATTCCCTGACAATCAATGACGGCGCTGATGTCATCATCTTGTCGCCTGGAACGTCCCAGCCATGCACCTGAAACATGTTGCGATAGCTGCCGTAGTAGCTTTTCGCAATGTGGCCGATCGCCTGCGCGTCTCCCCCTTGGCTATAGTTAGAATTCTTAGCCATCAAGCGGCGGCCCTTTGGTCGAACCGCCGAAGAAACAAGCGTGCAGTTACCAGCGTGATCTGAAGACGGAACGTCGCGTCTTCCTCCTCGGACAAGCCAGGATGCCCTCCATGGGGGTGCAATCTATTCATCAACGCCTGAACGTACTGCGTCTTCTGGCTGTCCCATTCATTGTAGTCGGCGAGAAGGAACGGAGGGTTCGCTCCCCCTCCGAGAAAGTCACGCTTCGCCTTGCTGTTGTCGAATCCCGCATAGCCGAGCTTGTCCGCTATCTCGTTCAGGTAGCTCTCGTAAAAGTTCCGTAACTCGCCGTTCGCAGAGGACCATGCTCCGCCGCTGAAAGCAGAGATCGCCCGCTTCAGATGTCCTTTGGCTACGTCAAACCCGTGGCGATCGAGAAGCATCTCGACTTCGCTTTCCGCTTCGCGGAAGTCGGCCTCCGGAACGTCCGAGGGAAGCATGCGCCTCAGTTCGACTATTGTTTCTGTGCTGGAAGACCCCCATGGTCTCTGCGGCGGCATTTCGGTGATGGTCTCGACGATTTCGAAGCCATCAAAACGAAGCCCAGCGACGAGCTTATTCCAACTTTCGGAGCTTTTCACCTTAGATGGCGCTTTGATGGCTCTCTCAATAAGCGCTCGCGCCAGACTGACCCGCCCTGCGGCCGTCATGACTTCCGGATTTTCTTCGACGGTTATCTTCGAAAGTCCCGCGACCCGCGCCGATTTGCTGCCCGTGCCATATCGACCCGAAACGCCCCATTCGACCTCCAGAACCTCCATATCGTCGTGGGAGTTAAAGGCGGAAATGACCTCGGCGGCAGCGACCACTGTCATACGATTGAACCCAGTCACACCGCCCCTACCTTAGGTCCTGCCTGACCTCCGGCCGTCAGCTTCGTGTAGAGCTCGAAGAGCTTTTCCAGGCGTTCGGTGTCGTTCTTGAAGCGTCGGCCAATATAGATGCGTTCCAGAACCTCGTCGTTGCGACTATGGGCTGCACGCAGATCGGCGGGCATATTTTCGGGATCATAGAGATCGGCGATCGTCGCCGGAAAATGAGCCTCTCGTGCCAGCAGAATGTCCTGGGCGCAGCGCGTCAGATCTGCCTTGTTCTTCTGGGAGAGCGGGGGGACCGGGAATGTGTGCCAACCCATCTTGTTAGAATAGCTGTAGTCGCTCTTCATGCGCCCACAGATTGTAGCGATCCACGAAAGATGCAGCTTCGATGCGATGATGGCCAGGCACCAAATAGGTGCGTCATAGAGTGCGTAAGCGAGGTTGCTGACGACGCAATTGTTATCCAATAGGCCAACCGGTAGATACTCACGGCTTTCTGAACTCCGAATAGGAATAATGATGGTCTGGCTTCTTCCGATGTTCATCTCGCAAAACTGATGCGGACGCGAAGCCATGGCTCTAGTGGCCGGACGGGTGCTTGCGAGACGCCACGCGCGGACGTTCTTTACCCGTTCACTTATACTCTTAACCGTGAGCGCTTGTTCTCGAACTTCATTGGTCAACCACAGGCATTTGCGCCGGCCGCCCCGAATGAACTCCGACGAGCCGTAAAAATTCTTTGTAAAATATGCCAGCTCCGCTTCCGAAAGCTCGCTGAACTCGTGATGCTCCAGGATCAAGAAATTGCCTTCGTAGGGCTGATTGCCAAGGCTCATTCTTGGCAAGCCATTGCGAGGCCGAGTGGACCCTTCGACGATGATATCGCGGCTCGGAACGAGATAGGCGTTGATGTTGGTCGCTTCACGAACGGAAACTAACCCGCCCTTCTCCTCAGTATAGATCAAACGTCGCTGATCGGTCGAAACGCCAAAGCCTATGATGGCAACCGTCACACCTGCATTATGCGCTGCGAGGTTCCTCCACAGGAAGGAGGTGTGAGCGAAGAGTATTTTGTTCCCCCGCTGAAATACCAGCGGCCAAAGGAGCGGCACTTGCCCCCCTTGGCATATAGAGTTTGTAGAAACGAAGGCGGACTTTGAGACAGTCTCCTGCCCATACAGGGCGGCCTTGAAAAACCACCCCGCGACATAATCGAGCGACTTGTAGGTGTCGGTATAACCCTCAAACACACTGCGCAAATCGTCTTTCTGCTCGTTTGTCTGGTTTTTCGTGCCCTTATATGGTGGGTTGCCGCAGATGAAAGTTTCCCCGCCCTCGTTCTCGAAGTCGATCTCGGCTTGGTCGAGCGGCGTGTGAAACAGATCATCGGCCTGGTGGATCACCGCCGTTCCGGTGGGGGGACAGATACTGAGCCAGTCCACCCGAAGCGCGTTGCCGGAATAAATCCAGTTCTGCGCATCTAGCGGCAGGAAGTCGCGTAGCGCCTCCTTCTGGCCGCGATAGAGCACGTCGCATTGATACTCGGCGATGATCAGCGCCAGGCGCGCGATCTCGGCCGGAAAATCCCGCAGCTCGATGCCGCGAAAATTGGTGAGAGGAATCTCGGTGCGCCGATCGGGCTCCCCGCGCCGATCGTTGATGACGGCCTCGATCGCTCGCATTTCCTTGTAGGCGATGACCAGGAAATTGCCCGAGCCGCAGGCCGGATCGAACACGCGGATGCGGGCCATGCGATTCCGCAGATTGAGCAGCTTGCGGGTATTGTCGGCGGCTTCCTCCAGCTTCTCACGCAGATCGTCGAGGAAGAGCGGGTTCAAGACCTTAAGGATGTTGGGCACACTAGTGTAGTGCATCCCAAGTGCGCCACGTTCCTCGTCGTCGGCTACGGCCTGGATCATCGAGCCGAAGATGTCGGGGTTAATCTTCTTCCAGTCGAGCCGGCCGATATGGATCAGATAGGAGCGCGCGATTCGGGTGAAGACTGGCACGGCGGCGTTGCCTGAAAATAGGCCGCCGTTCACGTAAGGGAACCGATCGGCCCATCGAGGCAGTTTGGCTTGGGCGCGATCCGCGCTCTTTATGTTCATGGCGCGAAAAAGCGTGCTGATAACTTCGTGGGTGTTTGAGGAATCCCCCGCGCTCATCTGCTCGATCGTGCCTGTGAACAAGTCAGGCGCTTCGAAGATGTCGGTATCTTCGGAAAAGAAGCAAAATATGAGCCGGGCCATGAAGTGATTCATGTCGCCGCGACGCTCGGCCGTGCTCCAATCGGGGTTGTCCTTGAGGAGCTGGATATAGAGGCGGTTGAGTCGGCCAGTCGCCTTGATGTCGAAAGAGCTGTCGCGGAGCTGCTTAACCGTGGTGATGCCAGCAAGCGGAAGGAACACACCGAAATGATCGGGAAATTCGGGATAAGCGCAGGCGATGGTATCACCGCCGATCAGATCTTCGGCCTCGAACATGTCGCCATCGGTCGCGAGGATGAACCTCGCCTTGGCGCGCGCGGTCGCGGGGCTTGCCTTGAGCGCGACCAGGGTTCGGGTGACATCACCGCGCGGAGAGACGGCAATGTGAATGTTGTTGGTTTGCAGCACGCCGCCAAGATCGGACTTGTTGGATACGCCACTGCGCAGCTTTTTGAGCGTGGTTTCCTTGTTTCCGAATGCCTCCAGGAAGGCATAGGGGAATTCGTCGGGTTCAAATGGCGCGCTCGCGAGCGCCGAAATGGCCTCTTCAATTTCAACGGGATTCATTTTCCAGCCCCTCGCCCACGCAAGCCCCATCGCGCCGAGCTAGACCCGGCGCTGATTCGTGGGAAGCGTTGAACCGCGAAACTAGACTAACGCGCAAAATGCTCAAAGTCGGCGGTTGTCGAGTCGGATGGTGGCGGTTATCCCGAGAAAACAAACAGCCTGCTCAAAATGATCGCTTGTTGCCATTGATTCAAAGGCAATGTCCTTTCATCTGGAACGATGTTGGTATTTATCGACGAGTCGGGAGACCCCGGCTTCAAGGTTGCGAGAGGATCGTCAGCGGCATTCGTCGTGGCAATGGTTGCTTTCGCGGATAAGCAAGTGGCAATCGACGCTCAGGCTGCGATCAAAGCGGCAGCGACTGCCCATCGGGTGTTTCCGGAGTTCAAGTTCAGCAAAAGCCGACCGGAGATAAGAGACCTATTCTTCAGGACCGTCGCACCATTCGCGTTCTGCGTCAGGGCAGTCGTTGTAGAGAAGGAACGAATACACAGCGGATACCTGCGGTCGAGCAAGGAGGCTTTCTATAGCTTCTTCGTTAAGTCGATGCTGAAATTCGACAATGGCCTTCTCAAGGATGCCAAAGTTGTCATCGATGGCTCCGGGGAACGAATCTTCAAGCAGGAGCTCTCTGCCTACCTGCGACGGCATACCGAGAAGGGCGCTATCAAGTCCGTCCGATTTTCGGATTCGCAAAGCGATGAGCTGGTTCAACTTGCCGATATGTGTACTGGCGCGATTGCGCGTCCTTATCGGGATAATCGTAAAGACACCGATCGGTGGCGACGAATGATCGCGGCTAAGATTGAAGATGTCTGGGAGTTCAAGTAGGGGTGCGCTCTGCTCGCCTATCCTGACGATCGTCAGGCACGCACACCATCCGGTGACAGTTCGGCTGAGCAGAGCGGCTTTTCAACGCTAATGTGGCCGTTCGCGCATTAATGTCAAGTTAAGAATCGCAGCTGCGGACTCGTTTAGCGTGATTTGTCAAGGTCGGTCTCTACATCTTGATACCGAACCATGGCCAGACACAAACACTCTCTCTGCCATCGTCGATCGATGGGTCCAGCCGCCACACGGAATGAAGAATCCCGTCCTGTTTTGCGTGTTCCAAATGTTCCAGGTGTTCCAAGCGCAGCGAGTATGAATTCGGCGCGTTCTCAATCGGGAAAATGGGACGCGGGTCTTACGTATAAAGCTGGTCCCAGTCCTCGCCAAGTACCCACCGCAGGGCCGACAGCTTGCCGTTCACCATCCCCCATTCGAAATCCGTCCATGGTCCAAGGTTGTCCAGACCGATCTCCTCCTCGACCTTGCGCGCGGACTCTAACGCACCCTTCCAGATGCTGTCGATAATGACCTCGTTGTTGCGCTTCGGAGGCTCAGCAGCCTCCCATTCTTTCCTGCCAACGATCCGAGTCTTCCCCTCTTCGATGGCGATACGCGTATTCCAATGGCGGTTGTACCAGACCTGCCTGTCCAGCACGTGCAGCGCCTCGAGGATTTCCGACAGGCGCCTCGGCTCCTCTGTCCAGTTGAATTCCGCGTCGGTGTCCTCTAGCCAGCCGGGATGCTCGGCTTTGATCAGATCGACGAGCGAGGTCCAGTAGGTGGATCGCTTTCCATCGAACAGGCCGGCGAGATCGGGGTGCGGCTTTCGCTGGTCGTCGCCGGGTTCGCTGAAGTCCCGCGTGTTGTGGGTGACGAAGGCGAAGCGCTCTTCCTTGCGACCCGCCTTGACCATCTGGGCGTAGGTCTCAACCAGGATCGCGTCACCAACGCTGTTCTTGGAACGGTGGTAGGGTGCGAGACCAGCCAGCGCGCGTTCGGTAACTCGCTCCTTGATGGCCTTCGTCGCGGGCTTCCTTAGGCCGGACGACAAGAGCTGTTCGATCCAGTCGATGGAATCGTTGACAGCCTCCCCCTTCATGGCGATCCGCTGGTCTACCTCGTTCAGGGACCGTAGCGTTTCCATCTTGTATGCGTCCTCTCCGAAACGGTCCACAGCGTCCCTGACGAGGCGGAAGTGGCTTTGTAAGCTGCGCCTTGCCTCGGCAGCCACTCTGTCCTTGTTGCGGGCGAACTCTTCCCTCACGATGTCCGGCACGACCAAGTCGATCGCGCGGGCACTGAAAAGCTCGCGCGCTGTCGTCAGGACGGACTGCGACCGCCAGTCCTTTGCGAGATCCAACCACACGCTGGTATCGACGAGAATACGAAGCATATGACTCTATCCTTTCGGAAGGATACGTAGCCGCCGACCGCAGGATTCGGAAGCTCCTGATCAGCGAGTGCATCATCCGCCTGGTCGAGGATCGCCACTAGGTTCGCTATAACTCAATCGACAGCCGCTCATCTGCTCTCATTGGCAACTTCTCTCGCTGCAGCAGCTTTTTCGAGCGTGTCATCAAAGGTCGAGCATCCCATTCGATTGAGCCGTTATGGTGGCCAGCCAAAGTCTATACGAAGTCGATCTCGCTTCCTCTAAATGCTCTATCGGCCAGTCATTTCGGGCCGACGTCATCAGTGTTAGTTGGCCGGCCATTTCGCAGCAGCCTAACACCAGTTTCTCGACATCCGAAAAGGTTACCTTCGCTTTTTCGGCATCGGGCCAGGAAACATGAGCGATGCCCGAATTTCGGAAGGACTGGATTCTCTGAAAGCCGGCAAAGTCGACACTCCGGTAGGCTTCTAGAAATCTAGATATTGCGCTCTGACAAACTGGCATTGCGCCATAGAAGCTGCTTTTCGGTTCGCTGTCAGCGTAGCGGCGCGCGATTAGTTGGAAAGAATCTGGCATCAGCAGGAACTGGTACGCCGACTGCAGAGACACCTTGGAACCTCGGTCCATCAAGGCGAAGGATCTAATGAGTGCCATTAGAATCATCTGCTGCCGGATTTCATCCGCGTAGTGCGCGACAGATCCATCCTTGTCCCGAGCCATCTTTATGGCTTCATTTATCCCCTCATAGAGGCCGAACGCCCGCGCCGCCATCTCTGCCCATGCATTGAGTTCCGGCGCCATTCGGACAACTTCGTCGATCGACGGTAAATATGGGGTCGGCTTTGGCATTATGTGCCTTCACAATTGGTATTGGCGGTGGACTTTCAAAAGCTCGAGGGCTGACAGGTGACGCATCGCGCCGTGATCGATCTTTACGTTGCCTCTGGAACGGGCCTGTCGCCGGACTGGACAGCCTATAGACCGCATGGGTCGACAGTCTTGGACTGGCCGCAATCGCACAGGCGATGCAGCTCAAATCCTGACCGCAAACCTGATCGCATGGCGAACGCTCAATCCACCGCCAGTTCGGCCAAGACGCGCCGCGCCCTAGAGAGCAAAACCTTTGGTCTCCGATCCGATTCAAGCAAGAGCTCATTATCAGATTGACCGTACAAAGTTTCGATGAGCCCATTCTTCGGCATTGTGAAATCGGGATAGTGCTTCGCCGCTCCCTTAAGTGCCCAGTTCTGAAGTTTGATACCGTGGCTACGGTCATGTGCCGTTCCACTCTTATTGACGGCGGCAAACTTATTTCCGTTTACCACAAAATGAAGGTGATCCTCGGTGTTGGGTACATGTGCTTTATGATGCACTATCGATCGCCCCTTTCCAAGATCTACAAAGGGTATAGCCTCCGTTAGTAGCTTCAGGATGGTATCCTTCGCAACCTGGTCATCGGTCGCAAAGTGGTAAAATACGTCCACTTCTTTCATTTCGCCTTCCAAGCCATTTGCGTCCCTCAGAAATTGCTTAAAACTTTTCATCCGAGTACCTTCTTCGAGAAGTCTTGTTTCTTCCTAATCCGTTCACGACAAATCGCGCAAAAGCACCCACGAGACTTGATTACCTTCCCGAAAATGCTCCGGTACGCAGGGGCAAAGCAAGCAATCTTATCGCGGCAGGCTCTCCATGTCGGCGGGACGGTCCGCATCTGCCATTGGAGCCAGCAGTGATGGCTGGGTTGGCGCGCCGGGCTAGTTCGGCCGGAGCCTCCGGAGATCTCGCGGCGTTATGGGCGGCGAGCTTCGTATTCCTCGTGCATCATGTCATTGGATTGGCAACCGAAGCCGACAGAGAGGCTGCCGAATTCCGGTCTTGAGCCTCGCCGCCCGCATCAAGTTCTGATTTCCGCGGCGTTCTAGGGGGCAGCGCGATCAATATCGTGACCTTTGCCGCCACCTCTTCAAGGGTGGCGGTAAGGCGGTTTATCTGCGAGGCGGTTGCCGCCAGTTCAGGGCCGTAACGGGTGACGAGATATTCCCGGTTCTGGCTGAGGGACTGAAGATGCGTGGCGGTTTTCGTCCGAAGGCGCAGCCCGGCTTCCAGCGCGTGTTCTGTTCGCGCCGACAGATCGTGCTGCATTTTGCGGATCTGATTGGGATTGTGCCCACAGTGGAGCAAGAGCGCGGTCAGATAGAGTTCGATCGCATGGATTGCCGACAATCTGAACGGCGCGCGTGTCAACGGTTTGCCGGGCCGGCCTTGTTGAAGGAGCAAGTGTGCCGCCTTGCGGTATTCTTCCGCCAGTTCGTGAAGCTGCTGCGGGGATGCAAGCTCACCGGGATATTTGCGTTCTTCGATCATCATTTGCGCGATCTGAAAATGCTAAGGTGCAAACTTCGTAGTGTAAGATCCATGGCGTCGCGCGTCTCGTCACTTCGCTATTTCAAAATCGCTCCCCGCCATATTCGCCTGCAGCCGGGCAGTCGGTCAGTAACGCGTAGGTCGACTTACTATAGCGACGGCTCGTTGAGATGCGTTAAAATCTGACCAGACCGCACTGGATCGATCCTGTCTGCTTCTGCCAGTGCCCAACGTTGCCATGCTTCCAGTGCCGAGGCATCGATATCAGCCGAACCTTCATCGATCGCGCGACGGACGCGCTCAACAAGCGCGCGAATATCTTCAGCCTGACGTAGCAGCTCCCCGCTGGTCCGCAGGTTTTGCAGGCGCTTTTGGTTGAGTTGAACTAGCCATTCCTGGCGCTGCTTCTCCTTTTCAATCCGCTCCCGCTCTGCACGCTCCTCGGCTTCCCGCAGGCCAAGTCGGAACTTCTTCTCGCCCGCCACGATGATCGTAGCCGCGATTTCAGCAATCTTAGATTCAAGCTTGGTGTCACCGTCATCCTGCCAAGAAACTGTATTCTTGCGGTCGAAACCCGGATCGATCCGCAGCGCGAGCGGGGTAGATGCTGGCAGGTCTGGCGCCGGCCGCACGTACCCCTGCTGACGCACGGTGCGGTGGCTGCCGACTATTCCTATGTCCAGACCAAGATAGGTGTCGCCGATTGCTGCTCGCGCGTGAATTTCTCCATCGCGCTCGTAGGCATCACCGTCATGGCCGCGCTTGCTGAGCGCCAAAAACAGCGCATTGAAGATTTTCAGCCGCCGCTTGCCCAGTGGATTGTCGAACTTGGGTTCGTCGAAGGTCCACTCGCGTTTTGCATTTTTATCGCGGCGACGCTGCTCCTGCTTGAGCAGTTGAACGAGCCCTTCGTGGGGCCTGTCCAACGTCTGCGGGACGGATACTTTGCCAATCGCCTTCAACTCTTGTGCGTGGAGTTCGTCGAGGTCTTCTGGAACCAGAGCGGATGCAAACGGCCCGTTGGATGGAAGAGGGGCTGCAATCGACAGCACCTTTTTGAAGCGGGCGTCGACACTTGCTCGGCCCATTTCACCCGGGCGCCGTGGTGGCGCCTTGGGTACCGCTGGCACACTCTTTCCGGCACGGATTTTGTTCCAATATCCTTGCGGCGGCGACGCAACGCCACATCGCGTCAGCAGCTTCTTCAGCCCGACGTCGGACAGTTCGAGCTTCGCCGCCAAGTCCCGCATCGGCGCAGACCAGGCGAACGCAATCAGATCGTCAGGCAACACAAGAATGTCTTTCTGCCACACGTCGGCTTACCTCCATTTGTTCAGCCAGGCTGCTTTTTGGCACGCCTTCGCAGTGTCGATATGACGGGCTGGCCAGTGCCATTTGAGGTCAAATCGAGCAACTCCAACTTGCCCTCGATCGTGCCAGGGATGCGCTTACATCATCAAGGCGGCTGCAGATCGGCTGGAGATGCGGCGGCGCTCCCGGTGAGCGCCACGGGGACGCTCTAGAAGTGATCGGCTTCCTTTCGCAGTTCCTCGCGCAACAGGGGTCAGCCGGACATTGCCTCGTGGCGGAGCGAGGGTTTGGATCTGTCGAGGGAAGGCGGCGGAATGAGACCGAGAGCGATGGCGAGATAAAAGGCCGCGAGGTGCGGCGTCGTCCGGTCGTGTTGTTTCAATAGGCTATTCGCCATTTTCGCGAGGTGCGGGTTTTCCCTGCACCTCTCAATATCGTCGATTTTCGTTCTTCGTCCGCAGCTTAGTGCGATGTGCGGCCGCCGGGCTGGCTTTGTGGGGGCTGGGGCCGGGAAAGGAGGGCGTGGTCAAAGACTGTTCTTGGGGTTGCCGCTCGTCGGTAGACAATGAGCTGTTGAATAGATCACGTTAGAAACCTCGCCGACCTGGCCTGACGGCGCGCGCGCCGTGGCCCGCTATCGGCGAGCGGCTCGCTGCAGCAGAGGGGTTTCACCCCGGCGGGCAGAGCCAACGTCGCCAGCGCCGGCGATAGGGTGGCAGCCGAGCGCAGGCTTGTCGGCAGGCGCCATCCTCCGTACGGCGGATACATAGGCTTCACCGCCACAATGAAAGCGCGCGGACGCGACAAGGCCGCGCGCAAATCGAAGCTTCCGCAGGGCGGTCGGAGGCGGCATCCTTTCCGAGATGCGGGCGCTGTGCATCGCCCAGCCGCACAGGCTCTCGACGGCGAGAAATCTGGCCATCCTGACACGAATACGCAAACCGTCGTGTTACGGTCTCATGGTTCTTACGCCACTGGCCTGATCGCCATCAAAGCAAATGGGAGAGGTTGCCATGTCTAGGATCAATCGCCGCGCCTTGCTCCTCCACTCCGGCAGCGCAGTCGTCGCCTCGTCGATGACGGCAACGGCGCTTGGCGCAAAGCCGCCGAGCCGAGACCAAGAGCCGTCCAGTTATCTGCGAGCGCTGATTGAGGCGCACAAGGCAGCCTATGTTGAGTTCGGCAAAGCTCTGCACGAGATAGGCGGTGGCACCGGCGATCTCGCCAGAGCCAGCCGGGAAGAGGAGAGGGCTCTGCTCGCCATCTGCGGCTATCCTGCCGTCGGGGAGGGGGATCGCCTGGCCAAGGCCCGATATCTCTTAGAGATCGAGGCGCGCGGCGAACTCGACCTCGCATTGCATATGCAGGTCGTTCTCCGATCCACCATGTGGAAGGGATGAGACAGCGGCGCGCCTCACCGTCAGCTAATCAATGTCTGGTATGCGCCCAATTCCGCCCCTCCACGACCCCTCTTCGATTTCCTAAAAGCCGACGTCCCCTCAAGGGTGCGGCAGGCGGCTGAAATGGCGTGGGAAGCAGACAGACCGCTTTTAGGTGTCCTCACGCGGAAGCGGACTCATACTGACGCATCATCTGTTCAGAGGAAACCAACAGACATGCCGCCATCCAGCATCGCAGTTGTTCAATTTGGGCTGCGAGGTCCGCGTCTTCTTCGATCTCAACGGCCAGCCGCACCGAATCGTCGTAACCGACCGCCTTTCTTTGCGGCGGCAGTGCTCAACGCCATGCAGCTAGTCGGCAGCATGGCGGTCGCGGTGGCTCCTGAGGCGTGTGCTAGCCGAACGACGGGTCGGCTGCTTGTTCATGCCTCCGGTCTCGACCGAAGGGCCGCGGTTCGTTAGGAACAGGAGCCATCAGGTCGCATATCGGCCACAGAGGGCTCGTCAAGGACTGCATGACCTATGCTCAATCCGGATGCCGGTTTGTTCATCGACTTGGAGGCGTTCCGCAAGTGGAGCGAGCTGCAGGGCGCGAGTGCAAGACTGCCAAGCTTCCAGACGATAGTGCGATCCTACCCCGAGCTGATCGCCGCGAAGCCCCTGCGCAGGACGCCGATGTTCGTGACGCACCGTTGGGACGGCCCGGACCATCCCGACCCGTCGGGATGGCAACTCCGGGCATTGCGGAACCTTGCCGAAGACTATCACTATCATGAAGCCGGGACATGCTTCTGGTACGACTACATGAGTCTGCCCCAGCGCCCGCGCAACGCCGACGAGAACAGACTCTTCACCGCCGGGCTGAACTCCATCCGACAAACCGTCGCGCAGTGCGATAACATATGTTTGGTCAGCAGAACCGGCCAAGACCATGCCGACGATCGCGAAGCCATGCGCCGTCGGGGCTGGATACTGTTCGAGCTGTTCATCGCCCGCAGCAACATGACGCGACCCGTGCCTCTCTACGAACGGGAGAATGCCTCGGTCCAGTTCGGACGCGGCGAGCAGTATGAAGATACCTTCCCCGACATGATGCCGCATGCACCGCTGGATACCCCCCAGCATCTCCACGACTGGTTAGTCCGGCGAGAAATTCGCTGTACCAACGGCAGTGACCTCCTGCTCTTGAGCCGGCTGCTGCACGATGAACTGACGAGGCCGCAGAGCACGGAACCCCTGCCCGAGTTCGAATACGGCGCTCCCGTCCGACTGTCGGCCCGCCAGCTGATTTCGATGGAGTTCTGGAACGCGACATCGCTTTCGAGCCGTCTGCCGGAGGCTTTTCTGCTCAGTCGGGAACTGGTGTCTTACCGAACCGACGAAGAACAGTTGTGGGACGTGGTCATAGTATGGAGACCTCCTTTGCCGACCCTAGGGCAGTGGCATGCCATTGCAGGCAGTGACGTCAAGCATATGAACATAAATTGGGAAGAACAGGCCTCGCCGCGATACCCCGGCATCCGTTTCGAAATGTCTCGTGACGGTCTGAGGTTCATGGCGGCTCTGCTGTAGTCGTCGGAACCAGCCGGCGCAGCGCATTCCGGTCTTCAGTAGCGTTCCGGGACAGCGAGCCCAAGCGACTGTTCTACGCCGGCCAGGGAGACGATCTCCTCGATGCGAAGAGGAGGAACGAGGATCACGATGTTGGTCCCGTCGATGTTCTTGGTCGACGCATACCGGATCGCTCCATAGCCGGCCGCACGGGCGCAGTCGGCGACGAACCGGGAGAAGACATACTGCTTCTTCAGCCAGCCCTCCCCGCTTCGGGGTGCGGCCAGAAGTGCGGAGCTCGCCAGCGGCGCCATCAGCTCGTACCCCGGAGCTTCCTCGTCGATGTCGACGAGATCGAGAAGAACGAGCGGACGGGACGTCACCAACTCCGCTATCAGACAGGGCTCTCCGGGTGCGCCGATTTCAGCGCCGGCGACCTCGGGCGAACTCGCCAGATAGAGCATCGGCGTGCCGGCATGGTTGAAGCGTCCTTCGCCGACTAGCCGGGTCGGCGGCGGTGCGTAGGCCTGGAGATCGCCGGCGTCCTGACCTGAAGAAGATATGCTCGCCGCCGTACGTGCACGGAACAGCGGCGTGCCGGCAGCCAATGTACCGGCACTCTCGACGGAACTCCGGATGTGCGCCAGTACGCGGCGGGCAAATTCTTGCTCAAGCAGCAGGAAAGGCGTTTCGTCCCCGATCGTTAGCAGCTGGTCGATCTGGCTTTCTATCTCCGCCACGTTGCTGAAGGTGTGCTCGTAGATCCAGATGTTGCCCGCCACGTATTCACCGCACCTTTCGCATCGAACAAAATGGCGCAGAGTCGAGATCTCCGCCGGACTCCAGGTACCGGGCAGGCGGGTGTTGTCGACCGCGTAGAACACGCTCATGGACTGTGTCTGGAACTCCATTCTGCGAAACGGCACGTCCGGCCAATGGTCCCTGAAGTCGTCGAAGCAGGCGTCGCAGCAGCAGATGCTCGATGCAAAATCCGAGTCTATCTCGTCCGAGAACGCATCGTTAAAGCTATCGATATCGGAATCGGTGACGGTCAGGTACGGGCCGACGGCATGCTCGGGCCTCAAAGACTCGTGCTCCGCTGCGTCGTCAGTGATCCACCGAAGCCCGACGCTGTTCAACATGTTCTTTTCGCTCCGTGCACGCCCTGCACCGACATGTGTGCTCGTCGGGGACCGGCCTCCTAAGGCTAGGGTATCAAGCGCCAGTCATCTATGCCGAAGTGATCGTTCACGATAGCAGTCAGGGCTGCCTCGAACACCGTTTCATCCTCCAGCAGTGAAACGAGGCCGCGTGCTTCATCAGGCCGGCCAGCGCCCAGCAGCGCCAGAGCACCGCGCACCATGGGCACTGACCGCTCCGGCTTTCTAACTTTGCCCTCAAAACGGGTAGCGCCGTTAACGACCAGATCAAACCAGATGCTGCTCGCCCCCTGGTCTACGCTCGGGGAGAGGCTCCTCGACAATCCTTCGGGCAGAATGCGCAGAGCAGGATCCACCGCATGATTTCCGCTGGCGAGCAGGAAGGCGAGCATCCGTCCTCCAGTGATGAAATGAGAGTTATTCCGCTCTGAGCAGCCGGGTCCGTACAGCCTGCATCCGTCACGCTTGTGCTGAACCCCCTTGAAGTCGATGCACTCAGAGAGATCCAAATCTCGGTCCACCATGAACTCGGATGTATCGCGGGAATTCCAGTACCAAGTTCCGTTTCTTACTCGAAGTGGTCCTCGATCGACCGATGGATCGTATGGGGTCAGGAACTTGAGCGAGCTCAGATCCTTGTCCGTGATCAGGATCCTGTAGGCAGGGTTGCCGTAGCGCATGGCTTCAACCCAATAGAAGCGCTTTCCCGCAATCAGCGGCAGCCATGGGAAAGTGAATTGAACAGAGCCGTAGATCGAACCGTACGTCCATTGGTTCGCCGAGAGCCAAACGACCACGTTCCGGGTCTGCTTCATCCGACTTTCGTCATAGACGATCCCTGCGCGGATGCTGCCATGTTCGAGAATGGCTCTTGCTGCGGGAGCGTGAACCACGTGGTGTACTTCCATTAGCTCGGACACGTTGTCCGCTCGCTCGCCATCCTTCGGGATTGCAATCCTATATTCGTCCCATTCAGGCATGGCCGGGCTTCCTCCATCGAAAGCGTGACCCGTACGAAGGTGCGGGTCGTGGCATCTTACAGGTCGTTAACCTATAGCACGTACGACCGCCATCTCGGCGGGCCATCGCGGCGCTGAACGGATCCTGGGAGGTGCTTAGATGGAGCGTGCCGCTGACCAGACTTCAGGTCCAACGTCGCTTTATGTCTTACAGACGCCGCTGAAATTCGCTTGCCGCCCCTTACCTAAGTTCGCGCACGTCTGATGGCCGCTTTCGGTCATTGTCCACAAATGGCTCAACGACCGAAATGCGGTCGGAATCCGCCGTTAGCTGACGGCCAAGTCAACGGCAGCTTTCTGATCTATGCCGCCAAAGCGGTCAGTCCGCGTACGGCCCCATTTCAGACCGCAGAGTCATTAAAACCATAGGCCAGCCTCCACCAACCCGCAGGAAGCTGCTGATCTGATGGGAAGATCTGGCTGATTTCGACGCCATTCGTCAACGCGAGTAAGCAAGTCATTCGAGAGTCGCAACTCGCTCGTGGCCGGCTCTCGAAAGTCGACGTCAATGAGATGTCGCTAGTCATTCGAGGCCTCGCGTGCCGGCCCTGCCGACCGGCTGGACGAAATCGGTTGCAAGTAGGCCTCGAACTTCTGGCCACGGGCAACTGAAATCATAAACCAGAATCAGCCAGGACAATGTTGGCACGGCAAGCTCATTGGAGAGCCAGGTGGCGGCGGCACATTGCTACCATGCGTCGCCAGATCGACGGTCAGGACACAAGCCATCTCAAGGCCGGGGAACTGACTACGAGCGCTTTCGCAAAGCGCGTCTCACAAGAAGCGAATCGGTTTGCTATTGCAGCTATCTAAGTCTCATCAACGTCGGGTTCGACAAGTTGAACATGGCTCACATGTATTGCCTGAGCCAACTCATAGAGCGTGATGACCGTCGGGTTGCGACGACCGCGTTCCAAACCGCTTAGATATTGCTGGCTGAACCCTGAACGCGCCTCCACCTCTTCCTGGGTCAGGCCCTTCTCCCGACGCAAGCGACCGAAGTTTCGGCCCACGAGTTTGCGCATGTCCATGTGCGCAGACTTGGCAACTTACACACTTTGAGTTTATCAACTATAATATGTATCTGCGTTTGTGGCGGTGGCGATCGTCTCGCAGATGAGACGAGGATCTCTGGGCTGCAAGACCCTACTGGCGATTGGTGCCGCCAAAACGGCATCAAACTCTATGACCATTCGGGTAATCCGGATTACCCGAAACCAAAGGCCACAGAGCCGACTAGGAAGGTTTTGCACTCCCCGATCATTTGAAGGTTTGGTGGGTTCGCAAAAGCGTACCGCGACAAACTCTCCAGTTTGGAGTGATAGATGCAGCATCAGAAGACTTTTCCGGAGTCGAAGCGCACCAGATTCGAGGTGTGGGCAAGGGCCGGAGCGGAGAGCGCGCCTCATCCCGCCGATCAGCATGTCGGCAGGCAGATCGCGATCGTTCGCGTCCAGTCGGATGTCTCGCAGGCACAGCTTGCCCGATCCATCGGTATCAGCTTCCAGCAGCTCCAGAAGTATGAGAACGCGAGGAATCGCGTGAGTGCTTCCATGCTCTATGAGATCGGCAGGTCCTTGGACGTTCCCGTCAGTCGCTTCTTCGAAGGCCTGCCTGGGAATGAGACCAGCCGTGAAGCTTCGCCACTGCCTGTCGACGAGCGCATCGACTTCATTGCAAGCGCGGAAGGCCGGCGCCTGATCGAGGGGCTGATGCATCTTCCTCCACGAGTGCGTGGTCGCATGGCATCTGTTATTGCAGCATTGGGCGAGGAATTAGCGGAACCCGACGCCTATAGGGATACCAAGGCGACCGAACCCATGCCCGCCAGCTGGAAGACCATTTGAAAGGCGGTTGCTGCGGTTTCGTAGCAACCTGGGAGTATCGTAAGCAGGTAAATCAAAGCGCGGCGGTTCCCATGCCCCAGCTTCGCACCGGCCATCTATTGCCTCCCTCCTTTTCCTCTACCGTGAAGTGAAACTCCCTGAATCGTCTCGCTTCGAAGCGTGGCAGCATGTCCGAAAATTGCGCCCTGGTGACTTCAAGAGAGAGGCTCAGCGACGCCAGCTGATCGGATTCAAAAAGTGCGCCCGCGTCAGGATGTTCCGTCTTCATGGGAGTGGGGGCCATGATCATGACGACGCCAGGCCATCTGAATGCTGCGTTCGGCATGATGAGCGACGCGGCCAGGATGACATAGCTGAACTCGACTGATTGGCGTGGTGGTCCGGG
The DNA here is from genome assembly GCF_006440955.1 of Mesorhizobium sp. B2-8-1. Lineage (NCBI taxonomy): Bacteria > Pseudomonadati > Pseudomonadota > Alphaproteobacteria > Hyphomicrobiales > Phyllobacteriaceae > Mesorhizobium > Mesorhizobium sp. B2-8-1. The sequence continues at coordinate 462,044 of NZ_VFTX01000003.1, read as the reverse complement.
CTGCACGGACTGGCCAAAATTGATGTTGGCTGAGCCGACGATTTCACCGCGCCATTCGCCTGCAACAAGCGGCGGCAGTTGAAGACGGTTTGCCCTTTTTCGAACTGTCATTCCCTAGGTTTTGCGTCATGAAGCCGGCAACTTCAACAACCGCAGCCTTAAGCCTACACTGGCCGACCGCGCTAGTCCGGTCCGTGGGAATCTGATCAAACCGGATGGATAAAGGCCAAGTTGAAGCTATCTGAAAAATGATTGACGAATAGGGATTCGGGCATTGCAGGGACCGCGACTTGATACGTAGCCGCGCCGAGATTTCTATAGAAAGTTCGGGTATCAGTGACAGGCGGTCTGCATGGGCGCTTTTCCGCAGCCTAATTCAATTTAGAAGGCACGACGATTGTATAAAGGGGAGATTGCCGCACCTCAATCTTGTCAGACCCGCTCTTCTCGTCGATGATAGGGTCATTGGGTTCGGATGGCGCCCACGTTCTAAACTCCTTTGCATGAGCCGCGCTGAGGAGCCGAAACCTCTCAATAGACTCTCTGATGAGCCAACTCGGCGAGACACAGTCAAAGCCGATCCTCGCAAGCAGATATTCGGAGAATTGCATCTTCTCTTCCGGGCCGAACGTTACGGTGAGGGGGTAACTGCCACCATTAATGTCGAAAACGGCTTCGAACCCCAAATCTTTGGCTATGCTTTCGAGATATTTCGTCCCCACCAAGACAATGATGTAGACGTCGCCGCGCAAAAATGCCCACAGGTGATCTCTGTCATTGATTGTCAGCGTGAAAGGGTAATAAGGAGCCCAGGTCCTATCCCGCCGTTCCGCGTTCATCATGTACATCAATGGCGCTTCCAGTTTGACGGCGGCCAATGCCTCATCCACTTTAGCGTCTCTGGTTCGCAGCACGATGTAATGAAGGCCAGGCTCTGGAAGACACGTCCCGATCCCATGCTCTAACGCGTCGGCGATGCAAGTGTTGAGCTCCGCCGCATAGTCCCATTCCGGAATCGTTTGGCTCTCCCTGGTCACCGCCATCCCGCGCAGACGGCTAGATCGATCCGTTTCATAAAATTCGCGTAGGATTTCGAGGTTCTTCCTCTGCTTTCTGCCCCTGCGGTCCAAGCCTTTCGAAGACTTCACTTCGACTAGGTAGGGGTCGCTTTCACCCATCATACAGATATCGCCGTGGCGGATCGTATTTGTTAGGTCGCAGAGCATCGTCGGTACGTTGTGCTCTAGAGCGGAAAACATCACCGCAAGCTCGTTGGGCAAGCCTTCCTTGCCGAACAAAAATCCAGCCTCGTTTTTTGGCTTAAAATACTCGGTGCTATAAAAGGTGTGCTTCAGGGCATATTTATCGAGGTAGATGAAAGCGATTGCGTCGCCAAAACACTTCCAAATGAAGATGGTATCTCGGAGGGCTTCAATGCGCTTGGTGCTTGCTTTCGCCCGAGCAGCGGATTTGTTCATCACGAGGGGCTTCAACGCCACCTTCAGCGAACGGATTTGTTTTTCTGCACGCATAACCTCTTGCAGGAGCAAGATTTGCAACTCTTTAAGAACGGCGAGGTTCGACTGATCGCCGCGCAGCTTTTGGAGCAGGCTATGCGCCTGAATAAAGGGTCGTTTGCGATATCCGAGCATACCTGACTACCGCACCATTCTCTTGCCTCTAGGCGAAGCGGGAATGCCTCTCGGGAAGTGGGTACTCGGCGGTCCCATCCCCAACATCGCGCCCGTCTTGCCTCTTGCCAAATTCCTGATCCATTGTCTTCTGAATCCTCACGGTGACCACGTTGTCTGACGTATAAATACGAAGATGGCGGCCGAGTTCACCCTCGAGCTGTTAGCGGGTAGGTGGTACATAGGATACCCCGCAAGACGAATAACATTCATTTTCAGTGTGTTGGTTCGAGCCGGCGGAAACGTTCTCATCCTCGGATATGCTAATCTTCTCCGCGCATGGCCTCGTCGAAGGCCCTTTCTAGCTCGATGAGCTCCGTTCGCATCGCGGCCTGGAGCTTCAGTGTGGGCTCGACCATCGAAGCCAGAACATCAGGTACCCTGAGACCTGCTCTGGCAACTTTTGAGAGCAGCGCGTCCCCGCGCTTCAAAGCCTTCTGGGTCTGCCTGATCGCCAGGAGCATCTCTTCGACGTTCAGCGTAGAGTTTTCCACAAGGGCACTCCTTCCGGGGTGTTTTAGGCCTAGGTTCACTAATTGCATTGTCGCAATACCGTCGCTGCCATTAAAACGACCCTGCCGACCCGTATCCAAACGATCTCGAAAGCAAAGCCCTATGGCTCTTAGAGTGCTGCGCCTAATGCTGCTTTCAAGTGTTTCGAGCCAAGTGCCCGAAAAAGAGCTGTTCATTAGAAAGATCGGCATTGGATACGGGTACCGATACGCCGTTTCCCCACGCGGGCGTGGGGCCGGTGTCGAGCAACTTGTCGAGGTACTTGACCAAGTGGCTACGCGGAAGGCCGACATGCCTCATACAGCCGCGTGGGCTCTAGATCCGGACAGAAGCGAGGACCTTCACCTTGAGCTGGGTCACGATCTGTCAGGAGCGAGTGCCGGCCCGCTAGACCAGAGTTCGTTCTGATCATACCTGATTGGCCAAGGTAGATGGTGATGGGCAAGACAAGACCAGGGCGATGCGCTTTGTGTGGCGAGTTCGGCTTGATGACCAGGGAGCATGTTATTCCAAGCGGTCTCTATCCTCCCTCCAAATCAGCAAGCCGGGTTCAGAGGATCATCATCCTGGCATGCGCTTCCTGCAACAATGGGACGTCTGACGATGACGCGCATTTTCGTAACGTGGTGACGATCGCCGGCGACGCTAACCCGCCGATGCAGGAACTGTGGGACGGAAAGATCGGTCGAAGCCGCAGGAAGTTGACGGTAGAAGGCGTGCGATGGATCTGATTGCCCAAATGCGGCCGGTCATGCACGAAGATCAGGAACGCTACATGATCTACCCTGGCAAGGATCCCAGGGTGGTGCAAACCTTGCGCAAGGTCCTCAGGGGCCTCAGCCATCATCACGGCATTCGATCCGCAGTGAGGGACGGTGAGGTCTTCGTCGACGTTTTGAAAGTGCCGGTACCCCTGGACGTGATTGACCGGATGATCTCGGCCTACGCAGAGCCTGACATCCTCGATTACAGGTACGCTGTTGTTGACGATACGCCGGGAATCGAGTCGGCTTGGTCTCTGCGATTTTATGAGCGCACGGTGTTTGTCGGTATCATCTTTGCCAGCGCCCAGGCTAGAGAGCGATTCGAAGCGGGGGACCTGGGGCGTGTCGGAACCGATATTACGTGTCCTGTCGCCCAGAATCGTTAGATTATAACAACTTTGCGTTCAGGACGGACTGCGGTATCAGCGTGACAGGGAAGGATTGATTTTTTAGCGCTTTGTGGTACTATTAGTTGTGCTTGATGCACAGGTCGGCACTAAATGGAGCATAACGATATGCGTGAGCCGGGTTTGGATGGTCGCCACCGTGACCGCGACGGAAAGATAAGCGAGAAGCACGGTAATACCAGGGTCGACACTCTACGAGAGACATATGGCGAGAAATTTGCGGAAGGCATTCGTGGTGATGCGAAACTCTCCACTGTACTGCAGCGCGAGGGCGTCAGTTCACTGAGCCAACTTCTCAAAAAGAATAAATGACTACCGTTTCTGGCGGCCCAAACAGGCGATAGCAAGATCCTGCATTGAATCAGGCTGCATAAGAATCTCGTTCTCGGTGCGACACCCACTTAGATCATTGTGGTTGCCTTTCCTGCAATTGTAGCGATTTCCCCTGCTACCAATGGAAAGGGGTAACCGCCTCGTCGGGTGAACGCCAACCAAGCCAACATCACCCACGCCTCAGGCGCGAGGTGGTCGAACCATTCCGAAGCACGATTTTGCGACCGAGATTTCGAGTCTCTTTGCTTACAATGAGCTTACATTGTCGGTTTGCAAGGCCATGTAAGCAAAAGGCGCCCCGAAGGGCGCCTCTTAATTGCTTGATTCCCCTGAAGGAAATTGGAGCGGGTGAAGCGATTCGAACGCTCGACCCCAACCTTGGCAAGGTTGTGCTCTACCCCTGAGCTACACCCGCTCGCGCGGCTTTGGGCCGCAAGCCGGGCCTATATGGCTGAAGAGCGCGGCGATTGCAACAGGGAAATCGCAGGCTTTTTTCAATGCGCCGGACGAGGCCGGCGGGCCGCCGGCGGGAGGCGGAAGGATTCGGCGCCGCGTCGCGCGGCGGTCTTGTCTCGACCATGTCATTGGCCGTAAACGGCATGGCTGGAAACCAGCCGAAGACGAGAACCCCATGCCCAGGACCGAAGCCGAGCTCTTTGCCTTTCTTGCCGAACTCGGCATCGCCGTTTCGACGAAACGCCATCCGCCGCTCTATACGGTCGCCGATTCGCAGGCGCTGCGCGGCGAAATCGCCGGCGGCCACACCAAGAACCTGTTCCTGAAGGACAAGAAGGACGCCTTCTTCCTGGTCACGGTCGGCGAGGATGCTGTCGTCGACCTGAAGCAGATCCATCATGTGATCGGCGCCGCCGGCCGCGTTTCCTTCGGCAAGCCGGAGATGCTGATGGAGCTTCTGGGCGTCGCCCCGGGCGCAGTCACGGTGTTTGGCCTGATCAACGACACGCAGCACAGGGTCAGGGTCGTGCTCGACGAGGCGCTGATGCGGCATGCGGTGATCAACGCGCATCCGCTGACCAATGAGGCGACGACGTCGATCGCATCGGGCGACCTCGTCAGATTCGTCGAGGCAACCGGGCACGATGCTGCTATCTTGAAAGTCTCGGCATGATCGCCACATGGATGGCGAAACCGGTTTCCAACCAAGGACAGTGCGCCGATCCGCTGGCGCCACCGAAAGGGCGACGACATGAGTGACAACAATCCGTTTGGCGGCTCCTTTGGCAACAGCGGCGGCCAGTATGCCACGACGGTGCAGTATGGCGGCGGCGCGGAACCGCAGAAACCTGCGGCCGGCGCCGCCCCCGCCGGCGACGTCATCAAGGATACGACCACCGCGGCCTTTGCCGCCGATGTCATCCAGGAATCGCGCCGCCAGCCGGTGCTGGTGGATTTCTGGGCGCCGTGGTGCGGGCCGTGCAAGCAGCTGACGCCGCAACTGGAAAAGGCGGTCCGCGCCGCCGGCGGCAAGGTCAAGCTGGTCAAGATGAACATCGACGACCATCCCTCGATCGCCGGCCAGCTCGGCATCCAGTCCATTCCCGCGGTCATCGCCTTCAAGGACGGCCAGCCGGTCGATGGCTTCATGGGCGCCATCCCCGAGAGCCAGATCACCCAGTTCATCGACAAGGTCGGCGGCAAGGGCAATGGTGCGGCTGATGTAACCGAGGCGCTGGCGGCGGCGGCCGAGGCGCGCGCTGCCGGCGACGTGCAGACGGCGGCCGACATCTATGACGCCGTGCTCGAGCAGGCGCCGGAGACGATCGAGGCGATAGCGGGGCTAGGCGAATTGCTGTTCGAGGCCGGTGATACCGAAGGCGCCGAGGCGATGCTGGCGCGGGCGCCGCAGGCCAAGGCCGATGCGCCGCCGCTGGCCGCGCTGCGCGCCAGGATGACCTTGGCCGCGCAAGCGTCCGAACTCGGCAACCCGGCGGAGTTCGAGCGCCGGCTGGCTGAGAATCCCGGCGACCATCAGGCCCGCTTCGATCTGGCCATGGTCCAGAACGCCAGGGGCGAGCGCGATGCGGCCGCCGACAATCTCCTGGCCATCATCAAGGCTGACCGCGGCTGGAACGAGGACGGCGCCAAGGCGCAATTGCTGCGCTTCTTCGAGGCCTGGGGCATGACGGACGAGGCGACGCTTGCCGCGCGGCGCAAATTGTCGTCGCTGCTGTTTTCCTGAGCCGGCGCGTCCGAATGGTCGCGCGGGGCTTGCACCTGGCGCCGGCCGCGCCAGATAGGACGAATCCGGCCCGCCTTTCCCTCGGGAAGCCAACAACCCCGGGCAGCGACAGGCGGATCGCGGCATGGAGGCGCTTCCCAGGCGAAGCGATCGGAGGAACGAGGTGCAAGCGGGAAACGCTCACTACCGGCTCGCCAGGGATCTGCCGTCGACCATCCCGGTCTTTCCGCTCGAGGGCGCGCTTCTGCTGCCAGGCGGCCGCATGCCGCTCAACATCTTCGAGCCGCGCTACCTGCAGATGGTCGACGAGGCGATCGCCGGCTCCCGGCTGATCGGCGTCATCCAGCCCAGCCTCGACGGCGCCTTGCGCGACGATGGCGAGCCGGAACTCTGCAATGTCGGCTGCGCCGGCCGCATCATAGCGCTTTCCGAGACCGGCGACGGCCGCTACCTGATTTCACTGCAGGGCGTGTGCCGGTTCCGTGTCACCCATGAACTGACGGTCAAGACGCCGTTCCGCCAGGGCAAGATCGCCCCCTTTCTCGCCGATCTCGACGACGACCAGGCAGCCGCCGAGGTCGACCGGCCGGCGCTGCTGCGGGCGTTCCGCTCCTATCTGCAGGCTAACGACCTGGAGGCCGACTGGGAAAGCGTCAGCCGGGCCGAAAACGCCATGCTGGTCAACGCGCTGTCGATGATGGCGCCCTATGGACCGGCCGAGAAGCAGGCGCTGCTCGAAGCGGCCGATCTCAAGACCCGCGCCGAAACGCTGATCGCCATCACCGAAATGGCGCTGGCGCGCGAGAACGAGGATTTTGGCTCGAGCCTGCAGTAGAATGTTGAGAGAGGACACGATGGCGGTGGATGGGCGTGACGGAAAGAGAGCGAATGTCGACCCCAGGATGCTGGAGCTGCTGGCTTGCCCGCTGACCAAGGGCCCGCTGGCCTGGGATCCCGAGCGCGGCGAACTGATCTCGCGGGTCGCCAAGCTCGCCTATCCCGTGCGCGACGGCATCCCGATCATGCTGCCTTCGGAGGCACGGAGCATCTCGGCGGAAGACGTGCTGCCGCCACGGCTGGGCGGGCCGGCCGGCTCGACGTGAAAATTATCAAGGTCGGCATTCTACGGCGTCCCCCGCTGCCCTGCCGGGCATCTCCCCCTCAAGGGGGGAGATCGAATGTCATCTCCGCCTTCGCCAATCTCCATTGTTGCAGGCGGAGCGTTGAAACTGCCAATCTCCCCCTTGTGGGGGCGAGGAGTGGTCCATGAAGTGGACGCAAAGCCAATTGCTTGGCTTTGCGAACGAGGAGCGCCCGAAGCGACAGCGAAGGGCCGGGTCCGGCAGGCCAGAGGGGGGCTCGCCCGCCAGCGTCAAGTTTCGCACCGCTGCGGTGCGGAGACGTCGCGGCATGAATCCTCGCGCCGCGTCGCTTCGCTCCTTGCTCCGCCCGTGGATGATGAAGGCACTGGAATGTGCCTACTGAAAATTGCGCCCCCTGGGCATGACCTTTTCCGCCTTGTCCGACAGCCTTGCGATGTCCTGCCCGGCCGGCACGGCTGGCGCTGCCTCTTCCAGCAGCACCGTCAGCCAGGGCGTCAGATCCTCGATCTTCTCGGCGACGATGTGGACGACATCCGATTCCGACTGCAATTTGCCGGTGACCTTGACGAAGCGCGCGCCCATGACGATGGGCCGGAAGCGGTCGAAGGTCCGCTGCCAGAAGATGACGTTGGCGACGGCCTCGTCATCCTCCAGCGTCAGGAAGACCGCATTGCCTTTGCCGGGGCGCTGCCGCACCAGAACGAGCCCGGCGACCGAGACGCGCCGTCCGTCCCGCACCGAGCACAGCCTGGCATTGGGCGTCACGCCGGCCCGGTCGAGCCGTTCGCGCAGGAAGGCGACCGGGTGCGCCTTCAAGGACAGGCCGAGCGAGCGGTAATCGTGGATGACATGCTCGCCGAGCGGCATTTTCGGCAGCTTCGTCTCCGGCTCCAGCTCGCGTAGCCGCAGCGCCGGCTGGTCGAAAAGCGGCAGCTTTTCGGCGGCACTCTTGCCGTCGAGGGCGCGCACCGCCCAAAGTGCGGCGCGGCGGTCGAGGCCGAGCGAGCGGAAGGCATCGGCCTGCGCCAGTCTTTCGATCTCGGCGACATCGAGGCCGGAGCGCAGCCAGACATCCCGGACGGATATGTAGCCTGAACCGCGTCGCTCGACGAAGGCGTCCATGCGCTCCTTGGAAAGTCCCTTGATCTGCCTGAAGCCGAGCCGCACCGCGTGCTGCGTCGCGATGACGCCGCGCATGTCGGCATGGCGCGGCAGGATGCGGGCCGGGTCGAAAGCCGCCTGTTCCAGCGTGCAGTCCCAGACCGAGAAATTGACGTCGACCTCGCGGATGTCGACGCCATGGTCGCGCGCATCACGAACAAGCTGGGCCGGCTGGTAAAATCCCATCGGCTGTGAATTCAGGATCGCGGCGCAGAACACGTCGGGATAGAAGGTCTTGAACCAGCAGGAGGCATAGACCAGCAGCGCGAAGGAGGCGGCATGGCTTTCGGGAAAGCCGTATTCGCCAAAACCCTCGATCTGCTTGAAACAGCGTTCGGCGAAATCCCGGGTGTAGCCCTTGCCGACCATGCCGTCGATCATGCGCCGGCGGTAATTGCCGATCGTGCCGGTGCGCTTGAAGGTGGCCATGGCGCGGCGCAACTCGTCGGCCTCGCCAGGCTTGAAGCCACCGGCCACGATGGCGATGTTCATCGCCTGTTCCTGGAACAGAGGAACGCCCAGCGTCTTGTGGAGGATCGCCTCCAGCTCCGGTTTCTGATACTCGGGCTGCTCCTTGCCTTGCCGGCGGCGCAGATAGGGGTGGACCATGTCGCCCTGGATCGGGCCGGGCCGCACGATCGCCACCTCGATGACAAGGTCATAGAATTCTTTTGGCTTGAGACGCGGCAGCATCGACATCTGCGCGCGCGATTCGATCTGGAAGACGCCGATCGTGTCGGCGCGACCGATCATCTTATAGACCGGCTTCGCCTCTTCCGGCAGGGTGGCAAGGACATAGGGCTGCCCGTAAGGGTCTCGCGCCTGCGGATAATGGTCCGTCAGCAGAGTGAAGGCGCGTTTGAGACAAGTCAGCATGCCGAGCGCCAGCACGTCGACCTTGAGGATCTTGACCGCGTCGAGATCGTCCTTGTCCCATTCGACCATCTTGCGTTCCTCCATCGCCGTCTTGACGATGGGCACGATCTCGTCGAGCCGGTCCCTGGTGATGACGAAGCCGCCGACATGCTGGGAGAGGTGACGGGGAAAGCCCATGATCTCGTTGGCACGCTCCATCACGTGCCGCGATATGGGGTCGGCGCGATCGAGGCCGCCGGCCCGGGCTTCCTTCTCGCCGAGCTCCGAGGTCGACCAGCCCCAGATCGAGCCGGAGAGCGATGCCCTGACATCCTCGGACAGGCCCATCGCCTTCGACACTTCGCGCAGCGCCGAGCGGCCGCGATAGCTGATGACGGCGGCGGCCAGCGCGGTGCGCTTGGAGCTGTATTTCTCGTAGATATATTGGATGACCGTCTCGCGCTTTTCATGCTCGAAATCGACGTCGATGTCGGGCGGCTCGTTCCTCTCCTCGGAAATGAAGCGTTCGAACAGCGTGTCGATTCGCTCCGGCCCGACCTCGGTGATGCCGAGGCAGAAGCAGACGACCGAATTGGCGGCCGAACCGCGCCCCTGGCAGAGAATATCCTGGCTGCGGGCGAATTTGACGATGTCGTGGACGGTCAGGAAATAACGGGCATAGTTCAGGCGCTCAATAAGGGCGAGCTCTTCCTCGATGCGCCTCGTCACCGATTGCGGCACGCCCGAGGGATAGCGCCTGGCCGCCCCCTCCCGCGCCAACCTTTCCAGCTCCGCCTGCGGGCCGAGCCCTGATTGCGTCGGCTCGTCGGGGTAATTGTACTGAAGGTCGCTGAGCGAGAAGGTCAGCTCCTGCGCGAAGCGCAGCGTTTCGGCCAGTGCCTCCGGGTGCCTGCGGAACAGGCGCGCCATCTCCAGCGGCGGCTTCAGATGGCGCTCGGCATTCGCCGTGAGTTCCAGCCCGACCTCCGAAACGGGAATGTTGAGGCGAATCGCGGTCAGCACGTCCTGCAGCGGGCGCCGCTCGGCCGTGTGGTAGAGGACGTCGTTGGTCGCCATCAAGGGCAGGCCGGCCAGCTCCGCCATCGCCGCCGCCTGCTCGATCCTGAAGCGGTCGTTTCCCGCATAATCGGGCGAAACGCCAAGCCGCAGGTTTTTACCGAAACGGTCCTTGAGCTCGCCAAGCAGGGCTAGTGTGCCCTCGGCCCCCGCCGCCAGGTCGGGCAGGACCGACAGCGACATCAGATCCCCCCATTCGAGAAGGTCGTCGCGCCGCAGAAGGGTCGCGCCCTTTTCGTTCTCCTCGCGCAGATTGGCTTGCGTGAGCATGCGGCACAGATGCCCCCAGCCCTTGCGGTTCTGCGGATAGGCGAGAATATCAGGCGTGTCGTCGCAAAAAACCAGCCGGCTGCCGGGGTGGTAGGCAAGCGTCTCGACCTTAGCCTGCTGCCAGGCGCGCACCACACCCGCCACCGTGTTGCGGTCGGCGAGCCCGATCGCGGAGAACCCCATGAGCTTGGCCGCGACCACCAGCTCCTCCGGCTTGGAGGCGCCGCGCAGGAACGAGAAATTCGACTGGATGCCGAATTCCGCATAGGGAATGGCGGTCAGCGCGTTCATGCGAAGACCCCGTGCAGGAACCAGCGCGGCGGGATTTCAGAGCCGCCATAGAGACCTTGCCGGTAGAGCCAGTAGCGGCGGCCGTCGGCATCCTCGATGCGGAAATAGTCGCGTGTCGACGCCGCTTCGTCGCTCGAAAATTCACGCCACCATTCCGGCGCGATGCGTTCAGGGCCTTCGGCGCGGGCGACCCTGTAGAGCGCACGCCGCCAGCGGAAATTCAGCGGCGGTCCCTCGGGCATTTCGGTGGCCGGCACCTCAATCGGCTCGGGCGAGCGGAAAAGCCGGATCGGCCGCTCCGGCGGGAAGATGGTCATCGGCGCCTGCATCCTGTCCGGTTTCTTCGGCGGCGTGATGCGGCGCGGGGTTTCCGTGAAGGGGATGGTGGCGACGGCACGCTCGGGCAGATGGCTTTCCACGGCGACCGGCTTGAGAACCGCGCCCTCGCCGAGCCGGGCGCGGATGCGGTCGGCGAACAGCGCGATATCGGCGCCGTCGTCGGTCGTTTCGCCTGTCAGGTCGGCCTGCGGCATGTCGAAGGCCGCCGCCGCCAGCACCGAAAGCCGCACCAGGTCGAAGCCATAGCCGGCATCGATATGCTGCTCGAGGGCGGCCAGCCGCTCATGGAACAATTTCTGGATCAGCCGGGGTTCGCGCATCGGTCGCGACGTGCCGAGCGCGATGCGGCTGACGGCGCCGTCGACGCGGAACAAGAGCAGCGCCAGGCTTCTCGCGCCTTCGCCGCGCCGCTCAAGGTCGATCTTCAGGGTCGTCGCCAGCATGCCCACCAGCCGTTCTATGTCCTCTGTCAGCGTGACGGGCTCGGCCAAATGGCGTTCGACCGAAAGCGGCGCGACGGGCAGGCGCGGCGACACCGCCTCGTCGAGACGGCCGAGCGCCTGGTCGAGGCGCAAGAGCAGGGAGGCACCGAAGCGGCGGGCGAGCGGCGCGCGCGGCGCGGCCATCACCGCGCCCGCCGTGCGCAGGCCAACACTTTCCAGGCTGGCGCGGGTTTCCGGCGCGATGCGTAGCGCCGCCAGCGGCAAGGGCCCCAGGAGCGCTTCCTCCTCGCCGCCGGCAACGATGCGGTCGCCGCAGAACCGCGCCGCCGCCCAGGCGGCGCCGGGTGTCGCGGCAAGGCCGGCACGGACGTCGAAGCCCTGATGGAAGAAGCGCGACAGGATCTCGTCCAGCATGGCGCGTTCGCCGCCGAAAAGATGGGTGCAGCCGGTGACGTCGAGGAACAGGCCGTCGGTCCCGTCGAGCGCCACCAGCGGGGTATAGCGGTCGCACCAGTCCGCAAGGCCTTCGAGCAGGCGCCGGTCGGCTTCGGCATCGGCCTCCATTATGTCGATCGACGGATGCATGGCGCGCGCATCGGCGATGCCCATGCCGGGCTTCAGATGCAGCGCCTCAGCCCGCTCGTCGAGGGCTAAGATGCGCTGCGCGTTGCTGTCGCGATGGCTGATCACCAGCGGCCGGTGATCCGATGGCCGGGAACGCCAGGACCGCCCCAGGCGCTGCCGCAGGATCCGTTCGGCCGCGAGATAGGGAAACCACAGGGACAGGATTCTTTGCTCGTTCTTCCCCAATCCGTCTTTCATCGAATATGCGTTCATCGGGGTTCCACTCCAATATGAATTGTCCTGGCAGGGCCGTGCGGCTCTTGCCGATGCTGATGGTGAAGGCGGGGCGGCCGATCGAGCCGGCAAGCGGCCCGGCGACCGTGTCGCGCGGCCCTGCCGGCGCCGGCGAGACGATGAGGCGGACGGGCGCCGCCGTCGGTTCGGGTTCGGCCGCCTGCCGCAGCAGGAAGACCGGCCGGCCGGCGCTCTGCGCGCGGGCGTGCAGCCGGCGCGTCGCGGTCAGGTCCAGCCGCTGCGGATTGCCGCGGACTTCAAGGATGACGGCGGCGAGCGCCGTCATGCGGGCCGCCTCCTCGGCGACCCACAGCGCATCGGCGAGCCTTGGCGCCTCGGAAAACAGCAATTGCTCCGGCTCGATGCCGAAGGCGGCGTGAAGGCCCCGGGCATAGGGAAAGCCCGCCTCGCGAAAAACCTCCTGGGTGCCGATCCACAGCACCGGCAATCGCGGCCCTTGCTTGAGAACCAGGCTGGGCTTGAGAATCAGGCTGGGCTTGAGGATCAGGCTGGCGAGCGACAGGGCGAAGCCGGCGACGGCTCCGGCATCGCGGGTCTCGACGCCATGGATTTCGCTCAAGGCCGCTTTCGGCAGGCCGCCGCTCAAATCGCTGCCCAAAGGACCGCCCCAATCGCCACTGAGGGCGGCATCGAGCCGGCCGATGCCGGTGCGCAGGAAAGCATCCGGCTTGGCCACGGCGATGCCGCGCCGGACCACGGTGCGGTCCGCGGCGGCCATGCCGGCGTCGGAAACCGCGCCGGCCGGCGCCTGCAGGCGCTCGGGCAGCGTTCCCTCGATCTTCGCGATCTGGCGGCGCAGGGCAAAAACAGTCTCCCGCGCCACGGCGCTCATCGCCATGACGGTCAGTGTCCACTCACAATTGTTCCTGTTATGTTCTTATAGATTCCAGAGGCGACCCGAAGAGTCAAGCAGACTCATGGGGGAATTTATTCCTCTCCGATAAGAGGGCCAACATGGGTCGGACAGCCGACCGCCCCTCAAGCCATGCGAAACGGCTCCCGGTGCCGTAAGCAATCCTGGGGTTGGCCGCCGCGTCATTTGCCGATTGTGGCCCAAAAGCCTATATGCCGGGATCAAAGGACAAAGCATGGCCCGCATCTACAAGACCCGCGTTTGGCACGACCAGCTTTCGCCGTCGATGGACGAGATCGAGTTCCTGGCGCTGGAGGCATACGCCCATCTGCCCGAGGATTTTCGCAAGCTGACCGGCGAGATCGTCATCCAGATCGCCGAATTCCCGACCGACGAGATCATGGACGACCTGTCGCTGGAAACGCCCTTCGACCTGCTCGGCCTGTTCGAGGGACGCGGCATCGCCGAGCGCTGGAACCCGCAGACCGGCGAAGGCCCGAACCGCATCACGCTCTATCGCCGCGCCATCCTCGACTACTGGGCCGAGAACGAGGAGACTTTGGGCGACATCGTCACCCATGTGCTGATCCACGAGATCGGCCACCATTTCGGCCTCTCGGACGACGATATGGAGAAGATCGAAGAGGCAGCCGAGTGACCGGTTCTACGTCAGGCCGTCATTTCACAATGAGTGTGACGAAATGTTTTAATACGTTCTGCACAGTCTGCTCCCCGGTATGTCCTGCCACTGCCCATTGCGCAAAATGTCCATCAATGTACATGCGTGCGAGCCCGTAGACGAGCGCCCTCGCGGCTATCTGGGTCTCTGCCATGTCGTCCGACCGGAGCATGTTTCGCCGCTGTGCTTCTGCCATTGACGCTTCCATCAGCGAACGCACCGCTTCATTATCGTGACGCAGCGACTCCGAAGCATCCCAATCAATAAGATTGCGTGTCGAGATGATCTGGAAGTGGGTGGGGTTTCGAATTGCCCAGCGCAAATAGGCGATTCCAACAGCGGCAAAGCGTTCGATCGGATCGTCCGTCGCAACCTTCTCGACCGCATTCGTGATCTCCGAGCGGAATCGGCTCATTGCCTGCTCCGCGACAGCCGTCATCAACGCGGTCTTGTTGCTGAAGTGACGGAATGGCGCGCCGGGGGAAACCCCGGCACGTTTTGCGGCTTCGCGCACGCTCACATTGTCGGGGCCGCCTTCCTCGACCAGTTGAACCGCGGCATCGATCAGGACCTCCCGCAAATTGCCATGGTGGTAACCAGTGCGATGAGGCGCCTTGGCTTTTGCCATCTCTTTCCCTTCGTTCCGTGGAGCAGCTCCCCGCCTCTGTAGCATGATTCCGCGATTTATGTAATCGCCGTTTACAATCCCGGCCAGAGGATGTAAGCAGTGATTACTGATGGGATCGGAACAGGCCTACGGTCTTCGCGGCTCCCGAACTCCCAGCTGAGGAGACGAACATGCTCGCCAGAACAGCCCCACCCCGCCCGCAATCGGTCATTTCGCATCAGAGTCCAGCCGAAGAACTTCAGCAGGAGAATTTCGCGATTGTTCGGTCGAGCGCGACTGTGCCCAGCCTCACGCTTTATCGGCTTGCCGCCGTCGCCGGGATGGGAAGCGCGCTTATTCTTCTGGTCAACGCGGCTAAACGCAGCTTGCTCATCGCGACCACTGATCTGACGCAACTTCTCGCGCCCGTCGCCGAGATATTGGCGCTTGGCCTCGTCGTGGGCCTGTTTCTTGCGTTTGGCCGGCGCGCGGGGCTGTTCGGCACTATCGCGTTTGTCATCAACTTCGTTGCGTTGGCAAGTTTGGTAGGCGTGGAAGCAGTGATCAATCTGGTATTTTCGAAGCTTCCGCTCACCACCATCGTCGAGCTGCGAGCCGGACCGCTCGGTCTGGCTCTGGTCGCCAGTTCGGTTCTTTTTCTGGTTGGAACGCTCGCGTTTGTAATCTCTCTCGCCGTTGCAAGAGGCGTGCCGCGCATTCCTCTCGCTCTTTATCTCATTGGCGCGGTGCCGATCGCGCTTCGTGCGTTCGTTCCGGAGCTGGCTCTTGACCTGGGCTTGGCGATGCTTGCGGCATCGATCGCCTGGCTGGCGGCGTGGCTGTGGATGCGAGGGGCTACCAATCGCTGAGCTTGGTGTCCGGCCCGTATTCCTGGCCCTCGACATCCTTCACCACGGCCTGGCCGCAGCGCATGGTCTTGGTCTTTTTGTCGTAGGCGTAGGTGGGCGAGCCGAACAGGTGCCAGCCCTTGTTCAGCGCCGCCGTCACCTTGTGACAGAAGCTGGCGTCGTCCGGAGCGGTGAGAAAGCGGTAGAGTTTCATCATTCAATTCCTGTCGTCAGTCCATCGCCCGCGATCGGCAATCCAACACGGCACATCATGCGCCGACGGCCGCCGCCTTCGCCAGCAGTTTTTCGGCCTGCGCAAGGTGCAGCCGTTCGACCATCCTTCCCTCCAGCGCAATCACGTTCTTGCCGGCATTTTCCGGAAGCGCAAAGGCCTGCTTCACCGCGCGGGCCTTGGCCACCGCCTCCGCCGATGGCGCAAAGGCACGGTTCGCCGCCTCGATCTGGGCGGGATGGATGAGCGTCTTGCCGTCGAAGCCCATGGCGGCCGCTTCCGTGCATTCGCGGCTGAAAGCATCGAGCGCGCGAAAATCGTTGAAGACGCCGTCGACGATATCGAGATCGCCGGCACGCGCCGCCAGCACCATCTGCATCAGCCACGGCAGGAGATAACGCCGGTCCGACGTCGCCATAATGCCGGTGTCCTTGGTCAGGTCATTCGTTCCGGCAACGAAACAATTAAGCCGCGAGGCAGGATCGCGGCCAAGTTCGGCGATGGCGCCGACATTGAGCACAGCCTTCGGCGTCTCGATCATCGCCCATAGTTTCACGCTGTCGGGGGCGGAATTGTCGTCGAGCACGTCACCCGCCTCGAGCACGTCGCGGGGCGTGTCGACCTTGGCCAGCAGGATGCCGTCCGGCTCCGCCTTGGCCGCCGCCAGCAGGTCGGCGCCGCCCCATTCGCTCGAGAGCGCATTGATGCGCACCACCATCTCGCAGCGCCAGCCACTATGGTTGGTATCAGGACGATTGCTGAAGATGCCGGCCAGTTTTTCGCGCGCCGCGACCTTCTCGGCCGGGGCGACGGCATCCTCCAGGTCGATGATGACGGTATCGCAGGCAAGCTGCGCCATCTTGGCCAGCGCCTTGTCGTTCGAGGCGGGAACATAGAGCACCGAGCGGCGCGGGCGGTAGAGATCGGTCGTCATGCCAGATCTATGCCGCCTGCCGCGGGTTGAGGCAAGGGAACAGGCGGCATCGCGCGGTGCTCTACCGGGGGGACCGCATGGGCTCGGCATCGTGCTGGCCCTCCTGAAAGCGCATGATGGCACGATCAGGCCGGTTGACTCCGAGCGCGGCACGCGCTTCGAGATTGTTTTGCCGGTCGCGTAAGGACGCCGGCAGCGGATCGGAGAAAAAAGTGCGCTACGACATCGTCATCATCGGCGGAGCCATCGTCGGCTCCTCGATTGCCTATTATCTGCGCGAGGAGGGCTTTTCCGGCTCGATCGCGCTGATCGAGCGCGACCCGCAATTTTCCCACGCGGCGACAACGCTATCCATGGCCTCGATCCGTCAGCAATTCTCCATTCCGGAAAATATCCGCCTGTCGCAATTCACGCTGAAACTGTTCCGCCGGCTGAAGGAAGAATTCGGCGCCGACGCCGACATCGGTTTTCGCGAGGGCGGCTATCTCATTCTCGCCGGCGAGGCCGGGCTGCCGATCCTCAGGGCCAACCACGAGGCACAGCTTGCCGAAGGCGCCGACATTTTGCTGGAGGACGCCGAACAACTCGTGCGCCGTTTCCCTTGGCTGTCGGCCGAGGGCATCACCGCCGGCGCCTATGGCCGCAGCGGCGAGGGCTGGTTCGACGCGCATGCGATGCTGATGCTGTTCCGCAAGGCGTTGCGTGAGAAGAAGATCGACTTCATCAATGCTTCGGTCACCGGCATCGAGCGGCAGGGTGACCGCGTTACCGGCGTCAGCCTCGACAATGGCGAACGGCTCGAGGCCGGCATCCTCATCAATGCCGCAGGGCCGAACGCCGGCAAGGTCGCCGCACTCGCCGGGCTGGCGCTGCCGGTCGAGCCGCGCAAGCGCAACGTCTTCGTCTTCGAGGCGCGCGAGAAATATGCCGACATGCCGCTGCTGGTCGACCCGTCCGGCATCTATGTCAGGCCGGAAGGCTCGGTCTATCTCACCGGCGGCGCCGAGCCGGAGGAGGGCGACGGCCCGGCCGATCCCGCCGATTTCGACGTCGACTGGCCGCTGTTCGAAGAGGTGATCTGGCCGGTGCTGGCGACCCGCATCCCGGCCTTCGAGGCGATCAAGCCGACGCGCGCCTGGGCCGGTCATTACGACTACAACACGCTCGACCAGAACGCGGTGATCGGCCCACATCCCGAAGTCGGCAATTTCCTCTTCGCCAACGGCTTTTCCGGCCACGGCCTGCAGCAGGCGCCCGCCGTGGGCAAGGCGCTGGCCGAGCTGATCGTCCATGGTGGCTACCGCACGATCGATTGCTCCCCCTTTGGCTACGAACGCGTTGCCGAAGGGCGGGCGTTCCGCGAGTTGAATGTGATTTGAGCCGAGTCAAGGTCCCTCTTTGACGCTGACATCAAAAGGGTCTGCACCGCCACCAGTCGGCTAAGCCGCCACTCGGCTTCCCGCACCCAAATACGCCTGTAGCCAGCCCAGCACGCGTCCCCAGCCCTCGGCATGTTCGGCCGCCGCTTCGGCCAGCCCGGCGAAGCCGCCATGGCAGATGGTGAGGCGCGTGCCCGCGGCGGTTGGTTCCAGCAGCCAGGCGACCGTCGTTTGCCGGCGGCCAAGCGTCGGATGGTCCCAGGCATAGAGCCTTGTCTGCACGATCCGCCGCGGCACCTCGATATCGAGGAATTCCCCGTTGGCCGGCAGCTCCCTGCCGTCGGCTTCACGGACCGTGACGGCCCATCGGCCGCCGGCGCGAAGGTCTGCCGACCATTTCACCATCCGGTAGGTGTCGGCGGACCCCCACCATTGTTCGACCTCGTCGGAGATCAGCGCGCGGAAGACGCGCTCTGCCGGCGCGTCGATCTCGGCCTGGGCCATAACGGTCTCGCCATTGGTCATGCTCTGCACGGCTGAAGTTGGCACTGGAACATGCATCATGGATGCCTCCGGATGATTGTTTCGGCTCGGAACCGATGATTTTCAGCCTTTCGACGCCGGCCGAGACAGGCCCTGCCCGGTTTCGAGCAGGCTTTTCAGGCTCGACAGGACGAGCGGCCAGCCCTTGCCGACATGCTCCAGCAGCTTGTGCGGGCCGTCGGCCGCATGGGTGACGGCAAGCTTCACCATGTCGCCCTCCTGCTCGATGACGAAGGTGCAGGTGGTGTAGCCATCGGCCTTCACGTCCGGCATGAACTCGTTGCGCCATTTGATCACCAGGCGCCTTGGCGGATCGATCTCGAGGATCTCGCCGCTGTCGGTCACCCGGCCGTCGGCATAGACCATCTTCCACGCGGAGCCCTTTCTCCAGTCGCTCTGCATGCGGGCGCCGAGAAAATATTGCTCGTGGAATTCCGGTTCGGTCAGCGCCTGCCAAAGCTTGTCGGGCGTGGTGCGGATGTAGGTCACATAAACGAAGGCGTTGCTCATCAGTCTTCCCTTTCGAGGCGTCTCTTCAGATCGCCGAGGGCGGAGAGCCGCCCCCGCTCGAATTTGCCGATCCAGCGCTCGGCGATCTCGTTGATCGGAACCGGGTTGAGGTAGTGCTCCTTCTCGCGCCCCTTGCGGATTGTGGTGACAAGGTTCGCCTCCTCGAGGATCGCCAGGTGCTTGGTCACCGCCTGGCGGGTCATATCCATCTCAGCGCACAGCCCGTTCAGCGTCTGCCCGTTCCTGTCATGAAGGCTGTCCAGCAATTGCCGGCGGGTCGGGTCGGCCAAAGCGCGAAAGACGGCGTCCATGCTCATGGCTCTAATATGCAACCATTTGGTTGCATGTCAAGGCGACATGTCATGCCAACGGCTGCTGGATCCGGCCACAGGAGAAAAATGTCAGCGCGTGCGGGAGAACCAGAAGGCGTCGGCCATGCGCATCATGCCGATGCGTTCGTAGAAGCCGGCGGCGTCGGGCACGGAAACCAGGCTGATGGCGACGGACGGGCCGAGCTGCCGCCGCGCCTCGTCCATCAGTCCCTTGCCGATGCCGAGCCCCTGCGCCGATCCGGAAACGGCGAGATCGGAGATGTAGCAGACCCAGGAGAAGTCCGTCACGGCCCTGATGACGCCGACCAGCGGCTTGCCTTCGGTATCCAGCCGCGCGGTCAGCACCAGATTGGCGCCCGACAGCATCGCCCGCAGCCTGTCGGCATCATCGACGGGACGGATCTCGCCAAGGCCGGAGTCCACCAGCACGCGGCGGAATTCGGCGACATTGAGCGCGGGTTCGCGGGCATAGAGAATTTTTTCAGCCATCACATCCAGACTGCACCATCGGGCCGCGAATTCGAAGCCGTTTGTGCGGCACCCGTGCCGACGCGCGCGAACACCTGCCTTTTATTTGTCGCCGGCTTTGTGTAAACCGGGCGCCAGCAATCCCCCGCAATGCCAGGAAGACGGGCAAAGACCATGGAAAAATTCACCAAGCTCACCGGCGTCGCCGCGCCCATGCCGATCGTCAACGTCGACACCGACATGATCATCCCCAAGGATTATCTCAAGACGATCAAGCGCACCGGGCTCGGCAGCGGCCTGTTCGCCGAGATGCGCTACAAGGACGACGGTTCGGAGAATCCGGATTTCGTGCTCAACAAGCCGGCCTACCGCAAGGCGCAGATCCTCGTCGCCGGCGACAATTTCGGCTGCGGCTCCTCGCGCGAGCACGCGCCGTGGGCGCTGCTCGATTTCGGCATACGCTGCGTCATCTCGACCTCCTTCGCCGACATCTTCTACAACAACTGCTTCAAGAACGGCGTGCTGCCCATAACCGTCAGCCCCGAGGATCTCGACAAGCTGATGGACGACGCTTCGCGCGGCTCCAACGCCACTCTGTCGATCGACCTCGAGGCCAAGGAGATCCGCGGGCCCGACGGCGGCGTGGTCAAGTTCGACCTCGATGACTTCAAGCGTCATTGCCTGCTGAACGGCCTCGACGATATCGGCCTGACGATGGAGAAGGCCGGCGCCATCGCTTCGTTCGAGAAGAAGAACGCCGAGCTGCGCCCCTGGGCCTGAACGGCGCGGCTGACGACATCGGCCCGGCCGTCGCTGGCCGGGCTTGCGGCGGCTGAAGGAGGAACAGTCATGACACGCCCGCTTCTTGCCAGCGCCTGCGCCCTGGCCATGACCGTGGCGACGATGGCCGGCGCGCATGCGCAGGCCGAGACGCCAGAGGCGCAGCCACCGGCGGCAAGCGAGACGCCGGCCACGGATCAGGGAGCCGCCGACGTTTCCGACGACGACAAACAGGCGCCGGTGCCGTTCGAGGGCGGCCAGTTCACCATCACCCAGCAGGAACAGTATGGCGAGAAGGTGCTTGCCTATGACGGCAAGCAGCTGGCCGGCAATTACGACGTCTTCTTCGACAAGATCGTCGAGGTCGGCGGCGTCAAGGTGGCGCTGTTCGACGTCGGCGACGGCGGCAACCAGTGCGGGCCGGCGACGGTGATCGTCTGGAAACCGGAAGGCGCGGAGATCCAGAGCACCACCGTCGAGCAGGACGAGTGCGGCGCGCCGCCCACGGCCGTCTCCGACAGCGCCATCTATTTCGTGCCTTATCTCCTGCCCGGCGATTCGAAACCGGCATTGCAGTGGTCGCCGACATCGGGGCTGACGATCGCGGGCAATCTGACCTACATGCCCGAACCCGGCACCGACTGGAAGGACATCGATCCGTCGAAATACGACAACATCATCGACGCCTTCCACAATGAGGCCGTCTACAAGGCGGCCGAGGCGCTGCTCGGCAAGGACATGCCCGACATGGCGACCAGCCTGCTGGTCGGCGGCGGCACTGAAAAGACCGCGTCCGGCGCCTTCTACGCCAGCGGTTGCGTGCCGCACGATTGCGGCGGCAATGACGGCTTCATGGCGGTCGACCCGGCCCAGCACAAGCTCTATTTCGCCCGCCGCGGCGACAATGGCGAGCCGGACGCCATGCCCCCGGTGAAGACCTGGCCGGCGGACGTGAAGGCAGCGCTCGACAAGGCGATGAGCGCGGCGAATTAGAGCAATTCCGGGAAACGGTTTTCAGTCCGGAATTGCGCACCGGTGGCGGGCTAGCACCCCCCTCTGTCCTGCCGGACATCTCCCCCTCAAGGGGGGAGATTGACAGTTTCGGCGCCCCGCTCACTTGGCTACGTTGGGAAATTGGCGAAGGCAGAGGTGACGGCCGATCTCCCCCCTTGAGGGGGAGATGCCCGGTAGGGCAGAGGGGGGCAGTGCCCCGCCAACATCACCAGTTTTTGCTGTCGCGCTCTAAATATGCAGCGCGTGTCCCAGCGCCTTCAGGGCCGCTTCCTGGAAGCCTTCGCCCTGTGTCGGATGGGCATGGATGGTGCCGGCGATGTCCTCCAGCCGCGCGCCCATTTCGAGCGCCAGGCCGAAGGCCGTCGACAGTTCCGACACGCTTTGCCCGACCGCCTGGATGCCCAGCACAAGATGATTGTCCGCGCGGGCGACGACGCGGACAAAGCCATCCTCGCCAAGCCTGGTCATCGCGCGGCCATTGGCGGCGAAGGGAAACATCCCGATCTTGATTTCGCCGCCGAGCGCCTTGGCCTCTTCGGGCGACAGGCCGACGGTGACCAGCTCCGGATCGGTGAAGCAGACGGCCGGGATAGCCCGCTTGTCCCAGCTGCGCTTATGGCCGGCGACGATTTCGGCGACCATCTCGCCTTGCGCCATCGCCCGGTGCGCCAGCATCGGCTCGCCGGTGACGTCGCCAATGGCGAAGATGCCGCGCATGGAGGTGCGGCACTGCTCGTCGATGCGGATGAATCGCCCCGCCATGTCGAGGTCGATCTGGTCGAGCCCCCACCCTTCCGTCACCGGCTTGCGGCCGACCGTGACCAGGATCTTGTCGGCGGCGATCCTCGCATCCTTGCCGTCCGGGGTCTCGACCAGCAGCGCATCGCCTTTCGTCGACAGGCCCTTGGCCTTGGCGCCTGGCATCATTTCGATGCCGAGCGCCGCCAGCCGCTTGACCACCGGCCGCGTCAGTTCGGCGTCATACTGCGCCAGCACGCGCGGCAAGGCCTCGACCACGGTCACCGCCGCGCCCATCTTGGCGAAGACAGTGCCGAGCTCCAGGCCGATATAGCCGCCGCCGACCACCGCCAGCCGCTGCGGCACCTCCTTCAGCGCCAGCGCTTCCGTCGACGAGATCACCGGCCCGCCGAACGGCAGGAACGGCAATTCGACCGGCGCCGAGCCGGTGGCGATCACCACCGCTTCGGCGCGGATCACCTGGCTTCCCGTCTCGGTCTCGACCGCGACGGTCTTGCCGTCTCGAAACGTCGCCCAGCCCTGCACGGTCTTCACCCCGGCCTTCTTGAGCAGGCCGGCGACACCGCTGTTAAGCCGACTAACGATGCCGTCCTTCCAGGCGACCGTCTTGCCCAGATCCAGCGCCGGAGCGGCCAACGAAATGCCGAGCGGGCTGTTGCCGCCCGCCATCTGCGCGACCTTCTCGAACTCCTCCGCTGCATGGATCAGCGCCTTGGAGGGAATGCAGCCGACATTGAGACAGGTGCCGCCCGGCTTGCCGGCCTCGACGATGACGGTATCGACGCCGAGCTGCCCGGCACGAATAGCGCAGACATAGCCGCCCGGCCCGGCGCCGATGACCAGCAGCTTGCAGGAGATTTCTTTCATGACGTGACCCTTCGATCCGAGGAAACGCTCCGTCGAGATTCTTCGCGCCCCCCTCTGTCCTGCCGGACATCTCCCCCACGAGGGGGGAGATTGGAGGCTTCGGCGCCTCGCTCAATCCCGCAGCGCTGGTGATTGGCGAAAGCCGGCGTGACATCTGATCTCCCCCCTTGTGCGGGAGATGCCTGGCAAGGCAGAGGGGGGCGCTCTCCCGCCATCATCTCGAATGATCCACCCTCAATCCACGAAAATCAGCGCCGGCGTTTCCAGGAGCGTCTTGATGCGCTGGATGAACACCGCCGCGTCCCAGCCGTCGATGACGCGATGGTCGAAGCTCGACGACAGGTTCATCATCTTGCGCGGGATGAACTGGGTGCCGTCCCATACCGGCCGCACCATCATCTTGTTGACGCCGAGGATCGCCACTTCCGGGTGGTTGATGACCGGCGTCGTCGCCACGCCGCCCATGGCGCCGAGCGAGGTGATGGTTATGGTCGAACCGGAGAGCTCGTCGCGCGTCGCGGTTCCCGACTTGGCCGCCTCGGCCAACCTGGCGACCTCCGCGCCGCATTCCCAGATGTCCAGCGCTTCGGCGTGCTTGACGACGGGCACCACCAGTCCCGACGGCGTCTGCGCGGCGATGCCGATATGGACGCCGCCATGCTGGTGGATGATGCCGGCCTCGTCGTCGAACAGCGCATTGAGGTTGGGCTGGTCCGCGATCGCCCTGACCATCGCGCGCATCAGGAACGGCAGCAGCGTCAGCTTTGGCCTTTCTACCCCCTTGGCCGCCCGCTTCTCCTTGTTGAGCGCGGCGCGCAGATCCTCGAGCGCGGTGACGTCGACCTCCTCGACATAGGTGATGTGCGGGATGCGCGACGCCGCCAGCGTCATCTTCTCGGCGATCTTGCGCCGCAGGCCCACCACCTTGATGTCCTCGACGGCATCGTTGCGGGCGAGGCCGGATGCCTTGGCCATGTGCGGCCCGCGCGCCAGGAACGCCTCGATGTCCTCATGGCCGATGCGGCCGGCCGGGCCGCTTCCCTGGACCTGCCTGAGGTCAATGCCCGCTTCCTTCGCACGCAGCCGCACGGCCGGCGAGGCCAGCGGCCTTTCACCTTGCGCACGCGGCGCGCTGTTGACCTTGGACCTGGCGCCGTCATCCTCGGGCTTGTCCCGAGGATCTACCGACCTTCCGGAACTGGTCGCGTCATATCCCTGTGGGACGGCGGATCCTCGGGACAAGCCCGAGGATGACGGCGACAGATTGGGCGATGACGGCTCCAGGTCCGAGACCGGGCGAGCCCCCGTATCATCGGAGATACTTTCAGCCGTCACTTCCGCCGGCATCGCACCGCCAACGACATTGCCCTCGCCGGCCACCTTCAGCCGCACGATGGGCGAGCCGATCGCCACCGTGTCGCCGATATCGGCGCCCAGCCACAGGATCTCGCCGTCGACGGGGGAAGGGATCTCGACCGTGGCCTTGTCGGTCATCACGGCGGCAAGCATCATGTCCTCGCGCACGATGTCGCCGACCTTGACATGCCATTCGACGAGTTCCGCCTCGGCGACGCCCTCGCCGACATCGGGCAGCTTGATGATGTGTTCGCCCATGTCGGGCCTCCCCGTTCTAGGCTTCCAATGTTTCCGTAAGCGCCCGGCCGACGCGGGCCGGACCGGGGAAATAGTCCCATTCCTGCGCATGCGGATAGGGCGTGTCCCAGCCGGCGACGCGGGCCACCGGTGCCTCCAGATGGTAGAAGCAGTTTTCCTGCACAAGCGCGACCAGCTCCGCTCCGAAGCCGGAGGTCAGCGTCGCCTCGTGCACCACGACGCAGCGTCCGGTCTTCTTCACCGACGCCACGATGGTGTCGAGGTCGAGCGGCAACAGCGTCCTGAGATCGACGATCTCGGCATCGATGCCGGTCTCCTCGGCCGCCGCCTGCGCGACATAGACCATTGTGCCGTACGCCAGCACCGTGACGGCGGAGCCGGCCCGGCGGATCGCGGCCTTGCCGAGCGGCACGATGTAGTGGCCGTCGGCGACCTCGCCCAGCTCGTGCTTCGACCACGGCGTCACCGGACGGTCGTGATGGCCGTCGAACGGACCGTTGTAGAGCCGCTTCGGCTCGAGGAAGATGACCGGGTCGGGATCTTCGATCGCCGCGATCAGCAGTCCCTTGGCGTCATGCGGGTTCGAGGGCACGACAGTCTTCAGCCCCGACACATGGGTGAACAACGCTTCCGGGCTCTGGCTGTGCGTCTGGCCGCCGAATATGCCGCCGCCGGTCGGCATGCGCACCACGATCGGGCAGGTGAAGTCGCCGTTCGAGCGGTAGCGCAGCCTCGCGGCTTCCTGGGTCAGCTGGTCGTAGGCCGGGTACATGTAGTCGGCAAACTGGATCTCCACGCACGGCTTCAGACCATAGGCGGCCATGCCGATGGCCGAGCCGACAATGCCGGATTCATTGATCGGTGCGTCGAAGCAGCGGCTCTTGCCGTATTTCGCCTGCAGGCCTTGCGTGCAGCGGAACACGCCGCCGAAAAAGCCGACATCCTCGCCGAACACCACCACTTTCTCGTCGCGCCCCATCGACACGTCCATCGCGTCGCGAATGGCCTCGATCATGGTCCGCCTCGGCATGGCTCAGACCCCCGCCTGCTGGCGCTGGCGCCGCAGATGCGGCGGCATCTCGGCATAGAGGCCCTCGAACATGTCGCGCGTCGACGGCTTGCCGCCGGCGTGCAGCGTGCCGTGGCTTTCGGCTTCCTTCTGCGCCGCGATCACCGTGTCGAGGATTTCCGCTTCGGCCTGCTTGTGCCGCTCCTCCGACCAGACGCCGAGCCGGATGAGATGGTTCTTCAGCCGAACCACCGGGTCGCCGAGCGGCCAGGCATCGGATTCGGTCTTCGGCCGGTAGGCCGAGGGATCGTCCGAGCTCGAATGCGCGCCGGCGCGGTAGGTGACATATTCGACCAGCGTCGGCCCCAGGTTGCTGCGCGCGCGCTCGGCCGCCCATTTCGCCACGGCGTGGACGGCGAGATAGTCGTTGCCGTCGACGCGCAGCGCCGGGATGCCGAAACCCAGCCCGCGCGCGGCGAAAGTGCCCGCGCCGCCGCGCGCTATGCCTTGAAACGTCGAGATTGCCCACTGGTTGTTGACGACATTGAGCACCACGGGCGCCTTGTAGGTCGAGGCGAACACCAGCGCCGAATGGAAGTCGGATTCCGCCGTCGAGCCGTCGCCGATCCAGGCCGCGGCGATCCTTGAGTCGTTCGAGATCGCCGAGGCCATCGCCCAGCCGACCGCCTGGATATACTGCGTCGCCAGATTGCCCGAGATCGAGAAGAAGCCGTGCTCCTTGGACGAATACATGATGGGCAATTGCCGGCCCTTCAGCGGGTCGGCCTCGTTGGAATAGATCTGGTTCATCATCGTGACCATCGGGTAGCCGTCGGCGATGAGCAGCCCGGCCTGCCGATAGGTCGGGAAATTCATGTCGCCGGGGGCGAGCGCCTTGCGGAAGGCGCAGCTCACCGCCTCTTCGCCCAGATGCTGCATGTAGAAGGAGGTCTTGCCCTGCCGCTGCGCCATCTGCATGCGCGCATCGAAGGTCCTCAGCGTCATCATGTGGCGCAGGCCTTCGAGCAGTTCCTCGTCGGAGAGCAGCCCCGCCCACGGCCCCACCGCCTCGCCGGCGCGGTTCAGCACCCGGATGATCGAGAAGGCCATGTCGCGGATGGCGCGTGGATCGACGTCGATTTCGGGGCGCGGCACCGAGCCGGCGGCGGCGATGGTCACGTTGGAGAAATCAGGCGTGCCGCCCGGCCGCACCTCGGGCTCCGGAACATGGAAGCGCAACATCCCAGCATCGGCCATGACCTTCGTCCTCCATGTCGCCCGGCACCGATATTTGCATATCCGCGCCGCCAGTGCGAATTCACCGGGCAAGCCTCCGGGCATCGGGCCGGCCAAGCCGGCCGATACAGCCTGCCGCGCACCAAGATGAAGATATGTCGGCGAAATTTCTTGTCGATGTTGGGCGGCGCCGCGCAACTAGGCGCAAGGTCGCGTGAGGTTTGTCGCCAGATAAGGTGATTGTTTGGCAAGCTTGGCTGCCGCGCCCACTTCACGCCTGCGGAAGGAGAGGAGAATCGCGGGTCCGCCAAACGTGGCGCCCTTCCTCTCCCCCGTCGATCGGGGGAGAGGTGTCGAGCGCAGCTCGACGGAGTGGGGGTCGATCTTCCCTCGAAGCAGTTCTTCCGAGGTGAACTGGAAAGCGTTCACTCCGCCCCAACATCATGCTAACCACCCTCGATGGCACAGAAGAAAGCATACGAGGTGGATTCCTGGCTCGCGAAGCCGGACCCGCGCATGGCGATCGTCCTGCTTTATGGCCCCGATCGGGGCCTCGTCTCGGAGCGCGCCAAGGCTTTTGCCGCCGCGACCGGCCTGCCGCTCGACGACCCCTTCTCGGTGGTCAGGCTCGACGGCTCCGAAGTCGAGCGCGACGAGGGCCGGCTGCTCGACGAGGCGCGCACCGTGCCGATGTTTTCCGACCGCCGCCTGCTGTGGGTGCGCAATGCCGGCGGCCAGAAGGCGCTGGCCGACGACGTCAAGGCGCTGACGGCGGAGCCCGTACGGGACGCGATCATCCTCATCGAGGCCGGCGATCTCAAGAAGGGCGTCGGGCTGCGCGCCGTCGTCGAGGCGGCCGACAACGCCATGGCGCTGCCCTGCTATGCCGACGAGGCCAGGGACATCGATGCCGTTATCGACGATGAGCTGCGCAAGACCGGCGCGACGATGACGCTTGAGGCAAGACAGGCGCTGCGCCGCAATCTCGGCGGCGACCGGCTGGCCTCGCGCGGCGAGATCGACAAGCTGCTGCTTTATGTCCATGGCCAGAAGGAAATCGGCCTCGACGACGTCAGGGCGATGTCCGGCGACGTTTCCGGCGCGTCCTTCGACGATGCCGTCGACGCGCTTCTCGAAGGCAAGGTCGGCGAGTTCGACACCGCCTTCACCCGCCATTGCCAGGCAGGCGGCCAACCCTTCCTGGTGCTGTCCTCGGCGATGCGGCAGTTTCAGGCGATGCAGTCCATGCGCGGCCAGATGGAGGCCGGCGGCCGCAATGCCGCGTCGGTGGTGGCGGCGGCGCGCCCGCCGGTTTTCTTCTCGCGCCGCAAGCTGGTGGAGAAGGCGCTGGAACGCTGGAGCGTCGAGGCGCTCGGCCGCGCGCTGACCCGGCTGCAGACCGCCGTGCTGCAGACGCGGCGAAGGCCGGACCTGTCGGTGGCGCTGGCAAGGCAGGCGCTGCTCGGGATCGCGGTGGAAAGCGCGAGGCTGGCACAGCGTTAGGCCCTTTCGGCACCGGGCGCCTGCCTCCGTTGGTCAATTCCCTCCTTTGATCAATTCATTGTCATGGCGCCTACCGGCTCAAAGGTCGGCAGCGCCTGTGGAAAGACCAGCACCGCCGCGCCATAGAGCAGCAGAGCGATCCCCGACAGCTTCGCGATCCCATTTCCAGACGGCAGGGTCTTTTCCGCGAATATCAGCAAGGTGACCACGGCCATTGCGGCAACGTTCATGATCCCGAGAGGAAAGAGGGCGAGAAACAAAAGCCAGCAGCAGCCGAGGCAGAAAAGTCCATGCTCCAGGCCCATGCGAACCGCGCCCCAGTAACCATCGCGCCATGAGGTCAGGATGAAGCCGATCGGCGTGCGGCATTTGGCCAGACACAGATCCTTCAGCGGGGAAAGTTGATAGGCGCCCCCAAGCATCAGCAGCGCGCCGCCGAAACGCGCGGCCGTCGCCGTTGACAATCCCACATGCCCGGCGAGCACCTCCGCACCCGCCGCGCCGGCAAAGGCGATAACGCCCATCACGCCCCAGACCAGCATGTACCCGGCCACGAACACCCAGCTCGAAACAAAGGTCTCGCCCCGGCCCCGTTTGCCGGCCTGGACCCGGTGAAATGTCAGGATCATGGGGGCGGCCGTCGGAAACATCATGGCAATCATCATGATCATCCAGACGGCAAGAAACAGCGGCGCCTTCATGCCCATGGTGAGCGAGTACATTTCCATGCGCATGTCCGCGTCCATGCCCGTCTGCTGCCGGATGAGCAAGGTCCATGCCGCCGCCGCGATAGCGATCAGCAGCGCGAGAATGATGTATCGCTGCAACGTCTGCACCATGGACGAAGTACGTCCCGTACTCTGCGGCCAACGGCTACTGCTGGCCGGACCAGTTGATCGGGGCGTAATGTCCGTTCCGGCGGGAATTGTCCCAGCTCATGCCATGGTCGCTGAATGTACTGCCTTCCGCCCCCATCGCCAAGGCGAGCCAGTCGGGATTGACGGGATGGCCAGTGGCCGCCCACATCTGCCCGTCCTCGCGCATCGTCGGCAGCGGCTCGACCGCCATTCGCATGACGCCGGCAATCTCCGCCGACCGCTTCTTGCCGTCTATCCGGTAGCTTATCGGCACCTTCTTGGCGCCGAGATTCGTGCCGATCAAGGGTGCCAGCACCGCCATGGGGCCGCCCGCGACGCCAGTGAAGATGGCGCCTAGCGCCTCTGTCTGCCTGTCATCGGCCCGTTCGTCGATATAGGCGGCGGCCGTCCAGTTGCCGTCTGCCATCGGACCCGGCGTGTGGGCAACCATGGCGACGCTGAGCCCATCCAACCGAACGTCGCCGTAACTGCCCGTATCGATATGAAAGACCAGACCGACGTCGCAAAAACCTTTCGTCGGCCTTGATGTCAGCTGCGCGTTGGTGGACAGCAGGCAAGGACACACGACATCGCAGCTACAGTTTTCGAAGTAACTTCCGGACAATTGCCAACGGACTGCCATTTGCACCTCCCATTTGCGTCAGGCGCGCGTCGGCATATTGCTTTGGCGAGGCGGTGCCATTTCACGCCTGTTGCAGGAATGGCAGATAGCCCTCGCCGCGACTGACCGGCACGCTAGGGCAATGAATTTAAGTCTTGTCTAATAGAGGTTACGCCGTTGCCGGGCACTGTCAAGCCGCGAGCGCGGCTGGCGACAGATACCGATGGCGCTGCTTTTTCGCAATCGCCAGCGCTTCAAACGAAAGGGCTGGCGGACAGCCAGCCCTCGTTTTCCCTGCGTTGTAGCTTCCGCTTTGTTGAAGTTCGCCGGCTAACTACCGCTCTTGTTTCAATCTCCGACACAGCTCGTCAAGCTGCTCCAGCGTCCGGTACGCCACGCGAATCTCGCCGCCTTTGTTCGTGTGGTCGATGGTCACGATCATGCCGAGCGTGCCGGTCATCAGCTTTTCCAGCGCCAGCGTGTCGGCGTCTTTTTCCGGCGCGCTTTTCGCCTGCTTCGGCTTCGCCGGGGTCGGACCGGCCGGCATCTGCGCCAGCGCTTCGGCCTGGCGCACCGAGAGCCCTTCCTCGACGATGCGCTTGGCAAGCCCCGCCGGGTCCTCCGCCGTCACCAGCGTGCGGGCATGGCCCGCCGACAAGGCCCCGTCGACCAGCATGTCGCGGATCACGTCGGGCAGCTTCAGCAGCCGCAGCGTGTTGGCGACATGGCTGCGGCTTTTGCCGATGACCTGGCCGAGATCGGCCTGGGTGTAGCCGTGATCGTCGATGAGCTGCTGATAGCCGAGCGCTTCCTCGACCGGGTTGAGGTCGGCGCGCTGGACGTTCTCGATGATTGCCAGTTCCAGCGCCGTGCGGTCGTTGACCTCGCGCACGATGACCGGGATCTCGGTCAATCCGGCGCGTTGCGCGGCACGCCAGCGCCGCTCGCCGGCGATGATCTCGTAGCGCCCGGCCTGCGACGGCGAAGGCCGCGCCACCACCGGCTGCACCACGCCATGCTCGCGGATCGATTGCGCCAGGTCGGTCAACTCGGCGTCGCCGAAATGCCGGCGCGGGTTTTTCGGATTGGGCGTCAGGAACTCGATCGGCACCTTGCCGTCGGCACTCATCCCAGGCTTCTCCGGCGCGCTCGGACGGTCGATCTCGCCGATCAGCGCTGCCAGCCCGCGGCCCAGTCTCTTTCTCGAAAGGTCTTCGCTCATTTCGGTTCCAGATTGTTTCGGTATCGAATCGGCTTTTGCCATGCGCGGCCGCTTGTTAAGCGGCGCGCAATTTACGCTCGCGGCGGATCACTTCCGACGCAAGCTGCAGATAAGCCTGGCTGCCGGAGCATTTGAGGTCGTAGAGGATCGCCGGTTTGCCGTAGGACGGCGCTTCAGAGACCCGCACATTGCGCGGGATGATGGTCTCGTAGACCTTGTCGCCCATATGCTCGCGCACGTCCTGCACCACCTGGTTGGCGAGGTTGTTGCGGCCGTCATACATGGTCAGCACGATGCCCTGGATGGTGAGATCCGGGTTGATCGAGCGGCGCACCTGCTCGACGGTTTCGAGCAGCTGGCTGAGACCTTCCAGCGCGAAGAACTCGCATTGCAGCGGCACCAGAACGGAATCGGCCGCCGCCATCGAATTCAAGGTCAAGAGATTGAGCGACGGCGGACAGTCGATCAGCACATAGCCAAACCCGGCCGAACGCGCCGATGCGGCGCGCAGGGCGTTGCGCAGCCGCAGCACCCGGTCCGGCGCCGAGGCGATCTCCATCTCGATGCCGAGCAGGTCGAGGGTCGACGGCACGATCGACAGGCCGGGCACCGCCGTCGGGATCGCCGCCTCCTCCAGCTCCAGCTCGCCGGTCAGCACGTCATAGGACGACACCGTGCGGTCCTTGCGGTCGATGCCGAGCCCGGTGCTGGCATTGCCTTGCGGATCGAGGTCGACGATCAGCACCTTCTCGCCGATCGCCGCCAGCGCGGTGGCCAGGTTGATGGCAGTGGTGGTCTTGCCGACACCGCCCTTCTGGTTGGCTACGGTGATGATTCGAGGGCCGTTCTTCATCATGGGTCTATGCCAGGAATTCATTTTGGGTCGCCAACACGGATTCGGACAGGTCTTTGTTCAGACAGGTCGCACATTGGACAGTTCAAGGATGACGCCGCCAGGGTCGGTCATGCTTGGATGTTCTACCAGATCGAAGCTCCAGCGGTTAACGCTTTCTTGCACTTCGGCGCGGTAATCCCGGCCTTTGTGGAACAGCCCGCGCGCGCCTGATGTCAGCCACGGTCCCGCCAGCTCAAGCAAGGTCCAAAGCGGCGCCAGCGCCCGCGCCGTGACGATTTCCGGTGCCGCGACAAGCGCATGGCTGTCATCGATGCGGCGCGCCACGACACGCGCCGGCAGGCCGAACTGGCCGACGACGGCTTGCAGGAATCCCGCTTTCTTGCGATTGCTTTCGACCAGGTCGATGCTGGCGCCGTCACGCTCGGCAAGCAGGAACGCCAGGACCAGTCCCGGAAATCCGCCGCCCGAGCCGATATCGACCCATCGCCGCGCTTTGTCCTCGATTCGCCAGAGCTGCGCGCTGTCCAGTATGTGGCGTTGCCAGACATCGCCGGCCGTCGACTGCGCGACGAGATTGATGCTGCGGTTCCATTTCTGGAACATCCCTTCGAACACCACGAGGCGATCGAATGTTTCACGTGAAACCGGACCGGCGGCGTTGCGCAGGCTCTCCCAGGAGCCAGCGCTCACGCGACGTCCCTTTGCGCGCTCTCGGAATGCCTGATATGAGCGACGATGATGGCCAGCGCCGCCGGCGTCATGCCTTCCATGCGCTGCGCGTCGGCAACCGAACGCGGTCGCCGCGCATGCATCTTCTGCTTCAGCTCGTTCGATAGTCCCGGCACCTCGGCGAAGTCGAGCGACTCGGGGATGAGCCGGCTTTCCTCGTGCCGGATTTGGGCGACGTCGCTCTTCTGGCGATCGAGATAAACCGAATATTTCGCTTCCGTTTCGAGGCGCTCCGCCGTCCTGGCGTCGATCGTCCCGAAATTCCTATCGATTCGGGCCAGCCAAGCCACGTCGACGCCGGGATAGGCGAGCAGTTCATAGGCGGATCTGCGCACGCCGTCGCGATTGACCTCCAGCCCGTGGCGCGCCGCCTCGTTGGGTGTCAGCTTTACGCCGAGCGCCAGCCGGCGCGCTTCGGCGAGGCGCTGCTCCACCTCGCCGAACCGCTGCATCCGCCGGGCTGACGCTATACCCAGCCTTGCAGCCAGCGGCGTTAGCCGCTCGTCGGCATTGTCGGCGCGCAGCGAAAGCCGGAATTCGGCGCGCGAGGTGAACATGCGGTAAGGCTCGCTGATGCCGCGGCTGGTCAGATCGTCGACCATGACGCCGATATAGGCTTCGGTGCGGCTGAGCACGACCTGCTCGCTGCCCGACGCCCGCCTTGCGGCATTGAGGCCCGCCAGCAGACCTTGCGCGGCGGCCTCCTCATAGCCGGTCGTGCCGTTGATCTGCCCGGCTAGAAACAGGCCCCCGACGCGCTTCGTCTCCAAGGTCGGATGAAGCTCGCGCGGGTCGACATGGTCGTATTCGATGGCATAACCGGGCTGCAGCATCACCGCTCGGTCCAGCCCCGGGATGGTCTTCAAGATTTCGAGCTGAACCTCCTCCGGCAGCGAGGTCGAGATGCCGTTGGGATAGACCGTGTCGTCGTCCAGGCCTTCCGGCTCTAGAAAAATCTGGTGGCCTTCGCGGTCGCCGAACTTGACGATCTTGTCTTCGATCGACGGACAGTAGCGCGGCCCGACGCCTTCGATCGAGCCCGAATACATGGCCGAGCGCCCGAGATTGGCGCGGATCAGTTCATGCGTGGCCGCGGTCGTGCGCGTGATGCCGCATTCGATCTGCGGCGTCTCGATGCGGTCGGTCAGCAGCGAGAACGGCACCGGTTCGTCATCCGCCGCCTGGTTTTCCAGCGACGCCCAGTCGATCGTGCGCCCGTCGAGGCGCGGCGGCGTGCCGGTCTTCAGCCGGCCGAGCTTGAAGCCTGCGCGGCTCATCGTCGCCGACAGCCCTAGGCTCGCCTGTTCGTTCATGCGGCCGGCGACAATCTTCTTCTCGCCGATATGGATCAGCCCGCGTAGGAAGGTTCCGGTGGTCAGGACCACCGCGCCGCTGGCAAGGCGCCGGCCATCGGCCAGGAGAACGGCGCGCAGGCATCCCGAATCGTCGATGTCGAAGTCGAGCACCTCGCCCTCGATCACATCGAGACCGCCCTGCTGCCTGACCGCCTCCTGCATGGCGAGCCGGTAAAGTTTCCGGTCGGCCTGGGTGCGCGGGCCGCGCACGGCCGGCCCCTTGCGCCGGTTGAGCAGGCGAAACTGGATGCCGGCGGCATCCGCCACCCGGCCCATCAGTCCGTCCATGGCGTCGATCTCGCGCACCAGATGGCCCTTGCCGAGCCCGCCAATGGCCGGATTGCAGGACATCACGCCGATCGTGTCGAAACGCAGCGTCACCAGCGCTGTCCTGGCGCCCGCACGCGCAGCCGCGCTGGCCGCCTCGCTGCCCGCATGGCCGCCACCCACCACAACCACATCATAGTGATCGGTCATTTCAAAACGCCCTGGATTCGAAGTTTGGTGGAGAGATGTCCCCGCAGCGGGACGGTGTCAAGAAACTTCGCGGGAGTTTCACGTGAAACAGGACGGCGAGCCTCATTGTAGTGTTTCACGTGAGTCACGTGTATCGACCGCCGGCGCCGCCCCCCGGCGCCGTGTCGGCACTTCTCCCTGGCACAGGGAGACAGCGCTGACCGCAAAGCCGGCACCTTCATTTACAAGGCTGATAATTGCCGAAACTGGAAATAACAGCGCGCCCTCTCCCCGTCCTTGTAAGAGAATGCCGGATAAGAGAATGCCGGCAGGCAAGTGCGGGGTAGCGCCGACGCTGGCGATTGACCCCGGCGCAGCCGTTTCACGTGAAACAACGTCGGTCGGAGAGCCCTTCTGTTTCACGTGAGTCATCGGCCGGGCCCGTCGTGATAGAAGCCGAGGTCAGCGCTGCCCCTCATCCGCCTGCCGGCACCTTCCCCCGTATAGTGACGGGGAGAAGGGAGGCTTGACGGCGTCCGCGCCCCGACAATGTTCCACGTGAATCATTTCCCGATGCAGAACTGCGAGAAAATCACATCCAGCATGTCCTCGACATCGACCGCGCCGACGATCCGGCCGAGCCGGTCGGCGGCCAGCCGCAGATCCTCGGCGCGCAGTTCCTGCCCGGCGTCCGGACTCTCGGCCGCGCGCAGCAGGAAGCGGTTGGCTTCGCCTAGCAATTCAACGTGGCGAAGCCGTGAGGGCAGGATGTCGCCGGCTTCGCCGACCTGCGCGGCCGCGAGCCTGGCGATTTCGGCCAGCAGTTCCGTCACGCCCGTCCCGTTCTTGGTCGAAATGACGCGATCATAACCGCCTGTATGCCCGGCGGGGGCTCTTTCCTGCACCAAATCGAGCTTGGTGCCCACGCGCAAGGTCGCGATCCCCTCGCGTTGAAGAGCAACGGGATGCGGGTCGGCCATATCCTCGAGGATGAGCAAGAGGTCGGCGCCATGCGCCTTGGCTCGCGCCTTCTCGATACCGATCGCTTCCACCTTGCCGGCCGCATCGCGCAGGCCTGCGGTGTCGGTCAGCCTGACCCGCAGGCCTTCGAGGTCAAGCACGATCTCGAGCAGGTCCCGCGTCGTGCCCGGCTCATCCGTTACAATAGCTGCATCGCGCCGCGCCAAGGCGTTGAACAGGCTCGACTTGCCGGCATTCGGGGCGCCGAGGATAACAACCTCGAACCCGTCGCGGATGATTTCGCCGGCACGAAACCCGGCAATGTGGCGCTCGATCTCCCCAATCACCGCCGAAACATCAGACCAGACCGTATCCGAAACGGAACCGGGAATGTCGTCTTCGTCGGCAAAGTCGATCTCGGCCTCGATCATGGCGCGCGCATGGATCAGCCGCCGCCGCCAGCTCAGATAAAGCTCGGCCTGCGCGCCCTCGGCATTCTGCACCGCGAAGCGCCGCTGCGCCTCGGTCTCGGCGTTGACCAGATCGGCCAGCGCTTCCGTCCTTACCAGGTCGACCTTGCCATTGAGGAAGGCCCGGCGCGTAAACTCGCCCGCTTCGGCGTGCCTGACGCCTTCGAAACCGGCGATCGTCTCCAACAGCCTCGCCACCACGGCGCGGCCGCCATGCACCTGGAATTCCGCCACGTCCTCGCCGGTGAAGCTGCCGGGGCCGGGGAAAAAGATCACCAGGCCACTGTCGAGCACGCCGCCATCGGGCGCCCGCAGCTTGCGCAGGCTGGCTACGCGGCCCTTAACCATACCGCCGGCGATCGTTTCGACAACGAATCGAGTCTTTGGCCCCGAAATGCGGATGACGGCGACGCCGGCGGGCAGGCGGCCGCTGGAAAGCGCGACGATGGTGTCGGCCGA
Source organism: Mesorhizobium sp. B2-8-1 (assembly GCF_006440955.1). Classification (NCBI taxonomy): domain Bacteria; kingdom Pseudomonadati; phylum Pseudomonadota; class Alphaproteobacteria; order Hyphomicrobiales; family Phyllobacteriaceae; genus Mesorhizobium; species Mesorhizobium sp. B2-8-1. Next base: position 425,565 of record NZ_VFTX01000003.1, on the reverse strand, counting down.
AATCATTTGCCCGCCTTGTTGGACCGCCCTAGCTTCACTATCCAACCCCTGTTTCGCCGGACCGCTCATCGTGACACTGCCTGCGCAAAATCTGCTTGCCGACGAAGCCAGCCCCTATTTGCAGCAGCACAGCGGCAATCCGGTGCATTGGCGGGCCTGGTCGCCGGCGTCGCTTGACGAGGCGAGGGCGCTGAATCGGCCGATCCTGCTGTCGATCGGCTATGCCGCCTGCCACTGGTGCCACGTCATGGCCCATGAAAGCTTCGAGAACGATGACGTCGCCGCCGTCATGAACCGTCTGTTCGTCAATATCAAGGTCGACCGTGAGGAGCGTCCCGACATCGACCAGATCTACATGGCGGCGCTGTCCTCGATGGGCGAGCAGGGCGGCTGGCCGCTGACCATGTTCCTGACGCCGGACGGCAAGCCGTTCTGGGGCGGCACCTATTTCCCGCGCGAGCCGCGCTATGGCCGCCCGGGCTTCATCCAGGTGATGGAGGCGATCGACAAGGCCTGGCGCGAGAAAAGAGGCAGCCTGAACCAGAGCGCCGACGGGCTGACTTCGCATGTCGAAACCCGGCTCGCCGGCGCGCATGCCCGCACCGCGCTCGACCGCGACACGCTTGCCGCGCTCGCCAGAGGCATAGACGGCATGATCGACAAGGATCTCGGCGGCCTGCGCGGCGCGCCGAAATTCCCCAATGCGCCATTCATGCGGACACTGTGGCTGTCGTGGCTGCGCGACGGCAATGCCGGTCACCGCGACGATGTCCTCCTGAGCCTCGAACGGATGCTGGCCGGCGGCATCTACGATCACGTCGGCGGCGGTCTCAGCCGCTATTCCACGGACGCGCAATGGCTGGTGCCGCATTTCGAAAAGATGCTCTACGACAACGCGCAACTCATCCGTTTTTGCAACTGGGCCCATGCCGCGGGCGGAAAGGATTTGTTCCGGGTCCGAATCGAGGAGACCGTCGACTGGCTGCTGCGTGTGATGCGCGTCGATGGCGGCGCCTTCGCCGCCAGTCTGGATGCCGACAGCGAGGGCGAGGAGGGCCTTTTCTACACCTGGAGCCGGGAAGAGATCGAGACCGCGCTCGGCGACGATTCACCGTTGTTTTTCAACAACTTCATGCTCTCCAGCCCACCCGGTTGGGAAGGCAAGCCCGTTGTCCACCAGACGCAGGCCCAGCAGGTGCAAGGCATTGCCGAGCAGCCGCTTCTGGCCGCTCTCAAGGCAAGGCTGCTGGCAGTCCGTGAACGGCGCGTCAGGCCAGGCCGCGACGGCAAGGTCCTCGCCGACTGGAACGGCCAGATGATCGCAGCACTTGCCGAGGCCGGCCGCTCGCTGGCGCGGCAAGACTGGATCGACGCGGCCAAGACCGCATTCGACCAGATCGCCTCTTCGGCCGAGGGCGGACGGCTGCCGCATTCCATGCTCGGCGCCAAGAAACTGTTCCCGGCCCTGTCGAGCGACTATGCGTCGATGACCAATGCGGCGATCGCCCTGTTCGAAGCCACCGGCGATTGGAGCTACGCCGATCGGGCCCGGCAATTCGTCGAGCAGCTCGACCGCTGGCACGCCGATGCCGACGGCACCGGCTATTATCTCACGGCATCCGATAGCACCGACGTGCCGATCCGCATCAGGGGCGATGTCGACGAGGCTATTGCGTCGGCCACCGGCCAGGTCATCGAGGCGCTGGTCCGGCTCGCCGCGCTGACCGGCGATCTCGACCTGCAGGAGAAAGCGACGAAAGTCGCCGAACATGCCGCCGGCCGCGCGGCGCACCAGGCCTATGGACAGGCCGGCATCGTCAACGCCTCGGCGCTCGCCATAGAGCCGCTAAAGCTGGTGCTTGTGGACGATCTGGCGAATCCGACGCTCGTTCCGGTAGCGAATCGCAATCCCGATCCGCGTCGGGTGGATATTGTGGTGGCGATCGGCACGCAGGCGAATCGAACGCTGTTGCCGGGCGGGATCCTGCCTCCCTCCGACAGGCCGGGCGCGTGGCTGTGCACGGGGCAGGTGTGTTTGCCGGCGGTGAGCGATCCGGATGAATTGGAAGGGCTATTGCGACGAAGACCACAGAGTTCGTCATCCTAGGGCGAAGCTCCGTCGCGGAGACCCTAGGATCCATGCCGTGACTTTCGAGCGCTGCAACAGGTGGAAGATCCAGTCCGCCGCGCTCTTTGGCCGAGGCCATGGCATGGATCCTCGGGTCAAGCCCGAGGATCACGAAGAAGTGGAGTTCGCTCTGCGAACTACGTATTCATCGAATCGAAGAAGTCCGCGTTGGTCTTGGTCTGCTTCAGCTTGTCGATGAGGAACTCGATCGCGTCGGTTGTTCCCATCGGCGCCAGGATGCGGCGCAGCACGAAGATCTTCTGCAGGTCAGCGCGCGGCACCAGCAGGTCTTCCTTGCGGGTACCCGACTTCAGAATGTCCATGGCCGGGTAGATGCGCTTGTCGGCCACTTTGCGGTCGAGCTGGATTTCGCAGTTGCCGGTGCCCTTGAACTCTTCGAAGATAACTTCGTCCATGCGGCTGCCGGTATCGATCAGCGCGGTGGCGATGATGGTCAGCGAACCGCCTTCCTCGATGTTGCGGGCGGCACCGAAGAAGCGCTTCGGCCTTTGCAGGGCATTGGCGTCGACGCCGCCGGTCAGCACCTTGCCGGAGGACGGCACCACGGTGTTGTAGGCGCGGCCGAGGCGGGTGATCGAATCGAGCAGGATGACGACGTCGCGGCCATGCTCGACCAGCCGCTTGGCCTTCTCGATGACCATTTCGGCGACCTGCACGTGGCGCACCGCCGGCTCGTCGAAGGTCGAGGAGATCACCTCGCCCTTCACCGAGCGCTGCATGTCTGTCACTTCCTCCGGCCGCTCGTCGATCAGAAGCACGATCAGGTAGCATTCCGGATGGTTGGCGGTGATCGAGTGGGCGATGTTCTGCATGAGAACCGTCTTGCCGGTACGCGGCTGCGCGTTGATCAACGCGCGTTGGCCCTTGCCGATCGGCGCCACCAGATCGATCACGCGCGGCGAGATATCCTTGGAGGTCGGGTTGTCGATCTCCATCTTCAGCCGCTTGGTCGGATAAAGCGGCGTCAGATTGTCGAAGTGGATCTTGTGGCGGATCTTTTCGGGATCGTCGAAATTGATCGTGTTGACCTTGAGCAGCGCGAAATAGCGCTCGCCCTCTTTCGGGCTGCGGATCGGCCCTTCGACCGTATCGCCGGTCTTGAGCGAAAAGCGCCGGATCTGCGAGGGCGAAATATAGATGTCGTCGGGACCCGGCAGATAATTGGCGTTGGCCGAGCGCAGAAAACCGAAACCGTCCTGCAAGACTTCGACCACGCCGTCGCCGATGATCTCGATGTCCTGGGCGGCCAGCTTCTTGAGGATTGCGAACATCAGCTCCTGCTTGCGCATGACGCTGGCGTTCTCCACCTCGAGCGATTCGGCATAGGCGATCAGCTCTGGCGGTTTCTTGTTCTTGAACTCGGTGAGTTTCATTTCTTGCATTAGGATAGACTCTGGGTAGGCTTTTGGGAGGAAATCGGCGGGATGCGATAAATGCCGGGCGCGGCCAAAAGCAATGAAGGGCGGCGCATGACGGGAAGGAAGACCCGTCTTTTATCGTCGGCCGGCTGAAAGAGCAAGCCGCCTTTTAGCAGGTCGTGAGAGAGGTCTGAAGGTTCAGAACGGCTTGACGACGACCAGGATCACGATAGCGATCATCAGCAATGTGGGGATCTCGTTGACGATCCGCCAGTGCCTCGCGGGTTTTTCGTTACGATCCTCAGCGAATTTTCGCACAGCGCCGGCCAGATAGCCGTGGATGCCCGACAGAACCAGCACCAGCGCGATCTTGCCGTGCAGCCAGCCGCCCTGGAAACCGAAACCTTTCCAGGCCAGCCATAGGCCGAATACCCAGGTGACGATCATCGCCGGGTTGATGATGCCGCGCAGCAGCCGGCGCTCCATCACCTTGAAAGTCTCCGACTGCACCGAACCCTTCTCGGCATCAGCGTGATAGACCAGCAGCCGCGGCAGATAGAGCATGCCCGCCATCCACGAGATGACGGCAAGAACGTGGATCGCCTTGGCCCAGAGATAGAAGCCGTCTGGGGCCGCCAGAAACAGCAGCGCGGTGAGCACGACCAGGGCCACGATGCCGATCACCATGCGCATCATCGCCTGGCCCGTGCTGTTGGTGTTGCTCATCCCGGCCATCAGCGTGTCGCGCTCCTCACCAGTTTCACCATCGCCTCGACATGCGCAATCGGCGTTTCCGGGGTAATGCCGTGGCCAAGATTGAAGATCAACGGTCCGCTTCCCAGGCTCTCCAGGATCGCGCTGACGCCGTCGGCCAGCACCTTGCCGCCGGCGACCAGCCGCAGCGGATCGAGATTGCCCTGGACGGCCCCTTCCCGCTGCAACGCCTTCGCTGTCTCCAGCGGCACCGTCCAGTCGATCCCCAGCCCCGTGACGCCGGTCTTCTCGCGATAGCTCCGGTAGCGCGCGCCGGCGCCCTTGGGAAAACCGATGATCGGCACATCGGGATGGACCGCTCGAACCTGCCTGACGATCTCGGCCACCGGCTCGACGCAGAACAGCTCGAAACAAGCATCGTCGAGCACGCCGGACCAGGAATCGAATATCTGTACCATATCGGCGCCGGCCTCGATCTGCCTGATGAGATAGGCGGCCGAATGATCGGCCAGCACCTTGAGCAGCCGACGAAACGCCGCCGGCTCGCGATAGGCGAACAGCCGCGCCGGCGCCTGGTCCGGCGTGCCGTGCCCGGCGATCATGTAGGTCGCCACCGTCCATGGCGCGCCGCAGAAGCCGATCAGCGTGATTTCATCGGGCAGTTTCGTCCGCAACCGGCGAACCGTCTCGTAGACCGGTTCGAGATTCACGTGAAACACCGTGCTGTCCAGGGCCGCGATTTCAGCCGCCGTGATCGGCGTCAGCAGCGGCCCTCGCCCCTCTTCGAAGCGCACGTCGCGGCCAAGCGCATGCGGAACGACAAGGATGTCGGAGAACAGGATCGAAGCGTCGAAGCCGAAGCGCTCGATCGGCTGCATGGTCACCTCGAAGGCAAGGTCGGGATCATAGCAGAGGTCGAGGAATGAACCTGCGCGTCGGCGCGTCTCGCGGTATTCCGGTAGATAGCGCCCGGCCTGGCGCATCATCCAGAGCGGCGGCGGAAACACCGTCTCACCCTTCAGCACGTCCAGCATGATCCGTCTTGCAGGCATAGAGCGCTCGCCTCTCCCGGCTTCCCTTTAATCAAATATCTTATTTTAAAGAATCTTCTGATTCTAAGAGTCTGTTGGTTGTGGTGGTTGTCACCTGTCCCGCTTTGGCCGTCAAAACACCAGCAAGCATATTGTCGCGCATTTCCAATCGCCCCTTGCATGGTTCTGGGGACGAGCCGGAATCTTCCATTGGACTCAACACGCTAGAGCAGCGATCCTGCAGGTACGTCCTGTGGACAGACAAAAGGCAGAAATCTTCGTCCACGGACTTGTCCCCAGCCGCCCGACGAAGCCTACAGCGCATCGAATTGTGGACAAACCGGCATCTGATACAGTCGCTCCGGCCGGCGGGTTTTCCGAACCCTGCTTTATCCACATCCGCCCACAGCCCTAGGTAAAACCCTGTGAACAAACCCCAGAGCTTCTTCCACCTGCACCTGATCTCCGACGCCACCGGCGAAACGCTGCTCGCGGCCGGCCGTGCGGCTTCGGCGCAATACAAGGATGCGCGCGCCATCGAGCACATCTACCCGCTCATCCGAACCGAAAAACAGGTGGCCAAGGTGTTCGAGGACATCGAGGAGGAGCCAGGCATCATTCTCTACACCGTCGTCGACCAGAAGCTGGCGCGCGGCATCGACGAGCGCTGCGCCGCCATGGGCCTGCCCTGCGTCTCCGTGCTGGAGCCGGTGCTCACCGTCTTCCAGTCCTATCTGGGCACGCCCGCCGGCCGCCGCGTCGGCGCCCAGCACGTCCTCGATGCCGAATATTTCCGCCGCATCGACGCACTCAACTTCACCATGGAACATGATGACGGCCAGTTGCCGGCCAATATGGACGATGCCGACATCGTGCTGGTCGGCATTTCGCGCACGTCCAAGACGCCGACCAGCATCTATCTCGCCAACAGGGGCATCAAGACCGCCAACATTCCGATCGTGCTCGGCGTGCCGGTGCCCGAAAGCCTGGTCAACGCCAGGACGCCGCTGATCGTCGGCCTTGTCGCCACCGCTGAACGCATCTCGCATGTCCGCCAGAACCGCATCCTCGGCAACAGCAGCGCCTATGTGCCAGGCGACTATGTCGACCGCGCCGCCATCAACGAGGAGCTCGCCTATGCCCGCCAGATCTGTACCCGCCATGGCTGGCCGATGATCGACGTCAGCCGCCGCTCGATCGAGGAAACGGCGGCGGCAATCGTTGCCCTGCGGGGGAAGACGCGGTAGGTGCAGGTGAGATAAGTGAGGGGTGCGCGACGGAACGCCAATCCTGGGTGAACCAGCATGACCGAAAAAATCATCCTCGCCTCCGGCAGTCCGTTCCGCAAGGCGATGCTCCTCGGTGCCGGCATCGACGTCGAGGCGGTTGCGCCTGATGTCGACGAGCGCGCGCTCGAGGCGCCCCTGCAAGGCAGCGGCGCCTCGCCCGAGGATGTCGCGCTGGTGCTGGCCGAAGCCAAGGCCACCGAAGTAAGCGAGCGCAGGCCCGGCGCGTTGGTGCTCGGCTGCGACCAGACGCTGTCGCTCGGCGACGAGGTGTTCCACAAGCCGGCCGACATGGAAGGGGCGCGCCGCCATCTGCTGGCGCTGTCGGGAAGGACCCATCAGCTCAACAGCGCCGCGGTCCTGGTCCGCGACGGCGAGGTGCTGTGGCGCCATGTCGGCATCGCCAGCCTCACCATGCGCAAGCTCGATCCGGCCTTCATCGGCCGCCACCTGGCGCGCGTCGGCTCAAGGGCGCTGTCGAGCGTCGGCGCCTACCAGGTCGAAGGCGAAGGCATCCAGCTCTTCGAGAAGATCGAGGGCGACCACTTCACAATCGTCGGCCTGCCGCTGCTGCCGCTGCTGGCCGAACTGCGCACGCTGGGAGCGATCGATGGCTGAGGCGACCAAAAAGGCCTTCGTCACCGGTCACCCGATCAAGCATTCGCGCTCGCCGAAGATCCACGGCCACTGGCTGGCCAGATACGGCATCGACGGCAGCTACCAGGCGATCGATGTCGCGCCGCAGGATTTCGCCGAATTCCTGAGCACATTGCAAGCGAACGGCTATCTCGGCGGCAACGTCACCATCCCGCACAAGGAGGCGGCGTTCGCCCTGATCGAGCGCCGTGATGAGGCAGCCCAGCAGATCGGCGCCGTCAACACGCTGTGGCTGGAGGGCGGCCAATTGTGGGGCGGCAACACCGACAGCCATGGCTTCGCCGCCAATCTCGACGATCATGCGCCGGGTTGGGCGTCCAATGGCCCGGCGGTGGTGCTCGGCGCCGGCGGCGCCTCGCGCGCCGTCACCCACGCGCTGAAGCAGCGCGGCATCCGCGATATCCGCATCGTCAACCGCACGCTTGCCCGGGCGGTGGAATTGCGCGACCGGTTCGGCGCCGGTGTCTCGGCGCATGGCATGGCGGCGACCGGTGAACTGCTTGCCGATGCCGGCCTGCTCATCAACACCACGGCGCTCGGCATGCAAGGCAATGAGGGTCTGGCCGCCGACCCGGCCCTTTTGCCGGACCACGCGATCGTCACCGATATCGTCTATGTGCCGCTCGAGACGCCGCTGCTTGCGGCGGCAAGCGCGCGCAAGCTGAAGACGGTGGACGGCCTCGGCATGCTGCTCAACCAGGCGGTGCCGGGTTTCGAGCGCTGGTTCGGCGTGCGGCCCCAGGTCACACCCGAATTGCGCGCGCTCGTCGAAGCCGATCTGGCGCCAAAACCATGATCGTGCTCGGCCTCACCGGTTCGATCGGCATGGGCAAGTCGACCACCGCGAAAATGTTTGCCGAGGCCGGCATCCCGGTCCACGATTCCGACGAGACGGTGCATCGCCTCTATGCCGGCAAGGCAGCCCCCCTGGTCGAGGCCGCGTTTCCAGGAACCACCGGCGCCGGAGGCGTCGACCGGGCAAAGCTCGGCGCTCGGGTGCTTGGCGATGCGGCCGCGCTGAAAAGGCTGGAAGCGATCATCCATCCGCTGGTGCGCGCCGACGCCGACGCGTTCCTGGCGCGCAACCGCGCCGCCGGCGCGCCGCTTGCCGTCCTCGACATTCCGCTCCTGTTCGAAACCGGCGGCCGCGACCGCGTCGACAAGGTCGTCGTCGTCACCGCGCCGGCCGAAGTCCAGCGCCAGCGCGTGCTGGCGCGGCCCGGCATGAGCGAAGAGAAACTCGCCTCCATCCTGGCCAGCCAGGTGCCGGATGCGCAAAAGCGCCGCCAGGCCGACTTCGTCATCGATACCAGCCGGGGCCTGGATGCCGCGCGGGCTGAGGTCAAAGCTATCATCGCGGATTTGAGAGGTTAGATCGGCGCCTCTTTTCCGTCTCCCACAGGGGGAGAAGGAAAAAAGTCATTGCCCATTGCCATTTTGTTCCGCTCTCACGATTCTGCTCACCAGGAGCGACTGATTCGATGCGTGAGATCATTTTCGATACGGAAACCACCGGCCTCGACATGCGCGACGACCGCATCATCGAGCTTGGCGGCGTCGAGCTGGTCAACCGCTTTCCGACCGGCAAGACCTTCCACCACTACATCAACCCGCAGGGCCGCTCGATCCATGCCGAGGCGCAGGCCGTGCACGGCATCAGCATGGCGGACCTGCAAGGCAAGCCGTCCTTCGCCGAGATCGTCGAGGAGTGGATCGCCTTCACCGACGGCGCCAAGCTGGTCGCACACAATGCCACCTTCGACATCGGATTCCTCAATGTCGAGTTCGGCCGGCTCGGCCATCCGGCCGTCGACATCGGGCGCGTCGTCGACACGCTGGCGCTGGCGCGGCGCAGGCATCCGATGGGTCCCAATTCGCTCGACGCGCTCTGCCGGCGCTATGGCATCGACAATGCGCGGCGCACCAAGCACGGCGCCTTGCTGGATTCGGAGCTGTTGGCCGAAGTCTATATCGAGCTGATCGGCGGCAAGCAGACGGCTCTGATCCTGGACACCGTTTCAGTGCAGATGAACGGCGCGGGCGAAGTGGCAGACATCGATATCTCGGTCGGCGCACGGCCGATCGCCCTGCCCCCGCGGCTGAGCGAAGCCGAGCGCGCTGCGCATGCCGGCATGGTCGCCACGCTGGGTGAGAAGGCGCTGTGGCTGAAGGTGATGGGCGCCTAAGCGCGCCGTTCTCCTCGCCTTCGTCATCCTACGGCGGAGCAGGAGCGAAGCGACGTCGCGGAGACCCTAGGATGACGAGGTCGGGGGCTCTGCGGCCAAACCGGCCACACCAGCCTCTAAAACGAAAAACCCGGCGCGAGGCCGGGTCTTTCTGCAATATCCGTACGAGCCGGAATCAGCTCACCTGGACCTTCGACGCTGCCTGGTCCTCCGCCAGCTTCTGCTGGAACATCTGCGCGAAATCGATCGGGTCGAGCATCAGCGGCGGGAAGCCGCCATTGCGCGTTGCCTCGGCGATGATCTGCCGGGCGAACGGGAACAGCAGCCGCGGGCATTCGATGAACAGGATCGGCAGCATGTGTTCCTGCGGGAAGCCACTGATGGCGAAAACGCCGCCATAGACCAGCTCGACGTTGAACAGCACTTCCTGGTCGAAGGAGGCCTTGGCGTTCAGCGTCAGGTTGACGTCGAATTGCTTGTCGGAGAGCGGATTGGCGTTGACGTTGACGTTGATGGCGATGCCGGGCGCCTTGTCGCGGCCGCGCAGCGAGTTCGGCGCGCCGGGGCTCTCGAAGGAAAGGTCCTTCACATACTGGGCAAGGACGTTGAGCGAGGGCTGCGCCGTGTTGCCGTTTCCGTTGGCGCCGACCGGCGCGTCATCTTTGCTGGCCATGAGCCTTGTGTCCTTTTGCCTGGGCAGCATTGCTGACCGAATTGAAATCGGGCGTTCGCTACCATGGCCGGCATGACAAGACAAGGTTTGCCGCCTTGCGACCGGAGGGGATCCAGACTGCGTCGAGATTCAGGTCAGGCCGGCATCACCTGAACATCAATATAGCCTCAGTCGTCCTTCAGGCGGCGCCATGGCGAATTGTGGTCCGGCCCGCGCTTGAAATCGTCTTCGCGCGAATAATCGCCGTCGTCGAGGTCGATGACCCTGTCGCGCGGCCGGCCGCGAAAGCCGCCGGCCGAGAAATTCGTCGCCACCACGATGCGGCCCTTGAGCCTGCGCCAGGCAAGATCGCGCACCGGCGGCAGGAACAGGAGAATGCCGAAAATGTCCGATATGAAGCCCGGGATGATCAGCAGGATCGCGGCGAGCACGATCATGGCGCCGTGCGCGAGCTGGCGGCTCGGATCGCGGCCGGCGCCCATCTCGGTGCTGATGCGGCTCATGACGCCAAAACCCTGATGCCTGAGCAGCAGCGCCCCGGCGATGCTCGAGGCGAGCACCAGGCCGACCGTCGCCAGCGCGCCGATCTGGCGCCCGACTATGACGAAGCCGGCGATCTCCAGCAGCGGAAGCGCCAGAAGAAAAACGGGAAATAACGAAATGCGCAAGTCTTGCCGATCCTTCCGATCGTTCTGGCGTTGGTCTGTTTTGCCTGCCAGCGGCCACCGGCCGCTGGCGCCGAGGCTGTTAGATAGGTATGGCTGCCTTTGATTTGAATGATTGCGCCTTGCGTTCTATATGGTTTGCATGTTGAACGCTATGCGACCGCTGCCCTGTTGGCCGGGCGGTCCGGCCGAGGGCAGGATTGATTGGCGGAAGATATGGGTTTCTTCGACTTCGGCACGATTTTCTTTCTGATTGCGGCAGTTGTGATCTTTTTCCAGCTGCGCAATGTGCTGGGCCGTCGTACCGGCAGCGAACGGCCGCCTTTCGATCCCTATACCGCCGCCCGCACCGGCGACAAGGATGCGCAGAAGTCCGAGAATGTCGTGTCGCTGCCGCGCAAGCGCCAGCCCGGCGAGCCGGCCGGCGAGGTCTATGCGGCCATCGACGCCTTTGCCAAGCCCGGCACCGACCTCAACAAGGGCCTGCGCACGATCAAGGACAACGATCCGTCCTTCGACCCGAAGGGTTTCGTCGACGGCGCCAAGATGGCTTACGAGATGATCGTCATGGCCTATGCCGACGGCGATCGCAAAACGCTGAAGAACCTTCTGTCGCGCGATGTCTATGACGGTTTCGTCGCCGCGATCGGCGAGCGCGAGGCGCGGTCGGAAAAGATCCAGTCTTCCTTCGTCGGCATCGACAAGGCCGACATCGTCTCGGCCGAGATGAAGGGCGGCGAGGCGCATGTCACGCTGCGCATCATCAGCGAGCTGATTTCGGCGACGCGCGACAAGGCCGGTGCGGTCATCGACGGCGACCCCGAAACCGTCGCCGAGGTCAAGGACGTCTGGACCTTCGCCCGCGACACGCGCTCGCGCGACCCGAACTGGAAGCTCGTCGCCACCGAAGAAGAAGATTGAATCCCTGACCGCGGCGGGCCTGTCGTGTCCTTCCATCAGGCATTCAGCGAAAGATCCTTCGGCGCTCTGCCCGGCTGGGATGACGACGACCATCTGGCGGCCTTGGAGGCCTTTCGCCGCTCTGCCTTCCATGTCCTGGCCAAGCCCTATCGCAGCGGCGCGCTCGGCGTCGACTTCGACGCCTTTGCCGGTGCCTATGCCGAGGCGCGCGCGGCCCCTCCTGCCAGCCGGTCGGAGGCCCGCGCCTTCTTCGAGCGTCATTTCGTCCCCATGCTGGTGAGTCCAGAGACCGGCGCCGGCCTCGTTACCGGCTTCTACGAACCGGAGGTCGAGGCCTCGCCGGTGCGCACGGAGCGTTTTGCCGTGCCGCTTCTGTCGCGTCCCGCCGATCTCGTCGATGTCGACGACGCCAACCGGCCCGACGGAATGGACCCCTATCTCGCTTTCGCGCGCCGGACGCCGGACGGGCCGGCCGAATATTTCGACCGCGGCGCGATCGAGCGCGGCGCGCTCGCCGGCAAGGGACTGGAGATCGCCTGGCTGGCCGACAGGGTCGATGCATTCTTCATCCATGTGCAGGGCGCGGCGCGGCTTCTCATGACCGACGGCCGGCTGTGCCGCGTCACCTATGCGGCCAAGTCCGGCCAGCGCTTCACCGGGCCCGGCAAGGTGTTGAGCGAGCTCGGCGAGATCCCGCTGGAAAACGTGACGATGCAGTCGATCCGCGCCTGGTTCAGGGCGCATCCCGGCCGCGTCGACGAGATCCTGTGGCAGAACCGTTCCTATATCTTCTTCCGCGAGGCCGCGGTCGAGGACGCAACGCTCGGGCCGATCGCCGCCGCCAAGGTGCCGTTGACGCCGGGCCGCTCGATCGCCGTCGACCGGCTGCTGCACACATTCGGCACGCCCTTCTACATCGACGCGCCATCGCTGACGGCCTTCGAGGCAAAACCGTTCCGGCGCCTGATGATCGCGCAGGACACCGGCTCCGCCATCACCGGGCCGGCGCGCGGAGATCTCTTCGCCGGCTCGGGCGACGCCGCCGGCGAGATCGCCGGCGTGGTGCGCAATCCGGCCGATTTCTACGCACTGGTGCCGCGCCCGCTCGTCTCGGGGTCGAAGCCATGACCCGCCGCAGCGACAGGTTGAGCGAGGACGACCGGGTGCTGTGGAACCTGGTGGCGCGCACGGCCAAGCCGCTGAAGGGCAAGGCCGCCGTGCCTGTCCCGGATTTCGGCATCGAGGCGAAGCCGGCGCCGACGCAACAAGCCCGGCCCGTTGCCGGTCCGGCCGGCGCGCCTAAGCCGAAGGCCCAGCATGTCTCCCATGCACTCGACGAGCCGACGCTGGACAAATTGTCGAAAGGCCGGCTGCCCATCGAAGGCCGGGTCGACCTGCACGGCATGACGCAGGACGAAGCCTATTCGCTGCTGTTCTCCTTCCTGCACCGCGCCCATGCCGGCGGCATTCGTTACGTCCTGGTCATCACCGGCAAGGGCTCGTCGTCGGGCGGCGACGGCGTGCTGCGCCGCGCGGTGCCGGCTTGGCTGTCGACGCCCGCGTTCCGGCCGCTGGTCTCCAGTCACGACCACGCCGCGCGCAATCATGGCGGCTCGGGCGCGCTCTATGTCAGGCTGCGGCGGGTCCGGTCGTGAGGATGGGGTCGTGACCCCGTTCGGCGAGAGGCTGCGGGCGCTGAGGGCCGAGCGCGGCGTCACCCAGAAGGACATGGCCGCCGCCATCGGCGTCAGCGCCGCCTATCTGTCGGCGCTCGAGCATGGAAGGCGCGGCGCGCCGACCTGGACGCTGATCCAGAAGATCATCGGCTATTTCAACATCATCTGGGACGACGCGGAGGAACTGGCGCGACTGGCCGAAGGCTCGCATCCGCGCGTCAGGCTCGACACGTCGGGCCTGAGCCCGGCCGCGACCGAGCTTGCCAACCTCCTGGCCGAGAACATCGAAAAGCTCGACGAGGAGGAACTGCGCGGCATAACCTTCTCTATCCGAGCGGCGCTGGGACGACGGCGGTAGGCCGGGTTTGCCCGGCTCTCGCGGCGGCTGAGCTCCCGATCGCGAAACGGCGGCCCGCCAGCAGCAGCCGGCGGGCCGCCGTGATGAGATCAGTTCTTGCCGGCCGTGCTGCCGCCATTGCCACCGCGGCCGTGATCACCATGGCCGCGGCCACCATTGCCGCCGCCAAGGCAGTCCGATGCGCCGGCGGCGCCGCAACAGCGGCCGCTCCACAGGTCGTTGAGATTGGTGTTGGCGCAGCTTCGAATGGTCTGATCGGCCAGAGCGGATCCGGCCATGCCCGACACCGCGACGGCGGCGAGAAGGGTGTTACGCAGGAAAGCAGTCATTTGAAGTCTCCATGGTTGGTTTCGGTTCACGGCTGTGTGTCGCCGGCCGGGCCGAAATGGTTCATGGAGGGTGTGGGAATTTTTTTGGGGAGTGCGCGAGGCGCGTGACTGCAACGTCGGCGCCGCCCCTCATCCGCCTGCCGGCACCTTCTCCCCGTATAGGACGGGGAGAAGGGAGACAGCCGCGCCCTTGGCGTATTTCTTGCGACGTCGGCAATTGGGGAAATCGTCGATGACAGCGTCTTTCTCCCCGTCACTATACGGGGAGAAATGCCCGGCAGGGCAATGAGGGGCGGGGCCGACATCCGGCGGTTGGGCGCGCCGCCCGCCGCAGTCCCTACTCCACGGACCCGACCAGCACCTGCTGGCCGCCACGGATCGAGACCCAGCGGCCGGTGTTGTCGATCGCCTGGCGCTTGAGGAAATGGTAGCCGGTGTCGTCCCAGGCCTTGACCTTGTCGGTCAGATTGTCGAGCACATAGTCGCCCCTGTCGGTGCGCACCGTCAGCACCGAGTGCCCTTCGCCGTCGGGTTTGCGCACCACGGTGATGAGAAGATCGGCAAGCGATATACCCATCCGGGACAGCAGGCGCCGCTTTTCCAGCACATAGTCCTCGCAGTCGCCGACGCCCTTGGCGGGATAGGCCCAGACCTCGTCCTTGCCATAGATGTCCATGTCGCTCATCGGCTTGACGGCGGCATTCACCCTGGCGGTGACCTTGGCCAGCTTGCGCCACAATCTGTCCGTCATCGCGGCCGGCGCAAGATTGCCGGGACGGATCGCGCATTCGCGGGCATTGAGCCTGCAGAAATCATAATGGCCGATCGGTTGCGACGCGACGCCGCCGGTCGTCATCGCTCCGGCCGCCAGGGCCGGTGCCACCCAGCCTCCCATCATTGTCGCCAGTCCGGCTACTGCGCACGCACGAAGCGCTCGCGCCATTGGTGAGGAATTCATTGTCCCCGCTCGCCCTTGTTATTAATGAAAGGTTAAGGGCGATCTACAGTCCGTGTCAATTACCACGATTGGGTGATTTGCGACATGGTTACCCGCGAGACGCATGGCAGCGGCACCCGTGCGACAGGCCTGCCCGGCCTGTCCGGCGCTATCGGGCCGGCAATGCAGGCTGCCTATCTTTTGGCGGTGCGGACCAGCTTCGGTTTCACGGCGACCCGGTTCTGGCGGCCATAGCTGGTGATGAAGTCGACGATGCGCGGCACGATCTCGGCGCGGAAGCGCGAACCGTTGAAGACGCCGTAGTGCCCGACCGCGGGCTGCATGTAATGCGCCTTCCTGTCGGCGGGAATGTTGACGCACAGATCATGCGCCGCCCGCGTCTGGCCAAGGCCCGAAATGTCGTCGTTCTCGCCCTCCACCGTGAACAGCGCGACATTGCGGATGGCCGAGGGATCGATCGGCGTGCCGCGATGCGTCATCTCGCCCTTGGGCAAGGCGTGCCGGACAAACACCGTGTCGACCGTCTGCAGGTAGAACTCCGCCGTCAGGTCCATCACCGCCAGATACTCGTCGTAGAAGTCGCGGTGCTTCTCGGCGCTGTCGCCGTCATGCTTCACAAGGTGCATGAAGAAGTCCTTGTGGGCGATGATGTGGCGGTCGAGGTTCATGCTCATGAAGCCCGAAAGCTGCAGGAAGCCTGGATAGACCTCGCGGCCGAAGCCCGGCACCGGCCAGGGCGCGCGCATCACGACATTGTCGCGGAACCAGTCTATGCCCTTCTCCTCGGCCAGAAGGTTGACCGCGGTCGGGTTGCGGCGCGTGTCGATCGGCCCGCCCATCAGGGTCATCGTCGCAGGAACGAAGGGGTCGCCGCGCGTTTCCATCAGCGCCACGGCCGCCAGCACCGGCACGGAAGGCTGGCAAACAGCCATCACATGCGTGTCGGGGCCCAGCACATGCAGCATGTCGACGACATAGTCGATATAGTCGTCGAGATCGAATTGGCCGTCGGCCGTCGGCACCATGCGGGCGTCGATCCAGTCGGTGATGTGCACGTCGGCATGGGGCAGCATGGCTTCGACCGTGCCGCGCAGCAGCGTCGCATAGTGGCCCGACATCGGCGCCACGATCAGAAGCTTCGGATCGCGCCGCCGCCCGGCGGGCACGGCGCGCTCGAAATGCACCAGGTTGCAGAACGGTCGTGACCAGACGATCTTCTCGGTCACTGCCACGCTCTTCCAGTCGACCACCGTCTTGTCGAGGCCGAATTGCGGCTTGCCGTAGCGGCGCGTGGTGCGCTCGAACAACTCGGCGCCCGCCGCGATCGAGCGGCCCCAGGACGTGTGCGAGAACGGATTGAGCGGGTTGGAATAGAACAGCCGCACCGCATCGGCATAGAGACGGGCCGGCTGCAGGGCGGCGTGGTTCATTTCATAGAGCTGGTAGAACATCCGTTTACCCCGCTGCGGCCTGCGACCGAAGGGGCGGCGAGCAGTGCCTGGCCCTAACTGTCTCGCGGGAAAGTTAACAACTAATTGCTGCGATGCAATACGTCACGTGGCGTGATCTATACGCATTCTTGGTCCAAAGCGTTGGAAATCAGCCTTGGACGGTACAAGCCGGCTCATTGTGCAGGTGCGAAGGCCCGCCAGGCGGCCCGGCCCTCGGGCCGGGCAGTGGTGGTCAGACGCGCGCCATGCAGACCGCGGTGTGGCCCGAACCGATGAAGCCGAGCTGGCCGGCGGCACCCTTCGACAGGTCGAGCACGCGTCCCCGGATGAACGGTCCGCGATCGTTGATGCGCACCACGACGCTGCGGCCATTGTTCTGGTTGGTGACCCGCAGCTTGGTGCCGAAAGGCAGCGTGCGGTGTGCGGCGGTCAAGGCCGAAGGGTTCATCCGTTCGCCCGACGCGGTCCTGGAGTGCAGGGCGTACCAGGAAGCGCGGCCGCATTGACCGGCGGCGGAGGCGGCTGGAGTGGCGGAGGCGCCGACCATCAGGCCAGCAGCGATCGTCACCGCGGCAAGCGCGGTCCGGTTGTTGTTATTCATATTTGGGGGAAGGCTCCGTTTTTGACAGGCCCCAGCCGTTACGGAGACAATAAGGCACGAAATGCGGCGATCATCTGGCGGTTCCATGGCGCCGGCACACGTTTGGAGTCGCCCGGTAACAGTCTGTCAGTGATTTCCCGGCGGTCAGCGATCAACTCACGATGATGTTCCAGCGGATATCCATGTCTTGTTTGACAAGATCGAGCGGCAACATCCAAGTAGAAGATGCTGCTGCCGAACCGATTCCTTTGCCTCTTTCATCGCGACGGCGAAGACGCGACCGATCAACTTCGGAAGGGAGAATCCGGCAATGAGACTGATCAAAAATCTGCTGGCGTTGATTGTGCTGGCCGTCGGCGCGCTGTGGTCGCTGCAAGGCATCGGCGCGATCGGCGGCAGCTTCATGACCGGCCAGTCGCAATGGCTCACCATCGGCATCGTCGTCATGCTGGTCGGTCTCGCCGGGCTCGTGTGGGCGAACCGTTCGCGCGGTTGAGCCGCTCTCACTGCGACCAGTACTGCCAGGTCCAGTAGAAGCTTTCGTCTCGCGGCGGCAGGCGGTCACGCCCGGCCGGGAGCCGGACGGGCGCCGGCGAGCGCGGACCGTCCTCCCTTGTCGCCTTGTCCTCCTCTATCGCCTTGCCATCGGATGTCAGGCCCAGCAGCCAGGTGCCGAAATGGGCGAACAGCATGGCGGTGGAATGGGTCATCGTCATCTCCGTTTCCCGATCATTCGCGTCCCGCCCACGGCACGAGCGCGCGCTCGATCCTGCGGATGGCGAATTCGAGCACGAAGGCGATGGCCGCGATCACCAAAATGCCCATGACCACCACGTCGGTGACCAGGAACTGCGCCGCCGACTGGATCATGAAGCCAAGCCCGCGCGTCGCCGCCACCAGTTCGGCGGCTACCAGCGTGGACCACCCGGCGCCGAGCGCGATGCGCAGTCCGGTCAGGATCGACGGCAGCGCGCTGGGCAGGATCACGTGGCGGACCACCTGGCGCCTCGTCGCGCCAAGCGAACGCGCGGCGTTGATGCGCTCCTGCGAGACGCCGCGGACGCCGGACGCGGTCGACAAGGCCACCGGCGCCAGCATGGCGATGGCTATCACCAGGACCTTGGACGGCTCGCCGATGCCGAACCAGATGATGACCAGCGGCAGATAGGCGAGCGGCGGGATCGGCCGCAGGAATTCCAGCAGCGGATCGAAAATGCCGCGGCCGACGGTGCTGATGCCGATGGCGAGGCCAACCGGCACGCCGACGAGGAGCGCCGCGACGAGCGCGGCGAACACCCGCCCCAGGCTGGCGGCGATATGCTGGACGAGCGTTGCGTCGACAAAGCCATCGCGGGCGACGATGATGAATTTGTTCCACACCGCGACAGGCGAGGGCAGGAATACCGGCGACACCAGTTGCAGGCGGGCCGACAGCGTCCAAAGCGCCAGCACCAGAAGAATGGTGGCCGCGCTGACCATGCGCGCCGAAACGCCCTTGCGCTTCGGGACCGGGCGCGACCATGGCACCGACAGGCCGTCGGCCTCTTCGGTCCTGGAGCCGGAGCGTTCGGTGTAGGAGGAGAAAATGGTCATGCCGCCTCTCCCTCGAAGATGGCGTCGGTCAGTTCGCCGCGCGCCGCGGCGAAGCCAGGATCGGCCTTGATGGCGCGGATGGCCTCGCCCGCTGCGTAGCGCCTGGAGAAGCCCGGCTCCAAGGTCCGCACCACCCGGCCCGGCCCGGGCGCCAGCACCACGATGCGGGTGGCGAGCACCAGCGCCTCGTCGATGCCGTGCGTGACCATCAGCACGCCGACCTTGCTTGCCGTCCACAGGTCGAGCAGCGTCGTCTGCATACGCTCGCGCGTCAGCGCATCGAGCGCGCCGAGCGGCTCGTCGAGCAGCAGGAATTGCGGCCCGGCAGCCAGCGCCCGGGCAAGGCCGACGCGCTGGCGCATGCCGCCGGACAGTTCCCAGATGCGCTTGTCGCCGGCATCGGCGAGCTTGACCAGGCCGAGCAATTCGTCGGCGCGGCGCGCCCGCTCGGATGGCCCGACACCGCGCAGCCTGAGCGCGAAGGCGACGTTCTCGCGCGCCGTCAGCCAAGGAAACAGCGCGTCGTTCTGGAACACCACCGCACGGTCCGAACCGGGTGCTGCGATCGGCCGGCCGTCGATCGCGGCCGTGCCGCGTGCCGGCGCAACAAAGCCGGCGCCGACATTGAGCAGCGAGGTCTTGCCGCAGCCGGAACGGCCGACAAGGATGACGAAGTCATCGCTGGCGACGTCGATCGATACCCGCTCGACGGCGGGTGCGGGCTGGCCGTCATAGTGGATCGAGATTCTGTCGAGCACGAGATGCGACATGAGCCCTCGCAGGGAGTTCGTTGAAGTCCGCCTGCCCGAAGCCGCGCCTCGTCAGCGGCTCCGGGACAGGCGACACGCGGCGTCAGGAAAGCCGCGCGCGTCTCATCGGGGCGCCACCTGCCCGTCGTGGCATGGGGCGCTCCAACGCTCGGGTCAGTTCGAGGCCAGCGCCTCGGTGACGTATTTCGATGTCACATATTTCGAATAGTCCGGCAGCACGGCGTCTACCTTGCCCTGCTCCTTGAGGAAGGCGGACGCGGCCGCGATCGCCTTGACCGTGCCGCCGCCGAGGAACTTGTCGGAGGCTTGTTCTTCGAGTGTCGGGAAGACATAGCCCTTGAGCAGTTCAGGCACTTCCTCGACCTTGGCGCCGGTCAGCTTGGCGATCTCGGCCGCCTGCGGCGACGCTGCCGACCAGGCATCGGGCTTGACCAGGTACTCGGCATAGGCCGCACCCGTCACCTTGACGAAGTCGCGCACCGCTTCCGGGTTCTTTTCGGCAAAGTCGGTGCGCACGATCCAGGCGTCGAAGGTCGGCGCGCCCCAGGCGGCGACCTGGGAGGAATCCAGCACCACCTTGCCTGATGTCTTGACCTGGCCGAGCGCCGGATCCCAGACATAGGCCGCATCGATATCGCCGCGCGAAAAGGCAGCGGCGATTTCCGGCGGCCTGAGATTGAGGATCTCGACCGATTTCGGGTCGACATTCTCATGTTTCAGCGCGGCAAGCAGGCTGTAATGCGTCGTCGAGACGAAGGGCACGGCGACCTTCTTGCCGGCGAGGTCGGCGACCTTCTCGATGCCGGCGCCGTTGCGTGCGACCAGGGCCTCGGATGGCCCGATCAGGCCGACGACGAAGATGGTCTGGACCGGCAATTCGCGGCTCGCCGCCGCCGCCAGCGGGCTCGAACCGACATAGCCGATGTCGACCGAGCCGGATGCGACCGCGGCGATGACATCGGCGCCGGAATCGAATTTGCGCCAGTCGATGGCCGCCTTGGCGGCCTTTTCATAGGCACCATCGGCCTGCGGCACCTTGGAGGGTTCGACCACCGTCTGGTAGCCGATGGTGATCTTGAGGTCGTCGGCAAAAGCCGGGCCGAGGAAGGCGGCGCCGGCAAGTGCGGCCGTAGATAGGAGAAGGATGCGTCGCGAAATGGCGGTGGACATCAAGGGCTCCATGAAACAGGGGAAAACCGGATTGCTTCACGATAGTCCTCTAATTCTATGGTTCTTGTAGAGTTAAATTCTTCTAGCAGGGTTGGATTTGTTGGAAAAAGCTGCCGGTGCCGAGGTCCCCAGGCGGATTTGGCGGCTATGGCGCTTCAAGAGTGGCGAGATCATCACGTTCGGGAAGCTCCAGCCACCGCTACGGCCTCCGATCGCGAACGAGAATTCACGCTGCAGCCGTTTGAAAGGCAAATCCATGCTTCAGACGGATGGGAATTTAAAAACATGTTCCGCCTGTTCGCGTTTAAGTATAGTAAACTTATGGACATAGAATCTGGAGGCGGCGATGAGAGATCATACCCACCCGTATCGCGGCGATCGCCGGCGGCACCGGTCTCAGGCCGTCGCGCCACGGTTTGTGTCCCCGGCATCACAAGTCAGGTCCAAAATGGCCGCAATGGCTTGAAAATCAAGCAAGATCAATTGCGATTGGCTTGTATATCATGTTGGTAGAATTTATGTGTCATGGATGCTTGAGCGCGGCGGGAGGCACGCCAGGCGTTTCGCAAAGGATGGCCTCGAGCCATCGCATGACAGAGAAACGTTCGGATCATGCTCACCAAGAAAGGCAAGTACGGCCTCAAGGCGCTCGTCCATCTGGCGCGGATGCCGGCCGGGCAGCTTGCCTTCGTCAACGACATCGCGACCGGCAACAGCATCCCGAAGAAGTTTCTCGACGCCATCCTGGGCGAATTGCGCAATGCCGGTTTCGTGCAGAGCCGCAAAGGCAAGGATGGCGGCTATCGCCTGGCGCGGCCACCGGAGGAAATCAGGGTCGGCCATGTCGTGCGTGTGCTCGACGGCCCGCTGGCGCCGATCCCTTGCGCCAGCCGTACCCAATACCAGCGCTGTGAAGACTGTAACGAGGCGACATGCCAGGTTCGACATCTGATGCTGGAAGTCCGGCAAGCGATCGCCGAGGTGCTCGACCAGCGCAGCCTCGCCGAGATGCGCGACATCGGCCTCGACGACCTTGGGGTCGCAAGGGGCCTCGACGACCTCTCGGTTGCGGTGAAGGCCTGACGCCGGCGCGTCGCACGGGGCTGGCATGAGCGGCCGCGGCAACTCGATCATCATCGTCGGCGGCGGCGCCAGCGGGGTCGTGCTCGCCGCGCATCTGCTGAGACAGCCCAATCCCGACCTTCGCGTCACGCTGATCGAGAAGCGCCCGCATTTCGGCCAGGGCATCGCCTATTCCACATTGCTCTCCGCGCATGTGCTGAACGTCAGCGCCGCCGGTATGAGCGCCTATGCCGACGATCCCGGCAATTTCTGGCGCTGGCTGCTGGAACGCGGCCTGGCAACACCCGAGCAGGCGCCGGTCTACGCGCCGCGCAGCATCTATGCCCGCTATCTCGGCGAATTGCTGGACGATCTGGAGGCGCGCGAGAGGGAGACCGGACGCCTCCGGCTGATCCATGAGGAAAGCCTGTCGATCTCGCCCACGGCCTCGGGGGTGGAAGTGGCGCTCGCCAACGGCACCAGCGTCGTCGCCCATCTGGCGGTGCTCGCCACCGGCCATGACGAGGTGCCGGCCATGGGGCAAGGCCATGCGGTTCGGATGGGGTCTGAGGCCGACACCGCGCTCGATCCCGACCGGAGCGTCATGGTGCTGGGAACGGGCCTCAGCATGGTCGACGCGTTCCTCGCCCTCGAACAGCGCGGCCACCGCGCCGAGATCGTCGCGGTGTCGCGGCGCGGCCTGCTGCCCTCGCCGCACCGCAAGGGCAATCCGATCAAGCTCGACGTCGCCGATATCCCGCTCGGCACCCAGCTTTCCTATTTCGTCGGCTGGTTCCGCGATTTGATCCGGGAAAACCAGAAGGCCGGCATCGACTGGCGCGACGTCGTCGACGGCCTTCGCCCGTTCAACCAGAAGATCTGGCAGAACTGGCCGGCCTCCGCCAAGCGTCGTTTCGTCGAGCACACCAAGGCGTGGTGGGACATCCACCGCCACCGCATGGCGCCCGAGGTCCATGCCCGCGTCACGCAAGCCGTGCAGTCCGGCCGCATCCGCCTCGTCGCCGGCCGTGTCGTCGACATCGCGGCGGGCGGCGAGTTCACGGTCCAGGTCCAGTCGCGCCACACCAAGCGGCTGGAGAGGTTCGAGGTCGCCCGCATCTATGATTGCTCCGGTATCGTCAGGGACATCTCGGCCTCGTCGAACAGCGTGGTGCGCTCGCTGGTCCACCGCGGGCTGGCGCGGCCGGATCCGCTGCGCATCGGCCTCGACGTGACGGCCAATTGCGAGATCATCGCCGGGGACGGCACGGTGTCCAGGAAAATCCTCGCCGTCGGCCCGCTGACCAGAGGCACCTTCTTCGAGATCGACGCCATTCCGGATATTCGCGTCCAGTGTGCGAGGCTGAGCAAGCAGCTGCTGGGGTAAAGTGTTGACGTCGGCGCTCTACGGCAGGCCAGAGGGGGGACGTGCCGCACAGTCCTGCAGCCGTTGCGCGTCGCAACCCGGAATTTCATTCTCCATCTAGCCGGTCGATTGGCACGATCTATCTTCTTTCCCACTGCAAAGGGCTGGAAAAGAGGATACGCTGCCGCCCTGCACGAGGCGGCCGCTTGATCATGGAGCATCGATATGAGCAGGCACAAGATCGCGCCCTCGGATAGCGCCCCTTTGGAAAGCGCCGCTTCGGAAAACGCAACGTCGCGCCTGCGGCCGCCTTACGGATCGGTGCTCGACCTGATCGGCCAGACCCCCGTGGTCGAGCTGACCCAATTCGACATCGGCAAGTGCCGGCTGTTCATCAAGCTCGAAAGCCAGAATCCCGGCGGCTCGATCAAGGACCGTATCGCGCTGTCGATGATCGCGGCGGCCGAGAAGGAGGGCAGGCTGAAGCAAGGCGGCACGATCGTCGAGGCGACGGCCGGCAATACCGGCCTAGGCCTCGCGCAGGTAGGCATCCCCAAGGGATACCGCATCATCCTGGTCGTGCCCGACAAGATGTCGCGCGAGAAGATCCAGCACCTGCGCGCGCTCGGCGCGGAAGTGCGCATGACGCGCTCCGACGTCGGCAAGGGCCACCCCGAATATTATCAGGACATGGCCGAAAAGATCGCGGCCGAGCTGCCCGGCGCCTTCTACGCCAACCAGTTCGCCAATCCGGCCAACCCTGAGGCGCACGAAACCACCACCGGTCCGGAAATCTTTTCGCAGCTCGACGGCGATGTCGACGCGGTGGTGGTCGGCGTCGGCTCCGGCGGCACGCTGACCGGCCTTGGCCGGTTCTTCGCCAAGGCATCGCCGAAGACGGAAATGGTGCTGGCCGATCCGGTCGGCTCGGTGCTGGCGCCGCTGATCAAGACCGGCAAGATGGTGGAGGCCGGCAGCTGGACTGTGGAAGGCATCGGCGAGGACTTCGTGCCGCCCAATGCCGAGCTGTCGCTGGTCAAGAAGGCCTATTCCATATCGGACAAGCAGAGCATGCTGGCGGTGCGCGATCTCCTGTCCCGGGAAGGCATCCTGGCCGGCTCGTCTTCGGGCACGCTGCTGTCGGCCGCCTTGCGCTATTGCCGCGAGCAGACGTCGCCCAAGCGCGTCGTCACCTTCGTCTGCGACAGCGGCAACAAATATCTGTCGAAAGTCTTCGACGATTTCTGGCTGGCCGAGCAGGGGCTGGCCGAGCACGAGCAGCATGGCGACCTGCGCGACCTGGTGATGCGCACGCACCGCACCGGCGACACCGTCTATGTCGGTCCGGACGAGAGCCTGCTCAACGCCTATGGCCGCATGCGCCGCTCCGATGTCTCGCAGCTGCCGGTGCTCGACGACGGCAAGCTGGTCGGCATCGTCGACGAAAGCGACATTCTGGCCAAGGTCGACGGCCCCTATGAGGGCCGCTGGGAGCGCTTCAACGCGCCGGTACGCACGGCGATGACCTCCAATCTGCATACTTTGCAGGCCAGCCAGACGCTGGACGCGCTGCTGCCGGTATTCGACCGCAACGAGGTCGCCATCATCTTCGACGGCGACGAGTTCGTCGGCCTGATAACCCGCATCGACCTGATCAACCATTTGAGGCGCCGTGCACGATGACCGCATCCGGAAAGAACCGCCTGGCCTTCTCCACCCGCACCATCCATGGCGGCCAGAGCCACGATCCGCTGACCGGAGCGGTGATGGTGCCGATTTACGCCACCTCGACCTATGGCCAGCAGTCGCCCGGCGTGCACAAGGGCTTTGAATATGCCCGGAGCCAGAATCCGACGCGCTTTGCCTTCGAGCGCGCGGTGGCCGATCTCGAAAGCGGCTCGGCTGCCTTCGCCTTCGCCTCCGGGCTGGCGGCGATCGCCACCGTGCTGGAACTGCTCGATTCCGGCGCCCACATCGTCGCCACCGACGACATCTATGGCGGCTCCTTCCGCCTGATGGAGCGTGTGCGCAAGCGCTCCGCCGATCTCAAGGTGAGCTTCGTCGACTGCACCGACCTTGCGGTTATAGAGGCGGCAATCCGCCCGGAGACGAAAATGCTCTGGGTCGAGACGCCGACCAACCCGCTGCTGCGCATCGTCGATCTCGAAGGCGTCGCAGCCCTTGCAAGGCGCAAGGGCATCCTCTCGGTCGCCGACAACACATTCTGCAGCCCCTATTTGCAGCGGCCGCTGGAGCTCGGCATCGACGTCGTGGTGCATTCGACGACGAAGTACCTCAACGGCCATTCCGACATGGTCGGCGGCGTGGCTGTTGTCGGCGACAACAAGGATCTGGCCGATCGCCTGAAATTCCTGCAGAACGCCATCGGCGCCATTTCGGGCCCGTTCGACAGTTTTCTCGCCCTGCGCGGCCTCAAGACATTGGCGCTGAGGATGGAGCGGCACTCGTCGAACGGCCTCAAGATCGCGCAGTGGCTGGAAGCCCGCAAGGATGTGCGCCGGGTCATCTATCCCGGTCTGGCCAGCCATCCGCAGCATGCCGTCGCCGTCCAGCAGATGCATGCGTTCGGCGGCATGATATCAGCCGTGCTCGACCGCGACCTCGCCGGCACGAAACGCTTCCTCGAACGCACGCAATTGTTCACGCTGGCCGAAAGCCTCGGCGGCGTGGAGAGCCTGATCGAGCATCCAGCGCTGATGACGCATGGATCGATCCCGGCGGAAAAGCGCGAAGAGATCGGCATATCGGATTCGCTGGTGCGGCTGTCGGCGGGCATCGAGGATGGCGACGATCTGATCGCGGACCTGGAGCAGGCGCTGGGGGGCTGAGCGGCGGCGCCCCCGCTGAGACGAGCCAGTCTACAAAGCCAGCGCCAACTTCGCAGAAAGCCAGCCACAACCCCGTTGACCCCAAACCCCATCTGCCCGAATTGTAGCGCCCCATGCCCACGCGCGACACATCTCCCGATACGCCCCTCACTTTCGCGGTGCTGGTCTTCCCCGGCTTTCCGATGATGGCGTTCAGCTCGGTCATCGAGCCGCTGCGCGCGACCAATGTGCTGGCGAAGCGGGAATGCTATCGCTGGATCATCGTCGGCGCTACCCAGGGCGCGGTCGAGGCCTCGAACGGCGTCGTCATCCAGCCGCGCTTCTATGCCGGGGATGCGCCGAAGGTCGACCGCATCGTCGTCTGCTCAGGCGGCGATGCCGATCATCTCGTTGCCGAGGATGCGGCAAGCTGGATCCGCCGCAGCTTGCGCAGTGGCGCCCATATCGGCGCGGTGGCGGACGCCGCCTTCTTCCTCGCCCGCGCCGGCCTGCTCGACGGCCATGCCTGCACCTTGCACTGGACCAGCCAGGCGGCCTTCACCGAGGCCTTTCCCAATGTCGAGCTGAGGCGCGACCTCTATGTCATCGACCGCAAGCGTTTCACCTCGGCCGGCGGCGTCGGCAGCCTCGACATGATGCTGGAGATCATTACCCGCGACTACGGCGCCGAGCTTGCGGCCGGCGTCGCCGAATGGTTCGTGCACAGCCAGCTGCGCTCCAGCGTCGACCGCAAGCTGATGCCGCTGCGCCTCCGTACCGGCGTGCGGAACGAGCTGGTGCTGTCGGCCATCGCCATCATGGAGGACGCGGTCGAGGAGCGGCTCGGCATGGCGGAGCTCACCGCGCGGCTCGGCGTGTCGTCCGACAAGCTCGAACGCTCCTTCCGCTCCGAACTCGCCATCTCGCCCAGCGGCTATTACCGGCGGCTCAGGCTGAAACGCGCCGCCGATCTCCTGGCGCACTCGACGCTCGCCGTGCGCGACGTGGCGCTCGCCTGCGGCTTTGCCTCGATGTCGAGCTTCGCGCGCGCCTTTCGCGAGGAGCACGGCCATCCTCCGAAGCTGGCGCGACGGCATTAGAGGTCTTGCTGGCGCTGAGAGACGTCGCCCCCCTCTGTCCTGCCGGCCATCTCCCATACGAGGGTCCCTCAAGGGGGGAGATTGAACGTCACAACAGCTTTCGCCAATTTTCACCGAAGAAGCGACGAGGTCAAAGCTGCCAATCTCCCCACTTGAGGGGGAGATGCCCGGCAGGGCAGAAGGGGGGCGCTTGGCACCTGCATCTCTTATTACCCCAGCGGCATCTCGCACAACAAGCGCGGTTTTCCGCACAATCCCTCGTTATCTCCTGCGCCATGGTCTGATCTTGCAAACCACCCAAGGTCAGCCCCCATGAGCATCGTCGTATTCGACCCCGACAGCACTGAAGACGTCGACTTCAAGGACCGCATGCGCCACCCCGCGGCGGCCGATCCGGCGGGCGGCATGTGGCTGTCCGACACCGAGCCGTCCTTCATCGATGCCGACGCCCTTCGTAAAGGCCGGCTGGCCAAGCTGCGCGGTTGGATGCGCGAGGCCGGCTATGGCGGCGTGGTGCTGTTCGACCCCTACAACCAGCGCTACGCCACCGGCTCGCGCAACATGTTCGGCTATTTTCTGCGCAACTCGACCCGTTATTTCTTCATTCCGACCGAAGGGCCGATCGTGCTGTTCGAATATCCGCAGAGCTACCATGTCTCGATGGTGCTCGACACGATCGACGAGGCGCGTCCTTCCAAGCTCGTCTGGTCGTCGGTATCGGGCCGCGACGACGAGACCGCCGGTCCCTTCGCCGACGAGATCGCCGAACTCCTGAAGCAGCATGGCGGCGGCTCGATGAAACTCGGGCTCGACCGTTGCAGCCATCTGCAGGCGCTGGCGCTGGAGAAGCGCGGCTGCGACGTCCGCGACTGCCAGGGCGAGATCCTGGCGGTGCGCGCGGTCAAGACCCCGGAGGAAGTGAAATGCCTGCAGGTGTCGATGGCCGGCGCGGAAGCCGCCGTCTATGCGGTGCGCGAGGCGATCAAGCCCGGCGTTTCCGAGAACGAGCTGTTCGCCATCATGTATGGCGAGGTCATCCGCCAGGGCGGCGAGTTCATCGAGACGCGGCTGTTGACGTCCGGCCAGCGCACCAATCCCTGGTTCAACGAGGCCAGCGGGCGAAAAATCCGGCCGGGCGAGTTGCTGGCGCTCGATACCGACACGATCGGCTGCTATGGCTATTATTCGGATTTCTCGCGCACCTTCCGCTGCGGGCCCGGCAAGCCGACCCCCTATCAGAAATCGCTCTACCGCATGGCGCACGACCAGGTTCAGCACAATATCTCGATCGTGAAGCCCGGCATGGCTTTCCGCGAGATCGCCGAAAAGGCTTGGAAGATCCCCGACCGCTTCGTCGACCAGCGCTACACCTCGGTCATGCACGGCGTCGGCATGCATGGCGAGACACCCTTCATCGCGCACGCCATGGACTACGAAACCTATGGCCGCGACGGCCATATCGTGCCAGGCATGGTGGTGAGCGTGGAAAGCTATATTGGCGAGAAGGGCGGCCGCGAGGGCGTCAAGCTGGAGGATGAAATCCTGATCACCGAGACCGGCACCGAGCTCCTGTCGCGCTTCCCCTATGAGGATGAGTTTCTGGAGAAGCAGGTTTGACATCCACTGCCCGCCTCGGCGACGCATCGCAGCTGCAGAACGAGCGCCTCATTCCTTGGCGCCCCCCTCTGTCCCTCCAGCGTTTGGAAGTATCTTGGGGGCTAGGCGCATCCGCATGAAAAGCCCTATCTCCGTCAAGCGCGGCACCGTGGCCGCTGTCTTCATCGACCTGCAGGAAGAGCACCGGCAGGACCCGCGCTACCTGGTCGAGGGTTTTGACAAGATTCTCGCCAACGTCCAGCGGCTGCAGGCGGCGGCGCGGCAGAACAATGTGCCGCTCTATCACTGGGCCTACATTGTCGATCTCGACAAGCCGGAGCGGCCCTTTCACCCTGTTGGAACCGACGGCAAGTCGGCCTTCTCCGACAAGAGCGATCCGCTGACCGAGATCTGCCGTGAGGTGGCGCCTGCTGATGGCGAGGCGCTGCTGATCAAGGCCGAGGCCAGCGCCTTCCGCGCGGGACCGGCCGCCGATCGGCTCAAGGCTTCCGGCGTCGAATGGCTGGTCATATCTGGCGTGTGGACCGAGGCCTGCATCGATGCCACCGTGAAGGACGCCGTGGCGCGCGGCTTTCGCGTGCTGCTGGTCAAGGACGCCTGCGGCAGCGGCAGTGCCGCCATGCACCAGACCGCAATCCTCAACCTCGCCAACCGGCTCTATGGCGGCGCCGTCACCGACACCGACGGCGCCTGCCTGCTGCTGGCTGGCGAGAGCGTCGCCGTCTGGCAGGTCGAGGGCTCGGTGCCGCTGCGCTTCAGCTTTGAAAACGCGGCCAGGCTTTACAGCGAGCTTTGAGGCAATGCCTTCCGAAACCGTGGGCAGCACTGAAATGACCGGTCGCAGCAAATACGCGACGCGGCTCGACCCTGCGCTGTGGGCCTATATAGACGGCATCAACGCCTGGTATCCGCCCGAGACGATCGACCTGCCGATCGCCAAGCAGCGTGCGATCTATGACAGGATGTGCCGGGCGCTTCGCCAGCCCTATCCGCCGGGGGTGACGGCGAGCGACGACCTCATCGCCGCCCCCGGCCGGAACATCGCGGTGCGGCACTATGGGATGGCAGGCACGGCCGCGCGGGCCACGGTGCTTTATTACCATGGCGGCGGCTTCATCCTGGGCGGGCTCGACAGCCATGACGACATCTGCGCCGAGATCTGCGCCGGCACCGGCTTTGCCGTGCTCTCGGTCGACTATCGGCTGGCGCCCGAACATCTCCACCCCGCCGCCTTCGACGACGCTCTGGCCGCCTTCGAATGGGCGGCGGCTAGAGCGAACGGGCCACTGCTGCTGTCCGGCGAGAGCGCCGGCGGCAATCTGGCGGCGGCGGTCAGTCACGCGACGCGCGCTCGCGCGAAGAGGCCGACCGGCCAGGTGCTGATCTATCCCGGCCTCGGCGGCGACGAGACTGCCCGCTCCTACATCGAGCATGCCGAGGCGCCGCTTCTGTCGACCGGCGACGTCGCTTTCTACCGCCACGTCCGCTCGGCCAAGAGACAGGCGCCGGACGATCCGACCTTCTCGCCGCTGCGCGCCGCCGACTTCTCCGGCCTGCCGCCCACCATTGTCGTTACCGCCGAATGCGACCCGCTGTCGTCGGACGGCGAGGCCTATCGCGACCGCATCCTGGCCGCCGGCGGCAAAGCGAGCTGGCACGAGGAGAAGCGCCTCGTGCACAGTTTCCTGCGCGCCCGCACCACCGTGCCGGCTGCCGCCGAGGCGTTCCGGCGCATAATCGCGGCGATCGCGGCACTTGGCGCGGGCGAATGGCCCGTCGAACACTGAACCCGAGCGACGCAGCCCTCAATTGCGCCCGTAAAACGCGTTCGGGACATGCACCGGCCAGCGCCATGGCAGCACGGCGATCATGTCGAACCGCATCGACAGCCTGCCGTAATCCGGCTGGCGCGACAGCCAGATGTCGGCGGCGCCTTCGATGCGGCGCTCCGATTCATGGGCGATCGCCTCCATCGCTTCCATCAGCGTGCGGCGCGCCTTGACCTCGACGAACAGCACCAGGTCGCCGCGCCGCGCGATCAGGTCGATCTCGCCGAAACGGGTGCGATGGCGGCGCGCCAGGATCCGGTAGCCTTTCAGCACCAGCGCCGCCGCCGCCAGCCATTCGCCGCGATGGCCGCGCCGGTAGGCCTTTTGACGGCTGACGCTCGGGAGCCTAGCCACGGTCCTCTCCAGAGGCATCCCTGAGTTCCAGCAGCCGCCGGTAAAGCGCCTGCTTCTGGCCGCCGGTCATCTTCGCCGCTTCCGCCGCCGCCTTCGAAGCCGGCATTTCGGCGGCGAGCGACAACAGCATCCGGTCGATATCGGCCGGCTCGTCCGCCCTGGCCTCGGCCGGACCGACGCACACCACGATCTCGCCCTTCGGCGTATCGGCCGCCGCATAGTGGTCGGCCAGCGCCCGCAGCGTGCCGGTGCGCATCTCCTCGAAGGTCTTGGTCAATTCCCTGCCGATCGCTGCCTTGCGCTCGCCGCCAAGCGCTTCGGCCATCGCGCCGAGAGACTCGGCCAGCCGGCGCGGCGATTCGAAGAAGATCAGCGTCGCCGGCACCGCTTTAAGCGCGTCCAGCCGCGCCAGCCGCTGCCCCGCCTTGACCGGCAGGAAGCCGGAGAACAGGAAGGCATCCGAAGGCAAGCCGGATGCGGTGAGCGCGGCAAGCGGCGCGGACGGACCGGGGATGGGCACGACGCGAATGCCCTGGTCGAGCGCCTCGCCGACCAGCCGGTAGCCGGGATCGGAAACCAGCGGCGTGCCGGCATCCGAGATCAGCGCCACGCTCTGCCCCGACTGGAGCGCCACTATCAATTTTGGCCCGGCCTCGCCGGCATTGTGCTCGTGATAGGCCGTGGTGCGGCGGCGGATGCCGTAGCGGTCGAGCAGCACGCGCGACACGCGCGTGTCCTCGCAGGCGACCATGTCGGCGGCGGCCAGCGTCTCAAGCGCGCGCAGCGTGATGTCGGCGAGATTGCCGATCGGCGTCGCCACCAGATAGAGCGCGGGTTCGAGCGGCCGGGCCGCGATCTCGGTCTGCCCGATCACATAGCTGCGCTTTCCCGTCTCGCCAGTCACCGGTGCCTTCTCCGTCAGCGGCGCGCCCGCGTCCAGATGGAGCCGCGAAGGACGTTCCGAAATCATCCGCCCTGTTTGGCACGGCCCGCGCCGGGTTGCAAAAGCCGCTGTAATGCAAGGCGAGCGCCATTCCTTCGCCACAGTAGGGAACGAAACCGTCGTTCGCAGATTTAGCCCCTGATTCCCCCGGGAGGACAGGATGGACAGACTGACCATACAGGACGCTTTCGAGCCCTACTATGCAGGCCGCAAGCGCTTTGCCGCGCAAGGAGACGGGAAGCCGCCCGCCACCACGGACGGCAAGCAGGGGCCCGCGCGCCGCCCGCCACCAGAGATCAAGCTACCCGACAACGAACCCGACAGCACGACGGAGCACTGACCGGACGATGCCCAATCGCTTCGATATTTTCATCACCCGTCTCGAAACCAAGAACGCCCGCCACGGCGCAGCACTACCCTCGATAAGCGACCAGCACCGCGCCCGCCGCGATAAGGGCGACGCCAAGCCAGTTCGCACCGGTGAGCCGCTCGCCGAGAAAGACCGCGCCAAACACCGCCACAAGCACGACGCTTAGCTTGTCGATGGGCGCCACCTGCGCCGCATTGCCGATTTTCAGCGCGCGGAAATAGCAGAGCCACGAGGCTCCGGTCGCCAGTCCCGACAGGCTAAGGAAAAGCCAGGTCTTCCCGGAGATCGAGGCCCACGATTGGAATTGGCCGCTGGCGGCGAGGATCGCCGCAAGCACGACCAGGATGATGGCTGTCCGGATGAGGGTGGCGAAATCGGAATTGATGGTCTCGATGCCGACCTTGGCGAAGATCGCCGTCAGCGCCGCGAAAGTCGCCGACAACAGCGCCCAGAATTGCCAGGAGAGCGGCAGGTTCATTCGGATAGCCTCACCGGTCGGGTCTCAACTCAGATACCGCGAAACAGCCGCCTCCAGAAGCGTAATCTTGGCTTCGAGATTGGGAGCAGCATCCCAGCCTACCGTGCCAGATCGGCCACCACGGCGTCGAGCACGATCATGCCGGCGGGCGTGGCGCGCAGGCGGGCGTTGCCGATCGGCGCCACCAGCCCTTCGCCTTGCAGCACCGACAGCCGTGCGCTCGACAGGCCGCGCCCGGAAAACGCTTCGTAGCGCGACAGGTCGATGCCTTCCGCCAGCCTCAGTCCCATCAGCAGGAACTCGTCAGCCTCTTCGGAGCGCGTCAGGGTCTCGCCTCCGGTGACGCCATGGCCCTTGGCCTCGACCAGATTGGCCCAGGTTTCCGGCATCCTCTCCGCGATGGTCACGACGCGGTGGCCGTTCTCGACGAAGCGGCCATGCGCGCCGGGGCCGACGCCGACATATTCGCCATAGCGCCAGTAGGTCAGATTGTGCCGGCTTTCGGCACCCGGCCGGGCGTGGTTTGAGATCTCATATGCCGGCAAACCATGGGCCGATGTCACCTCTTGCGTCAGCGCATAGAGGTCGGCGGCGTGGTCGTTGTCGGGGATGATGAATTTCTTCGCCGCGTGCAGCGCGTGGAACGGCGTGCCTTCCTCGATGGTCAGCTGATAGAGCGACAGATGGTCGGCGGCGTGGCCGATCGCCTGTTCGAGCTCCGATGCCCAGGCCTCCGGCGTCTGGCCTGGCCGTGCGTAGATCAGGTCGAAGGAGAGCCTTGGGAATATCTCCCGCGCGAGCCCGATCGCGTGCAGCGCCTCGTCCACATTGTGCAGCCGGCCAAGGAAGCGCAAATCCTTGTCGTTCAGCGCCTGCACGCCGAGCGAGACCCGGTTGACGCCCGCAGCGCGATAGCCGCGAAAGCGTTCGGCTTCGACCGAGGAGGGATTGGCCTCCAGCGTCACCTCGATGCCGTCGGGCACCGTCCAGTTCTTCGCCACGGCGTCCAGGACCCTGGCCACCGTTTCCGGCTTCATCAACGACGGCGTGCCGCCGCCGAGAAAGATGCTGGTCACCTCGCGTGGGCCGGTGCGCTGGCGCATCGTCGCCAGTTCCGCCTCGAAGGCGGCGGCAAAGCGCTCCTGGTCGACCGGCTGGTGGCGGACATGGCTGTTGAAGTCGCAATAGGGGCATTTGGCCGCGCAGAACGGCCAATGCACATAGACGCCGAAACCGGGGCTGCGGTCGAGCGGCATGGTGGCGCCGGGCCTGATCATGCCGAGCCTAACCGGGCCAGACCCAATCGGGCTTGGGCGAATTTCTGGAAGGCGCGGGCGCGGTGCGACAGCGCCGTGGCCTGGCCGGGTTTCCAGCCGTGTTTTTCCTCGGCGGTCATCTCGCCGAAGGTCTTTTCGAAGCCGTCGGGCAGGAACACCGGGTCGTAGCCGAATCCGAGCTCGCCGCGCGGCGGCCAGACCAGCGTGCCTTCGGCCTCGCCGCGGTAATATTCGGCCTCGCCGTCGGGAAAGGCGAGGCAGATGACGGCGACGAAGCGACCCTTGCGCTGCTCGGCCGAGGCGGCGCCGACTTCCTGCAGCGCCACTTCGGTGCGCTGCATGGCGATGCCGAAATCCCTGCTGCCATCAGGCGTTTCGGCCCAGTTGGCGGTGTAGACGCCGGGCGCGCCGTCAAGCGCGTCGACGCACAGGCCCGAATCGTCCGACAGCGCCGGCAGGCCCGTCGCCTTGGCCGCGGCGAAGGCCTTGATATAGGCGTTCTCCTCGAAGGTTGTGCCGGTCTCCTCGGGTTCGGGCAAGCCATAGTCCTTCGCCGATTTCGCCTCGAATCCGAATGGCGCCATCAGATCGGCGAATTCGCGCAGCTTGCCTTCATTGTGGCTGGCGACGACGATCTTTTTTCCGTCGAGAGAATGCATCAAAGTCCCCAGATTCTCGGCTCGGCGAATTCGATCGAATTGCCGGAGGGATCGCGGATATAAAGCGAGCGGCCGCCTTGCGGCCATTCGAATTCGCTTTCGACAGCGATGTTCTTCGCCTTCAGATGGGATTTCCAGCGGCTGATTTCATCGGCGGTCGCCGCAAAGCAGAGATGGCCTTCGCCCGATGTGCCGTGTGGCGGCACTTTCAGCCTCGCGTCGGGCGCAGGCGGGATCCTGGTCGCCTCGGCGTTGAAGACCAGCAGCACGCCGGCTCCGCAACGGAAGAACAGATGGCGGCCCTCGACCTTGCCGAGAGGAGTGAGGCCGAGGATGTCGGTGTAGAAGGCTTCGGCAGCGGCGAGGTCGGTGACGTAAAGAGCGGATTCAAGAATTGCAGAGGGGATCACGAGGCACCCCCCTCTGGCCTGCCGGCCATCTCCCCCGCAAGGGGGGAGATTGGCGGCGTTGCCGAAAGCGCTCGTCCTGCAATGCCGGAGATTGGCGAAGGCAGAGGTGACAACCGATCTCCCCCCTTGCGGGGGAGATGGCCGGCAGGCCAGAGGGGGGCGCCTGGGCTCGACATTGAAAGCCTAAACCACCGCCATCTGCTGCAAACTCACCAGCCTCTGGATGCCTTTCTTGGCCAGGCCCATCAGCTCGGCGAACTGCCCTTCCGAAAAGGGCTCGCCCTCGGCCGTGCCTTGGATCTCGACGATGCCGCCCTTGCCGGTCATGACGAAATTGGCGTCGGTGCCGGCCGATGAATCCTCGATATAGTCGAGGTCGATGACCGGCTGGCCGTCATGGATGCCGCAGGAAATCGCCGCGACATGGTCTTTCAGCACCTTGGCGACGCTCACCATCTGCCGGGCCTCCATCCAGCGCAAGCAATCGTAGAGCGCCACCCAGCCGCCCGTGATGGAGGCGGTGCGGGTGCCGCCATCGGCCTGGATGACGTCGCAGTCGACGGTGATCTGCTGCTCGCCCAGCGCCTGCAGGTCGACCACCGCGCGCAGCGAGCGGCCGATCAGCCGCTGGATCTCCAGCGTGCGCCCGCCCTGCTTGCCGGCGGAGGCCTCGCGGCGCATGCGCTCGCCTGTCGAGCGCGGCAGCATGCCATATTCGGCCGTCACCCAGCCTTTCCCGGAATTGCGCATCCAGCCCGGCACCTTTTCTTCCAGGCTTGCCGTGCACAAGACATGCGTGTCGCCGAACTTCACCAGGCACGAGCCTTCGGCATGTTTGGAGATGCCGCGCTCGAAGGAGATGGCGCGCATTTCGTCGAACTGGCGTTTGGAGGGGCGCATTCGGCCTGCTTTCTTGTCAGCTTTTTTGAATCTTGGCCGGCTTTTAGACGCATGCGGGGCACGGCGTAAAGGAAAATGGACCGGCGGCCGCAAACGCGGCGACACCGGGGTGATCGCGCAACACGACACCGGGTTGCGCGCAGCGCCGCGAAGTCTATAACCTTGAACCGGAGGTTATGGCCGCAATGACCAAGGCAGTCGATCCCGCTTCGCAGTCGCTCGCTCTTCACACGCCGGCACTTCAGGCGCCCGCACTTCAGGCGCTCGACATGCGTTCGCGCGACATCTTCCGGCGCATCGTCGATTCCTATCTGAGGGACGGCGAGCCCGTGGGATCGCGCAGCCTGTCGCGCATCCTGCCGTCCTCGCTGTCGCCCGCCACCATCCGCAACGTGATGAGCGACCTCGAACATCTCGGCCTGATCTACGCGCCGCACATCTCGGCCGGCCGTCTGCCGACGCAGGCCGGCCTGCGCTTCTTCGTCGACGCCTTTATGGAACTGGGCGACCTCTCCGACGAGGAGCGGCGCAGCATCGAGGCGCAGGTGCGAGCCTCCGGCTCGGGCGCTACCCTGGAACACATGCTGACCGAGGCCAGCCAGATGCTGTCGGGCATGTCGCGCGGCGCCGGCCTGGTGCTGGCCGCCAAGAACGAGGTGGCCCTTAAGCACATCGAGTTCATCCAGCTCGAACCGACCAAGGCGCTGACCGTGATGGTGTCGCAGAACGGCGACGTCGAGAACCGGGTCATCGATCTGCCGGCCGGCATCACCGTCTCGCAATTGCACGAGGCCTCGAATTTCCTCAACGCCCATATTCGCGGCCGTACGCTGGCCGAGGCGCGGGCGGAGGTCGAGCGTATCAAGGAAGAGACAAGGGCAGCGCTCGACACGCTGTCGCAGGACCTGGTGGAGAAAGGGCTGGCGGTGTGGGCCGGCGCGGAAAGCGGCCTGCCGGCGCGCCTGATCGTGCGCGGCCGCGCCAATCTGCTCGAAAACGTCACCGCCCAGGCCGACATCGAACTCCTGCGCCACCTGTTCGAGGACATGGAGACGCAGGACGGGCTGATCCAGCTGCTCGACCTCGCCGAGGCGGGACCGGGCGTGCGCATCTTCATCGGCTCGGAAAACAAGCTTTTCTCGCTCTCCGGCTCGTCGCTGGTCGTGGCGCCTTACCGCGACAAGGACGCCCGCGTCGTCGGCGCGCTCGGAGTCATCGGCCCGACCCGGCTCAACTATGCCCGCATTGTCCCGATGGTCGACTATACGGCGCAGCTGATATCGCGCATGCTGCGCTGAGAGCTGGGATCGATCCAGCCGGCCGAGGAGAGAAAAGATGGCGCTGGAATCGTTCAAGGCCCAGATCAGCCTGCTGCTGGAGGAGATGGTCAACCAGCCTGAGGATGTGCGCGAAGTGCAGGAGCAATTGCGCGAGAAGCTGCGCGAAATCCGCGCCATGGGCATGCCGCTGCCGGCCGACCTCGTCGAACTGGAAAAGAACCTCGACGCCGATCTCGACGCGGATACCTGACCCGAATTCCTTCAACTCCCCGTGTCGTCCGGAACGACTGCCGAGCCCGCCCGTTCCCTTGGTGCATGTGACCTCGGTCTTGGGACAACGACATGCATGAAGAAGCGAGAAGCTGGAGACTGGGATGATCCGACTTGCCGGCGCGGTGGCGCTCCCTGCTGCCTTGCTCTTCGCCGCGACGGCATTGGCCCAGCAGGCAGAGCCGGTGCTGAAGGGCGCGGCCGCATTCGGTGACTGGCGTGCCGACGAGCCGGGCGTGCGCCGGCTGATCAGGCCGCAAGACCAGCCCCGGCCCTATGTCACCAGATCCGCTTCGAACAGCGCCGGTCCGGTGCAAAGGCCTCGAGGCGCCGAGCCGCGGCTGCCGGCGGGTTTTTCGGCGGAACTGATCGCGTCGGGCATCGATAATCCGCGCGTCGTGCGTGTCGCGCCCAATGGCGACCTGTTCGTCGCCGACAGCGAGGCCAACCAGATCCGCGTCTACCGTCTCGGCGAGGGCAGCGCGAAACCTGTCAGGGACGGCATCTTCGCCCGCAATCTCAACCGGCCCTACGGCATCGCCTTCTATCCGCCAGGGGACAGCCCGCAGTGGATCTATGTCGCCAACAGCGACAGCATCGTGCGCTTTCCCTACCGCGATGGCGACCTGAAGGCCTCCGGCGAGCCGGAAACCGTCGTCCGCGATATTCCGGCCACTCATCACTGGACCCGCGACGTCGCGTTCTCGCCGGACGGCAAGACGCTGTATCTCTCGGTCGGCTCCGGTTCGAACGCCGCCCAGGACATGGCAAAAAAACCGCGGGGCGGGCTCGACGCCTGGGCCAGGTCGAAGCCGCTCGGCGCCACCTGGGGCGCGGAGGAAGGCCGCGCCGACGTCAGGGCTTTCGACCCGGACGGTAGGAATGGGCGCATCGTCGCCACCGGCCTGCGCAACTGTTCGGGCATGGCCATCCAGCCGGCGGCGGGCGCGCTGTGGTGCGTGGTCAACGAGCGCGACGCGCTCGGCGACAACGTGCCGTTCGAATATGCGACCGAAGTGAAGGAAGGCGCCTTCTACGGCTGGCCCTGGTACTATATCGGCGACAATGAGGATCCGCGCCACAAGGGCGCGCGTCCCGACCTTGCCGGCAAGGTCACCGTCCCCGACATTCTGATGCAGGCGCATTCGGCGCCGCTCAACATCGCCTTCTACGACGGCAGGAATGTCCGCGCAGGATCCGGTTTTCCGGCCGAATACAGGGGCGACGCCTTCGTCGCCCTGCACGGTTCGTGGAATCGCGGCAACAGGACTGGCTACAAGGTGGTGCGGCTCAAGTTCAAGGACGGCAAGCCGACCGGCGAATATGAGGATTTCATGACCGGCTTCGTCACCTCCGGCGGCGAGGTCTGGGGCCGGCCGGTCGGCGTGGCGGTGGCGAGCGACGGCGCGCTGATCGTCACCGAGGACGGCAACGGCACCATCTGGCGCGTGACCTACGGCGACGGCCGGTCCTGATCCGCTGGGAGGCCTCGAGCACGGGGCATGCCTGGTGCAACCAAATCCGGCTCCAGGCAATTCCCGCCCGCGAAACTCTGTGCGACAAGGCGCCGTCCCAGCAGTTTCGCGGACGCAAGGCTCGATCCATGACCCTCACCGGCTTTCTCGCCTACAGCGCCGCCCTCGGCTTGGCCGCGGCCATTCCCGGCCCCGGCATCACCGCGCTTGTGGCGCGCGCGCTCGGTTCCGGCTTCCGCTCGTCGCTGGCCATGTCCTTCGGCCTGATGCTCGGCGACCTCCTTTATCTCACCGCCGTGGTGCTTGGGCTTGCCTTTGTCGCGCAGACCTTCGGCCTGGTGTTCCTCGCCGTCAAATGGGCCGGCGTCGCCTATCTCGCCTTCCTCGGCTGGCGCTTCTGGACCGCCGGCATCACGCCCGAGACGGTCGAGGCCAGGAAAGGCAAGGGCGGGCTAGCGTCGAGCTTCCTCGCCGGCCTGACGGTGACGCTCGGCAATCCGAAGACGATGATCTTCTATCTCGCCATCACGCCGACCATCGTCGACCTCAAGACCATCACGCTGGCCGATTACGGCATCCTCGCCGCACTCACCGTCCTCGTCCTGTTCGTGGTGCTGGTGCCTTATCTGGCGCTGGCGGCCAAGGCGCGCTGGTTCCTGCGCTCGCCGCGCGCCCTGAAGGCGCTGAACCGCACCGCGGCCGGTTTCATGGTCGGCGCGGCGGCGGCGATCGCCGCCCGCCAATAGGGCCATTTTTGCCAAGGCATTCCGCCGGACTGGCTTTTGCGGGAACGCTTTTCCGAGGCCGAGGCGTTTTAGACACGGGCCCCACTCGGATATTTTCGGGCGACGGTCTATCTTGCGTCCGTGGAAGGCCTATCTTGGCGGCCATCCGTCTGAGATCAGTTCCATCCGCCTGACATTCTGGGAGCCAAACCAATGAACAAGTCCGCCGCCTCCGCTCGTGTTCCCGGCCGTGGCCGCATCTACAATTCCATCACCGATACGATCGGCGACACGCCACTGGTGCGGCTCGACAAATTCGCCAAGGAGAAGGGCATCGTTGCCCATCTCATCGCCAAGCTTGAATTCTTCAACCCGATCGCCTCGGTCAAGGACCGTATCGGCGTGGCGATGATCGAGGCGCTCGAGGCATCGGGCAAGATCGCTCCCGGCAAGACGACGCTGATCGAGCCGACTTCGGGCAATACCGGCATAGCGCTTGCCTTCGCCGCCGCCGCCAAGGGCTACAAGCTGATCCTCACCATGCCCGAGACCATGTCGGTCGAGCGCCGCAAGATGCTGGCGCTGCTCGGCGCCGAACTGGTGCTGACCGAAGGGCCGAAAGGCATGAAGGGCGCCATCGCCAAGGCCGACGAACTGGCGGCCACCATCCCCAACGCCATCATCCCGCAGCAGTTCGAGAACCCGGCCAATCCCGAGATCCATCGCACGACGACTGCCGAGGAGATCTGGAACGACACCCATGGCGAGGTCGACATCATCGTCTCCGGCATCGGCACCGGCGGCACCATCACCGGCGTCGGCCAGGTGCTGAAGAAGCGCAAGCCTTCGCTGCATGTCGTCGCGGTCGAACCGGAAACCTCGCCGGTGCTGTCGGGCGGCCAGCCTGGCCCGCACAAGATCCAGGGCATCGGCGCCGGCTTCGCGCCAAAAATCCTCGACACCACCATCTATGACGAAATCGTCACGGTCTCGAACGAGGATTCGGTCGCCAATGCCCGCCTCGTCGCCCGGCTGGAAGGCGTGCCGGTCGGCATCTCCTCGGGCGCCGCTTTGCAGGCGGCGATCGTCGTCGGCTCGCGGCCGGAGAACAAGGGCAAGAACCTGGTGGTGATCATCCCGTCCTTCGCCGAGCGCTATTTGTCGACGATCCTGTTCGAAGGGCTGGGCGCTTAGGGTCTTCGTTGGGCGAAGCGATACGACGCGTCGCCTGTCAAGTTTCGACACGCCCCCTGCCGAGCGCCTAACACAAAGGTGCTTAGCCTGGCCCGCTGAAAAAACCCGCCGTGGCGGATGCCACGGGCTTGAGCAGCGCCCTGCTTCCGGTTCATATCGCCCCCGGCCCTAGCAGGGCCGGCGGAGGACCTCATGTACAAGCTCTACACCCGTCCCGGCAGCGGCGGCTTCGTTGTCGAGGCGGCCCTGGTGTTGGCCAATGCGCCGTTCGAGCAGATCGACGTACCGAAATCCGATCGGCCCGATCCCGCTTTCCTCCACATCAGCCCGCTGAACCAGGTGCCGGTGCTGACCTTGCCGGACGGCCGCTCGCTGACCGAATCGGCGGCCATCTGCATCCTGCTCGCCGAACGCCATCCGCGGGCCGGACTGGCGCCGGCGGCCGATGAACCGGCCCGCGCCGACTTCCTGCGCTGGATGGCGTTCATGTCGTCCGCCCTCTATCCGGCGGTGCTGCGTTTCTACTACGCGCCACGCTACACGGCCGACGCCGACGGCGCCAAGGCCGTCAAGCAGGCGGCCGTGGCCGAGATGGACCGCGGCTTTGCCGTCGTCGATGCCGCCTTGCGCGGCCGCGACTGGCTGGCAGGCGAGGCGATGTCGGTGGCCGATATCTATCTGGCCATGCTGGTGGCCTGGCATCCCGACAGCGGCAAGGCACGCACTGCCTGGCCCGACATCGAACGCCTGTGGGCCAGGCTTCGCGAGCACCCGCTGATGAAGACGCTCAACGCCTCGCACGAAATGTGGCCGGGCTGAACGGGTCGCCGGCAAAGCACCGCCGTCGGGCATTTCAATGCCTGAGCGTCGCGCGTTTTACCTGCAGGAAGCGGCGTACCGCCGGATCGCTTTCGAGGCCGATCGCGCGGTCATAGGCCTCGACCGCCTGCGGCACCTGGCCGAGCCTGGCCAGAAGGCCGGCGCGGGCGGCCCAATAGGGCTGGTAATCATTGAGCCGCTTGTCGTCGCCAAGCACGTACAACGCCGCCAGCCCCGCCACGGCGCCCTCGGCTTCGGCGATCGCCACCGCGCGGTTGATCGCCACCACGGGCGATCGTGCGATCGAAAGCAACGCGTCGTAGAATTCGCGGATCGCCACCCAGTCGGTCTCGCCGCTCAGCCGCCGCGCCGCGTGGACGGACTGCACGGCCGCCTCGAGCTGGTAGCGGCCGATCGCGCCCATGGAGGCGGCGCGGCCGAGCAGGACTTCCGCCTCGTCGATCAGGGCATGATCCCACAGCGCATGATCCTGCTCGGCGAGCGGCACATAATCTCCGGACCCATCGCGGCGCGCGGTACGGCGCGCCTCGGCGAACAGCATCAGCGCAAGCAGGCCCAGCGCCTCCGGTTCGTCCGGCAGCAGCGAGGCCACCAGCCTGCCGAGCCAGATCCCTTCTGTGGCCAGGTTCCGGCGCCGCGTCTCTGTGCCCGCCGGGTCGGACCAGCCCTCGGCGAAGGTCGCGTATATGGCCTCCAGCACGGTATCCAGGCGCTCGCCGAGTTCGGCTCGCTCCGGTACGCGGAACGGAATGCCGGCTTCACGAATGCGGGCCTTGGCCCGCACCAGGCGCTGGCCCATTGTCGCCGGCGGGACCAGGAAGGCGGAGGCGATCGTTGCGGCGTCGAAGCCAAGCACGGCCTGCAGGATCAATGGCGCGCGCACGCCAGGTTCGATCGCCGGATGCGCGCAGGCGAACATCAGCCGCAGCCGCTCGTCGGGCAGGTCCTGGTCGGTCATGCACGCCTCCGCCTCCTCGGCAATCAGCTTGAGATGGTCGCGGCCGGCTTCGCTGGTGAGCCGCCGCCGCACCGCGTCGACACGCCGCCGCCTTGCCACGGCAAGCAGCCAGGCCTCCGGCTTTTCGGGCACGCCGGTTCGTGGCCAGCGTTCGAGCGCCGCGGCAAAGGCGTCGGCCAGCGCGTCCTCGGCGGCGGCCACGTCGCGCGTGGGCGCCGCGAGCCAGGCGACCAGCTTGCCGTAGCTTTGCCGGGCGGCGGCCTCGGCGGCTGCCCGGGCAATCTGCGAGCTGCTGTCCATCACATCGTCATTTCTTGGGCATGTATTCGGCCATTTCCCAAATCGGCCGCAACTCGACCGTGCCTGTGCTGGCCGCCGGGCAGCGCGCCGCCCATTCGATGGCGGTATCGATGTCGGCCGCTTCGATCATGTAGAAGCCGGCAAGCTGCTCCTTGGTGTCGGCATAGGGGCCGTCGATCACGTTGGTCTTGCCGTCGGTGATCCGCACCGAGGTGGTTGCCTGAGTCGGGCGCAGCCTTTCTCCGGCCAGCCACGCGCCGGATTTCTTCAACGCTTCGGTATAGGCGCCATAGGCCGCGCTCATCTGTTGGGCCTTCTCGATCGGCGTGTTCGCCAGTGCGGCTTCGTCGTTGTTGATCAAAAGCATGTATCGCATGGGTCTTCTCCCGTGGTTTCATAGGCCGCGTCCTTGCGAGCCGGACATATGTCGCGCGACAAGGGCCGATTTCGACAGGTGCCGGAAAAAATCTTTCGACCACGGTCGCGTCCCGCGCAAGCCGGGAGCTGTTTCCGCATCCATTCAACCGTTCGTCTAATGAATGCAATTGCGGGTTGGCATTTGCGGCCCGCCGTCTAAACTTGGCCGGTTCGCATCGAGGAGGTGGTGCGGCAGCCAATATTTTCAGGGAGGAAACCGGATGTTCCATTTCAGAACGAAGTTCGTTGCAGCCGGCGCAATGGCGCTATCGCTTGGGCTTGGCATTGCCTCGGCCAGGGCACAGGAATTCATCAACGTGCTGACCGGCGGCACGTCGGGCGTCTACTACCCGCTCGGCGTGGCGCTGTCGGAAATCTACAGCAAGGGCATCGCAGGCGCCCGCACCCAGGTGCAGGCCACCAAGGCTTCGGTCGAGAACCTCAATCTGCTGCAGCAGGGCAAGGGCGAGATCGCCTTCGCGCTCGGCGATTCCGTCAAGATGGCCGCCGAAGGCAATGCCGAGGCCGGCTTCCCCGGCAAGCTCGACAAATTGCGCGGCATCGCCGCCATCTATCCCAACTACATCCAGATCGTCGCCAGCCAGGAATCCGGCATCAAGACGCTGGCCGACCTCAAGGGCAAGAGCCTGTCGGTCGGCGCGCCGGCCTCCGGTACCGAGCTCAATGCGCGTGCCATCTTTGCCGCCGCCGGGCTGAAATACGAGGATCTCGGCCGGGTCGAATACCTGCCCTTCGCCGAATCGGTCGAGCTGATCAAGAACCGCCAGCTCGATGCCACGCTGCAGTCGGCCGGCCTCGGGGTCGCCTCGATCCGCGATCTCGCCACCTCGGTGCCGATCAACGTCGTCGCCGTGCCGGCCGAGGATGTCGCCAAGATCGGCGCCCCCTATCTGTCGGTGGTTATCCCCAAGGGCACCTATGAGGGCCAGGCCGAGGACGTCGCGACCGCGGCCGTCGGCAATTTCCTCATCACCCGCGCCGATGTCTCCGACGAGACGGCCTACCAGATGACCAAGCTGCTGTTCGAGCATCTCGACCAACTAGCCGCCGCCCACGCCGCCGCCAAGGCGATCGATCCTGCAAAGGCGCTCGACGGCATGCCGGTGCCGCTGCATCCGGGCGCTGAGCGGTACTACAAGGAGAAGGGGTTGCTGAAGTAGGCGAGGACTATCTGAGATGTCTTCGCGACGCGCCCCCCTCTGTCCTGCCGGACATCTCCCCCTCAAGGGGGGAGATTGGCCGTCGTCACCTCCTTCGCCAACTGCTGACGTTGCTGAAAGAACGCCGACACCGATACTGCCGATCTCCCCCCTTGAGGGGGAGATGCCCGGCAGGGCAGAGGGGGGCGCCTCGCACTGTCATTCGCTCATTTTGGAGTGCGTCGGATGAGCGAAGCAGCCGACGGCAAATCCTCCACCTTCCATCTCCCCGTCGCCGAAGAGCAGGTCGAAGGCTTGCCGCCGGGCTTTGGCGACGGCATCGCCGGCAAGGCTGCCTTCCTCATCGCCGTTGCCTTTTCCGTGTTCCAGATCTACGTCGCCGCCTATGGCAGCATCCC
This sequence comes from Mesorhizobium sp. B2-8-1, assembly GCF_006440955.1. Lineage (NCBI taxonomy): Bacteria > Pseudomonadati > Pseudomonadota > Alphaproteobacteria > Hyphomicrobiales > Phyllobacteriaceae > Mesorhizobium > Mesorhizobium sp. B2-8-1. Next base: position 380,788 of record NZ_VFTX01000003.1, on the reverse strand, counting down.
GAGCCAGGTGGTGCGGGCCATGCATGTCGGTTTCCTGCTGCTGCTCGGCTTTGGCCTGATCGCCAACCTGCGCGCCCGAAGCCTGCCGGCCAAGGCCGTGTTCTGGGCGTTCGGCGTGCTCGGCTTCGGCACCGGTCTCTACAATTGGGTGTTCTACACCGACCTCATCCGCCGCTCCGGTTTCCTCACCACGCCGGATCTTGTCGTCGGCGCGGTGCTGGTGGTGCTGGTCTTCGAGGCGGCCCGGCGGCTGATGGGACTGCCGCTGGCGATCATCGCTTTCATCTTTCTCGCCTATTGTTTCGTCGGCAACCATCTGCCGCCGCCCTTCATCCATCGCGGCTACGATTTCGCCCAGCTCGTCGACACTTTCGCCTATGGCACCGAAGGCATATACGGCACGCCGGTCTATGTCTCGGCCGCCTATATTTTCATCTTCGTGGTCTTCGCCGCCTTCCTCGAACGCGCCGGCATGATCGCGCTGTTCAACGATTTCGCGCTCGGCCTGGTCGGCTCGTGGCGCGGCGGCCCGGCGCAGGTCTGCGTTTTGTCCTCGGCGCTGATGGGCACCATCTCCGGCTCCGGCGTTGCCAATGTCGTGGCCAGCGGCCAGTTCACCATCCCGTTGATGAAGCGCTTCGGCTTCCGCTCGGCTTTCGCCGGTGCCGTCGAGGCGACCTCCTCGATGGGCGGCCAGATCATGCCGCCGGTGATGGGCGCGGTCGCCTTCATCATGGCCGAGACGCTGAACATCCCCTATGCCGAAGTGGTCAAGGCGGCGATCATCCCGGCGCTGCTCTATTTCGGCGCCTGTTTCTGGCAGGTGCATCTGGAAGCCGGCAAGGCCGGCCTGCACGGCATGGCCAAGGCCGAACTGCCCAATCCCTGGGATGCCGTGCGCCAGCACTGGCCGCTGGTGCTGCCGCTGGCGGCCCTCATCTATCTCCTGTTTGCCGGCTACACACCGATCTTCGCCGGCACGATGGGGCTGGCGCTGACCATCGTGCTCATCCTCGGCACGCCACTGGCGGCCCTGATCGGACCGCTCGCCTTCCGCGTCGTCTTCTGGCTGGCGCTCGGGCTCGCCGCCGCCTCGTTCATGCGCTTCGGCGTCAACATACTCGGCCTCGTCATCGTCGCTCTCGTCGTCGCCTGCTTCGCCTTCAAGGGCGGGCGCGAAACGCTGCGGATCTGCGTGGATTCACTCGCCGAAGGGGCCAAGAACGCGCTGCCGGTCGGCATCGCCTGCGCCATCGTCGGCATCGTCATCGGCACGCTGACGCTCACCGGCATCGCCTCCACCTTCATCGGCTGGATCATCTCCATCGGCCAGGACAATCTGTTCCTGTCTCTGGTGCTGACCATGCTCACCTGCCTGGTGCTCGGCATGGGCATCCCGACCATTCCCAACTACATTATCACCTCCTCGCTGGCCGGCCCGGCGCTGCTGTCGCTCGGCGTGCCGCTGGTGGTCAGCCATATGTTCGTCTTCTACTTCGGCATCATGGCCGATCTTACGCCACCGGTGGCGCTGGCCGCCTTCGCGGCCGCCCCGATGGCCAGGGAAAGCGGCCTCAAGATCGGCATCCAGGCGACCAAGCTTGCCATTGCCGGTTTCGTCGTGCCGTTCATGGCGGTCTACACGCCGGCGCTCATGCTGCAGGATCCAGGCCCGATCGCCGCCCAGTTCGGCTACCCCGTCGAGGTCGCCTACATCGTCGTCAAGGCGTGTATGGGCATCGTGCTGTGGGGCGCCGCCGCCGTCGGCTTCCTTGCCAGGCGCATGGCGTGGTGGGAACGGCTCGTCGCCTTCTGTGCCGGCGTGCTGCTGGTCGCGGCGATCCCGCTCACCGACGAGACGGGCTGGGCATTGTCGTTTGCCTGGATCGGCTGGCACTTCTGGCGCGCGCGGCGGGCGGCGGCCCAAGCATGAGCCTGTGTATCCTTGCCGCCGGCAAGACGGTGACGCTCGCGGCCGCCGCCTTCACCCTGTCCTGGACGCACTCGGTGGAGCGCACGCGCTGGGAGGAGCACTGGAAGGTGATGCCTTCCGGCCTGCAAGTCACCGAGGCGCGCATAAAGGGCTCGGGCGCCGGCATGGAACCACCCGAGGGCGCGGTGCTGCGAGACGGCTGGTGGGCCTATGCGCCGAAGGCCGGGCCGCAGCGAAGCCTTATGCTCGCCGCCTCCGGCGCGACCGGTGATGGTTGGACACTGTGCACAGACCAGGGTTGCCGAGAACTCGGCAAGGTGGCCGGCGGCACGATTGTGCTGGAGCCGTGTGCTCCGGACGGCACGAGCCGGCCGCGGTAGCGCACGATCATCCCGGCTGGAGCCGACGCCGTCGAAGACGGTCAGCGGCTGGGTTGCATCGAAGGGTATTCAGAAGGACGGCTTGGACTGGACCCGACTGGACTGGACCCGACTGGACTGGGGCCGACTGGACTGGGGCCGACTGGACTGGGGCCGACTGGACTGGAGAAGGTCGCTCACGCAGGCCTCGGCGGCCTGTGTCTTGAGACATAAAGCCGGCGAAGGCGGTCTCAAAGCCGCGGCGATGTCGCACGCCGCCGATCGGCGAAGGTCGGGCGCTCGGCGCGATAGGTGGTGGCGCGCGACTCGGCGTCAGGCCTGCAGATGCGGCTGTTGTGTCGGCTCTCGAAAGTCATGGTCAGTGCGCGCCCAGCGAGGTGCCGCGACGAGCGCAGGCCGGGCCCGGCCCGCGCATGTAGTAGCGCTCGGGCCGATAGGTCGGCGCGACGAATTCGCGGATGGCTGCGGCATAGCCGATGAGGTGCGTGAGGAAGTTCATTTTACCTGTCCCTGTCCCGACTTTCGGGTGTCCCTTCCGAATTGCGGAAATCATAGCGTCGAGGCGTGAATAGTCGGTGAACGCGATGTTAATTTCTGGTCGAAAACCCGTCGCTTCATGGCCGGAATGCGGCTGATTCGGGGTCTTTCCACGCCGTTTGTCGCCATTTCGGCGTGTGTGACTTTTGCATCACATATGTTTCGTTTGGATGTCGCCTGGGTGCGGTTGCGTTTCAGCTTTCGCCCTGGCGGGAGAATTTTCCTTGCTCGCCGCCGCAAGTCCGGAACCCGGCCTGGGACGAGACGTTGATTCTTCGAGCCGGCATGGCCGGCCCATGGGGCCGCCGACCTGCGGCCCCACGCTAACCCGCAACCGCAAGAGCAAAGGAAGGGCCGCAATCATGGGCTTCTTTTCGAAGGACATCAAAACCCTGGACGACCTCTTCGTGCACACGCTGCGCGACATCTATTATGCCGAAAAGCAGATCGAGAAGGCATTGCCGAAGATGATCGACAAGGCGACGGATCCGCAGCTGAAGGCCGGCTTCGAGAAACATCTCGAGCAGACCAGGGGCCATGTCGAGCGCGTAGAGCAGGTGTTCGAACTGCACGGCGTCAAGGCCAAGGAGGTCAACTGCCCGGCCATAGACGGCATCCTCGAGGAAGCCGACGACGTCAGCGGCGACGTCGACGACAAGGAGGTGCTGGATGCGGCGCTGATCGCCTCGGCGCAAGCGGTCGAGCACTATGAGATGACCCGCTATGGCACTTTGATCGCCTGGGCCAAGCAGCTTGGCCGCAGCGACTGCGCCAACGTGCTGGCCAAGAACCTCAAGGAAGAGCAGGCGACGGATCGAAAGCTGACCGAAATAGCGGAAAGCAAGATCAACCTGCAGGCCGCCGAATAGGGGCTGAAAGAGCCGGGGCCGGTGGCAATCGCGCCGGCCTTGGCTCGACCGGATTGGAACCGTTGGGGTCGTCGTCCGTTCCAGCCAGGTCTTTCTCTACAGGAAATCATCATGGCGCCGCGTCCCGCCTGGAGAGGCTATCTGAAGCTTTCGCTGGTCACCTGCGCCATCGAACTGACCAATGTCGTCACCCATGCCGAGAAGGTCTCTTTTCGCATCCTCAACCGTGAGACGGGCAACACGGTGAAGCGGATCTATGTCGACGCCGAAACCGGCAAGCCGCTTGAGGATGGCGACGAGATAAAGGGCTACGAGGACGACGATGGCAAGTTCATCCACATCGAAGAGGACGAGATCGAGGCCATCCAGATCGAGTCCTCGCACACAATGAGCCTCGACGGCTTCGTCGACAAATCCTCCATCGAGCAGATCTATCTCGATACGCCCTATTACGTCGCGCCGGCCGACAAGGTCTCGCAGGACGCTTTCGCCGTCATCCGCGACGCGATGGCCGGCAAGAAGATGGCGGGCCTGGCGCGCATCGTGCTCTATCGGCGCGAACGTCCCGTGCTCATCGAACCGCTCGGCAAGGGCATGGTGCTGACGACGTTGCGCTACGACAACACGGTGCGCCAGCCGGACACCGTCTTCGGCGACATCGAATCGGTAAAGACGGATCAGGAGATGACCGATCTGGCCGAGCTCATCATCGACAAGAAGAAAGCGAAGTTCGATCCCTCGAAATTCGAGGACAAATACGAGGATGCGCTGCTCGAATTGATCCGCGCCAAGAAGGCGGGCCGCAAGGCGCCGAAGGCCAAGGCGGCGCCCAAGCCGTCCAATGTCGTCAATCTTTTCGATGCGCTGAAGAAGAGCCTTTCGTCGGATGGCGGATCGGGCGAACGTCGCGGCAAGGCCTCGGCGAAAGCCAAGCCGGCGGCCAAACGCGGCAAGCCTAAAGAAGCCGCGCCCAAGCGCAAATCGGCGTGAGGACACGTAGCGATGGCCAGCCTCGAACAATATCATGCCAAGCGCGATTTCAGGAAAACCGCCGAACCCTCCGGCAAGGTCGCCCGCGGCAAGAAGAGCGAGGCCGGCGGCATCTTCGTCATCCACAAGCACGCCGCGACCAGGCTGCATTACGACCTGCGCCTCGAACATGCCGGTGTGCTGTGGAGTTGGGCGGTGACGCGCGGGCCCAGCCTCGATCCGCACGAGAAACGGCTCGCCGTGCATGTCGAGGACCATCCGATCGACTATGCGCCGTTCGAGGGCACCATTCCCAAGGGCGAATATGGCGCCGGCTCGGTCATCGTCTGGGACGAGGGCACATGGGTGCCCGAGGGCGATCCGGCCAAGGCGATGAAGAAGGGCCATATCAACTTCGAGCTCAACGGCCACAAGCTGCACGGCCGCTGGCACCTGGTGCGGCTGAGACCGCGCCCCGGCGAGAAGCGCGACAACTGGCTGCTGATCAAGTCGGACGATGGCGCGGCGCGCCCGGGCGAGGATATTCTGGAGGAAGCGCCGAAATCGGTGAAGTCGGGCCTGACGATCGAGGAGGTCGGGGCGGGCAAGGCCGCGAAAGGGGAGAAGGCGAAAGTCTGGCACTCCAACAAACCGGCCGCCGCCCAGGCCAAGGCCGGACACGCAAAGCGCCTCGACTTCATCGAGCCGCAACTGGCCACGCTCGAGCGGGAAGCGCCGCCGGGCGAGGACTGGCTGCATGAGGTCAAGTTCGACGGCTATCGCATGCAGGCGCAGATCGCCGGCACGGACGTGCGGCTGCTCACCCGCACCGGCCTCGACTGGACGAAGAAATTCGGCGACGCGATCGTCGCCGAGCTCGCCGGATTGAAATGCAGCGACGCCATCATCGACGGCGAGATCGTGGTGCTGGCCGACAGCGGCGTCTCTTCCTTCGCGCTTTTGCAGGCCGACCTGTCGGCGAAGCGCACGGATCGCTTCATCTACTACGTCTTCGACCTGATGCGGCTGAATGGGCGGGACCTGCGCCGCGAGCCGCTGGTCGAGCGCAAGCAGGCCTTGCAGGAATTGCTGGCCGGCCAGCCGGAGGATTCGGCGGTCCAATTCAGCGACCATTTCGCCGAGCCCGGCAAGGTCATGCTCGAGCATGCCTGCCGCATGGGACTGGAGGGCGTCGTCTCCAAGCGCGCCGACGCGGTCTACCGCAGCGGGCGCGGGCCGTCCTGGGTGAAGTCGAAATGCACGCTGCGACAGGAGTTCGTCATCGCCGGCTACCTGCCGTCCGACAAGACCGGGCGCGGGCTGCGTTCGCTGCTGCTTGGCTATTTCGAGGCCGGCAAGCTGCACTATGCCGGCCGCGTCGGCACCGGCTTCTCGACCGGCGGCGCCAATGCCCTGAAGAAGAAGCTCGATGCGCTGCAAACGAAGTCGTCGCCCTTCGACAAGGCCGTGCCGAGGGGCAAGGGCCTGGTCTGGGTGAAGCCGGAGCTTGTCGGCGAAGTGGAGTTCCGCAGTTGGACCTCCGACCGTATAGTACGCCACGCCTCGTTCCAGGGGCTGCGCGAGGACAAGCCGGCGGAGGAAGTCGTGCAGGAAAAGCCGAAGGCACCGACAGGCAAAAGCACGGCCCGGGCCAAGCCGGCGTCAAGCGGCGCAACGCCGGCAAGGGCGGCAACCACCACGGTGAAGCTGTCCCACCCAGAAAAGCTGCTGTGGCCCGACGAAAAGATATCCAAGCAGGGGCTGCTCGATCATTACGCGCTGGTGTGGCCGCGCATGAAACAATTCGTGGTCAACCGCCCGCTCAGCCTGGTCAGGGCCCCCGACGGGGTCGGCGGCCAGCGCTTCTTCCAGAAGCATGCCTCGCCAGGCATGCATGACAAGATCGAGAAAACGAGGGATCCCACGGATGGCGAGGAAATCCTGTTTATCCGTGACTTCGACGGCGTCGCGGCACTTGTCCAGCTCGGCGTGGTCGAGATCCACATCTGGGGTTGCACCATCGACGAGCTCGAACGACCTGACCAGATCGTCTTCGATCTCGACCCCGATGAAGGCGTCGACGTGAAGGCGGTGCGGGCGGCGGCACTCGACATAAGGGGCAAGCTTGACGAGCTGTCGCTGCCCAATTTCGTCAAGACGTCGGGTGGCAAGGGCTTTCATGTCGTCGTGCCGCTGAAGCCGTCGGCCAACTGGGAGGAGGTGAAAGGCTTCGCCCATGATTTCGCGCGCGCGCTGGAACAGGGCGCGCCCGACCGCTACACAGCGACGCTGTCCAAGAAGGCGCGCACCGGCAAGATATTCGTCGACTATCTGCGCAATGGCAGCGGCGCGACCACGGTGGCGCCCTACTCGTCGCGGGCCAAGAAGGGTGCCACGGTGTCGATGCCGGTGACCTGGGCCGAGATCGAGGCCGGCCTGCCGCCGAACGCATTCCCCATCGGCGACAAGACGACGCTGAAGCAACTCGCGGAAGCCGATCCGTGGAAGGATTTCTTCAAGAAGGGGAAGGTGTTGAAGCGGGGGTAATCCTGCCCGCATTTGCAGCGCGGCGATCCTTCGCGCCTGTCCCGCCGACGAATCGATGCTGGCAACAGCGCCGATAGCTCAAGCCAAAAACACCTTCTCGAACGCCTGTTTGCCGGGCGGCGAAAAAATCACGGCGCGGCTGTCCTTCTCCCGGCGCGCCCATTTCTCGGTGAGGATCTTGTCGAGGATGGCGGCGCCCAGCGTGCCGGCGAGATGCGAGCGCCGTACGCTCCAGTCGAGGCAGGCGCGGCACACCGGCCGCCGGGCCTTCGCCTCCACATCGATCCCTAGCGCCGCGAAATGCGAGGCGGCCGAAGGCGCCAAGCGGATTTCGCCGTGGTCTCGCAGCAGCAGTCTCCGGTCGATGAGGCGGTCGAGCATCGCCACCGCCTGCTCGCCGGCAAGATGATCGTAGCAGACGCGCGCCACGCGCATCGCCCCGTCGCGCGGGCCCGGCCGCACGCGCCTGGGGCCGATGGTTTCGGCGACGCCGGCGATGGCTTCGATCATTTCAGCCACCTGCGGCCCGGCGAGCCCGTAATAGCGATGCCGGCCCTGGCTTGCCACGGTCAGCAGCCCGCCTTCCATCAGTTTCGACAGATGCGAGGAGGCGGTCGGCATCGAGACGCCGGCCTCAAGCGCCAGTTCGCTTGCCGTCAGCGCCGTGCCGCCCATCAGTGCGTTGAGCATGTTGGCGCGGGCCGGGTCGCCGATCAGGCTGGCGATGCGGGCAATGTCGGGTCCTTCGCGCATAGTTTCATCCCTATCGAAGCATTCTCGCCAGATAATCACTATCCTTCGCTGAGCTCAAGGAGCGCTGACGATGCTCCTGACAGGAAACTGCTTAGCACACCGGCGTAGGCGACGTTTCGACAGAGATCGAATTATCTGTGCGTCAAATTCAGGGAGACCGAAATGACCATCACCTGCTTCATCCGCTACGAGATCGATCCGTTCGGCAAGGCCGCGTTCGAGGAATATGCCCGCAACTGGGGCCAGGCCATTCCGCGCTGCGGCGCCGACCTGATCGGCTACTACGCGCCGCATGAAGGCTCGGCCACGACCGCCTATGCCGCCTACAACATAGAAAGCCTGGCTGCCTATGAAGCCTATAGGGCCCGGCTTGCCGCCGACCCGGCCGGCAAGGCAAACTACGAATTCGCCCGCCGTGAAAAATTCATCCTCAAGGAGGACCGCATGTTCCTGAAACTGGCGTCCGGCCCGCACGCGAAGCTGGTGCTGCCGTGATCGCCGTCATCTTCGAGGTCGAGCCGGCTGCGGGCAGGCGCGATGCCTATCTGGACATCGCCGCGCAGTTGCGGCCGCTGCTTGAAAGCATCGATGGCTTCATCTCGGTCGAGCGCTTCCAGAGCCTCGCCAATCCGGACCGCATCCTGTCACTATCGTTCTGGCGCGACGAGGAAGCGGTGAAGGCCTGGCGCAACACGCAAGAACACCGGCAGGCCCAGCAGGCCGGGCGCGGCGGCATCTTTGCCGGCTACCGCCTGCGCATCGCGCACGTCGTGCGCGATTATGGCTTGAGTGAAAGGCAACAGGCGCCGGTGGATAGCCGGGCGGTGAACGGGTAATCGGCAGGTCCTTCCTTCTCCCAAAAGGGGGAGAAGGAAGAACCCTATGCGTTCCCGATCAGCACGCCCGCCGCGAACACCAGCGCGCCGCCGAGCACCACCTGGAAGGCCGCGCGCAGGAAGGGTGTCTGCATGTAGCGGTTCTGGACGAAGGCGATGGCCCAGAGTTCGAAGAACACCACCACGGCGGCAACCGCTGTCGCCGTCCAGAAATGCGGGATGAGGTAGGGCAGTGCATGGCCGAGGCCGCCGAGCGTCGTCATGATGCCCACGGTCAGGCCGCGCTTGACCGGCGAACCGCGGCCCGACAGCTTGCCGTCGTCGGAGGCGACCTCGGTGAAGCCCATCGAGATGCCGGCGCCGATCGAGGCGGCGAGGCCGACGAGAAGCGTCTGCCAGGTGTCGTGCGTGGCAAAAGCGGCGGCGAAGATCGGCGCCAGCGTCGATACCGAACCGTCCATCAGTCCGGCCAGTCCCGGCTGCACATAGGTGAGGATGAACTGGCGCTGCTCGGCCGTCGCCTCCTCGACCTTCACGGTGCCCGGCACGTGCTGCTGCTCCAGCCGCTGCGCCATGCTCTCATGGCTCTGTTCCGCCGCCGCCAGTTCGTCGAGCAGCTTTCTGGTCGAGGCATCGGTGGTGCGCCTGGCCGCCTCGACATAGAACAGATAGGCCTGCCGCTCCATCGCCTCGGCCTGGCGGCGTACCTGCTCGATGCCGAGCGGCTTGACCAGCCAGTCGGGCTTGCGCTCGTAATAGCCCTTCACATGCTCGCGCCGGATCAGCGGAATGCGCTCCCCGAAACGCCTGCGGAAAAGCTCGATCAGCGCGTCGCGATGACCGTCCTCCTCCTCGGCCATGTCCTCGAACATCTTGGCCGATTGCGGAAAATCCTCCGCCAGCCCATCCGCATAGGCGCGATAGATGCGCCCGTCGTCTTCTTCCGACGAGATGGCAAGCGCCAGGATCTCCTGTTCGGAGAGCGAATCGAAGGAGCGGCGGCCGAAGCCGAAAACACGGGAAAGCATGAGGAAATCACCCTAGTTTAGAATTGTTCTAAACTAAAGTTTGCTGCCGCATCGGTCAATCGTGCGCCTGGGCAGTGGTCAAGATTTGTTGAAGCCGCCATTCGGCGCCGCCTCTTCATTATCGGCAAATGTTCACTTATATGACGAAACTCAAGCCAACAACCGAGGAAGCCGCCGATGACTGCAAAGCCGCACGCCCATCACTTCGACCCGAAACCCGTCCTCGACCTCATAGCCAGCATCGAGGCCGATCTGCAGCGCCTGAAAGGTCTGGTCGAGCAGCAGATCGAGAAGTTCGATCCCGCCAACCCGCACAACAAGACCCTCGACGGCAAGCTGACCGAGGAAGGCGTCGAGTGCTGCTACCGCATGTTCGACGAAGGCAAGTCGCGCTATTCGGTCTCCCAGCAGATGAAGATTTCCTTTGCCGCCGCCACCCATCGCTTCAACGCCTGGCGCAAGGCCGGCGGCAACAAGCGGCAGCGGACGTTGTTGGGGTGAGGGTTGAACTGGACGGACCGGCAGGCAGGTGACTGCCAGCACTGCCGGCCGTCGTGATCTCAAACCTTGTGAGGGTTACATTTTTTTGTTGGCCTCGCGCGGCCCTTTGCGTGCACCATGGCCGGACCACATCTTACAGGACCCGCCATGACCACGCCTCCCGGCATCGCCGATATCCACGCCGCCGCCGCCCGGCTCTCCGGCCTTATCGTCGAGACGCCGCTGATCGAATCGCCCGAGCTCAACAGCCGCTTCGGCGGCCGCATCCTGTTCAAGCCGGAAACGCTGCAGCGTACCGGCTCGTTCAAGTTCCGCGGCGCCTACAACAAGCTGTCCTCGCTATCGGCCGAGGAGCGTGGCCGCGGCGTGGTCGCCTTTTCCTCGGGCAATCATGCGCAAGGCGTTGCCGCTTCCGCCGCCATGTTCGGCGTCAGGGCGGTCATCGCCATGCCGTCGGACGCACCGGCCATGAAGATCGGCAATGTCCGCAAGATGGGCGCCGAAGTGGTCGCCTTCGATCGCGTCCGCGAAGACCGCGTGGCCGTGGTGCGGCCTTACGTGGAGAAGGGCATGGTCCTGGTGCCGCCCTATGACGATCCCGCCATCATCGCCGGCCAGGGCACGATCGGCCTCGAACTGCTGCGTCAGGCCAAGGCGCTTGGCGTGAGCCTCGACGCCGTCATCGTTCCCTGTGGCGGCGGCGGGCTGAGCAGCGGGATTTCGATCGCGGTCAAGGACGGTTCGCCCGCCACCGCCGTCTGGGCGGCAGAGCCGGAATTTTTCGACGACACCAGCCGGTCGCTGGCCAAGGGCACCAGGGTAGCGAATGAGCCCGGCCACACCTCGATCTGCGATTCACTTCTCGTCGCCGAGCCGGGCGCGCTCACTTTCGAGATCAATCGCAGGACGCTGGCCGGCGGGATTGCCGTCTCGGAGGAGGCGACGAAGCAGGCCATGCGCGACGCCATGGCCCATCTCAAGCTCGTCGTGGAGCCCGGCGGCTGCGTCGGGCTCGCCGCGCTCTCGTCGGGCAGGATCGACTTGGCCGGCAAATGCGTGGCCGTGGTGCTGTCTGGCGGCAATGTCGATTTCGACGCCTATGCCAAGATCATGGCTGCTGCCGCTTGACGCCCGCCCTGCATGGCAGGGCGGGCAGCCTTGTTGTTTCGCAATTCCGGATGGAAACCGCTGCGCACTTTTCCTGGAATTGCCCAGTGCCCGTCAGCTGATGACGGTGCCGTCAGTCGATGACTTTCACGATGCGACGGGTTCCGGGATCGACGAGGACGGTCTGACCGTTGACGACGACATAGCGGTACTGCACATCAGGAACATCGATCGCATGCAGCTCAACAGTGTCCGGCAAGGTCGAGCCGATGGCCAGCTGGACGCCCAGCAGGTCGACCGAGGCGATCGGCTTCTTGTGCACATATTCGCGGATAACGGTCTCCTGCTGCGGCTCGATGATCACGTCCTGAGCAGCGGCGGCACCGATGCCGGCGGCTAGCAGAAGCCCGGCCGCGGTGGCGGAAAGATACAGTCTCATCATTGCCTCCATTGCTGGTCGATAGAGCGCAATACACTTGCAAGTCTGCGCTCTATCCCGTTGTTTTGATGGCATTCCGCATCCCGCCAGATGATCCGGCCGGACTCGAGATGCCAAGGGCTTCGCTTGCACTGAGGGGGCCGTCTTGGCCCGCAAGTGGCAGCGGCGAGGCTGATCGACAACGCCGGGGCAGAAGCATGGTTCCAACGGGAGGGTCCAGGGCTCGATGGAACCCTGGACCCTCTCAGGGGCTGTTTTTCAGTCCAGCGTGCGGCGGAAGCGGACCAGGGCGACGCCGGCAAACAGCGCCACGAACACCACCAGCCAGCCGATCTCCACGGCCACCGCCGGCAGCTGCGCGCCCTTCAGCATGACGGCACGGGTGATGCGCAGGAAATGCGTCAGGGGAAAGATCTCGCCGAAGATCTGCGCCCAGCCCGGCATGCCGCGATAGGGAAACATGAAGCCTGAAAGCATGATCGACGGCAGGAAGAAGAAGAAGGTGAGCTGCAAGGCCTGCATCTGCGTGCGCGCGACGGTCGAAATCGTGTAGCCGAGCAGCACCAGGGACAGCACGAACACCAGCACCGCCGACAAGAGCAGCGTCATCGATCCGGTGAAGGGAATGGCGAACAGAAGCTTCGACGCCGCCAGCACCACCACGACCTGCACCGCGCCGACCGCCAGATAGGGCAGCACCTTGCCCAGCATGATCTCGAGCGGGCTCGACGGCATGGCGAGCAGGTTCTCCATCGTGCCGCGCTCTGTCTCGCGTGTCAGCGCGATCGAGGTCATCATCACCATCGTCATCTGCAGGATGACGCCGAGCAGGCCGGGGACGATGTTGTATTGCGAGATGCCCTCCGGATTGTATCGCCGGTGCACGACCACATCGAGCTGGCCCCGGGCGGCCTCGGCGGCGGCCTCCTGCATGCCTTGCGCTCTGAGCAGCGCCTGGCCGGCGACGGTGCTGAGCGTCGAGATGGCGCCGCTGGCAACCGCCGGGTCGGTGGCGTCGGCCTCGATCAGGATCTGCGGATTGTCGCCGCGCTCCACCCGCCGCGCGAAATCGGCCGGAATGGTGACGACGAAGGCGACGTCGCCGCGCGCCATCAGGAATTCGGCCTCCTCGGCACTTTGCGCCACATGGTCGAAACGGTAGTAGCCGGTGGTCTGCAGCGCCGAGACCATGGCGCGCGTATAGGGATCGCTGCTCGTCGCCACGAGTGCCGCCGGCAGGCTCTTCGGGTCGTTGTTGATGGCGTAGCCGAACAGCACCAGCTGGATCAGCGGCACGCCCAGCATCATGGCGAAGGTGATGCGGTCGCGGCGCATCTGGATGAACTCCTTGATCAGCAGCGCGCCGAGCCGGGCGAAGGAGAAGACCGCGTTCATGCCATGTTGTCCTTCGAGCCGGACATGAACTGGATGAAGACGTCCTCGAGGCTGGTTTCGCCCGGCGCCACCGTCACGCCCTTGTGCTCCTTCTCGACATCGGCCAGCGCCGTCTCCAGCTTCTTCCTGTCGGCTCCCACGACATGCAGCGTCGCGCCGAACGGCGCCACCTGGTCGACGCCCGGCCGGCCTTCGAGCGCTTGCGCCACCTGGTCGAGGCGCGGGCCCTGCAGGACGAAAGTGGTCAGGCCGGCATTCCTGACCACCTCGGCGACGGTGCCCGTCGCCAGCATCTTGCCGTAGGAGATATAGCTGATGCGATGGCACCGCTCGGCCTCGTCCATGTAGTGGGTGGAGACCAGCACGGTCAGCCCGCCGCTCGCCAGCCGGTGGATCTCGTCCCAGAACTCGCGCCGCGCCTTGGGGTCGACGCCGGCCGTCGGCTCGTCGAGCAGAAGCAGCTTGGGCTTGTGCATGATGCAGGCGGCCAGCGCCAGCCGCTGCTTCCAGCCGCCCGATAGCGTACCGGCGAGCTGGTTGCGGCGTGTCGTCAGGCCGAGCTCCTCCAGGGTCCTGGCGACATGCTCCTCGACCGGCTTCAGCCGGTAGAGCCGCGCCACGAATTCGAGGTTCTCGCCGATCGTCAGATCCTCGTAGAACGAGAATTTCTGCGTCATGTAGCCGACCTCGCGCTTGATGCGCAGGCTGTCGGTGAGGATGTCGAAACCCAGCACCGTGCCTTCGCCCTCGTCCGGGGTCAGCAGGCCGCACATGATGCGGATGGTGGTGGTCTTGCCCGAGCCGTTGGGGCCGAGGAAGCCGACGATCTCGCCTTCCGCCACCGTCATCGTGACATGGTCGACGACGGTTTTGTCGCCGAAGCGCTTGACCAGGCCGTGCACGTCGATGACGTTCATTTTCCTGAAACCGCCAGCTCGACGTCGACGATCTGGCCCGGCTGCAAGGCGCCGGCGCCGCCCTCCGGCCGCGCCTCGACGAGGTAGACCAGCTTCTGCCGGTTCTCCAGCGAATAGATCACCGGCGGGGTGAATTCCGGATCGGGCGAGACATAGCTGACGCGCGCCTTCACATCCGGGCCGCAACCGTCGCAATGGACGCGGAGCAAAGTGCCGACCTTGACCGAGGAGAAGGCGGCTTCGGGTATATAGACGCTGAGCTTCACCGCGCCGTCGGGCAGCACGGAGATGACGGGCGCGGTCGGCCCTGCCGTGTCGCCCGGATTGCGAATGACGTCGCTGACGCGGCCCGGAGAAGGGGCCGCCAGGGTGCGCTTGGATAGCCGCCACGCCGCTTGGTCGAGCGCGGCCTGTGCCTGCTTGACCTGACTTTCGGCGGCCTTGATCGTCTCGGGACGCGCCGGCAGGCCGCCGGCGGCGAGATTGGCCTGCGCCTGTCCGACCTGCGCGTTGGCCGTCTCCAGCGTGGCCGAGGCGGTGTCGTAGTCGGCCTGCGTGCCGGTGCCGCGCTTGAAGAGGTCGGCAGCGCGGTCGTATTTGCGTCTGGCATCGTCAGCCTGCGCCTTGGCCATGTCGACCTGGGCCTTGAGGGCGGCGATTTCTTCCGGCCGCTTGCCCACCTGCAGATCGGCAAGCTGCGCCCGCGCCTGGGCGAGACTTGCCGTGGCCTGTGCGACCGCGATTTTCGCGTCGGCGTTTTCCAGCGTCACGATCGTGGTGCCCGATGTGACGCGATCGCCGCGCTTGACCGCGACGGTCTCGACCTGCGCCACCTCGATCGGCGCCAGCAGCACATAGTCGCCTTCGACATAGCCGACGGCCAGCGGAGAAGCCGGTGCGCAGGCGCCGAAGAGTTGAGCGGCAAGCGGCAGCGAACAAAGAAAGCTCATCGTCTCGATCCCTTCCGGGCGGCCAGTATGGCGCTGAGGTTGTCCGATGTGACGGCCGCCACCTTGGCGGCCTCGGCGGCGCCGATCTCGCGCCAGCCCATGCGGCGCATGACCGCCTCGCGGCCGATGCGGAAATAGATGACCTGTCCGATCAGCGTGAACACGGTGAGCCGGGTCGCCTCGCTCTCGGCCGCCTCGCCGGTCGCCTGTTCCCAGAGCAGGCACAGGCGCCGATGCGTCGGCTCGAACACGCCGTCATAGATGCGGTCGAGCGCCGCGGTCGGATGCGAGAGCTCGCGCAGCACGAACTGCACGATCTCACCGGCTTGCGGCTGGGCCACGACGAATGCCACCATCCGCTCCAGCGCCGCGAACAGCTGTGCCCGCGCCGTCTCGGGGTTCGCGATTGCCGGCGCCCGCGCCTCGCCGAGTGCCTGGCCGGCGACCGACTGTATAGTCTCCACGATATGGTCGGCGGCGGCGAGGCGCAGCCCCTCCTTGCTGCCGAAGTGATAGGCGATGGAACCGATATTGGCCTTGGCTTCCGCCGCGATCTCGCGCGTGGAGGTGCCGTCGAAGCCTTGTCGTCCGAACAGCTTGAGCGCCGCGCGGACCAGGGCTTCACGTGTCATCTCCGCGGCGGGCGGCTCGCGGCGAGGAGTTCGGGCTTCGGGCGGCTTGATCATGCGGCACACTTTAATCAATCGATTGATTAAAGTCAAATCCGATCCCGGACATGGCTTGCCATGCCGGCCCGCGCGGGCTTTAGTGCGCGGCCATGGGCAAGGAAGTCGAGCGCAAGTTCCTGGTCTCCGGCACGGCATGGCGGGATCTGGTCGAGACGGACGTCCGCATCCTCCAGTTCTATCTCGCCGCCGCGCCAGGACGCACGGTGCGCGTGCGCATCAGCAACGGCGCCTCGGCCAGGTTGACGCTCAAATTCGGCAGCACGGCGCGGGAGCGCGACGAATTCGAATATCCCATTCCGCTGGCCGACGCCGTGGAGATGCTCGGCTTCGCCATCGGGCGTGTCATCGAGAAGACACGTCATCATGTTAGGCATGGCGGCTATCTCTACGAAGTCGATGTCTTCGGCGGCGCGCTGGCGGGGCTTGTGATGGCCGAACTCGAGACGCCGGACGATGTTCCGGATGAACTGCTGCCAGACTGGCTCGGCCGCGAAGTGACTGGCGAACAGAAGTTCTACAACGCGTCGCTCGCCCTCGGGGGGATTCCGGAGATCGCCGCATGAGCTTTCGCATTGATCCGCGCCTGCCGCTGACCGGCGAGGTCAGGCGTATCCTGGCCGAGGAAATCGGCAAGGCGCTTGCTCATCTCGACACGGCGCGTCACAAGCCGGAGCAGGGACTGCACAAATCCCGCAAACGACTGAAGAGCGTGCGCGCCTTGTTACAGCTCGTTCGTTCCGGTGACGAAACATTCTGCCGTACGGAGAACGAGTGCTACAAGCAGGTCTCGGCACTGCTCGCCGGACCGCGCGAGGCGACCGCCTTGATCGAGACGATCGACCGCCTGGCCGACGCCTTTCCGGGGCAAAGCGCCGGTCACGGCCTCGGCCCCGCCCGCGATCGCCTGGTGATGCGCCAGCACGCGCTTCATGCCGGCGCCGGTCTCGATGCGGCCATAAAAGCTGCCATCGCCGCCTGCCAGGAGGGCCTCGAACGCGTCGACAGCCTGTCCTTGCCGGACCAGCCGGAGCGGGCCGCCGACATTCTGGCCGAGGGCGCCCGCGCCACATTGCGGCGCGCGCGCAAAGCACTGGACAAGGCGGCCTCGAGCGGCGGGGCCGAGGATTTCCACGACCTGCGCAAGGCGGCCAAGACCCACAGCATGCATCTGTCGCTGCTCGGCCGCCTGTGGCCGACGCCAATCAAGGCTCGTCGCAAGGCGGTCGACAAGCTCGCAGAGCAACTCGGCGAACTGCACGACGTCTTCGTCATGCGGGCGATGCTGGAGGCCGGCGGCGAGCCGCTTGGACCGCCCGGGGATACGAAACTCCTTGGCAAACTCCTGAAGCATTCCGAAAAGAGCCTGAGGAAATCCTGCCTTGCCGAGGCGGCCGAACTGTTCGGCGACAGTCCCAGGCGCTCGACGAAGAAGCTGGCCCGCAAGGCGCGCGACGATCTTGCCGGCGCTCCGCCCGCGGAGGAATTGGCGGCGAGGTGACGCGAGGGCATTAATCGCCGGTCATGCGGTCATTCGCCTTGGATGGCTCGCGGGCAGGGGCTGGCCCTCCATTCGCGCACCGGCATCCGCACCGACGGCAAGTCGATCCTCTATGCCCCCCTGATGAACGAGGGCGAAGTCGCGGCGCTGAAGCTCGATTGAGAAGCCAGATATCCCGAGCGGACTCACGAGAGTCTTTGCCACATGGGCCGGGCGGATCTAAAACCAGCCGCCATGAGGATGGTCGTCCGCCGCCCGCTCGCCCGCTCGGAACTGCCGCACGATACGGCCGCTCTCGCGCGCTATCTCATCGGCAAGATCGTGGTCCGGGAATTGCCCGAAGGCATTGCCAGCGGCCGCATCGTCGAGACCGAGGCGTATGTCGCCGGCGATGCTGCCGGGCACGGCTTCAGGGGAATGACCCCGCGCAATCGCTCGCTGTTCCTCGAGTGCGGGCATGCCTATGTCTATCTCGCCTACGGCATCTCATACATGCTGAATGTCTCGAGCGAGATGCCCGGCATCGGAACCGGCGTCCTGATCAGGGCACTCGAGCCGCTCGACGGCATTTCGATCATGCGGCTCAATCGCGGCATCGAGCGCCTGCGTGACCTGGCGCGAGGACCGGGAAGGCTCGCCATGGCGTTGCGGATCGACCGTTCGCTCGACGGGCTCGATCTTTGCCGGGAAGGCCCTCTATGGCTTGCAAGCGATGGCCGCGACCCCGGCGAAATCGGGCAGAGCGTTCGGATCGGCATTTCGAAGGATGCCGACCGCCTGCTGCGATTTTACGTCCGGGGAAGTCCGTTTGTCAGCGGTTCACGATCGCTCAATCCATGAGAGGTGCTTCCCGGCGCGTTGGAAGAAAGCAGAATGCAAGCTACTGCGCTGCCCTCTTCCCCTCCAACTGCGCCTGCGCTGCCCGGATCGAGGCGGCGTAGGTCACCAGCGGGCGCTTGAGGCCGTGGTTGATCAGCGTGCGTCTTGTCTGCGGCGAAGCGCCAGATATGACAAAGCGCACGCCGGCGCGCCTGGCCTTGTGCGCCGCACCCTCAATGACATTGGCCGCGGTCGAATCGAAGAACGGCACCGCCGAGCAGTCGAGGATGAAGTTCTTGCGCTGGTCGGCGATGCGGTCGAGCACCGCGCCGACGGTCGAAGCGGCGCCGAAGAAGAATGCGCCGGTGATGCGGTAGACGACGGTGTCGGCGTCGGTCGCGTCCCTGGAATCATAGACGCTCTCGCGGTCGGCGACGTCCTCAGGCACCAGCGTCTGGTCGGCCTCGACGGCGATGGATTTCGCCATGCGGTCGATGAACAGGATCGAGCCCAGCGCGAAGCCGACAACGATGCCTTCGGTCAAGTCGCGGAAGACCACGATCAGGAAGGTGGCCATCAGCACCAGCGCATCGCCGCGCGAGGCGCGCAGCAGCGTGGCGAAAGCCTGCTTCTCGAACATGTTCCAGCACACCACCGCCAGCACGCCGGCGAGGGCGGAGAGCGGGATGTAGCTGGCGAGCGGCGCTGCCGCCAGCATCAGGACGAGCAGGATCATGGAGTGGATCATGCCCGAAACCGGCCCGTGCGCGCCGGCCCGCACATTGGTGGCGGTACGGGCAATGGTGCCGGTGGTGCAGATGCCGCCGAACAGGGCCGAGGCGATGTTGGCGAAGCCTTGCGCCACCAGTTCGCAGTTGGAACGGTGCCGGCGGCCGGTCATGCCGTCGGCGACGACGGCCGACAGCAAGGATTCGATGGCGCCTAGCAACGCGAAGGCGATGGCGTCCGGCAGCACGTCGATCATCCTGTCGAGGCTGACGGGGGGAAGCGCCGGCCATTGCAGGCTGCGCGGGATCCCGCCAAAGCGCGTGCCGATCGTCTCGGCCGGCAGCGCAAACAGCGCCACCGCGAGCGACGCCAGACCGATGGCGATCAACATCGCCGGCCATTTCGGCCGCCAGCGCTTCAGGAAAGCGATGGTTGCGATTGTCAGCACCGCCACGAAGGTCGCCGCGAGATTGATCGTGCCGGCCGCCTCGCCGATCGCCGTCAGCTTCGGCACCAGCGGGCCTGGCTCCTTGCCGGCGAGCTTCAGCCCGAACAGTTCGACGATCTGGCCCGAGAAGATGATGACGGCGATACCGGCGGTAAAGCCGACCGTCACCGGATAGGGAATGAACTTTATGTAGGTGCCGAGCCGCAGATAGCCGATGGCGATGAGGAAGATGCCGGCCATCATCGTCGCCAGCAACAGCCCGTCCACGCCGACCCGCGCGACCGTCGCCGCCACCAGCACGATGAAGGCGCCCGCGGGGCCGCCGATCTGGAAACGGCTGCCGCCGAACGCCGAGATGATGAAGCCGCCGATGATCGATGTGTAGAGCCCGCGCTCCGGCGTCACCCCTGATGCGATGGCGATTGCCATCGACAGCGGCAAGGCGACGATGGCGACGGTCAGCCCGGCAATGGCATCGGCCCTGAGATGTTCGAGCCTGTAGCCTTCGCGCCAGACCGTCACCAGTTTCGGTGTGAACAGTTCGGAAAAAGTCGGCTTTGCCGGCCCATGGGTCGGTTTGCGCGCGGTTTCGTTGAGTGTCTGCCCGATCTCGTCCATGGACTGCTTCCGCACCTGAAAGGCGGCGGGATCGTCGGCAGGACTGTCGGCGGTCGCCGTCGCGACTTATGCCGGCTCAGCTTTCGGATTGGGCGGCACGGCAGGCTTGAGGCGCACGCCCCGGCCGCCGCGCTCACTGGGTTGATTCTCGCCGATCAGCTCCACCCCGGCCTCGTCGAGGGCCTGGATGACCTTCATCAGCGTATCGACCACACCCCTGACCACGCCGTCGCTCGCTTCCATGCGCTGGATGGTGGGAAGCGAAACGCCGGCGCGCTCGGCGAGCGTCTTCTGATCGATGCCGGCCAGCGCCCTCGCGGCGCGCATCTGCGCGGCAGTGATCATCGGCCGGGATCCCCGTCTGAGTCTGCGGATATGATGTATAATACGACCATTATGATGTTTCAAGCATCAGCATGCACGCTTGAGCCTTGATCATCATCGCTGTCGAGCGTTTTTCGGATACATCCCGAACATTGAGAGCTATGGTGTTCCATCTGGGGCAGGGGATAACGTGGTTGACCATTTTCAAGACATTGACGACATCGGCATGCCTGGTATCGGTGGTCCTTCTGCTAACGGGCTGCGGACACTTGATCAACCGGCTGATCTGACCGCTTCCCGGTCGAGCGTCGTCAGACGTCGTCACGCACCACCCTGCGCCGCTGCAGGACCCTTGCCGCCAACCAGCACAGCATGGCCCAGGCAAAGCCCGCGCACCAGCCGGCCAGCACGTCCGACGGCCAGTGGACGCCGAGATAGATGCGGCTGATGCCGACCAGCACCGTCGTCAGCACGGCGAGCGCCAGAACATAGATCTTCGTCGTCCGGCCATGCAGGAAGCGCGCCGCAAGCGAGCCCAATGTGAGATAGGTCACCGCCGAAAGCATCGCGTGGCCGCTCGGGAAGGAAAGCGAGGTCTCGTTGACCAGATGCGAGACGAGTTCGGGCCGCGGCCGGTCGACGCCGAGCTTCAGGAGGCTCGACAGCATCTGGCCGCCCGCCACGGCGACGAAGATGAGAAGCGCGGTCCCGGGCCTGCGGATCAACAGCAGATAGATGATCGTCGCCGCCGTGATCAGCACCAGCACGCTGGTGCTGCCGAGGCTCGTGATGTCGCGCATCGCCCCTTCCATCCATGGCGGGCCGATCGGGATACCGGGTTGGCCGGCCTGGCGGAAGGCAAGCATGATTTCAGCGTCGAAGGCGTGCGGCGTGGTGGCCCGTGCCACCTCCATCAACTCCACGAAGCCCCACAGGCCGGCGGCGACGACAAGGCCGGCCAGCAGCACCGGGAATTCGACCCGACTCAGCAGAGCCTTTGCCGCAGTTCTCATCGGACCTCGTTTCGCAACCATGGTTTGCCGGTCATCGCCCTTGCACATAGGGCCCGAGCGTGATCAGCGCCACGGCGGCGATCGCCAGCACGATGCCGGCCGCCTGCAGCGTATTGATGCGCTCGCCGAAGAATATCAGCGCCACCAGATTGACCGATACCAGCTGGATGACCGCCGACAGGCTGAACGACACCGACATGCCGAACTCGCGAATCAGCCGCAGCATGATCAGGTTGCCCAGCGAATAGAGCGCAAGCGTCAGCACGATCTTGCCCAGGCTGGGCGCCATCCCCCATTGCTTGGCGGCCGCCGCCGCCAGCAGAAAGATCACGGTCGAAAGACCGAGCTGAAGTAACCCCGAAAAACTCACGCTGCCCTCGATATTGATGCCGGTCGTCCGTGCCTTGTTTCGCAAGCGCGTCGCGACGTCAAGCAACTGCCGTGGGACCAGGCTCTTGTGTCGGCAGGACCGAAGCGCCAAAGTCGCGGCCACTACCCTGCCCCTGCGGGTGGGGGCGAGGAGCGTGGCGTGCGATTTCTCGAAACCTTGTCGCGGCGCTGGAACGGGCTTACGCTGGCGCTGCAGTTCATCATTGCCGGCGGCTTCGGGCTGCTTGCGGTGATGCTGGTGGTCGGCTTCTGGGTCACCGCGCAAATCCGCGAAAGCGTGCTCCACAATTCGGCGGCCACGACTGCCCTTTATGTCGACAGCGTGATCGCTCCGCTGCTCCCCGATCTGCGCACGAACCATCAGCTCGATGACGCCGTCAAACGGGCGCTTGACGAGACCCTCGGCCAAGGCGCGCTCGGCAAACGGCTGTTTTCCTTCAAGCTGTGGCGTCGGGACGGCACGGTGCTGTATTCGAAGGACACGGCCTTGATCGGCCGGCAGTTCGGCCCGAGCGCCAACCTGCGTGCCGCCTTCGCCGGGAATGTCGTCGCCGAGTTCAACGAGCTAGGCGACGAGGACGACAAGGAGGAGAGGGCCGCGGGCGTGCCGCTGCTGGAAATCTACAATCCAGTCCGCGAACCCTGGTCGGGCGAGGTGGTCGCCGTCACCGAATTCTACGAGATCGCCGACGATTTCCAGGCGGCTCTGGCTTCCGCCTTGCTGTCGAGCTGGCTGATCGTGGCCGGCGCCACGCTGACGGCGCTGCTGCTGTTGTCGGGGATCGTCATACGTGGCAGCCGCACCATCGACAAGCAGCGCGGCGTTCTGCAGGGCCAGGTCTCCGAGCTGCAGGCGCTGGTTTCGCAAAACCGGGCGCTGCGCCTGCGCGTCCAGCAGGCGTCGCGCCGTGCCACGGCGCTCAATGAACGATACCTGCGTCGCATCGGTGCCGACCTTCATGACGGGCCGGCCCAGCTCGTCGCGCTGGCGGCGCTGCGTGTGGATAGCCCCGCCATTTCCGGCGAGGGTGCCTCCAGCGACAGCCGCAACGCCGAGATCGCCATGATCCGCATGGCGCTGGACGACGCGATGCGTGAAATCCGCGGCATCTGCAACGGCCTTGTCCTGCCGCAGATAGAAACGGCCGCGACCGGCGACATTCTGCGTCTTGCCGTCGACGAGCATCAACGCAGGACCCGCAGTTCCGTGGCGCTGACCCTATCCAGGCAGTTGCCCGAACTGGGCGCTTCGGAGAAGATCAGCATCTATCGCTTCGTCCAGGAGGGGCTGAACAACGCCTACCGTCATGGGCAGGGCAAGGATCAGGAGGTGAAGGCCGGGATGACAGGCGGCAAGTTCTTCGTTGAAGTGTCGGATGGCGGGCCCGGATTCGACCCGAGGCGGGCCGAAGGCCTGGGGCTCGCCGGCATCAGGGAACGTATCGAAAGCATTGGTGGCCAGTTCGAGACCACGACCGGGCCGCAGGGAACACGATTGATGATTACGCTAGCCGTCGAGGATCAACCATGATCGGTACCATCCGTGTCGCCATTGTCGACGACCACCCTCTGTTTCGCGAAGGCGTTACCCGCAGCCTGTCGGAGATCGGCGGCTTCGAAATGGTGGCCCAGGGCGCCACGGCGCAGGATGCCGAACGCATCGCCTCGACTTTGCAGCCCGACATACTGCTGCTCGACATCAGCATGCCGGGTGACGGCCTTGCGTCGGTGGCCGGCATACTGGGTGCCAATCCCGGACAGAAGATCGTCATGCTGACGGTCTCGGAGGCCAATGCCGACGTGGCGCGGGCGCTGAATGCCGGTGTGCGCGGCTATGTGCTGAAGGGGGTCGGCTCGCGCATGCTGGCCGAAATCCTCCATGGTGTCGCGGCCGGCGAGACCTATGTGTCGCCGACCCTGTCGGCTCGCCTGCTTTCGGACCTGCAATCGCTGCAGCCGGCCAACGGCAGGACGGATCGCCTGCGTCAGCTCACCGGACGCGAGGCCGAGATCCTGCAGCTGGTGGCGGAAGGGCTGAGCAACAAGGAAGTGGCGCTGCGGCTGGCACTGCAGGAAAAAACGGTCAAGCATCACATGACCGGTGTGCTGTCCAAGCTCAACGTCCGCAATCGCACCGAGGCGGCGCTGCTGATGCGCGAAGCGCGGGATCGGGCCGGCAGCTAATCCTGGTCGGCCGCAAGGGATCCCCGGTTTGGGATAACGACACGCATAAATGAAAACCTGAAGCGCGGTGCAGCAGCGGAACGCTCCAGGGCAAAAAAGACGGCCCCTATACGGGGCCGGAGCGACAAGGTCACCTCCGCCGGGGGGCGGCGGAGGTGACACGTAAAGCGGGCGATGCCTATTGCCCGCTCTACAACCCCTTGAGGCGGCTTATATCCGCCGCCGTCGCAGGGCGCTCGACGATCGTGCGGCCCAGAGCGTCGGTCATTTTGAAGCGACCCTTCTCGATCTCTTCCCCGAAGCCGTTAGGGTGCTGCACCACGATCTTGTTGTCGTCTATTTCGACACGATCGCCGGTTGTTGCGTTCACATGCTTGCCGGAGCTGTTGGCACCCTTCCCCTTGCCGTTGTTGCCGGCGCCATTGTTCCCGTTGCCGCCAGCGTTGCCATTGTTGCCTCCGGCGTTGCCATTGTTGCCTCCGGCGTTGCCATTGTTGCCGCCGCCGTTATTTCCATTGCCGCCATTGCCGTTACCGCCACCACCGCCATTGCCGCTGTTCCCGCCAGGCTTGGCTTGGGCGCTGGACGCGACAATGCCTGCGGCGGAACCGTGAAAATCGAGGTGATAGGGGGCTATGGTCAGCGCCAGTGCCGGCACTGCTCTCAGGGCCAGCCAGCAACAATGAGCCATGATCGAGCTGCGCATCAGTCCCTCACTTGATCGGACCGGCAAAATTCAGAGGCCATCTCGTGCAGGTACGCGACCATCGGCGACATGGCGTGTTCGTGTAAGTGGCCCACGACCGATGCCGCGGCAATCCGGACCTTCGCCCGATCGGTTTAGGACCTTGGTCCGAGTTTCAAACCGGATGTGGCGCGAGGTTCGCGGTCAAGCTGGCGGGTGCACGAATGTCACGAAAGTGTGACCGATCGTCTATAAGGGGTCGAAACGCGTGACACGCTCCAGCCATCCAGCCAGAGGCAGACCATGACCGACCATCGCTCGCCCGACGCCCGATTCCGCACCAGCCTGCTTGAGGAAAACGACGGTCCGGCGACCAACCCCACCGAAAACCGCACCATGGGCGAAATCATTGCCGAGCGGTTCTCCCGCCGCGCCTTCCTCAAGGGCTCGCTGGCCGTCTCGGCCATCGCCGCCACCGTCAGCCCGCTGGCGCTCGTGGCCGCCGACGATGCGCGTGCCGCCGAGGGCTCCGCCTTCTCGTTCGAGGAACTCGAAGCCGGTATCGACGACAAGCACCATGTCGCGCCGGGCTACGATGCCGACGTGCTGTTGCGCTGGGGCGATCCGCTGTTTGCCGATTCGCCGGAGTTCGACCCGGCCAGGCAGTCGGCTGAGGCCCAGGCAAGACAATTCGGCTACAACAATGACTATGTCGGCTATATCGGGATCGGTGGCTCCGCCGAGCACGGCCTGCTGGTCGTCAACCACGAATACACCAATCCGCATCTGATGTTCCCGGGCATCGTCAGGATCGTCGAGAAGGACGGCAAGAAGGCGGCCGAACTCGCGCCGCTCTCGAAGGAGCAGGTCGATGTCGAGATGGCGGCACATGGCGGCACCATCGTCGAGATCCGCAAGGAAGGCGGCAAGTGGCAGGTGGTGCGCGACGGCAAGTTGAACCGCCGCATCACCTCCAACACCGAAATGGCGCTGTCGGGCCCGGTCGCCGGTCATGACCGCGTCAAGACCAATGCCGACCCATCCGGCACCAAGGTCGTCGGCACATTCAACAACTGCGCCGGCGGCGTCACGCCTTGGGGCACCTATGTCATGGCCGAGGAGAACATCCACGGCTATTTCTCCGGTGAACTGCCGGAAGGCCATAAGGAAGCCGCCAATTACAAGCGCCTCGGCATTCCGGAAGGCGCCTATGAATGGGGCGCGCATTACGATCGTTTCGACCTCGCCAAGGAGCCGAACGAGCCCAACCGTTTCGGCTGGATCGTCGAGGTCGACGTCAACGATCCGACATCCACGCCGAGGAAGCGCACCGCAATGGGCCGCTTCAAGCATGAAGGCGCCGAATCGATCATCGCCAAGGATGGCCGCGTCGTCTTCTATCTCGGCGACGACGAGCGCTTCGAGTACGTCTACAAATTCGTCACCGCGGGCCGTTTCGATCCGGACGACCGCGCCGCCAACATGAACCTGCTCGATGACGGCACGCTGCATGTCGCCAAATTCGCCGCGGACGGTACGGTGGAATGGCTGCCGATCGTCTTCGGCCAGGGCCCGCTGACGGCCGAGAACGGCTTTGCCGGCCAGGCCGACGTGTTGATCGAGACGCGGCGTGCCGCCGACCTGCTCGGCGCCACCAAGATGGACCGCCCCGAGGACATCCAGCCCAATCGTGTCAACGGCAAGGTCTATGTCATGCTGACCAACAATTCCAAGCGCAAGGCCGACCAGGTCGACGCCGCCAACCCGCGCGCCGACAACGCCTTCGGCCATATCATCGAGATATCGGAGGACGGCGGCGATTTCGCCGGCACCAGGGGCAGATGGGAGGTGCTCCTGAAATGCGGCGATCCGGCGGTTGCCGATGTCGGCGCCACCTTCTCCACCGCCACCACGGCCAATGGCTGGTTCGGCATGCCCGACAATTGCGCGGTCGATTCAGCCGGGCGCCTGTGGGTCGCCACCGACGGCCAAGGGCCGAAGGCTACCGGCCGCACTGACGGCCTGTGGGCGGTCGACACCGAAGGGCCGGCGCGCGCGACGTCAAAGCTGTTTTTCCGCGTGCCGATCGGCGCTGAAATGTGCGGGCCGCTGTTTGCGCCCGACGATCAGACCGCCTTCGTCGCCGTCCAGCATCCAGGCGACGGCGGCGAGGATTGGGAGGCGTTCGGCCGCCCGTCCTATTATGAGGATCCGTCGACGCGCTGGCCCGATTTCAAGCCGGACATGCCGGTGCGGCCGGCGGTCGTCGCCATTACCAGGCAAGGCGGCGGCAAGATCGCGATTTAGAGGGCAATTCCAGGAAAGTGGGGTTCCGTCCGACGCGTAAAACGAACCTCCAGCCCGGTTCAGGGGCCGGAATTGGCGATCCGCCGGGCAATCCGCTCGGCGATCGCCTTGGCCTGGATGGCGGCGTTGGCGAAGCAGCCGCGGATGCTCGGCCGCATGCCGGTGAACCAGAGGCCAGGCAGTTTCGGATCGGCATCCCCGCCATTGAACAGCGGAACGCCCTTGCCGTCGAGCACGCCGAGATCGCCGACCATCTGCTCAAGCCCGGTGCGGTATCCCGTCGCGGCAATGACGATGTCGGGATCGATCAGGCTGCCATTGGCCAGGATGACGCCGTCGCGGGTGAATTCTCGCACCCCCGGCACGACGGTGATCCTGCCCGAGCGGATGGCGTCGATCGCGCCCTCGTCGGCGGCGATCGCTGTGTAGTCGGTGGTCAGGCGGCTGGCGCCGCCCACCGGTGCCGGCGGCACGCCGAATTTCGTCAGGTCGCCGAAAACCAGGCGCTGCGTCAAGGCGATCACCGCATCGGCGACCCGCAAAGGCAACCGCGCCATCAGCGGCGACAGCCGGTGCACGGCAATCTTGCCGATGCGCTTGGGCAGGACCGACGGACCGTTGCGGGCCGACAGCCACAGCGAGGCGGCGCCTGCCTGCGCCAGGTGGTTGAGCGCGTCTATACCCGAGTTGCCGGCGCCGACGACCAGCACCTTCTTGCCGGCATAGTCCTTCGCGTCGCCGAAATCCGCCGAATGGATGATGCGGCCGGCGAAATCCCGCATTCCTTTCCAGTCGGGGATGAACGGCTGTCTGTCGCGGCCGGTGGCGATCACGACGTGGCGCGCTAGGCGCATCCCGGCGCTGGTCTCTATCACCCAGTGGTCGCCCCTGAACAGGACCGCCTCGACGGCGACGCCGAGCTCCACCGGCAGCCGGTTCGCCTCGCTGAAATCGTTCAGATAGCGGATGACGGCGGTTCTGTGGGGGAAGGCGAGCGTGCCCTTCGGATAGGCAAGGCCGGGAAGTGCCGAAAGGTCGCGGTGCGTATTGAGGCGCAGCTGCTGGTGACGCCGATGCCATGGCTCGGCCAACCGGCTCTCCTTTTCCAGGATCGCCGTCGCCACGCCGGCCTTGACCAGCGCCTGCGCTGCCGCGAGACCGGCGGCGCCGGCGCCGATGACGATCGCCGGTTCGATGGTTACCGTCTGGTGCGCTGCCGGTCTGATTGTCGTATCTGCCATTCGCTCACGAACCCCATTCCACCCTTGTGGCGCTTCCGCCGACACCGGCAGAACGCCCTCCCGCGCATGATCCATACAGCAGATCGGCCCCGGATTTCGAGGCCATGCGCCGCACCGCGGTTGCGTCCTATATGGCATATACGCGAGATCGGCGATAATCAGGTCGCGGCAATGTGATTGATTCGAGATCCGGGGGCTGGCGGATCTCTGTTACCGGTACAGGAATCCGAAGTCCTCGAAACGCTTTTTTCGGCTTCCTGTGCAAAATCAAGGCGCCACGGCGTATAGCGTACCCGGGTGCGCGCCGCAGATGCACGCGGAATCTCGACCCATGCCCTCCTTGCGGATCTATCTCGACAAAATCCTCGAGCGTGCCTCGCCAAAGGTCGAGCGCCAGGCGTTCACCCATGCCGAACGGCTGGCGCTGGTGCGCCGCCACGGCGACTTCTCACTCGCCTACTCCTCCGCCGTGCAAGGCAGGCTCTCCTATTTCGGCGATGCCGACGGCTACATCGCTTTCGGCACCAAGATGAAGCATCATTTCGCGCTCGGTGACCCGGTCGCCGATCCGGCCCATCGGGCCGACTATATCAGGCGCTTCGTCGAGACCGCCGGCAGCCCCTGGTTCGTGCAGATCGGCGAACAGTCGGCGCGGGTGCTGGCCGGGCTCGGCTACAAGGTCAACCGGCTGGGCATCGACACCCGTCTGCCGCTGCCCGAACACGATTTTTCCGGCAAGCGCAACGAAACCGTGCGCTACTCCGAGCGCTGGCTGTTGAAGAAGGGCTTTTCGTTCGCCGAGGACAAGCGGACGATCTTTCTCGACGAGATCTCCCGGCTTTCGGCGAACTGGCGCGGCGACCGCATCGTCAAGCGTTGGGAAATGGGCTTCCTCAACCGGCACTTCGCCGATCATGTGGGCGTCGACATGCGCCGCTTCGTGCTGCACGGCCCCGATGGCGAACTGGTCGCCCTGCTCGACTTCGATCCGCTGTTTCGCGGCGGCAAGGTCATCGGCTACACCACAGCCTTCAAGCGCAAGCACATCGACGCCTCGCCGCATGCGGAGGTCGGCCTGACCAAATTCGCCGTCGACCGCTTTCGCGAGGAAGGCATTTCGGTCGTCACGCTCGGGCTGTCGCCGCTGGTCGACGTCGGCCTCAGCGGATTCGCCGAAAGCGATTTCTGGCGCAACGCCTTCCAGCGCGCCTATGATTCGCCCTGGGTCAACCGCCGCCGCTTCAACCTGCAGGGGCAGGCGGCGTTCAAGCGTCGTTTCCACGGCATCGAGGAGCCGGTCTACGTCGCCTTCCGTAAGGGAACCTATGTCGAGATGCTGGGCCTGCTGCGGCTGGTGAAGGCGATC
This sequence comes from Mesorhizobium sp. B2-8-1, assembly GCF_006440955.1. Taxonomy (NCBI): domain Bacteria; kingdom Pseudomonadati; phylum Pseudomonadota; class Alphaproteobacteria; order Hyphomicrobiales; family Phyllobacteriaceae; genus Mesorhizobium; species Mesorhizobium sp. B2-8-1. The sequence continues at coordinate 351,316 of NZ_VFTX01000003.1, read as the reverse complement.
TAGCTCTGACCGCGGCTCAGCGTGGCTTCGCCCCTCAATTCCTCAGCCGGTAGCCGGTCCTGAATATCCAGGCGACGGTCGCCACGCAGATCAGCAGAAAAACCACGGTCATGCCGAGGCTGATGCCGACCGAAACGTCCGATTTTCCGAAAAAGCTCCAGCGGAAGCCGCTGATCAGATAGACGACCGGATTGAACAGCGTCACCGTGCGCCAGGCGCCCGGCAGCATGTTGATGGAATAGAAGCTGCCACCGAGGAAGGTCAGCGGCGTGATGATCAGCAGCGGCACCAGTTGCAACTGCTCGAAGCTCCTGGCCCAGATTCCGATGATGAAGCCGAACAGGCTGAAGGTCACCGCCGTCAGCACCAGGAAGGCCAGCATCCAGAACGGATGCTGGATCGAGAGCGGCACGAACAGCGAGGCCGTCGCCAGGATGATCAGGCCGAGGATGATCGACTTTGTGGCGGCGCCCCCGACATAGGCGAGGACGATCTCGAGATAGGAGACCGGAGCCGACAACAGCTCGTAGATCGAGCCGACGAATTTCGGGAAGTAGATGGCGAAGGAGGCGTTGGAGATCGACTGCGTCAAAAGCGACAGCATGATCAGCCCGGGCACGATGAAGGCGCCGTAGCTGATGCCGTCGATCTCGGTGATGCGCGAACCGATGGCCGAGCCGAAGACGACGAAATACAGCGACGTCGACAGCACGGGTGAGACGATGCTCTGCAAAACGGTGCGCAGCGCGCGCGCCATCTCCACCCGGTAGATCGCCCATACCGCGCGCAGGTTCATGGCTCTTGCCTCAGAAGATTGACGAAGATCTCCTCCAGCGAACTGTTCTGCGTGTCCAGGTCGCGGAACTGGATGCCGGCGGCCTCGAGATCGCGGATTAGCGACGCCACGCCCGGCCGGGCGCTCTGGTTGTCATAGGTGTAGGTGATCTGCCCGCCATCCGGCGACAATTCCAGGGCGTAGTGCGAGAAGGCGTCCGGAATGGCGCCGAGCGGGCTGCGCAGTTCCATCACCAGGCGCTTGCGGCCGAGCTTGCGCATCAGTTCGGCCTTGCCCTCGACCAGGATGATCTCGCCTCGGTTGATGACGCCGACGCGGTCGGCCATCGCCTCGGCCTCCTCGATATAGTGGGTGGTGAGGATGATGGTGACCCCGTCCTCGCGCAGCCGCCGCACCATCGCCCACATGTCCTGGCGCAGTTCGACGTCGACGCCGGCCGTCGGCTCGTCGAGGAACAGCACGCGCGGTTCGTGCGACAGCGCCTTGGCGATCATCAGCCGCCGCTTCATGCCGCCCGAAAGCGTGATCGCCTTGGCGTCCTTCTTGTCCCACAGCGACAGGTCGCGCAGCACCTTCTCGACAAAGGCATGGTTTGCCGGCTTGCCGAACAGGCCGCGGCTGTAGTTGACCGTCGCCCAGACGCTCTCGAAGGCGTCGATGGTCAGCTCCTGCGGCACCAGCCCGATCAGGCCGCGCGCGGCGCGATAGTCTCTGGTGATGTCGTGGCCATCCACCGTGACGCTGCCAGACGAACGGTTGACGATGCCGCAGACGATGGAGATCAGCGTCGTCTTGCCGGCGCCGTTGGGGCCAAGCAGCGCGAAAATCTCGCCGCGCTCGATGTCGAGATTGATTTCCTTCAGCGCCTTGAAGCCGGTGGCGTAGGTCTTGGTGACCCCGGAAATGGAGATGACAGGCTGCATGGCTGAAAACGGCTGCTTGAAAGAGGACCCCAGATATAGGACGAATGTCGCCGCATGCAACCGCAAGTCAATGCCGTTGCTGACAGTTCTCGACATTGCCGCCGCATGGCGCTGCGGCGTTCCGCCTCGCGGCGGGACGCCGCTTTGACCGGCCGGCCCTACAAGCCTATTCTCCGCTTATTAGAAGCAGCCGGAGCCCGCCATGGACCCGCTCATCCTTTCGCGCATTCAGTTCGGTGCGAATATTTCGTTTCATATTCTGTTTCCAGCCATCACCATCGCACTCGGCTGGGTGCTGCTTTTCTTCAAGCTCCGCTACAACGCGACCAATGATTCGGCCTGGATGCGCGCCTATTTCACCTGGGTGAAGGTGTTCGCATTGTCTTTCGCCATGGGCGTGGTTTCCGGCGTCACCATGAGCTTTCAGTTCGGCACCAACTGGCCGGGCTACATGGAAACGGTCGGCAACATCGCCGGGCCGCTGCTGGCCTACGAAATCCTCACCGCCTTTTTCCTCGAGGCAGCCTTCCTCGGCATCATGCTGTTCGGCTTCCGCCGCGTTTCCAACCGCATCCACACGCTGGCGACCGTGCTGGTGGCCGGCGGCACCACCGTGTCGGCCTTCTGGATCATCGCGCTGAACTCGTGGATGCAGACGCCGGTCGGCTTCGAGATGCGCGACGGCGTCGCCCACGCCGTCGACTGGTGGGCGATCCTCTTCAATCCCTCCATGCCCTACCGTCTCGTCCATATGCTGCTCGCCTCCGGGCTTACGGTATCGTTTCTCATCGCCGGCCTGTCGGCGCTGCGCTACCTCAAGGGCGACCGCTCGGAATCGATGTGGAAGGCGCTGCGCACCGGCGTCTTCACCGCCGCCATCCTCATTCCCATCCAGATCCTTGCCGGCGACCAGCACGGCCTGAACACGCTCGAGCACCAGCCGCAGAAAATCGCCGCCATGGAGGCCAACTGGAACACCGGCCCCAACGTGCCGCTGGTGCTGTTTGCCATTCCGGATGAAGCGGCCAGGGAAAACAGGTTCGAGGTGACCATTCCCAACGGGGCGAGCTGGATCCTGCGGCACAGTGCCAGGGGCGTGGTACCGGGACTCAACGACTATCCCGGCAACCATCCGCCCGTCTTCCCGGTGTTCTGGGGTTTTCGCGTCATGGTCGGCACCGGCCTGTTGATGCTCGCCGTCTCCTGGTCGGCCGCCTTCTTCCTCAAGCGCCGTCATAGCCTGCCGAGGCCGCTGGCGTTGCTCATGGTGCCGATGACCATCTCCGGTTGGGTGGCGACGCTCGCCGGCTGGTATACGACGGAGATCGGCCGCCAGCCCTGGCTGGTGACGGGCGTGCTGAGGACCGCCGACGCCGTCGGCCCGGTGGCCGGCGGCCATGTGGCGCTGACGCTGGCCGTCTATCTCGCTCTCTACGTGCTGTTGCTGATCGCCTATCTCGGCGTTCTGGTGCACCTGGCGCTGAAGGCGGCCAAGGACGGCGACACCTCGCCGCTGCCGGGCGTGCTCAACAAGCCGATGTCGCAGCCCGCGGCTGGCGAGTAGGAGACAGAGAAATGACCTATGACTGGCCGACCCTGCTCCCCCTCATCTTCGCCGGCCTGATGGGCCTCGCCATCCTGATCTATGTCATTCTCGACGGCTTCGATCTCGGCATCGGCATCCTGTTCGCGGCGGCCGAGGACGCCGAGCAGGACACCATGATCGCCGCCATCGGCCCGTTCTGGGATGCCAACGAGACCTGGCTGGTGCTGGCCGTCGGCCTTCTGCTGGTCGCCTTCCCGATGGCGCATGGTGTCATCCTCAGCGCGCTCTATATCCCGGTGTTCGTGCTTCTGGTCGGCCTCATCCTGCGCGGTGTCGCCTTCGACTTCCGCGCCAAGGTGGCGACGGAGCGCAAGCATCGCTGGAACCGCATCTTCTTCCTCGGCTCGCTCATCGCCTCGCTGGCGCAAGGCTATATGCTGGGCGTCTATGTGCTTGGCCTCGACTTCGGCCTGGGCGGCATGGCGTTCGGCGTGCTGGTGGCGTTCTGCCTGGCGGCGGCCTACGCCGCGATGGGGGCGGCCTGGGTCATCTACAAGGCCGAAGGCGACTTGCAGAAGAAGGCGGTGCGCTGGCTGCGCACCACATTGGTGCTGACCGCGCTCGGCATGGCTGCCGTGTCGCTGGCCACGCCCTTCGCCAGCCCGCGCATCTTCGCCAAATGGTTCGTCCTGCCCGAAATGCTCTATCTGTCGCCGCTGCCGATCCTGTCGGCGCTGCTGTTCCTGTGGCTGTGGCGGCAGACCTCTCATCTGCCCAGGCCCGACGACCGCCATTCGCTGACGCCGTTCCTGACGCTGGCCGCCATCTTCGCGCTGGGCTTTGCCGGGCTCGCCTGGTCGTTCTATCCGTTCGTGGTGCCCGACAGGCTGACCATCTGGCAGGCGGCTTCCGCACCCGAAAGCCTGGCCATCATCCTGGCCGGCACCGTGGTCGTGCTGCCGATCATCATCTTCTATTCCTTCTATGCCTACCGCGTGTTCGGCGGCAAGGCGAGGGACCTGACCTACGATTGAAGGGCCAGGCGACGGCGCGAAATCATCGCCTCCGCCTGCCGCCTGTCGCCTGCCGGAAAGACAATATTCATCTTCACGCGGAATAACCTTCCGCGACATGCTGCGGCCTGATGGCAGCGGTCCGAGAAGAAGGGCAATGCAATGCGCGGTGTCCCGGTTGCCTCGATAGAACACGATCCGCAGGCGCGGCAGCGCTACGCAGTTTTCCTGGGAAAATCGCTACGCCGCTTTCCTGGAATTGCTCTGGTCCTGATCCGCCTGGTCACGCTGATCGCCGCGCTTGCGCTGGCCGGCCTGCTGCCTGTCATTCAGCCCGCTCATGCCCAGCAGACGGCCAACTGGGCCGGTGTCTGGGACACCAAATGGCGCGGCGGCGGCGCCCAGATCACCTTCGAGCAGGACGGCGCCGAGGTGAAGGGCGTCTATCCCCTGTATGGCGGCCGCATCGAAGCCAAGACCGAAGGCGAAAAGCTGTTCGGCCGCTGGTTCGAGGGCAGTCGCCAGGGCGAGTTCAGCTTCGTCATGGCGCCGGACGGCGCCAGCTTCATGGGCCGTTTCGAATCCGCCACCGCCGAATGGTGGACGGGCGTGCGCGTCGACGCCGCCGAGACCCTCAAGGTCGACCAGACCAGCCCGATGACGACGATGCGCTCATTCCTGCAGACCATGAACGAGAGCGGCGCCGACAATGTGCCGCGCGCCACCGGCGGCGGCATGGGCCTTGCCGCGCTGGCGGCCGGCCTTGTCGACGTCACGGAGGCCGATCGCGGCGGCCTCAACATGCCCGATTACACCAAGCTCCTGTTTTCGGTGATCGACAACGCCACCTTGCGCCTGTGGAACCTGCCGCATGATGCGATCCCCGGCGACGAGGTGACAGCCAGGCTGCAGCAATATGGCAGCAAGGTTTTCTTCGACGTCACCTTCCGCCGCAAGGCCGGCGAATGGTTCATCGTCGGGCCGCAGCTCGCCGTGCTGCAGGCCAAGCTCGCCGAGTTCCAGGCGGCGCGTGGCGAAGCCCCCGACATGGTCGACGATCCGGCCAAGCTCGCCTCGCCGCGCGACACGTTCAAGATGCTGCTCGGCGGCATCGCCGACCAGAATGGCGGTTCGACGCAAACGGCGCTCGACATGCGCGGTTACAATCCGGCGGTGCGGTCCGACGAGGCGGTTCTGCTCGAGAGCTATCTCAAGAAAGTCATCGACCGCATCGGCTACGTCTACTGGCAGGAAATTCCCGACGATCCCCAAAGCAACACGCCCTATGTGTATTTCGAGCACCCGGCCGGCAACATCGTCGTCGCTCCGGTGGGGACCGAGAAAGGCGGCAAGCTGTGGAAATTCACGCCGGAAACGCTGGCCAACATCCGCACGCTCTATGCCGATATCGAGGATGCGCCGGTGGCGCCGGAATTCACCGCCTTCGCCAGCAACGATCCCTTCTTCGCCACGAGGGGCCTTGCCCGTGAGATCAGCCCTGCCCTTTTGACCCGCGCCGGGCCGATCGAACGCTGGCAATGGCTGGGGCTCGGCATTGCCGTGCTTGCCGGCATCGCCTTCGGCTTCCTTGCCAACGCCGTCATCGTGTTCTTCGCCCGCCGCGGCAGGAGTTCGGGGCGGGCCGGCTTCTTCCGCGTCGTCGAATGGGCGGTGCGCTCGATCTTCCTCGGCCTGTTCCTGCTGTTTGCGCTGCGGCCGCTCGGCTTGCCGCAGGTGATCGCGGCATCCGCCAAGGCGGCGGCCTGGAGCCTGATCCTGATCGGCGCGGTTCCCGTCGTCTGGCACCTGATCGGCAAGATCGCCGAGCGCTACCGCGCCACCTTCAACGTGCCCGGCTACCACGAGACGCTGATCTCGCTGCTGACCGGCGTGGCGCGCATCGCCGCCCTGGTGGTCGCCTTCCTGCTCCTGGCTGAGGTGCTGGCGATCCCCTATCAGGGCGTGCTGGCCGGCCTCGGCATTGGCGGCCTGGCGGTGGCGCTGGCGGCGCAGCCGACGCTGCAGAATTTTCTTTCCGGCCTGACGCTCTATGCCGACCGGCCGGTCAGCGTCGGTGACTTCTGCAAGTTCGGCAGCCAGTCCGGCACCATCGAGCATATCGGCATGCGCTCGACCCGCATCCGCTCGGTCGACCGCACGGTGATCTCGGTGCCCAATTCCGACTTCGCCGGCATGCAGATCGAGAACTACGCCCATCGCGACCGCACCCGCTTCGCCACCACGCTGCAATTGCGCTACGAGACGACGCCCGACCAGCTGCGCTACACGCTGGCGGCGCTGCGCAAGCTCCTGATCGCTCATCCGCGCGTCATCGACGACCCGTGCCGCGTGCGCTTCGTCGGCTTCGGCCCCTATTCACTCGACATCGAGGTCTTCACCTACATCACGACCGCGGATGGCTCGGAGTTTCTCGCCATCCGCGAGGACATATTGCTGTCGATGATCGCGGTGATGGACGAGGCCGGCGCCCAGTTCGCCTTCCCGGCGCAGTTGGAATACAGCGCCGCCGACCTGCCGCTCGACCAGGAAAAGCGCATCGCCGCGGAAAAGCGGGTCAGCGCCTGGCGCGAGGAGGAAAAACTGCCTTTCCCCGATTTCAGCCAGCTCGACAGGCTGGAGCTCAACGACAGCCTGCCCTATCCGCCGCGGGGCTCGGTGCAATACCGCGAAGCCCAGGCTGCCCCGGCCACGGTCGAAGCCAAGGCCTCGCTGGAGAAGGCGCGCTGGAGCCTGCCGTGGCGGAAGAGGGTGTAGCCTTCTTCGCAGGAGGCCGCGATCCCTCGCGCCCCCCTCTGGCCTGCCGGCCATCTCCCCCACGAGGGGGGAGATTGGATGTCGCGACGGCTTTCGCCAATTTCTAACGTTGACAGCGGGGCGGGACGGCGAGGCCGCCGATCTCCCCCCTCGTGGGGGAGATGCCCGGCAGGGCAGAGGGGGGCGCCGTCCCGCCGACCTGTCGTTCTTCTCACCCTGCGAAGACTCAATTGCTGGCCGACAGCACCAGCACCGGCTTGTCGCTGTAAAGCTTCGGGAACAGCGTCTTCAAATTCGCCACCTTTGGCAGGTCGTTGTAGACGATGTAGGGATAGGTCGGGTTGAGCGTCAGGAAATCCTGGTGGTACTCCTCGGCCGGATAGAAGGTCTTGCCGGTTTCGATCGTGGTGACGATGGGTTTGCCGAACAGCTTGGCCTGGTCGAGCTGGGCGATGTAGCTCTGCGCGATCTTCTTCTGCGCCTCGTTCTCCGCAAAGATAGTCGAGCGGTACTGCGTGCCCTGGTCCGGACCCTGGTAGTTGAGCTGGGTCGGATTGTGGGCGACCGAGAAATACACCTGCAGCAGCTGGCCATAGGTGACTTTGGAGGGATCGTAGGTGATCTCGACGGATTCGGCATGGCCGGTGCGGCCGGTGCCCACGGTCTCGTAGACGGCGTCGTCCTTGGCGCCGCCGGTATAGCCCGAGACCGCCTTGGTGACGCCCTTGACGTGCTGGAACACGCCCTGCACGCCCCAGAAGCAGCCGCCGGCGAAGACTGCCGTCTCGCTGCCGCCCGCTGCCTTTTCATCCAGCGCCGGCGGCGGGATCACCACGGCATCCTCCGCCGAAACCGCTGGGGTGAGCCAGAAGGCGGCGCCCGCGACGGCGAGCGCGAAAGCTGCGAGCGCGCCGCGGACGAAGCCGCTCGAACGGTTCTTGATGTCGGTCATGGTTGCACTCCTCATGGCTTGCATAGGGTCCAGTCTATTGAATTAGCGGAGCCGGCGCGATGCGCGAGTTGCGGCGGAGGCTCACATTCTCGTGCGGCCCCAGCGGGTGCGTAACTCTCCGCCGCGGCTTGACCTAGTTGGCAGGCTTCATCGCATCCGTCGCCGGCTTCATCGCGTCAGTCGCCGGCTTCACGGCGTCCGCCGGTTTCATCGCATCGGCGGCGGGCTTCATGGCATTGGTGGCCATCGGGTCGGCCGGCTTCATCGCATCGGTTGCCGGTTTCATCGCGTCAGCGGCGGGTTTCATGGCGTTGGTGGCCTCGTCGGCCCGGGCGATGCCGCCGGCCAGCAATGCCGTCGAGCACAAAGCGAGCGCAAGCGCCGGCAGCGTCAGGCGGGAAAGAACGGTCATGATGGTCTCCTTGGTTGGGTGGCGCGCCCTCGCGGCGGCCGGCTGTTGCGGCGCCGCAGGCGCGGCGTTGCGCAATTTCTGATGGTCTCTCCCCGCAACCGGGAAGTTCCCGGAGGTAAGCTAATCGGCGGCGGCGGCCAGGATCGGCCCGCCGCCGGGCGATTGCACCAGCACCGCGGTGCTGAGGCCGTTGGCGGCCGCCGGCACGTCGAGCGTCGTGGCCTCTCCGGTCCAGCTTCCGAGCTTCTTCAGCGCATGCACGACATTGCCGTGCGGCAAGGTGCGGCCGGTATTCTCGCCGCGCGCCACGGGCACCTCGACGACGCCCCTGGCATAGCGCACCAGCCAGATGTCGGCCTTGCCGCCCGGCACGCTCCCCGCGCCGATGCTGGCCTTGCCGCCATCGAGCGACAGCGACGGTCCCTTGATGCGGCCGCTGGCCGCAATCAGCCGTTCGATCTCGCCGGGCGCGGCGCCGACCGCATCGGCATGGCCGTTGACCACCACCTGCGGCGTGAACGGCCCGTCACGGCCGAGCGGCGGCTCGTAGCTCACCTGGCGCTGCGTGAACTCCTGCCGGCCGAAAATGTCCTTCCAGCCGAGATAGTCCCAGTAGGTAACGTTGAAGGACAGCGCCAGCACGCCGGGCTGGTTCTTGACCTTGATCAAATTGGCATTGGCCGGCGGGCAGGACGAACAGCCCTGGCTGGTGAACAGCTCGACCACGGTAAGCGGCTGCGCCGCGGCCGCACCGAGCGACGCCGCGAGCGCAAGCGCGCCCAGGCTGGACATTGCGAGGAACCTGCTGCGTTTGGCTTGCGACATGGAATTGCTCCGTGGGCGACGGCGCCGCGATGCGCCGCTCATGTCCCCACTTCGCCGCCAATTATCGCTTCGTTACAGCGCTCACCGGTTTGTGATTGAGCGCCAGCGGGTTCTTCCTTCTCCCCCTGTGGGAGAAGGTGGATCGGCGCGCAGCGCCGAGACGGTTGAGGGGTGTTCCAGCGGAGTGAGACGTTGGCGTTTCCTGGAACAGCCCTCATCCGACCTCGCTTCGCCAGGCCACCGCCCGGGGGCGAGCCACGCGTCCCGCCCCGTCCTTCGGACCCCACAAGGGGAGAAGGGAAAACGGCGCCACTATCTCCAGGGCTGCAGACTTCTGTCCCGCACATAGGCGATGATCGTGTCGCAAACGGCATTCATCTCTTTCAGGACATCGTCGTTCCAGAAGCGCAGAACGCGAAAACCCCTAGCCTCCAGCTCGGCCTTGCGGATCCGGTCAGCATCCGAGTCCGCGTGTTGGCTGCCGTCGATCTCGATAATCAGCCCGGCTTCGAGGCAAACGAAATCGGCAATGTATTTTCCAAAAGGAACCTGGCGCCTGAATTTGATCCGGTCCAGTCTGCGGTCTCGCAGTTCCTGCCAAAGCCTGTCTTCCGCTTCCGTCATGTCACGGCGGAGCGAGCGAGCAAAGTTGCGCTTGGCGGGGGTGACGGGTTGGTGCGGCATGGCGCCAGACTAGTCGAACGCTGCGATCCGTCTATAGCCCCGGCGGACGGGACGAGGCCGAGCGCAAAAGGGCTGTTCCAGCGGAGTGAGGCGTTGGCGTTGCCTGGAACACCCCTCATCCGACCTCGCTTCGCGAGGCCACCTTCTCCCACAAGGGGAGAAGGAAGAAGCCGCAGTGTCACTGCGTCAGCACCGTTTGCGAGGGGCGCTGGTTGAAGTCGCATTTGCCCATCACGGTGTAGAAGAAGTCGGCGTTGACGACAGGCGCCGGCACGGCGGAGCCGCCGTCTTCCCAGGCCTGGTAGCCCGTCTGGCCGCACGGCACGGCGGTGAAGATATCGACGGTCTGGCCCGTGGCGATTTCGGGCATGTCGGTCGGGCTGGTGCCGATATAGAGCCGGTTCGAGGTGTTCGGGTCGTTCGACCTGAGCGTGGTCGGCTGGGCCGGTTTGGCCGTCGCGGCGGAAGGCACGTTCATCTCCAGATAGAGCTGGTCCATCTGGCTGACGTCGATGACCGCGCCGGTGCTGTTGGCCGGCGTGGTGGTGCAGACGGTCTGCCGCATGACGCCGTTGCCGTCGGTGCTGGTGATGGCGCCGGAGGGCGTGTTGTTGAAATTGGCGACCGCCGTGGTGTTGCACACCTGCTGCTGCACCTGGGTAAGCGTGGTGCCGCTCACGGTGGAGACGGTGGTGGTGCCATAGCCCTTGGGGTCGCCGCCCTTGTTGTAGACATAGCTGATCTGCATCAGCTTCTGCTTCGTGGTCGAGCCGAATCGCGTGCCGTAGAGATACATCGTCTTGTCCCACCAGCCCGACGCCTTCTCGATCTTGAAGGTGGTCTGCACCAGGGCCGCCGCCTTGTTGACCGCCGAGGTGACGCCGACCGGCACGGTGTTGATCCTGGCGATCTGCATGAAGTCGGTCGGCATGGCGAAGCTCGCCGAGGCCTGCGCCGTGGCGGTGCCGTTGGCCGCGATGGTGAAGCTCACCAGCGTGGCGGTGCCTTGCCCGCCATTGGCGGCAAAGGTGTCCTGTAGCATCTGCTGGCGGGTCGCCAGCGTCGTCGTCTTCGGCAGCGTGGTGATGGCCAGCGTCGCCGCGTCGAGCGCCTGCTGCATGTTGGACCGGGTCTGGACCGCCGATGTATAGTCGACCGAGAAGCCGACGACGGTGACCAGCGGCACCAGGCTGATGAAGACCAGCGGCATCATCGAGCCGCTGCGAGAGCGGGCGAACCTTCCTGCAAGCCCCGGCATTTTTTCTTACCCCAAAAGACGGTTACCTGCGCAGGAACTAACATGCGCCGGAAAACCGGGGTCTAAGAGGATCGTTCAAAGTTTAAGCACCCGGCCGTGCCCGCCGGCCGTTTCGGGCTTTTCCGCCCGGCTCACCGCTTTGTGATGACCGGGGGGCGCCTTGCGCCGCAAGCCTTGCCGCAGCAAGCCGCCCCTGCTAAAGCGCGCGGCATGAGCACGCCCCTCGACCACATCAGGAATTTCTCCATCGTCGCCCATATCGACCATGGCAAATCCACCCTTGCCGACCGCCTGATCCAGCTGACCGGCGGCCTGGAGCTGCGCGACATGAAGGAGCAGGTGCTGGACTCGATGGACATCGAGCGCGAGCGCGGCATCACCATCAAGGCGCAGACGGTGCGGCTGAAATACCGCGCCAACAATGGCGAGGACTATATCCTCAACCTCATCGATACGCCCGGCCATGTCGACTTCGCCTATGAAGTGTCGCGCTCGCTCGCCGCCTGCGAAGGCTCGCTGCTGGTGGTCGACGCCTCTCAGGGCGTCGAGGCGCAGACGCTCGCCAATGTCTACCAGGCCATCGACAACAACCACGAGATCGTCGTGGTGCTGAACAAGGTCGACCTGCCGGCCGCCGAGCCCGAGCGCATCCGCGAGCAGGTCGAGGAGGTGATCGGCATCGACGCTTCCAACGCCGTGCTGATCTCGGCCAAGACCGGGCTTGGCATTCCCGATGTGCTGGAGGCTATCGTCCACCAATTGCCGCCGCCGCGCGAGGGCGACGCGACCGCGCCTTTGAAGGCGATGCTGGTCGACAGCTGGTACGACGCCTATCTCGGCGTCATCGTGCTGGTGCGCGTCATCGACGGCGTGCTGAAGAAGGGCCAGACCATCCGCATGATGGGCACCGGCGCCAAATACCTGGTCGAGCGCACCGGCGTGTTCACGCCCGCCCGCATCAATGTCGAGGAGCTCGGCCCCGGCGAGTTCGGCTTCTTCACCGGCTCGATCAAGGAAGTGGCCGACACCCGCGTCGGCGACACCATCACCGAGGACAAACGCCAGACCGCGCACGCACTGCCCGGCTTCAAGCCGGCGCAGCCGGTGGTGTTCTGCGGTCTGTTCCCGGTCGACGCCGCGGATTTCGAGGACCTGCGCGCCGCCGTCGGCAAGCTGCGCCTCAACGACGCCTCCTTCTCCTACGAAATGGAAACCAGCGCGGCGCTCGGCTTCGGCTATCGCTGCGGCTTCCTCGGCCTGCTGCATCTGGAAATCATCCAGGAGCGGCTGGAGCGCGAGTTCAACCTCGACCTGATCGCCACGGCGCCATCGGTCGTCTACCGGCTGCTGCTCAACGACGGCTCGGTCAAGGAACTGCACAACCCGGCCGACATGCCCGACGTGGTGAAGATCTCGGCCATCGAGGAACCGTGGATCCGCGCCACCATCCTGACCCCCGACGACTATCTCGGCGGCATCTTGAAACTCTGCCAGGACCGGCGCGGCATCCAGGCCGACCTCTCCTATGTCGGCAAGCGCGCCATGCTGACCTACGACCTGCCGCTCAACGAGGTGGTCTTCGATTTCTACGATCGCCTGAAGTCGATCTCCAAGGGCTATGCCTCGTTCGACTATCACCTTACCGACTATCGCGAGGGCGACCTGGTGAAGATGTCGATCCTGGTCAATGAGGAGCCGGTCGACGCGCTCTCCATGCTGGTCCACCGCACGGCGGCGGAAAAGCGCGGCCGCCAGATGTGCGAGAAGCTGAAGGAGCTGATCCCGCACCATCTGTTTAAGATCCCGATCCAGGCGGCGATAGGCGGCAAGGTCATCGCCCGCGAAACCATCTCCGCCCTGCGCAAGGACGTGACCGCGAAGTGCTACGGCGGCGACGTGAGCCGCAAGCGCAAGCTGCTGGACAAGCAGAAAGAGGGCAAGAAGCGGATGCGGCAGTTCGGCAAGGTCGATATCCCGCAGGAGGCGTTTATCCAGGCGCTGAAGATGGGGGATTGAGAATGGCGGTTGGCGCGCATAGCGCGCCAAGTCATCGAGCCGGTGGATTGATGGCAGACTTTGAAAACGGGGAGTTGCCGGAGGCAGCGGGCCCCCCCGCCAGCGCGGCGCTGAAGCTGCGCAGTGGGGGCTACTCGGGAGGTGGCGGCGCGGGGCGATCTTCGGGCGCAGGCGATGGCTCTCCCACATCCGCAGCGATCTCTGAAAAAATTAACACCGATATTGCGAAGATGAGCAGAGCTAGTTCTGCAATATCTGATGAGTGTACCGCAGGCATATATTTCGAGCCCGTGAAATGAGCTGGCGCCCAGAGCGGTAGCAGATCGAACCTTGAACCCGCCATATATGACTCTTTATGGCGGATCGGCTCTATTGGGTAACAGTCAGCGCCATCCTAAGCCAAGAGATTGTGTTCGGCGGATTCTGCTGCCATGGTGCCTGAAGGGGGACCCATGGAAAAGAACGACCTTAGCGCGTTGGGAGATATTATAAAATCCCATCGTATGACTCATAAAATGGGTCGTGTTGAATTTTCTAATCGCGCTGGAATTACGCAAAGGACTCTTGCAAATATAGAAAACGGTCTGACGCGACCGCAAAAGGAAACAGTTGTTAGATTAGCTGTTGCTATGGGTCGTAGTTACTTAGATCTTATGGATAGCGCTACAACAGGTGGAAAAAATAGCCGCCTTGTTATCAAGGACGACGATGATCTAGTTCATTTGTTATCTGGAAAGCCTCAGTCCTGGGGTCAAGTTATATCCGTTAGAACTGCGCTGAGAGTCTTGCCAAACGTGAGCGATATTGGCCTTTCGAAGGTAGGCAAATCGAGTGGCGTGGAGAAGTTCCTAATCGCGCTGTTCAGATCCATGCATATCGCGCGGTTTACGTCCCGATATGGGAACCAGAATACGAAGCTTGCAGCTCGGGCTCGCGAAAGTCTTGATAGTTTGGCTAGTATAAAGGGGCTTCCACGCGTGGCTTTTGAAGCCGGTGGCGCTATATTTTGGGCGACAACGGCGAGGGGTCAAAAAATGGCACCTAACACCGTAGATTGGGCGGTACGTTCCTTAGGTGAGAAAGGGAAGCGGAGAGCCGATGACCTTTGGAGCGCAATCAATTCAGACTGCAATAAGTTAATCGAAGCGGATTTGGTTCCTAGGAATTTAGCATCCATAAAGTTGTGGCCAGAAGGTCAACCAATCTGGTTTATGGACATTTGGAAGTCTTTCCAAAGTATGCTTCATTCCCTTGGAGCTCACTGGTCGATTTGGGTCCATTTATATGAGAGTTGGCTCAACGGCAATAGAAGCTTAGGTCTGAGCGCCGATTTGGCAGAAGTATTTGACACTTTTATATATAATCAAAGTGATGCTTGGTGGGATAGACCGTCGGTTGAGATAAGCATTGATCTAGAACTCTTTGTCCGGAACTTGCTAGAAAGAAGGGGCCCTTCTGTGGGTCCATCGGAAGACGTTTACAGCGACGCAACTGTACTCACGCAACGACCCGCTCCACATCAATTTGGCGAAAGAGCCGGCTTAATATTTGCCTATCCGACGGTTTCCCGTCTCGGAGGCTCCGCAATTAGTCAAGATATTTGGCGCGAAACTGTTGAAAAAGCGAAGCGGACAGCTGAAAGGATGCGCCGCACGCAAGCACCGGCTCACGTAGTCGAATCGGTAGAGCGGTTGGTTTCGTCACTTGGGAAAAAGATTGAAGACGTATCTCCCGGCATACTTCTTATGAGAAGTAGGACCATCGAAGCAGACTTGGCGACGTTTGATACGGAACAAGCCAAAGATGAGTTAATGACCGATGCGCAATCCCTATTGCGCGACCTCGCTGCGAGTCTAGAGGATCTTCGAGCGCTTTTTCCCGAAATTATCGAGATCGAAGCCGCTCGGATCGCACAGAAGGTGGCGGATGGGTCGGCACTCCCTGCCTATGACAACGCCAAGCAGGTAATGAATGAAGCTAGAGCCTCGGATGTTGTCGATGGGTCGGCAATAGATGCTCTGGAGGCGGCCCTTATCGATATTGCCGAGGTTGAGCTTGTTATTGGTGAATCGTCTAACGATATTGTCACGGCTATGGCCGTTAAAAAACGAGCTGATCTTATCTCTCTTCATCTGTTGGATGTAAGAAATTTCTCGGCTTCCGTTCTGAAGGCATTCAAGCATTTGGGAGGAGATAGTAAGCGAATTCTCTCGCGAGGTGCAGCCGATGTTTCGAAACGGGCATATAAAGGTGCATTAGATGGAGTGGAAGAAGGTACCAAGGCCGGCGTCAAAATTGCTCTGGCGGCTTTGGTCACAAGTCTTGCTGGACCATTAGCCGGCCTGGCCGTCTACGTAGGCTCATTCGTAAGTCTCTCTAGAAAGGCTAACGAGGTGGCTGAGAAGATAGAGAGCGAAGAGCAAGGCTTAGACGTGTAGGCAATAGTTCGATCCGGATAGCGGGGTAGGCGATGACAGCGTCGCGGCCGACTTTCTGCCTTCTTCGCCGGCGAGACGCTGCTGATATCAGGCAATGCGGCGGGGCTGGTGACCAGCGTGTCCTCTTATGTCCGTGGCATCTCGCTTTGGGCGGCGGCATTGGTCATGGTCAGCGTGCCGAAGACCTTTTGTGCTCTGGATGCCGCTCACTGCCGTTGGGGCGCGCTTTAATTTCAGGCGCCGGCGCTGCCCCTCATCTGGGCTGCCGCCAGCTTCTCCCCGTAAACGGGGCGAAGGATGCTGTTTTTGCCGCTTTCGCCAATCGCCAACGTTGCAGGGATGAAGCCGGCGTTGCGGCCAGCTTTGCCTTCTCCCCTTGTGGGAGAAGGTGGATCGGCGCGCAGCGCCGAGACGGTTGAGGGGTGTTCCAGCGGGGTGAGGCGTTGGGGTTTTCTGGTTCGGTTGATTGTCGACGTCCGCGCCAAGCTTAAGCACCCCTCATCCGACCTCGCTTCGCGAGGCCACCGCCCTGGGGCGAGCCACGGGTCTCGCCCCGTCCTTCGGACCCCACAAGGGGAGAAGGAAGAACCAGCGTTGGCGCCGCCTTACCTGACGGTCGAGCGGCTAGCACTGGAGATGCTGATGGGGCGGCAGGATGGCGCTGGTTCCTCGCCCCACGCAGTGGGGGCGAGGAAATCAGGTCGGCGCTGGCCTCACACCTCCAGCCACACCTTCTCAAAATGCTGCTCCAGCGCCTGATGCTGCTCGCAGCCTTCGACGCCCTTGCGGTAGGTGCGGTAGACCGAGCGCCAGTAGGGCTGGATGATGATGCCGGAGTCGCGCAAATTCTTTTCGATGCCGGCCATGATCTCCTTGCGCTGGGCGGCGTCGGGGGTGGCAAGCGCCTTGTCTAGCAGTTCGTCGAACTCCTTGTTGGCGTAGGCGCTTTCGTTCCAGGCGGCGCCCGATTTATAGGCCAGCGCCAGCACCTGGACGCCGAGCGGGCGTCCGAGCCACTCGGTGCAGGAGAAGGGATATTTGCTCCAGTCGTTCCAGAAGGTGGCGGCGGGCAGCACGGTGCGCTTGATCTTGAGGCCGGCCTCGCGCATCTGCGCCGCTATGGCGTCGCCGGTGCTCTTCTGCCATTCGACGTCGACCGAGATGAGGTCGTATTCATGGTCGGCCTTGCCGGACTCGGCCAGCAGCTTCTTCGAGGCGTCCACGTCGCGCTTGGCCGGGCCGATATCGGCATATTCGGGATGCATGGGGCCGACATGGTGGTTGTCGGCGGGCTTGCCGCGGCCGCCGAGGCCGAGCGCCAGGACGGCCGAGTTGTCGACGGCGAGCTGGGCGGCGCGGCGCATCTTGATGTCGTCATAGGGCGCGTTGGCGACGTTGAAGCGGGCGACGATGGTGGAGCCGGTGGCGATCTCGGAATTCTTCAGGCCCATCTGCTCGGTCTGCGAGACGGCATCGGAGGCGGTCTCGTGGTCGGTGTCGATCTCGCCGGATTCGAACGCCGACAGCATGGCGTTGGGGTCGGAGCCGTAATCGATCCACTGAATCCCATCCAGGTGGAATTCGCCCTTCCACCACGGCTTGTCCTTGCGCTTCACCTCGGCTCCCGTCTCGGCATCCCACTTCACCAGCTCGCAAGGGCCGGTGGTGATCGAAAGTGCCTTCAGCGGATCGCCGTCGCCATCATAGGAGCGGTGCATGATCAAAGCGGGATAGTCGGCCATGCCGGCGATCAGCGAAATGTCGGGCTTGGGCAGGTTGAGCTTGATGGTGTGGTCGTCGACCTTCTCGATGCCGCCATCGACCACCTTCTTGGTGTCGGCATTGACCAGCGCGCCCATGCGCGCGGCGACCGAATTGCCGGCAACGCCGGCCTCGCACCAGCGGGTGAGGTTGTGGACGACATCGTCGGCGTTGAAGGCATCGCCGTTCGACCAGGTGATGCCCTTGCGCACATGCAAGGTGAGCGTCTTGGCGTCGTCGCTCATCTCCCATTTTTCGAGCAGCCAGGGCTCGAACGAGAAATCGGTGTTCCAGCGCACGAGATATTCGTTGCAGTGGCGCGCGACGTTGGACATTTCGACGCCGTCGAAGGTGCGCGGGTCCTTGAAACCCTTGACGTTCATGGCGACGCGCAGCACGCCGCCCTTCTTGGGCTCCGCCGCGCGGGCGGGCGTGGGCGCCAGCCCGCCCAGGGCAAAAGCGCCGGCGGCGCTGACGCCGAGCCCGGCCATCAGCGCAAAATATTCGCGACGGTTGATGGCGCCGCTCCTGAAATCCTCGGCGACGGGTTTGGCCCGCGGGTGCAGTTTCCTGTCGGTCAGCATGAATTTCATCGTCGTTCCCTCTCATTGGGCGCCCGGCCGACCGCGTGCGCGGGGGCGAATGCGGCTCGCCGGACGCCACTGCCTGAGGGATGATAGGGCGAGCTTACGCAGCGGAGTGTTCTGGAATCCGCAGGACTTGTGCGCTGCTCCGCAGGAGGTTCGCATGAAGGGGGCCCGCGAAGGCCTTCACCTTCGTCATCCACGGGCCTGCGCGGCGTCGCTGCGCTCCTTGCTTCGCCCGTGGATGACGAGGTCACCCCCAGATCATCAGCGCGGCCAGCCCGACGATGCCGACCACCAGCCGCCACCAGCCGAACAGCGCATAGCCTTTGCGCGAGACGTAATCGAGCAGCAGGCGCACCACCAGCAGCGCGGTGACGAAGGCGGCGACGAAGCCGACGGCGATGATCGGCAGGTCGGCCGACGTCAGCACGTTGCGGTTCTTGAACAGGTCGAAGGCGAAGGCGCCGACCATGGTGGGGATGGCGAGGAAGAAGGAAAATTCCGCCGCCGCCCGCTTGTCGACGCCAAGCAGCAGCGCGCCGACGATGGTCGAGCCCGAGCGCGAGGTGCCGGGGATCAGCGACAGGCACTGGAACAGCCCGATCTGCAGGTAAAGCCGCGTCGGGAAGCGTTCGACGTCGCGGTACATAGGCTTCAGCTTCATGCGGTCGACGGCGAGCAGCACCACGCCGCCGATGATCAGCATGATGCAGATCAGCCGCGGCGATTCGAACAGGATGGTCTTGATGAAATCATGCGCCAGCGCGCCGATGATGGCCGCCGGCAGGAAGGCGATGAGGATGCCGATGACGAAATGCCGCGTCAGCCGGTCATGCGGCAGGTCGAGCAGCATCTGCCACAACCGCCGGAAATAGACGCTCAGAATGGCCAGGATGGCGCCGAGCTGGATCAGGATCTCGAAGGCCTTGCCCGTCGAGTGGAAGCCGAGAAAGTGGCCGGCGAGCAGGATATGCCCGGTCGAGGACACCGGAATGAACTCGGTCAATCCCTCCAGCAGACCGAGCAGCAGGGCTTCGACGATTGTCTGGCTTTCCATTGGCTACCTCGGCATTCGCTGGATGGGCTGACAGGGCTTGCTTGTCATGGCGCCGAACTCCCCCTATAGGTCGCAACACCCTGACGGCCCGCTTACCGGGCGGCCAAGACTTACCGGTGCGCCCGGCGATTCGCCAGTGTGGCAATCCGGAATTCGCCACACCCGGGAGGAGCGCGATGCGCGAATTCCGGATTCTGAGCCACACTGCCAACTTTAGTTCTGGTGTGGTTTGGATTTGAAGTTCCTGAACGCGGATGCCGTTGAGGGGACAGGAACTTCAAATCCAAACCACCAGTGCGCTTTATCATCGCGGAACCATGCTGACGCTTTTCCATCATCCCATGTTCGCCTCCTGCCGGTTCGTGCGCCTCGCTTTCGGCGAGTATGGCGAGGAGCTGGCGCTGATCGAGGAGAAGCCGTGGACGCGGCGCAAGGAGTTCTTGGCGCTGAACCCGGCCGGCACGCTGCCGATCCTTTTGGCCGAGGGCGACGTGCCGATCGTCGGCGCCACGGTCATCTCGGAATATCTCGACGAGACGCGCGGCGTCCTGAAGCGCGACAAGCGCCTGTTCGCCGAGGACCCGATGCAGCGCGCCGAGATCCGCCGGCTCACCGACTGGTATCTCCACAAGGCCGAGAGCGAGGTCACCCGGCATCTGGTGCGCGAGCGCGTGCTGAAGCCGGTCATGCCGGAAACCGCCGGCGGCGGCTCGCCCGATTCGGCCGCCATCCGCGCGGCGCGGGCCAACATCCGCCAGCACATGAAATACACCAACTGGCTCGCCGGCACCCGCCACTGGCTGGCCGGCTCGAGGGTCACCTATGCCGATCTCGCCGCCGCCGCCACCCTTTCGGTGCTCGACTATCTCGGCGAGATCGACTGGCGCGAGCACACCGCCGCGCGCGAATGGTACACGCGGGTCAAGTCGCGGCCTTCGTTCCGGCCGCTGTTGACCGACCGGGTGCGCGGCCTGTCGCCGGTGTCGCATTATGCGGACCTCGACTTCTGACGCCGCAAAACTGCGCGCGCTGATCGACGCGCAGGCGCGGCGCGCCGGTTTCGAGGCGGTCGCCGTCACCACCCCCGATGCGATCCCGCTGGCGCCGGCCCGGCTCGCTGCCTTCGTCGCGGAGGGGTTCCACGGCTCCATGGGCTGGATCGCCGAGACGCTGCAACGCCGCAGCGAGCCGTCAAGCCTGTGGCCGCAGGTGCGTTCGATCGTCGTGCTGGCGATGAATTACGGGCCGGACCACGATCCGCGCGACCTGTTGGCCAGGCGCGACCGGGGCGCGATCTCGGTCTACGCGCAAAACCGCGACTATCATGACGTGATGAAGGGCCGGCTGAAGGAAATCGCCGGCAAGATCGTCGCGCGGGCGGGAGGTGACGTCAAAGTCTTCGTCGATACGGCCCCCGTCATGGAAAAGCCGCTGGCCGAGGCCGCCGGGCTCGGCTGGCAAGGCAAGCACACCAACCTGGTCAGCCGGCAGCACGGGTCCTGGCTGTTCCTCGGCACGATTTTCACAACGGCCGAACTGGTTCCCGACATGCCGGAGGAGGACCATTGCGGCTCCTGCCGCGCCTGCCTCGACGCCTGCCCGACCGGCGCCTTCCCGGCGCCCTACCGGCTCGATGCGCGGCGCTGCATCTCCTATCTCACCATCGAGAACAAGGAGCCGATCCCGCATGAATTCCGCGAGGCGATCGGCAACCGCATCTATGGCTGCGACGACTGTCTCGCCGCCTGCCCATGGAACAAGTTCGCCAAGGTGGCGTCCGAGGCCAAGCTCGCCGCGCGCGACGATCTACGCGAGCCGGCGCTGGCCGATCTCCTGCGGCTGGACGACACGGCGTTTCGCGCCTTCTTTTCCGGTTCGCCGGTCAAGCGCATCGGCCGCGACCGCTTTGTCCGCAACGTGCTGATCGCCGCCGGCAATTCCCGCGATGCCGGGCTTGCCGGCGCCGTGCGCGCCTTGCTGGCAGACGCCTCGCCGCTGGTGCGGGGCGCGGCAATATGGGCGCTGGCGCGGCTGGTGCCCGAAGCCGAATATTGCGAACGCGCCGCGACCGGCCTGAAAACCGAGAGCGACGCGGCCGTGCGCGAGGAATGGGCGCGGCCGGTTCCAGCCAGGGCGCCTGCATGAGCGAAAAGCGGATATTCATCTTCGGCGCCGGCTATTCGGGCAAGGCTTTTGCGCGCGCCAACCGGGAGCCTGCCAGGACGGTCGGCGGCACGACGCGCTCCGCGGAGAAATTCGAGGCGCTCCGCCAGGCCGGCATCGCGCCGCTGCTGTTCGATGGCGCGCTGACCGGCGAAATCGGCGCCGCGCTGGCGACAACAACCCATCTGGTGATCTCGATCGCGCCCGAGGAGGCCGGCGATCCCGTGCTGAATGCCGCCCGCGAGGCGATCGTGCGGATGCCTGCGCTCGAATGGATCGGCTATCTCTCCACCGTCGGCGTGTATGGCGACCATGGCGGCGCCTGGGTCGACGAGACGGCGCAATGCCGGCCGGTGTCGAAACGCTCGGCGATGCGCGTGGCGGCCGAGCAGGACTGGCTGCGGCTTGGCCGCGAGATCGGCCGGCCGGTGGCGGTGCTGCGGCTCTCCGGCATCTACGGTCCCGGCCGCAACGCCTTGGTCAATCTGGAAAACGCCACCGCGCGGCGGCTGGTCAAGCCCGGCCAGGTGTTCAACCGCATCCATTGCGACGACATAGCCGGCGCGCTGTGGCATCTCATCGGGGATAATACAGGCGGCATCTTCAACGTCACCGACGATGAGCCCGCGCCGCCGCAGGACGTCGTGGGCTACGCCGCCGCGCTGATGGGCATCACGCCGCCGCCCGAAATTCCCTTCGAGGCCGCCCAACTTTCGCCCATGGCGCGGTCCTTCTATGGCGAGAACAAGCGCGTCGCCAACGCGGCGCTCAAGGCGGCGGGCTACCGGTTCCGCTTCCCGGGCTACCGCGCCGCCTTCGACCATATGTGGGCAAGCGGCGACTGGCGCGACGGCGCGCCGCGCAGCCCGATGAAGCGCTGACGCATGCCGGGAAGCACGTGACACGGTTCGGTCGGAATGCCTCGGAAAAGAAAACAGGGCGGTTGACCGGTTTGTGAAAAACGGAACCGCTCCGGCGATCGAAGCAACGTCCATTGCGTGCTATGATTCGGGCTTGGGTTTGCGGCGGGGGGGTTCATGGAGACAGCGATGCGGCTCGGCAAGCGTTCACAGCTGGCGGCGGCTTTTGGCCTGCTCGCCCTCACAAGTCTCGCCGTGCGGCCGGCAATGGCCGAGGAACGGGCAAAGGACCTGTTCGGCGCGATGAAACTGCCGGCTGCGACCGCCCCGCAATCCTTCGGCTTCTACTCCAAGGGCTGCTTTGCCGGCGGCGTCGCCATCCCCATGGACGGCCCGACCTGGCAGGTGATGCGGCCGTCGCGCAATCGCCGCTGGGGCCATCCGGCGATGATCGCGCTGGTCGAGAAACTGTCGCGCGATGCCGTCGCCGACGGCTGGCCGGGCCTTTTGATCGGCGACATTTCGCAGCCGCGCGGCGGCCCGATGCTGACCGGCCATGCCTCGCACCAGATCGGGCTCGATGCCGACATCTGGCTGACGCCGATGCCCAGCCGTCCGCTGTCGATGGCGCGGCGCGAGACGATGAGCGCCACCTTGATGGTCGACGAAAGGACGCATCTGGTGAAGGACGCGCTGTGGACGCCAGCGCATACGCGGCTTTTGAAGCGCGCGGCGAGCTATCCCGAGGTCGAGCGCATCCTGGTCAATCCCGGCATCAAGAAGAAGCTCTGCGACACCGTCAGGGGCGACCGCTCCTGGCTGCGCAAGATCAGGCCGTTCTGGGGCCACGACTATCATTTCCACATGCGCATCGGCTGCCAGCCGGGCTCGCCCAACTGCAAGGCGCAGGAAGCGACCCCGGCCGACGACGGCTGCGGCAAGCCGCTGGCCTGGTGGTTCACGCAGGAACCGTGGCGGCCCAACAAGAACCCGGATGCGCCCAAGGCGCGCGACCTGATGACCATGGCGAACCTGCCGAGAGAATGCCGCGCCGTGCTCGACGCGCCCGGGCCGGCTTCGGTCGAGGCCGCCACCTATCACGGCGGCGCCGTACCGGTCGCGGTCGCCGCGCCCGAACCCGAAGCGCCGTCGCTGCCCGCCACCGCGGCCAGCGGCACGGCCGGCCTGCCAGGCATGGTGAACGCCTTCACCGCGACGCCCGAGATCGGCGTACCGGTGCCGCGGCCACGGCCGGGAAACTGACCGCGTCAGTTGACGCCCCGGCGCTTCGCCGCCGTTCATTCGTTACCCCGCGAGCAGGAGGGCCGGCATTGCAAACGCAGGATATAGGCCTTCGCCGCGTCGTCCGGTGGGTGGCCCTTCTGAACCTGGGCTACTTCATCGTCGAGTTCGCCGTGGCATCCGCGATCGGCTCCGTGTCGCTGTTCGCGGACAGTGTCGATTTCCTGGAAGATGCCTCGCTCAATTTGCTTATTCTCGTTGCCCTGGGCTGGGGCGCACGCAGCCGCGCAAGGGTCGGCATGGCTCTGGCGGCGATTCTTCTGGTGCCTGCCTTGGCAACGCTCTGGACGGCTTGGGTGAAGTTCAACCTGCCGGTCGCGCCGTCGCCGCTGCCGCTGTCGCTTGCGGGCGCCGGGGCTTTGGCCGTGAACCTGTCTTGCGCGTTCATGCTGGCGCGCTTCCGCCATCACGGCGGCAGCCTGACAAAGGCCGCGTTCCTCTCCGCGCGAAACGACGCCTTTGCCAACGTCGCCATAATCGCCGCGGGCCTTCTCACCGCCGTGATCTGGCATTCTGCGTGGCCCGACCTGATTGTCGGCCTGGGAATTGCCGCCATGAACGCCGATGCGGCCCGCGAGGTCTGGTCCGCTGCCCGCGAGGAGCACAAGGCGGCAGCCTAGTCGCGGCCGTTCGACTTCATAAATCGGTCGTGCGCACCATCGGTTTCGAAAACCGTTTCCCTTTTCAAACTCATGCGCTAGTCAACGGGAGAACGGCAATGGGCCGTCGGGCGCCGGGGACGGACGAGAAAGCATGCCAAACACAGGCGACGACGACACGGCGCTGCGGTTCCCGATCCTGATCGGCGACATCGGCGGCACCAATGCGCGCTTCTCGGTCGTGCTCGACGCCAATTCGGAAGCCGGCGAGCCGGCGATCGTCCAGACCGCCAGCTACAACACAATCGACGAGGCGATCCAAGCGGCGGTGCTCGACCGCTCCTCGGTCCGCCCCAATTCGGCGGTGCTGGCGGTGGCCGGCCCGGTCGACGGCGACGAGATCGAGCTCACCAATTGCCCGTGGATCGTCAAGCCCCGGCAGATGTTCGCCAGCCTCGGCCTCAGCGACATCGTCGTGCTCAACGATTTCGAGGCGCAGGCGCTGGCCGTCGTGGCGCTCGGCGAAGAGCACATGGAAAAGATCGGCGGCGGCACGCCGGAGCCCAATGCAGGCCGCGTGGTGCTCGGTCCCGGAACCGGGCTCGGCGTCGCCGGGCTGGTGCACGCGCTGCGCCACTGGATCCCGGTGCCCGGCGAGGGCGGCCACATGGACATCGGCCCGCGTTCTAGCAGGGATTTCGAGGTCTTCCCGCATATCGAGAAGATCGAGGGCCGCATTTCGGGCGAGCAGATCCTGTGCGGACGCGGCCTGGTCAACGTCTACCGGGCGGTGGCCAAGGCGGACGGCAAACCGTCGCCCTTCACCACGCCGGCCGAAATAACCGCAGCGGCACTTGCCAGGACCGATCCGGTCGCGCAGGAAGCGCTGGAGATCTTCGTCACCTGTCTTGGGCGCACCGCCGGCGATCTCGCCTTGGTGTTCATGAGCCGTGGCGGCGTCTTTCTCACCGGCGGCATCGCGCAGAAGATCGTGCCGGCGCTGAAACAGGGCAATTTCCGCGCCGCCTTCGAGGACAAGGCCCCGCACAGCGAACTGATGCGCACCATGCCCGTCTATGTCATCACCCATCCGCTGGCGGCACTTCTGGGCCTCGCCGCCTATGCCAGGAACCCTTCGCTGTTCGGCGTGCAGACCGCGGGCCGCCGCTGGCAGGCCTAGGGGGGGTCGCATGACGGACCAGGCGTCCGTCCGGTCCCCGCGACGAAGTTAATCAGCCGCGGGCATAGGCAAGCCGGCCGCTTGGCGCTAAGAGGGGCGCCAGAAGGGATGCTGTGTGCAGCCCGGTCTTGCCAAGCGGAAACCACGAAGCGCTCCCGATTTGACACTCCAAGCTCCACATAAGCAGAAAGCCACTCCCGGCGAGGTCTGGGCGGTGCTGCGCCGTATCATCGCCGAGAACGGCCGCGACTACCTTTGGTCCTACATCTTTGCCGGCGCCTGCCTGCTGGCGGTATCCGCCACGACCGCTTTCACCGCCTGGATCATGAGCCCTGTCGTCAACCAGATCTTCTACGAGCGGCGCGGCGATCTGATCGTGTGGATTTGCGCCGGCGTCATGGGCGCCTTTCTCGTGCGCGGTTTCGCCGGCTACGGCCAGGCGGTGACGCTGGCGACCGTCGGCAACAATCTGGTTGCGCGCTACCAGCGCCGCATCTTCGATCACCTGATGAAGCTCGGCGTCGGTTTCTTCAACGACACGAGATCGGGCCGGCTGGCGGCGCAGGTCAACGAGAACGTCAACGGCATTCGCGACCTGCTGTCGATGACGCTGACGTCGATCGCGCGCGACGGGGTGACGCTGTTCGGGCTGCTCGGCGTCATGATCTACCAGGATCCGGTCCTGTCGCTCAGCTCGCTGGTGATCGGGCCGCCGCTCATCTACACCGTTGTCTATCTGATGCGCCGGGTGCGCCGCATCACCCGCGAATCGGTGCAGATCAACTCGCGGCTGATCGGCGCCATGCAGGAAGCCACGCAAGGCATCGCCATCGTCAAGGCCTTCACCATGGAGGACGAGCTGTCGCGGCGCATCAGCCAGCTCGCCAACAGCGCCGAGCACCGCGGCAACAAGATCGCCCGGGTTTCGGAACGGCTGTCGCCGATTTCCGACATGCTGGCCGGTCTCGCCGTCACCGGCGTCATCGCCTACTCCGGCTATCGTGCGCTCGTCCTCGGGCAGCCGCCGGGCGCCGTCTTCTCCTTTATCACCGCGCTGATGCTGGCCTACGACCCGGCAAGGCGGCTGGCGCGCATGCAGGTCGGCATGGAGCGCGCGTTGGTCAATGCGCGCATGATCTACGAAATCCTCGATCTCGAGCCGCAGCAGGGCGACGCGCCGGGAGCCGCCGAGGCGAATTTCACCACGGGCGAAGTGCGCTTCAACAATGTGAGCTTCCGCTATGTCGAGGAGGCACCGGTCCTGCAGGACCTCAGCTTCGTCGCCGCCGCCGGCAAGATGACCGCCATCGTCGGCGCCTCCGGCGCCGGCAAGACGACGCTGGTGGCCCTGCTCCAGCGTTTCTACGACGTCGAGGCGGGTACGATCGAGATCGACGGCCAGGACATTTCGAAAATCACCAAGCAGTCGCTGCGCAGCTCCATCGCCTATGTTTCGCAGCAGCCCTATCTGTTCGAAGGCACCATCCGCGACAACATCCGCTATGGCCGGCTCTCCGCCACCGACGCCGAGATCGAGCAGGCCGCGCGACTGGCCCAGGCCGACGGCTTCATCCGCCAGCAGCCGCTCGGCTACGACACGCCCGTCGGCGAAAACGGCGCGTCGCTGTCGGGTGGCCAGCGCCAGCGTGTGTCGATCGCCCGCGCCATCGTCCGCCAGGCGCCGATCCTGCTGCTCGACGAGGCGACCTCGGCGCTCGACAATGAGGCGGAAGCCAAGGTCCAGGAAGCGCTGACCCACGTCATGGAGGGGCGCACCACCATCGTGATCGCCCACCGGCTGTCGACGGTGGTCAATGCCGACCACATCATCGTGCTGGAACAGGGTCATCTGGTCGAACAGGGCACCCATGCCTCGCTGATGGCCGACCCGCACAGCGTCTATTCCCGCTTCCACCGGGTGCAGGGCAGGAAGGGCCTGGGGCTTGTCGATGACGGCGCGCCGATCCAAACTCCGGCGCCAGGGCCGACGCAACCTATCGAGACGCAGGGCATCGCCGGGAGCGCGAGATGAGTGAAACGCCGACAGCCGACAGACCCGCGGGCGATATGGGCCTGGTGGTGGTGGGCGCCGCCGGCCGCATGGGCCAGACGCTGATCCGCGCCATCCACACAATGCCGGGCGCACGCGTCGCCGGCGCGATCGAGCGGCAAG
Source organism: Mesorhizobium sp. B2-8-1 (assembly GCF_006440955.1). Lineage (NCBI taxonomy): Bacteria > Pseudomonadati > Pseudomonadota > Alphaproteobacteria > Hyphomicrobiales > Phyllobacteriaceae > Mesorhizobium > Mesorhizobium sp. B2-8-1. The sequence continues at coordinate 323,996 of NZ_VFTX01000003.1, read as the reverse complement.
GATCGCCCTATCTCGGCAAGGATGCGGGCGAGCTTGCCGGCATCGGCATCATCAATGTGCCGATATCGGACGATCCGCTGCCGGCCTTCGCCGGGGCGGACGGCGTGCTCGATTTCACCGCCCCGGCTGCGACCGTCGAATTCGCCGGCTATGCGGCGCAGGCGCGCATCGTCCATGTCATCGGCACGACCGGCTGCTCGGTCGACGACAATGCCAGGATCGCCGCCGCGGCGCGCCATGCGACGATCGTCAAGTCGGGCAATATGAGCCTCGGCGTCAATCTCCTGGCGGTGCTGGTCGAACAGGCCGCGCGCGCCCTCGACGCCGGGGATTTCGACATCGAGATCCTCGAAATGCATCACAGGCACAAGGTCGACGCGCCGTCCGGCACCGCTCTGCTGCTGGGCGAAGCCGCCGCCGCGGGGCGTGGCGTGCCGCTTGCCGGCAACGATGTGCGCGTCCGCGACGGCCACACCGGCGTGCGCAAGCCGGGCTCGATAGGCTTCGCAACCCTGCGCGGCGGCTCGGTGGTCGGCGACCACAGCGTGATCCTGGCCGGCACCGGCGAACGTATCACGCTCGCCCACCATGCCGAGGACCGCACCATCTTCGCCCGCGGCGCCGTCAAGGCAGCCCTGTGGGCGCATGGCAGGAAGCCCGGCCTTTACTCGATGCGGGACGTGCTCGGGCTTGCCTGAAACGACCCCGGACCATCTTCATCCACATGCAATTCCGGACAGAAAACCGCTTCCCACTTCTGCTGGAATTGCTCAGATCCCATAGGAGCAAAAATGTCGAGAACCCTCGTGCTCGTGCGCCATGGCCAGAGCGAATGGAATTTGAAGAACCTGTTCACCGGCTGGCGCGACGTCGACCTGACCGAACAGGGCCACGCCGAGGCCAAGGCAGCCGGCCGGAAGCTCAAGTCACGCGGCCTGAAGTTTGACATCGCCTTCACCTCGGCGCTGGTCCGGGCGCAAAAAACCTGCCAGCACATTCTTGACGCCGTCGGCCAGAGCGACCTGGAAACCGTCCGCGACCAGGCGCTGAACGAGCGCGACTATGGCGACCTCTCCGGCCTCAACAAGGACGACGCGCGCAAGAAATGGGGCGAGGAGCAGGTGCATGTCTGGCGCCGCTCCTACGACGTGCCGCCCCCCGGTGGCGAAAGCCTGAAGGACACCGGCGCCCGCGTCTGGCCTTATTACCTGCACGACCTCCAGCCGCATGTGCTGCGCGGCGGCACGGTCCTGGTCGCCGCCCACGGAAATTCGCTGCGCGCGCTGATTATGGCGCTGGACGGCAAGTCGGGCGAGGAGATCGTCAAGCTGGAGCTCGGCACCGGCGTGCCGGTCATCTACACGCTCAATGCCGATTCCACCGTGGCGTCAAAGGAAGTGCTGGAGGGCTGACCGGCAAGCGTCCCGGTCACCAAATTGTCAAAGTCGGCGCCGTCCCTCATTGTCCTGCCGGACATTTCTCCCCGTATAGTGACGGGGAGAAAGGGCTGGCCGCAACGCTGGTGATTGGCGAAACCGTTGATGAAAGCGCCCCTCTCCCCGTCACTATACGGGGAGAGGATGCCGGCAGGCAGGTGAGGGGCGGCGCCAACGCCCGAAACTGAGCCGGCGCGCGGCAGCCCTCGAAAAAAAACCGCGTTGACACACACCGCTTGCCCGCTTATTGAGCCCGCACCAGCCCAGATGGCGGAATTGGTAGACGCGCACGGTTCAGGTCCGTGTTCCGCAAGGAGTGGAGGTTCGAGTCCTCTTCTGGGCACCAAATTCCCGTTTCGAACCGTTCGACGGTTCAGAGACTCTAAGGAAAAGCCCGGCTCGTCCGGGCTTTTTTCGTACCGCCGATTCGTCGGGCCGCCTGGTTGTCCACCACCCAGGTATAATCCGATATCTGCTACGGGTATGTTGTGCTTACTTTCATAGGTAAAGTGTCGGCATGAGCAGTTATCTCAACGTAAGCGCAGACGATGTCCAAAATCTTTCAGACTCCGACCTTCGCGAGCTCGTTGCTCGCCTTGCACAAGCGGACGTGAGGTCAGCGGGATTCTCAACCAATGCCGTGACATGGGGCGGCGACCAGCGTGCCGAAGACGGTGGTATCGACGTACGAGTTGCCCTTGGAGCTCTAGAGAAAATCTCCGGAAACATACCCGCGTCTCAGACAGGTTTTCAGGTCAAGACTGAAAATTTTGCGAGCGCCGATATCGTCGAGGAAATGATGCCAAGGGGGGCAATTCGGCCATCTATTTCGGAACTCGCGGTAAGGAAAGGGGCCTACGTAATAGTTTCCTCGAAATCGTCAGTCGCGGATAGCGCACCAAGCGCAGATTGGCGACAATGAATAAATGTCTGTCGGAAGCTGGATTGGCAGGTAAAGTAACAGTCGAGTTTTATGATCGCAGACGAATTGCCACCTGGATTGAAAAATATCCTTCACTTGTTGCGTGGGTGCGTGAACTCTGCGGGCGCAGCGCGCAGGGATGGCAATCCTTTGGCGCTTGGGCTCATCGTGAGACCGATGTGAACGCAACATATATGCTCGATGAAAAGGCCAAGGTGCTTGTCCCGGACGCAAGCGATGGCATCACGGTTGCCGCCGCAATCGATCGCATCCGGTGCGATCTCAACAAGGAAAGGGCGTCCGTTCGTATCACCGGATTATCCGGTGTAGGCAAGACCCGCCTTGTGCAAGCTCTTTTCGACGAAAGGCTGATTACGTCAAGCCCGCCCCTCAACCGGAACGAGGTCCTGTATACGGACCTTTCCGACGATCCGCGCCCAGTTCCAATACACCTAGTGGAAGCGCTGCACGCTAGAGAGGACCGTGGCCTGCTAGTCGTCGACAATTGCGGCTTCGATCTTCATCAACGCCTTACCGAGAAAGTACAGCAGCCAAACAGCGTGCTCTCGCTCGTGACTGTTGAATACGATCTTCGAGAACATATTCCGGAGGGTACGAGTTCCTATCGGCTAGAGCCGTGCTCTGATGAGTTGATAAGGCAGTTGGTCAGCAACAGGTATCCGAACCTGACACGCCAAGACGTCGAAACGATCTCGGATTTTTCAGGGGGGAATGTTCGTGTCGCCTTTGCTCTCGCGGAAACGTCATCCATTGGGGGGCAACTGTCGAAGCCTGAAGACGAGCAACTTTTTATCCGCCTCTTCCAACAAACGAAGGCCGAAGACAACGAATTGCTCAGGGCCGCAGAGGTCTGTTCGATGCTCTATTCGTTCGAAGGGGAGCTGGAGGGGGGAGACGATGCAGAGCTACCTATGCTGGCGGCCCTTGCTGGAACGTCCTTTAACCGGCTGTATGCTCATGTTGAGGAGCTGAGAAGGCGCGGGTTAGTTCAGCAGCGAGGCCGATGGCGGGCCGTGCTTCCACCAGCGATTGCCAATCGCCTCGCGCAAAGGGCATTTCAGAACTTCCCCATTCAAACGCTCCAAAGAACTTTTGTCGACAAGGCGAGCAAAAGAATAGCTCGATCGTTCTCTAGGAGGCTGGGGTATCTGCACGACGAAAAGGTGGCCATAACGATAGCATCCGAGTGGCTAGGCCGAGATGGCTTGCTTGGAAAGCCTGACACACTGAACGAATTGGGCCAAGAGATGTTCGGGAACATCGCTGCGGTCGATCCGAGCGCAGCAGTAGCCGCAATTGCTCAAGCTACAGAAAATCCCGATTTTCTTTCTACTAGAAATGCTGCGCGTTCAAAATTTGTTCGAGTGCTCAAGTCAGCCGCCTATGAGCCCCATCTTTTCGAAAAGTGTGTTGCCACATTAATGCTATTCGCGAAAGCGGAGGGGCCAGGATACAATCAGAACTCTGCCAACCAGGCGGTTAAATCGCTGTTTTACGTTCAGTTTTCAGGAACGGAAACTCCTCATCAAGCGCGGGCAGCGCTGGTCCGACGCTATCTCTCGTCAGAGGAGATCAGTGAGCGTGAATTTGGGCTTACGTTTCTCGGCGCAGCCCTCAAGACCTCAAACTTCATGCCCTCACAGACGTTCGATTTCGGCGCTCGCACTAGGAGCTATGGCTGGCACCCGAGAACCAAGGACGATGTGCAAAAGTGGTTCTCGGGTTTCGTTGAGATAGCTATGGAGTTTGGAATTGCGAGGACCATTGTTGGTGCAAAGGTAAGATCGACATTCGCCGACAAATTTCTGGGGCTTTGGTCGCGCACCAGTCTATCAGAAAAGCTTGAAGTCGCGGCCAATGTTTTCTTCTCGATTGACGGATGGCCTGAGGGCTGGCGTGCTGTGAAAACAACCATCCGTAAGGGGGCGAGTGGAAAGGCGTCCGAACGCTTGCTTGTGCTTGAGACTGCGTTAGCACCAATCGACCTTGTGACGGAAATACGAGCGAAAGTACTGACGGGGGGCCAATTTCTGGTGGATGATCTAGCGCCGGGCAGTGATTTGACTCCCTCAGAGCAATATCGGTCCTGGTCGGAAACTATGCGCCAACTCGGACAACGGGCAGGGGCAGACCGAGATGCACTTTCAGAGTTGGCCTCAGACCTGACCATTAACTTTCAGGGGGACGGTTGGAGCTTTGGTGTGGGTGTGGGAGAGACAATTAGTGATCCCGTTTCTTACTTGGAGGAAATCAAACAAGCGATTTGCCGCTCCGGTTCTCGTGATCTGAATTTTGGGTTCATACGTCCCTTTCTACATGGCGCCGGAAAAACGCACGCCTCGGCCATTTCCAAATTTATGGATGTGGCCGTGAGCGACGTACTCTGGGGTCCGTACTTTCCAACACTGCAGACAAGTGTCGAGCTGAATGAAGACGCCGTCGAACGACTGATCTTATCCGCCGATTTGGCATTAACCGCTACCTTTCGCTTTGATAGTTTGGGCGGAGGGATGGTCACGGAGACACTATCCGCAGAGCAAATTTGTCGCCTAGTTCTTGCGATTTCCGCAGCCAGAGATGGTCAAAAATATGCAGCGCATGTTCTCGCAATGGTCATTCATCTTGCCGACGACAAGTCCGAAGATTACAGACGGGAACTTCGGAATACTTGCAGGCGATTCCTTTGCAGTCTCGACTTAGATCAAGACATACGAGACGACCATTATTTCGAAACGGTTTGCAGCTTTGCCTTCGAAGGGGGCGATGCTGAAGCAGACGCTTTGGAAATAGTGCGTAAACTTCAAAGAAAGATCAGTCGACATGAATATTATCGTCTACCTGGTCTTCTAAATCCTATGTTCAAGCATCATGCGCCTGCACTTCTAGACGAGATATTCAAACCAGACAATGATGGTGGATATCGAACCGCTGGCGCCATTATCAGCGCGACTGCTTGGGATTATCATCAGCGGCCGATAAATTCTGCGCCACCTGAAGCCGTAGTTCTTTGGTGCTCGGCGGATTTCGCTACCCGTGGTCCTTTTATTGCACATCATTGCGTCGTTTTTGATCATGATCGGGATGAAAATACAAAGGGTTGGTCCCCGCTAGCCTTGTCATTGATAGATTGTGCAGAAGACCGGTTAAGGATATTTCACATCTTTGTAGATCGGATAGAGCCAACAAGTTGGTCAGGGTCACGTGCAGCGCTCGTCAGATCTCGTGCCGCCCTGCTCGATCAACTTCATGGGAGGCATAAAGACATACCTCTTGATGAAATCAACGAAGCAAAAGCCCGCCTGGAGCAACAAGCAGCCGAATATCAGAGATATGAACGGCAACAGTATCGTGATTGGGACGAACGTTTTGAGTAGCCGCACACGAAACTGCGATCAGGGCTTTCAAATTCCCTTCGAACCGCTCGGTCTGATTCAGAGATCCAAGAAGAACCTCCCCTTCCGGTCAGTCCCCGAAACAAACCACTTCAACCCTGGCGGCCGCTTCGCTGCGGTCCAGCCATGGCCCCTTCCGGCAGCCCGACCATCTGCCGAAGGCCAGAGGTTCTTAAAGGGCTGAAAGGCTGCCGAACCGTTTATCGCACGGAGCCTGTCACCGTCCGGTCGACGGCGGGAACGGATTTGCGGTCGTTGCCGGCAAGTGCGGCGATGATCAGCAGGCTGGCGACGACCGGGACGAACAGGACCGCCACGCGGGCTTGTACGTAAAGAATGGCGCGCCATTCATTGCGCTTGTCAGGGCTGTCGCTCATCATACACTCTCTGTCATGCCCCTCCCGGGCGCTGACATAGCGACGAACGGTTAAACAACCCCTTCCGAAATCGTTAATCGGCGGGAATTGCGCGGGTTCAGTTCAATCCGATCCGCTTTGCGCCTTGCCGGAACAATGCCTCCGCGTCCGCCTCGAAACGGAACGTGCCGATGAAATCGTCGGCGCGGTAGTCCGGCAGCGCCTTGCGGAGGGCGGCGGCGAAATTGCGTGCCTCGTCGAGCCGCCCGGCCAGCGCCAGGCAGTGTGCTGCTATCGCCAGGATGATGGCGTGGGCATTGGGCCGCGCCGCCGCCTTCAGCGCCCATTCTGCCGCTTCCTCGAACTGGCCGAGCCGCACATGCGACATGGCGCGCGCGCCCAGCATGCCGAACAGCAGCGGGTCGAAAGGGCTGAGATGGCGCGAATGGTCGGAGGAGCCGATCGCCGACTGCGGATCGCCTGACTGCGAGTGGACGAAGGACAGCGCATAGTGGCCGAGCGCGAAATTGGGGCTGAGCTCCACTGCCCGTTCCAATTCGAAGAGCGACCCGTCCTGTTCGCCGCGCAGCCACAGCGCCCGGCCCATCGCCCAGTGCGCGGCAGGGTTCTGTTCGTCAACCAGGAGACTGTGCCCCGCTGTCTCGTAGGCTAGCGCGCTTTCGTGGTCGCGGTCGCCCCAGCGCTGGAAAGCGCTTTGCCAATGGGTGAAGGACAGGCCGGCATGGGCGCGGGCGAAGGTCGGGTCGAGCGCCGTCGCCACGCTGAAGAAATGCTGCGCCAACTCGTTTTCCGGCTGGGTGAAGCGATACATGTGCCAGAGGCCGCGGTGATAGGCCTCCCAGGCGTTGAGCGAGTTGGGCGCCTTCAGCATGGCGCGGTTGCGCTCGACCGTCTCGATCTCGGCCGAGATAGACGAGACGATCGCGTTGCCGATATCGTCGAGCACGCCGAAGAGGTCGTCGGCCCGGCGCTCGAAGCTCTCGGCCCAGACGATCCTGGCCGTGCGAACCTCGATGAGCTCGACGGCGATGATGACGCGGCCGGCCACGGTGCCCACCGTGCCGGTGGCGACATAGTCCACATTCAGCTGCCGCCCCGCTTCCTGCGGCGCGATGTTTTTCTCGGCGAGCGCGAAGACCGAGCCGCGCGCGATGACGAAGAAATCCCTGAGCTTGGCCAGACGCGTGATGATGTCATGGGTCAGGCCGTCGGCGATCCCGCCGCGCGTGCCGCAAGGGCCGGCAGTCTCGACGAACGGCATCACCGCCAGCGAGGCGTGGCTGGGCTCCACGCCCACTGGGGCGGGCGACGGCGGCGATGCCGCGATGCCGGCGGGCTGCGCCGCAAGCCGATCTACAGCCGGCCGATCTACCGCCGGCCGATCTATCGACGGCCGATCTTCCGCTGGCCGATCTTCCGCTGGCTTGTCGCGCAGCGCCTGCCAGGCCGCGCGCACCGGTCCGAAGTCCAACCCTTCCGATTGGAACAATTGCGCCGTCGCCGTCAGGTGCTGCTCGGCCGCGCCGATGGCGCCGCGCCCGGCCAGATGCGTGAGCAGCGCCAGATGCGCGCGGCCGTCGAACGGCGCCAGCTCCACCCACCGGTCAAGACCGGCTGCTGCCGCCTCCGAACCGGGCGGAAGCGCCGCGACGAGGTGCTCCAGCACGGCGGCGTGAGACGACTGGAAGCGGCGGCGCTGCGCGATCAGCCAACTCTCGAAAAACGGACTGCGGTCGAGCTCCAGACCGTCGAGAAAGTCGCCGGCGAACAGCTCCGACAGCGATCGCAGGCGCTCCGCGTCGAGCGAGGCGATCCCTTGCGCGGCGGCGGCGCTAACCTCCAGCGCGTCGACGAAACAGCCGTCGAGGCGCAATGCGACCGTGTCGTCCTGTGTCTCGACCCGACGGTGCCCCGGCTCGTCGAGGACGGTGCGAAGCTTGCTGAGGCACCAACGCAACTCGCCCCTGGGGTCGTTCGGAACATCCCACAAGAGCTCGCACAGCCGAGCGCGTCCCACCGGATGCGGCGCCAGCGCCAGATAGGCAAGCAGCGCGCGCAGCTTGCGCGATGCCGGCAATTCGGCCCGCACGCCATCGCGCACGACCGCGAACGGCCCGAGCAGGCGCACGGCAAGAGCGGGCTTGCCGCGATCCAGGCTCGGTCGAGCGGATTCCACGTGCATTTCCACGCTTGCTCCCACGCTTCCTCCCACGTTGGCCGGTCGGCCCTCGTTTATCACCGAACACGGCATGAACGCACCCGGTTGCGAGTTGCGCGCCGGGATGCGGGCAGCCGCATTGCCGGCACGTCGAGCGACCCTAGCGCGGCAAGGTCTCGAAACCTCGCCGCCCAAGCCGCCGGTTTGTAACCGGCCCGTGACCGCAAGGTACCAACACAGACGAGGAGACAGATATGTTGCAGCAAGCAAGAATCAGAACCACGGCCGGCCGCGGCCGCCTGTTCGACAGCATTTTGGACACGGTCGGCGACACGCCGGTCATCCGCATCAACAATCTTGGCCCGGCCCACGCGACGATCTACGTCAAGGCCGAGTTCTTCAACCCGGCTGCCTCGGTGAAGGACCGGCTGGCGCTCAACATCATCGAGGAGGGCGAGCGCAGCGGCGCGTTGAAGCCGGGCCAGACCATCGTCGAGGCGACCAGCGGCAACACCGGCATCGGGCTCGCCATGGTCTGCGCGCAGAAAGCCTATCCGCTGGTCGTCACCATGGCCGACAGTTTTTCCGTCGAGCGCCGCAAGCTGATGCGCATGCTGGGTGCCAAGGTGGTGCTGACGCCGCGCGCCGAAAAGGGGTTCGGCATGTACAAGAAGGCCGTGGAGCTGGCCGAGGCCAATGGCTGGTTCCTGGCGCGACAGTTCGAAACCAGGGCCAACGCCGCCATCCACGAGGCGACGACGGCGCGCGAGATCATCAATGATTTCGCCGGCTCGCGGCTCGATTGCTTCGTCACCGGCTACGGCACTGGCGGCACCGTGGTCGGCGTGGCGCGCGTGCTGCGCCGTGAGCGGCCGGATGTCCGTATCATCCTGTCCGAGCCGGCCAACGCCCAGCTCATCGGCAGCGGCAAGGCGCAGCAGCGCGGCGCCGACGGGGCGCCCGCCGCCAGCCATCCGGCCTTCGAGCCGCATCCGATCCAGGGCTGGACGCCTGATTTCATCCCCAACGTGCTGCAGGAAGCGGTCGATGCCGGCCTCTATGACGAGGTGATGCCGATTGCCGGGCCCGAGGGCATCAAATGGGCCAAGGCGCTGGCGCAGAAGGAAGGCATCTTCACCGGCATTTCCGGCGGCGCCACCTTCGCCGTGGCGCGGCAGGTCGCCGAGGAGGCGCCGGCCGGATCGGTGATCCTGTGCATGCTGCCCGACACCGGCGAACGCTACATGACGACGCCGCTGTTCGACGGCATCGATGCCGAGATGGACGCCGACGAGACGGCGCTGTCGCGCTCGACGCCCGGCTGCCAGTTCCCGGCGACTTGACGGGAGGCTGTCATGGACGTCGCGCAGGAAACCCCTGGCACTGTGGCCGAGGAGACGCTTGACCCCCTGGACTGGGCCGATGTGCAGGCCCTGTCGCACCGGGTCATCGACGATGCCGTCGACTATCTGCGCGACGTGCGCGACCGTCCGGTCTGGCGGGAGGTGCCGGCTGACGTGAGGGAGGTCTTCGCCGCACCCCTGCCGCGAACGCCGGCGCGGCTGGCCGCCGTCTATGGCGAGGTCTCCCGCACCGTGATGTCATACCCGATGGGCAACATCCATCCTCGCTTCTGGGCCTGGTACATGGGCTCGAGCAACTTCACCGGCGCGCTCGGCGATTTCCTGGCGGCGATCCAGGGTTCCAACCTCGGCGGCGGCAACCATGCCGCCGGGCTGATGGACTGCCAGGTCGTCAACTGGTGCAAGCAAATGCTGGGGTTTCCCGTCTCGGCCAGCGGCACGCTGGTCAGCGGCGGTTCGATGGCCAACATGATCGGGCTGACGGTGGCGCGCAACGTCAAGGCCGGCATCGACGTGCGCGAGCATGGCGTTGCCGCCATCGAGAAGCCCCTGCGCTATTATGGCTCGGACCAGCTCCATTCCTGTCACCGCAAAGCCATGGAGGCGCTCGGCCTCGGCAACCGGGCCTTGCGGCGAATACCGACCGATGCCGGGCTGCGCATCGACATCGCTGCCTTGCGGGCGGCAATTGCCGAGGACCGCCAGGCGGGCTTCAAACCGGCCTGCGTCATCGGCAATGCCGGCACGGTCAACACCGGAGCGATCGACGACCTGCGGGCGCTTGCCAAGCTGGCGCATGAGGAAGAGCTCTGGTTCCATGTCGATGGCTGCATCGGCGCCCTGGTCGCCATCGCTCCTCAGAACGCCCATCGCGTCGCCGGCATCGAATGGGCCGATTCGATCGCGCTCGATCCGCACAAATGGCTGCACGCGCCGTTCGAGGCCGGCTGCGCCCTGGTCAGGGACGCCGTCGCGCATCGCCGTACCTTCGCCGTGACGCCCGAATATCTGGAATCGACGCCGCGTGGTCTCGCCTCCGGCGAATGGCTGCACGACTATGGTTTGCAGACGTCGCGCGGCTTTCGCGCGCTCAAAATATGGATGGCGCTGAAGGAGCATGGCGTCGACAAATTCGGCCGCCTGATCGACCAGAACATCGCGCAAGCGGCCTATCTCGCCGGACTGATCGAGGACGAGCCGTCGCTGGTGCTGATGGCGCCGACCACGATCAACATCGTCTGCTTCCGGCATCGGCTTGCCGGGGCGTCCGGCGAGGAGCTTAAGCGGTTCAACACGGAGATCATGCTGCGTTTGCAGGAACAAGGCATTGCGGCACTGTCGGACACGACGGTGCAAGGCCAGCATTGCCTGCGCGTGGCGATCACCAACCACCGGACCCGGCGCGACGATCTTCACCTGCTGGTGCGGGAAACGCTGCGGCTGGGACGCCAGATCGCGGCGGAGGCGGCTTCCTAGTTCGCGGCGGCCATGCGAGTCTGCCGGCATGATTCGAAAGGTCCAATCGTGACGCTCTTTCGCGCGGCCACACTCGCGGCATTGGTTTTCACCACCTCGGCCGGGGCTGCCGACATGGCTTTCTTCGTCAAGAACCAGCGCGGGCAGGCCGTTGCGGTCGAACTGTTCAGCCGCGACCGCGAAACGGTCTGGCCGGGCGACGACAAGGTGTTCCTGATCGATCCCGGCTCACGCAAATCGGTGCCGATTTCGTGCAATGAGGGCGAACGCATCTGCTACGGCGCGTGGGTCAACGGCAATGACGCCATCTCGGCCGGCGTCGGCCCGGACAACGACCGGCCCTGCGACGATTGCTGTTTCATCTGCGTGCACCATTCGACCGAGACCGTCGACCTGGTGGAGTAGCGCCAATCTCCCCAAAATTAGTCCGGGATTGTCGCGGTCGCCCCCTTTAGCGATCGCTCGCCTCGTGCAATGCCCGCAAGGCGGCCGGGTGGGCCGTTTATTTTTGGGGGATATCATGTTCTACGCCTATGCGCGCCGCTCGCTGGCCGCGCTGTCTCTTGCCATACTGCTGGTGCCGTCGGCCCATGCCGGCGACGTCACCTTCGCCATCAAGAACAGCCATCCCAATGCCATGCGCCTCGAGCTCTACAGCCAGGACCGCGACTATGTGTGGCCGGGCAACGGCAAGGATTTCTACCTCGATGACGGCGAGACCAGGCAACTGCCGGTCTCTTGCGACGAGGGCGAATCGATCTGCTACGGCGCCTGGGTCGACGGCGACGAAGGCACCTATTGGGGCGTCGGCCCCGGCGACAAGGAAAAATGCGACGATTGCTGCTATACCTGCAGCGGCGGCGAGACCGAGGAGATCGAACTGGTTCCCTGACCGGCTTGCCAGCTTGACGCTTTTCCTGCCTGGGGCATAGCCTGCAAGAACAGCACCCAAAGCACGCCGCATCCAGGCGGCGTGCGTCAGGCAACAGGAGCAAGGCGATGGCAGGTCCGGTCGAGGGCGAGAAGATAGACGTCGGCTTTGCCGGCCGGCGCTGCATCCATTCGCGCAATTGCGTGCTGGGCGATCCGCATGTCTTCGTGCCGAACGCGCCGGGAGAGTGGATCCATCCCGACGCGGCCACCGTCGAGAAGATCGTCGCCATTGCCGAAAGCTGCCCGTCAGGCGCCATTACCTATGTCAGGAAGGATGGCGGGCCGCAGGAAAGGCCGCCGGTGGTCAACACCGTGCGCATCAGGGAAAATGGCCCGCTGGCCGTCCACGCCGAGATTATGCTCGACGGCGAGACGTTACACCGCGCCACGCTCTGCCGCTGCGGCGCGTCGCAGAACAAGCCGTTCTGCGACGGCAGCCACAACAAATCAGGTTTTGCCGCCACCGGCGAGCCGACGCTGAAGGACACGCCGGCGCTGGAGGCGCGCGACGGGCCACTCAAGGTTACGCCGACGAAAGACGGGCCGCTCAAGCTCGAAGGCAATATGGAAATCGTCACCGGCACCGGCCACACGGTCGACCGCACGCAACGCGCCTTCCTATGCCGCTGCGGCCATTCGGCGAACAAGCCGTATTGCGATGGGTCGCATAAAAAGGTTGGGTTCGTGGGGTAGGTTGACCCTGCCATTGAAGCTGCCAATCTCCCCCCTCGTGGGGGAGATCGAACTCCTCCCGTGGCCCAGCGCTCTCAGCTTTATCGTCCGGCCGCTATAGGTTAAGGGCGAGAAGCATTCCTATCTGCTCGGGCCATCATCAGACATGACCAAGACCAAACCAAAACCTCTTTTCCTCGGCATCGACACCGGCGGCACCTACACCGATGCCGTGCTGTGGTCCGAAACCGAAGGCCCGCAGAGCGGGCCGAACAAGGGAAAGGTGCTGGCCAAGGCCAAGGCTCTGACCACCAGGCACGATCTCGCCGTTGGCATTTCCGGCGCCGTCGACGCGGTTCTGGAAAAAGCGGTCACCGATCCGGCCGCCATCAAGCTTGTCTCCATGTCGACGACGCTTGCCACCAACGCGCTGGTCGAGGGCCAGGGTGGCCGCGTCGCGCTGGTGATGATCGGCTTTTCCGAGGCGGACCTTGCCCGCGATGGGCTGAAGGCGGCATTGGGCACCGATCCGGTCGTGTTCTGCCCCGGCGGCCACGATGTGCACGGCAATACCGCCAAGCTCGATCTGTCCGGCCTCGAGGCGGCGCTGCCCGGACTCGGCGGCTCGGTCTCGGGCTTTGCCGTCTGCGCCTATTTCGCCACCCGCAACCCGGCGCACGAGATCGCCGCCCGCGAGCTGATCCGGGAGAAAACCGGCCTGCCGGTCACCGCGAGCCATGAATTGTCGGCCAAGCTCGGCGGCCCGCGCCGGGCGCTGACGACGCTGCTCAACGCCCGGCTGATCTCGATGATCGACCGGCTGGTGGCGGCGACCGAAGGCTTTCTCGAGGCGCGCGGCATCGCCGCGCCCCTGATGGTGGTGCGCGGCGACGGTGCGCTGGTGTCGGCGGCGTTCGCCCGCCAGCGGCCGATCGAGACCATTCTCTCCGGCCCGGCCGCCAGCCTGGTCGGCGCGCACCACATGACCGGATTGGAAAACGCGGTGGTTTCCGACATCGGCGGCACCACCACCGACGTTGCCGTGCTCGACAAGGGACGGCCGCGGCTCGATCCGGAAGGCGCCACCGTCGGCGGCTTCCGCACCATGGTCGAGGCCGTCGCCATGCGCACCTTCGGCCTCGGCGGCGATTCCGAAGTAGCGTTGGAAGACGGCGCTCTCAACCCCAGGCTCCTGCTTGGACCGCGCCGGCTGGTGCCGCTGGCGCTGGCCGGCATGGTGCATCGCGAGGCCGTTCTGGCGGAACTCGAGCGCCAGCTGCGCGCGCCGAACACCGGCCGCATGGACGGCCGCTTCGCGGTGCGCACCGGCGTGCCCGACCGTCTTGCCGCCGGGCTGACGGCTCCGGAAGCAAGGCTCTATGAAGCGATCGGCGCAATGCCCTTGCCCCTCGACAGGCTTTTGACCTCGAATGCCCAGAACGCTACCCTGAACCGCCTGGTGTCGCGCGGGCTGGTGCACATTTCAGGTTTCACCCCGTCGGATGCGGCGCATGTGCTTGGCAAGCAGGCGAACTGGGATGCCGCGGCCGCCCGCCTCGGCGCAGAGCTGTTTGCCCGCAAGCGCGACGGCCGCGGCCAGGCGATCGCGGCCTCTCCCGAGGCGATTTCGGAGCGCGTGCTGGCGGCGCTGACGCGCTGGTCGGCCGAATATATCCTCCAAACCGCCTTCGCCGAGGACGGGCTCGACGGCGCGGCCACCGTTGCGCATGCGCTGGTGCAGCGCGCCGTCGACGCGCATCCCGGCATTGCGCGCCTGAGCGTCGCGCTCGACCGGCCGGTGATCGGCCTCGGTGCCTCCGCGCCGCTGCACTATGCCGGACTCCCGCCATTGGTCGGCAATGACTGCGTGGTGCCTGATGACACCGACGTCGCCAACGCGCTCGGCGCCGTTGTCGGCCAGGTCCGGGTATCGGCGGAGGCGCGCGTCAGCCAGCCCAAGGAAGGTCTGTTCCGTCTTGCCTCGGGCGAAACCGTGCGCGATTTCCTCGACGAGGCGGCGGCGATCGCGGCCGCCGAGGCCGATGTGCGCAGCATCGCTGCGCAGCGCGCCAGGGATGCCGGCACTGACAGCGCCGAGATCGATGTCGCGACCGAATTCCGCGTCTCCACCGTCGAAGCCCAGCGTATGTTCATCGAGGCACATGTGGTGGCGGTGGCTTCGGGCAGGCCACGGATCGCGGTGTGATGGAGGGTGTAATCTCCCCCCTTGTGGGGGAGATGGCCGGCAGGCCAGAGGGGGGCGCTGTCCCGCCAGCGTCTCGGAGCAGCGCCCGCTCATACTCGACGTCGACCGACTGCACGAAATACCGAAACTTGCCGAGGTCGGCATTCCTTCGCGCCCCCCTCTGCCCTGCCGGGCATCTCCCCCACTTGGGGGGAGATTGGCAGCGTCGCCGCCGGCACCAAGCCTAAAAACCGCGCCTACCTGCCTTGCCTCACCCTAAGCTGAATTGACCCTGCACTCCCAACATGCCAAAGGCCCGCGAAAGCCTTTCATCTGGAGCAGCCTGATGACCGATCGCGTCGAAATCGCCGGATTGCGGATCGCCCGCGAACTTCATGACTTCGTTGTCAACGAGGCCGCTCCGGGCACCGGCATCGATCCGGATAAATTCTGGAATGGCTTTTCGGCCATCGTCCACGACCTCGCGCCGAAGAACCGGGCACTGCTGGCAAAGCGCGACGCTATCCAGGAAAAGCTCGATGACTGGTATCGCGCCAATGGCGCGCCGGTCGACATGGAAGCCTACAAAACCTTCCTGAAGGAGATCGGCTATCTCGTCCCCGAAGGCCCGTCCTTCTCGGTGACGACCGAAAAGGTCGATCCCGAGATCGCCGTCGTCGCCGGGCCGCAGCTTGTGGTGCCGGTGATGAATGCGCGCTATGCGCTCAACGCCGCCAATGCCCGCTGGGGCTCGCTCTATGATGCGCTTTACGGCACCGACGCGATTCCCGAGACGGACGGCGCCGGGAAGGGCAAGGGCTTCAACCCCGCGCGTGGTGCGAAAGTCGTCGCCTGGGCGAAGGACTTCCTCGACCAGTCGGTGCCGCTCACATCGGGCAAATGGGCCGGCGTCAACGGCCTTTCGCTGGCCAATGGCGCGCTGCGGCTCAGCGCCGGCGCCGGCTCGACCACCCTTGCCGACGTCAGGCAGTTCGTCGCCTATCGCGGCGATGCCGCCAACCCGCAAGCCGTGCTGCTGGTCAGCAACGGCCTGCATATCGAGATATTGATCGACCGCGACAACCAGATCGGCCGCACCGATCCGGCCGGCATCGCCGACATCATCCTGGAATCGGCGCTGACCACCATCCAGGACTGCGAGGATTCGGTCGCGGCGGTGGATGCGCAGGACAAGGTCGTCGTCTACCGCAACTGGCTCGGCCTGATGAAAGGCGACCTGGCCGAAGAGATCACCAAGGGCGGCCGGACCTTTGTCCGCAAGCTCAACCCCGATCGGTCCTATACCTCGCCCAATGGCGGCACGGTGACGCTGCCCGGCCGCTCGCTGATGCTGGTCAGGAATGTCGGCCACCTCATGACCAATCCGGCGATAACGGACCGAGACGGCAACGAGGTGCCGGAAGGCATCATGGACACCGCGCTGACCGCGCTGATCGCGCTGCACGATATCGGGCCGAACGGCCGCCGCGCCAATTCCCGCGCGGGCTCGATGTATGTCGTGAAGCCCAAGATGCATGGACCCGAGGAAGTCGCCTTCGCCGTCGAGATATTCGATCGCGTCGAGGCCTTGCTCGGCATGGCCAAAAATACCATCAAGATGGGCATCATGGACGAGGAGCGGCGCACCACCGTCAATCTCAAGGAGGCGATCCGCGCCGCCAGGGAGCGCGTCGTGTTCATCAACACCGGCTTCCTCGACCGCACCGGCGACGAGATCCACACCTCGATGGAAGCCGGCCCGATGATCCGCAAGGGCGACATGAAGCAGGCCGCCTGGATTTCCGCCTACGAGGCCTGGAATGTCGACACCGGGCTGGAATGCGGGCTTGCCGGCCATGCCCAGATCGGCAAGGGCATGTGGGCGATGCCCGATTTGATGGCGGCGATGCTCACCGAGAAGATCGCCCACCCCAGGGCCGGCGCCAACACCGCCTGGGTGCCTTCGCCGACTGCGGCGACGCTGCACGCCACCCACTATCACAAGGTCGATGTCCACGCCGTCCAGGCGGCGCTGAAGAGCCGGCCGAAGGCCAAGCTCGACGACATCCTGTCGGTGCCGGTCGCGGTGCGGCCCAACTGGTCGCCGG
This sequence comes from Mesorhizobium sp. B2-8-1, assembly GCF_006440955.1. Classification (NCBI taxonomy): domain Bacteria; kingdom Pseudomonadati; phylum Pseudomonadota; class Alphaproteobacteria; order Hyphomicrobiales; family Phyllobacteriaceae; genus Mesorhizobium; species Mesorhizobium sp. B2-8-1. Next base: position 306,952 of record NZ_VFTX01000003.1, on the reverse strand, counting down.
CCGACATCCAGGCGGAGCTCGACAACAATGCGCAAGGCATTCTGGGCTATGTCGTGCGCTGGATCGACCAGGGCGTCGGCTGCTCGAAAGTGCCCGACATCAACGATGTCGGCCTGATGGAGGACCGCGCCACGCTGCGCATCTCCTCGCAGCACATCGCCAACTGGCTGCACCATGGCGTCTGCACGGCCGACCAGGTGATGGAAACGATGAGGCGCATGGCTGATATCGTCGACCAGCAGAACCAAGGCGACCCGCTCTACCGGCCGATGGCCGCCGATTTCGACGGCTCCGTCGCGTTCCAGGCCGCCTGCGATCTCGTCTTCAAGGGCCGCATCCAGCCCAACGGCTACACCGAGCCGGTGCTGCACGCGCGGAGATTGGAACTGAAGGCAAAGGGAGCGGCCTGAACCGGAGATTTGGAGCCGCCGGCGTTCCGTTCCCCTCTTCTCGAGAAGCGCCTACTACGCCGCCTGCGCCACCCGCTCCGAACTCATCCGGTAGGAAATCGCTTCGGCGAGATGAATGCGGCCGACGGTCTCGCTGGCGTCGAGATCGGCCAGTGTTCTCGCCACCTTCAGCACGCGGTGATAGGCCCGCGCCGAGAAGCCGAGCTTTTCACTGGCGTCCTTGAGCAGCGACAGGCCCGATGCGTCGGGCATGGCGATCTCCTCGATGACCGCGGGCGCGCAATGCGCGTTTGTGGTGGCGCTGGTGACGCCGAGCCGTTCGAAGCGCTCGCGCTGGAGGGTGCGGGCACGCGCCACGCGCAGCGCCACGTCGGCGCTCTTCCCCGCCCGGTCGGGCCGGATCAGGTCGCTGGCCGAGACCGCCGGCACCTCGATCCTGAGATCGATGCGGTCGAGCAGCGGGCCCGAGATGCGCGCCTGGTAGTCGGTGCGGCAGCGATCGCCGCGCAGGCAGCGATAGCCCGGTTCGCCGGCCATGCCGCATCGGCACGGGTTCATCGCCGCCACAAGCTGGATGCGCGCCGGATAGGTGACGCGGTGATTGGCCCGCGCGATCATGCAGTCGCCGGTCTCCAATGGCTGGCGCAACGCGTCGAGCGTCTGCGGCGTGAATTCGGGAAATTCGTCGAGGAACAGCACGCCGTGGTGCGCAAGCGACACTTCGCCCGGCCGCGCCCGGATGCCGCCGCCGACCATCGCCGCCATCGAGGCCGAATGGTGCGGCGCGCGGAACGGCCGCCGGTCGGTCAGCTTGCCTTCGCCGAGCTCGCCGGCGACGGAGGCGATCATCGACACTTCGAGCAATTCCTTCGGCGCCAGCGGCGGTAGGATCGACGGCAGCCGCTGCGCCAGCATCGATTTTCCCGATCCGGGCGGGCCGACCATCAGCAGGTTGTGCCCACCGGCCGCCGCCACCTCCAGCGCTCGTTTGGCGGTTTCCTGGCCCTTGATATCGGCAAGATCGGGCAGGTCGCGCGCCGCGGCATGGATGCCGGCCTCCGGCCGGGACAGCACCTGCGTGCCGCGGAAATGATTGGCGATGGCAATCAGGCTGCGCGGCGCGAGTATGTCAAAGTCCTTGCCGGCCCAGGCGGCTTCCGGGCCGCAGGCGAAGGGGCAGATCAGGCCCTTGCCTTCAGAATTGGCCCCAATCGCGGCCGGCAAGGCGCCGGCGACGGCGGCGATAGTGCCGTCGAGCGATAGTTCGCCAAGCACGACATAGCCGGCCAGCATGTCGCCCGGAATGGCGCCAAGCGCCGCCATCAGGCCGAGCGCGATCGGCAAATCGTAGTGGCTGCCCTCCTTGGGCAGGTCGGCGGGCGCTAGGTTGACAGTGACCTTCTTGGACGGCATCGACAGGCCGGAAGCATGCAGTGCCGCCTGCACCCGTTCGCGGCTTTCGGCCACCGCTTTGTCGGCCAGGCCAACGATGTGCATGTTGACCTTGCCGGGCGCGATCATCACCTGCACGTCGACCGGCACGGCCTCGATGCCCTGGAAAGCAACCGTGCGAACCCGCGCCACCATGTCTTGCCCCCGGATCTGGGCTTGCCCCAAGCCTTTTGCAATCAGGCCGCGAAGGGCCTGGGCCGGAGACAATCACAGTTCCTCGGCCAAATCAAGAACATTACAGGAACACGCAATCGCTTAAGTTGCGGCGCGATTGTCTCCGGTTGCAAAAACGGAACATGGTTAATACAAAGTGAAAACGGCTATTTCCGCTTGGCCTCCACCGCGTCCCAGAACAGGCTGGCGATGTCGGCGCCGCCGAAGCGTTTGACTTCGCGCACGCCGGTCGGCGAGGTCACGTTGATCTCGGTCATGTAGTCGCCGATGACGTCGATGCCGACGAGGATGAAGCCGCGTTCCCTCAGTGCCGGCCCGATGCGGGCGCAGATCTCGCGCTCGCGCTCGGTCAGCTCGGTCTTCTCGGCGCGGCCGCCGACATGCATGTTGGAGCGGGAATCGTGCTCGGCCGGCACCCGGTTGATGGCCCCGACCGGTTCGCCGTCGATCAGGATGATGCGCTTGTCGCCCTTGCGCACGTCCTTCAGGTAGCGCTGCACGATGTAGGGCTCACGGAACAACTGGCCGAACATTTCGAGCAGCGAGGCGAGGTTGCGGTCGGCCTCCAGCAGGTGGAAGATGCCCGCGCCGCCATTGCCGTAGAGCGGCTTGACGATGATGTCGCCGAATTCCTTGCGGAAGGCGGCGACCTCCTGGGGATCCTTGGTGATCAGCGTTTCCGGCATCAGGTCGGAAAACTCGGTGACGAAGATCTTTTCCGGGCTGTTGCGCACCCAGGCCGGGTCGTTGACCACCAGCGTCCTGGGGTGGATGCGCTCCAGTATGTGCGTGGTGGTGATGTAGTTCATGTCGAAGGGCGGATCCTGTCTCAGCAGGATCACGTCCATCTCCGACAGGTCGGTTCGCACCTTCTCCCCCAGCGAATAGTGGCTGCCCTTCTCGTCGCGTACCTGCATCTCCTCGATGCGGGCGAACACCTTGCCGTCGCGCAGCGACAGCCGGTCGGGCGTGTAGTGGTAGAGCTGATGGCCGCGCCGCTGCGCCTCCAGCGACAGCGCGAACGAAGTGTCTCCGGCGATCGACACGGTGGAGATGTGGTCCATCTGGACGGCGATTTTCAGCTTCATGGCAGGTCCCCAGCACGGTCGATGAGAGAGCGATATAAGGGTCCCGGCGCCTTCTGCCAATCGGGCCACGCCTCTAGCGGTCGAAGACCAGCCTGGAATAGCCGAGAAAGGACAGCGCCATGGCGGCCAGCGAAGCGAAAGCAAGGGCGGCCAATGGCGGGGTTGTCGGCAGGACGACAAGGATGGCGCAGTAGACCAGATAGTTGGCGATGCTGGTGGCTATGCCGATGCTGCCATAGCGGGCACCTTCCCGCACCAAGCCGCGGCTCGACGGCGAGAAGGTCAGATGCCGGTTTATCTGCCAGGTGACGCAGAGTGCAAAGCCGATGGACAGCATGCGGGCGCTGAAAGGGCCGAGCGGCGTGACGGCAAGCAGCAGCCAGAGGGCGGCCGCGTCGGCGACGAAGCCGATGCCGCCGGCAAAGAGGAAGCGGATAAGACGGCTCACCGCTTCATGCGGCGCGAGGCGTCTTGCCTGGGCCGGCCTTCGCGGCAGTCGGCTCGCTGGCGCGCTCGCGCCGCTCTATGCGGCCCGAAGGCATCGACAGGTAGAAGATGCGCTTCTGTTCGGCGCGGCCGCGCGACACCGAATCGAGGATCACCCCAGTCACACCAGCCAGCATCGAGAGCAAGAGCAGGCCGACCGACAGCACCCATGTCGGCATGCGCGGCACCAGCCCGGTCTCGGCGAATTCGACCAGCACCGGCGCCATCAGGAACAGGCTCGACGCCAGGAAGACCAGGGCGAAGGCGCCGAAGAAACGCAGCGGTTGCGTTTCCTTCATCAGCATGGCGAACATCCAAAGGATCCTGGCGCCGTCGCGAAACGTCGAAAGCTTCGACGACGAGCCGTCCGGCCGCTTGCCGTAATCGAGCGCGATCTCGCTGACGGGCAATTTGAGCTGCGAGGCATGCACCGACATTTCGGTCTCGATCTCGAAGCCGCCGGAGACGGCCGGGAAGCTCTTGACGAAGCGCCGGGTGAAGACGCGGTAGCCCGAGAAGATGTCGGTGAAATCGCTGCCGAACAGCCCTTTATAGAGGCTGTTGAAGACGCGGTTGCCGAAGGCATGGCCAGTCCTGCCGGCATCGTCGGTGACGCCGCGCCGGGTGCCCACCGCCATGTCGGAGCGCTCGGTCAGAAGCGTGTTGATCAATTGCGGCGCGTCTTCCGGCGCATAGGTGCCGTCGCCGTCGGCCATCAGGTAAATGTCGGCGTCGATGTCGGCGAACATGCGCCGCACCACATTGCCCTTGCCCTGGCGCGGTTCGCGCACCACGATGGCGCCGGCCGCGCGGGCCCTGAGCGCGGTCAGGTCGCGCGAATTGTTGTCGTAGACATAGATCGTCGCCAAAGGCAGCGTCTCGCGGAAGCGCCGCACCACCTCGGCGATCGTCAATTCCTCGTTGTAGCAAGGCAGCAGCACGGCGATGGAGGGTTCGTAGCGAAGCTCTTGCGGCATTTTCCTCTCCGGGTGCCTCGCCGCCACGCGCGGTTCGCGCCGAAAGTCAGGCGCATTCAGGCGGTTTTACTATTTATTGAAGCCGTTAAGGCTAGGTTTAAGGCCGACTTTACGAGTGTCGATTGGCCGAAAAAGCCCGGCATTCCTGCCAGAGGCGATGGGGATGAGCACAGCCAGCAACGGCGCTTCCACCTGGAAGGCCGACATAGCGTTTGCGTTGCTTGCCGCCTTGCTGCTGCTGGCGCTCGATCTCTATGCCGGATTCCCGCAACTGGCCAACCCGGCCGGCGACAATGACAGCCTGCTGCAACTGGTGGAGGTTCGCGACCTCCTGGCCGGCCAGGGCTGGTTCGACCTGCACCAGTACAGGATGGGGCTGGAGGGTGGCTTCGTCATGCACTGGTCGCGGCTGCTCGACGCGCCGCTGGCGCTCGGCATGCTTGCCCTGTCGGCCCTGACGGGCAGTGCCGCTTTGGGCGAGCAGGTCGTGCAGGTGCTTTGGCCTCTCCTGCAATTCTGGCTCGCGCTGTTCTCCATCATGCGCGCCGCGCGCGCTTTCGCCGGCGAGCACGCGGTCCTGCCCGCTGCGGTGGTCGGCGGAGCGGCCTTGTATTATCTCGGAATCTTCTCGCCCGGCGCACTCGATCACCACAATGTCCAGCTGATGCTGACCTTGGCCGGTCTGGCTTTGCTGCTCGAAGCACCTCGCCACCGGCCCGCCGCCCTGTTTGCCGGCGCGTGCGCCACGCTGGCATTGGCGATCGGCATGGAAAGCGCCCCCTATGCTGGAACCCTGGGCGCCATCGTCGCCCTGCTGTTCCTCGTCAGCGGTGGCGGCGAAAGGCTGATCGCCAGGGATTTTGGCTTGGGCGTCACCGCCGTCTCGGCCCTTGTTTTCATCACCACCATACCGGCGTCGGCATGGGGACAGACCCAGTGCGACACCTTCTCGACCGTGCAGTTCGTGGTTGCCGCGCTTGCCGGCGCCGGCCTTGCGGTCATTGCCTCATGGGGCGCCGCCAATGCGACGTACGGCCGTCGCCTGGTCTCGCTCGGCCTGCTGGCGTTCGTGCTTGTCCTTGTCGTGATGTTTCTGTTCCCGCAATGCCTGGCTGCCCCGTATGCCGGCCTCGACCCGCGCCTCCAGCAGATGTGGCTCGGTCATATCGACGAAGCGCAGTCGATATTCCAGCTCGTCGCGGCTGACCCGGCCAGAGCGGTGGCGCGCTTCGCGACGCCGCTGGTGGCGATCGTCCTGATGGCGCTGCGTCTCGGCAAGGGCGGCTGGCGGCGGCAGGACAGTCTCGTCGGCGCGCTGCTGGTGGTGGCTTTCCTGGTCAGCGCCTGGGAGGTCCGCGGCTCGACCTTCTCCATCGCCTTCGCGGTGATCCCGCTTTGCGCCTGGATCGCCAAATGGCGGCAGCGCGCCGAAAACAGTCCGTCCGGTGGCTCCGTGCTCCGTATGGCCGCAGCCTGGCTGATCTCGGTCAATGCGGTTTGGTCCAGCGCTGCCGAGGCGGCATCGAGCGCCTTCCAGACCGGTGCGGCCGTCACCGACGCCGGCATCGATGCACCTTGCAACAGCAAGGCCTCGTTCGCCGCGCTCGCCCGCATGCCTCACACCACGGTGCTGGCCATCTCCAATCTCGGCTCGCCGATCCTGGCCTTTACCGGTCATCGCGCGCTCGCTGGGCCCTACCACCGCAACGTCGCCGGAAACCTGCTCGTATTCGATGCCTTGCTGGGCTCGGCCACTGACGCGAAAGCCGTCGTGGCAAACCATCGCGTCGGGATTGTCGCGCTCTGCCGCGGCAATCCCGAAACCAGGCTTCTCGCAACCAAGGCGCCTGACGGCTTTCTGGCCGGGTTGATGCATGGCAGCGTGCCGGATTGGCTGGAACCGGTGGCGGAGACCCAGGGCGCGCCGCTGGAGCTCTATCGCGTTCGCCCCGCCGGCTGAGAATCCGCGTGAGCGACGACGCCGTTGAGCCCGGACGGCTTTGCGGAGGGCAACGCACTCCAGCGGCGAAAAATCGATTTTTCCGATACGTTTCCTAAAGGGTTTGCTGCCAGTCTCGGAAATAAATTCCGACTTCGAGAAACAGGGACACCGATGCAAACTTCGTTTGGCACCGGTCAGGCAAACAGGGAGAGCACGGATCTGGCATTCACCGATCCGTTGACCGGGCTTGGCAACCATCGCCGCTTCTTCGACAAGGTCGATCGCCTGATCAGCGACCGTGCCGACGATCCCGCGCCCTTCACCGTCGGCATTCTCGACCTTGATGGCTTCAAGCCGATCAACGATCTGTTCGGCCACAAGGCCGGCGACGACATCCTGATCCAGGTGGCGATGCGGCTGCGCGCCTCGATGGACGGTCATTCCACCGTCTGCCGCATCGGCGCCGACGAATTCGCCTTCCTCTACCCGCTGGTGTTCAGCGAGGAGGCGGCGGCCGAAAAGTCGCGCATGCTGATCGAAATCCTGTCGGCCCCGTATGATGTCGGCGAACGCACGGCGAGGCTGTCGGCCTCCGTCGGCTGTTCGCTGTTCTATTCCGGCGACGAGACCACCGAGATCCTCATCAACAAGGCCGAAACGGCGCTTTACCATGCCAAGCGATCCGGCCGCGGCCGGGTCGTCGTCTATACCCGCGAAATGGAAGAGGCGGCCAAGCGCGTCACCCGCATCGAGCAGGCGCTGCGCCGCGCGGTCTCGGCCGGCGAGGTGGAGCCGCATTTCCAGCCGATCGTCGACCTCACCACGCGCCGCACCATCGGCTTCGAGACGCTGGCGCGCTGGACCGACCGCGATCTCGGCTCGGTGCCGCCGACCGTCTTCATTCCGATCGCCGAGGAGCGCGGCATCATCGGCCCGCTGTCGCAGCTAGTGCTGCGCAAGGCGACCGAGGCGGCGAGAAGCTGGCCGAAGGACCTGTTCCTGTCGTTCAACCTGTCGCCCTCGCAGCTCGTCGACCAGAACACCGGCCTGCACATATTGGCGATCCTCGACCGTACGGGCTTCGATCCGCGCCGGCTGGAGATCGAGATTACCGAGACCGGCCTGATGAACGATCCGGCCTCGGCCGCGCAGATCGTCGAGGACCTGCGCCGCGTCGGCATCCGCGTCTCGCTCGACGATTTCGGCACCGGCCAGTCCTCGCTCGGGCGGCTGCGCGAATTCCATTTCGACAAGTTGAAGATCGACCGCGCCTTCGTCTCCTCCATTCTCGATGACCGCCCGTCGGAGCACATCATCCGCGCCATTCTCGCAATGTGCGAAGGGCTCGGCATGGATGTCGTCGCCGAAGGCATCGAGGAAGAGGCGCAGGCCGACCGCCTCGTCCAGTTCGGCTGCGCCGGTGGGCAGGGCTATCTGTTCGGCAAGCCGGCCGATGCCGACGCCACGCTCGGCTATCTCCGCGATTCCTTCCGCGGCGCCTTGCGCGCCAAGGCAATCTGACCGGGCGATTGACCGGTCCTCGATCGAGGACCGGCCGTGCCTGTGCGTGGTCTCCAGGCTTTTTGTCAGACATAAGCCTCAAAATCCGTCTTTTCGCCCTTGCCCGCCGGATCGGTCTGGCTAGGATGCGCGCCGGTCAACCCGGGAGACGAAAACCATGATGCCATCGGCACGTTTTGCCGACCTCGAAGGCGCTTCGGTGCTGATCACCGGCGGCGGCTCCGGCATTGGCGCGGCATTGACCGAGGGTTTCATGCGCCAGGGCGCCAAGGTCGCCTTCATCGACATCGCCGACAAGCCCAGCACCGCGCTTGCCGACCGCATCGAGAAAGAGCTCGGCCGCCGGCCGCTCTACCTCAAGTCCGATCTGCGCGACATCGAAGCGCTCCGGGCGTCTGCCGCGAAGGCGGCCGAAGCGCATGGCGACGTCACCGTGCTGGTCAACAATGCCGCCTGGGACGAACGCCACGCCGTCGAAGACGTGACGGTGGAGTTTTGGGACAACAACCAGGCGATCAACCTCAGACCGCATTTCTTCACCGCGCAGGCGGTGGCGCCGGGCATGAAGCGGGCCGGCGGCGGCTCGATCATCAATTTCACCTCGACCTCCTACCTGATCAACCACCCCGACATGCCGGCCTACACCGCCGCCAAGGCGGGCATACTCGGCCTCACCAAGGGTTTGGCCGGCAAGCTCGGGCCCGACCGTATCCGCGTCAACGCCGTCGCGCCCGGCTGGGTCATCACGGAACGGCAGCAGGAACGCTGGGTGACGGAGCAGGCGCTTGCCTCTCATGTCGCCAAGCAGTGCATCAAGGACGTCATGCGGCCGGACGATTTGGTCGGCACCGTGCTGTTCCTGGCCTCGGACGCCTCGCGCATGCTGACCGCGCAAATGCTGATCGTCGACGGAGGTTTCCTGTGAGCCCCGGGTTTGCCGGCCCCCGATTTGTCGGCAATGTGCCGGCGGTCGCGGCGCTCGATTGGGGCACGACCCGGCTTCGTGCCTGGCTGATCGACGGCGGCGGCAAGGTGCTTGCCGAGCGTCGCGGCGACGACGGACTGATCACCGCGCGCGAGAAGGGCTTTTCCCGGGTTCTCGAGGGTCATCTCGCCGCCATGGGCGCGCCGGAAACGCTGCCCGTCATCATCTGCGGCATGGCAGGCTCGCGCCAGGGCTGGCTCGAAGCGCCCTATGTCACCGTGCCGGCGCCGATCGGCGCCATCCTGGCCGGCGCGGCCCGCATCCCGGGGGAGAGCCGCGACATTCGTATCGTGCCCGGCCTTGCCCAACGCCTGGCCGATGCGCCAGACGTCATGCGCGGCGAGGAGACACAGCTTGCCGGCGCCGGTTTGCCGGCAAAGGGGCGTGAAATCGTCTGCATGCCGGGCACCCATTCGAAATGGGTTCTGGTTGAGGACGGCGCCGTTGCCGGCTTCGGCACATGGCCGACCGGCGAGCTGTTCTCGGTGCTGGCCGCGCATTCGATCCTGCGCCATTCGCTCGGCGAGCATCCCAAGCCGGTCGACCCGCAGAACCCTTTCTTCCGCCGCTGGTGTGGTGCGGCGTTGACCGAAGGTGGCGACGTCACCGCAAAACTGTTCTCGATCCGCGCCGCCGGTCTGCTCCAGGACATGAAGGCCGACGATGCCGCGGCCTGCCTGTCGGGCCTGCTGATCGGCGGCGAGATCGCCTCGGCGAGGCGCCGCCAGGCCGCGGGCGCCACATCGGTGGTGCTGATTGCCTCCGGCGCGCTTGCGGCGCTTTATCGGCAGGCGCTCGGCCTTGCCGGGCTTGGCGTGCGGACCGTCGACGCGGATGAGGCGGTGCGTGCCGGCCTGGTCGAGGCGGCGCGCGAAAACGGCATGATCGCCAGAACCGGAGTTGCCTGATGAACCAGACCGCTGCGTTCCCGAAGCTCAAGCGCGGGCTGGTCGCCATCCTGCGCGGCCTCAAGCCTGCCGAGGCGGTGGCGATCGGCCAGGCGGTCTTCGATGCCGGCATCGAGGCGATCGAGGTGCCGCTCAATTCACCCGATCCGTTCGCGTCCATCGCCGCCATCCTCAAGGCGCTGCCGCCGGCCGCGCTGGTCGGCGCCGGCACGGTGCTGACGCCGGCCGATGTCGATGGCTTGCACGAAGCCGGCGGCCGGCTGCTGGTCAGTCCCAATATCGATGCCGAGGTGATGGAACGCGCCATGCAATACGGCATGGTCACCATGCCCGGCGTGTTCACGCCCACGGAGGCCTTCCTGGCGATCCGGCTCGGCGCCTCGGCGCTGAAATTCTTCCCGGCAAGCGTGCTCGGCGCATCCGGTATTTCCGCCATCCGCGCGGTGCTGCCGGCTTCGACATTGGTCGGCGCGGTCGGCGGCGTCTCAGAGAAGGACTTTGCCGGCTACAAGGCGGCCGGCGTCACGGTTTTCGGGCTTGGTTCCAGCCTGTTCAAGCCGGGCATGAGCGTCGAAGACGTGGCCGCGCGGGCCCAGGCGGCGGTGACGGCCTGGGACGCGGTGTTCGGCGGAGACGCAGGATGAGCGAAGCGATCGTTTCGGTTTTTTCCGACCATGTCTGCCAGCTCGGCGAGGGGCCGAGCTACGACCCCGCCACAGACACGCTCTACTGGTTCGACATAGTCAAGGGCCATCTCCTGGAAAAGCGCCTGTCCGGCGGCGCGGCCCAGGTGCACGAGCTTGGCCGGATGGCCAGCGCTATCGCCATCATCGACGACAAGCGCCAGCTGATCGCCACCGAAACCGGGCTTTTTGTCCGCGACGTCGCCACCGGCAGGATGACGCTGCACACACTTGTCGAGGCCGACAATCCGGTCACCCGTTCCAACGATTCCCGCGTCCATCCCTGCGGCGCCCTTTGGACCGGCACGATGGGCAAGGGCGAGGAGAAGGGCGCCGGCGCGATCTACTGGTTCTTCAAGGGCGAATTGCGCAAGCTGTTCTCCGACATCACCGTGTCGAACTCGATCTGTTTTTCCGCGGACGGCGCGCTCGCTTATTACACCGACACCTCGACCGGCCTGTTGATGCGCGTCGCTTGCGATCCGGCGACCGGCCTGCCGGCGGGCGAGCCGAAAGTGTTCGTTGATCACCGGTCGGCCAAGGGCTTCGTCGACGGCTCCGTGCTCGACCGCGACGGCATCCTGTGGAATGCCGTCTGGGGCGGCAAGGTGGTTAAGGGCTACGCCCCGGACGGCAAGCTGGTGCGCACGATCGCCATGCCGGTGACGCAGCCTTCCTGCCCGGCCTTTGTCGGCAAGAACGCCAGCCGGCTGGCGGTTACATCGGCCTGGCACGGCAAGGACGACAAGCAGCGTCAGCTTGACCCGCAGGCAGGCATGACCTTCCTCCTCGACATCGAGGTCAATGGCCGGTTCGAGCCTCGCGTGCTGATCGCCTAGGCATCTCTATATTCAGGTGATGCCGGCTCGACCTGACTTGAGTCTCGCTACCCCGATGCACCGCGTCTGACGGGATCATTCGGCCGGCTGTCACGCAGGCGTCCGGCCCGCGTCGGTTTCGCGAAAGCCTGGCGTCTTCGCCATGCGATGGTGTGGAATTGCACCATTGGGAATCATATCATGTCCAGCCCCAGGCTGATCCTCGTCCATGAGCCGGAAAAGGCCTGCCTCGAGCAGCTCCTCGCCGAAGGCCACGCGCCGGAGCGTGCCGCCGAAATCGCTTCTTACCTGGCGCAATCGACCGATCTCGCGCATGAGTTCGACGCGCTCGCTTCTACCTTCAAACGGCGCGATCTCGGCTTCGCGGCGGTGGAGCTGGACGATGCCGCCGATATGCTCGCCAAGGCCGATCCGGCGGCCACGCTGGTCTGGACGCTGACCGACGGCATCGCCTATTTCCGGGGCGGCACGGCGCCCGCGCTTGCCAGGCTGAACGGCCTGAAGACGATCGGCGCCGAGGACTCGCTGTTCGCGCTCTGCCAGGACAAGTTTCGCTCCGGCGCCGTGCTCGGCGCGCTCGGCCTGCCTGTGCCGCGGGCCGGCCTGGCGCGCAACGGACAATGGCTGGTCGAGCCGCCGGTTTCCGCCGCCGGCTGGTTCGTCAAGCCGAACCGGCTCGGCGCCAAGATCGGCATCTGGCCGGATTCGCGCTGCGGCGATCTCGGCCACGCACTGGAGCTTAGCCGGCGTGTTTTCGCCGCCTATCGCGACGACGCCGTCGTCCAGCCCTATGTCGGCGGCCGCAATGCGCGCGCCAGTTTCCTGGGCCTGAGGCCGGACACCGGCGTCGAAGCGCTCGGCGTCGCTTTCGTCGAGTCCGGCGGCGATTTCCAGACCATGGAAGACAGCCTGGCGCTTTACGGCGAGACCGGCGAGGCGGCGAAGGCGGCGGGCAACTACGCCGAGCCGCTTCTGCTTCCGGTCGCCGAAAGCCAGCCGGTCGCCGATGCAAAAGTCCGCGCCATCGCCGAGCGGCTGATGAGCGGGCTCGGCCTGCGCGACGTGTTTTCCATCGATCTCCGGATCGAGCCCGACGATACCGTTCACCTCATAGAATTCGAGGTCTGCCCCGGCCTGCCTTGCTTCGATTTCCGCGCCTATTGCCGGTCTCAATGGGGCTTGGAGCTTGCCGACGCCATGGCCGAAACCGCGGCGAACCGAATGACCCGTTAAAGCGCGGCAAGATTGCCTGCCGTACGCTATCCCAAAGGCATTCGCTCGAATGCCTGCAAGGAAGGATCTATCCTGTCCCAGGCATGGCCGCGGATGGCATATGTGACCACCTGCGGATTGAACTGGCCGGGATCGTCAAGGCTGGTCGCGTGAACCGCTATCAGGTCCGGCCTTGCGACCTGCGTCAGGTAGACCGGCGTTCCACAGGTCGGGCAGAAGGCGTGGATCTTTTCGTTGCCGCTGTCGCCCGCCACCCGCCAGGTGCTCGCTTCGCCCGTGATCGTCACATCGGCTCGCCGGGGGAAAGTCAGATAGGAGCTGTGGCCCGTGCCGCTTCGCTTCTGGCACTCGTGGCATTGGCAGTGGTTTTGAAAGATGGGTTCGCTGCTCGTTTCATAGCGGATCGCACCGCATGCGCATCCGCCGCTATAGCGTTTGGTCATTGTCGTTTTCCCGCAGTCGGATTTGCTGGTCAGGCCGATTTCGGCTTGGCGAAAATATCGATGCCGCTGCCGGTTTCCAGGAAGGATTTCATGCTGGACAGCACCGCCGGCCATCCCTGGCTGACGCCCTTCGCCATGCCGCTGCCGGCTTCGAGTTCGTTATGGCTGACGGTCAGCCGCACCATCGTGTCGTATTCCTCGATGGCGAACGTCACCCGGCTGTATTTCGACGGATCGTCGGCCTGCGAAGCGTTTGCCCAGGTCATCACGAGACGGGTCGGCGGCGAGATCTCGACGACCTTGCCGACCAGTTCGACGGTGCGCTCGTCATTGGCGCGGATATGTTCCCATTTCGATCCCGCCTTCCAGTCCGAGACGTTCTCATGGCCCCAGTAACGCCGTGCGATGTCGGGCCTGGTTATGGCCTCGAACACTTTTTGCGGCGTCGAGCGGATGTAGGTCACGTAGACAAAGCTGGTCGTCTCTGCGGTCATTTGTCTTCTCCTTCGAGTTCCTGTTTCAGGTCGTGCAGCAGGCTGAGCCGCTGGCGTTCGAATTTGCGCACCCAGCGCTCGTAGACCTCGTGCAGCGGCACGGGATTGATGAAATGCAGCTTCTCGCGGCCGCGTTTGACCGTGCTCACCAGATTGGCCGCCTCCAGCAGGTCGATGTGCTGGGTGGCGGATTGCCTGGCCATATCGAGATGTTCGCAAAGCTGGCCCAGCGTCTGCCCGTTCTTCTCGCACAGAAGATCAAGCAGCCTTCTGCGTGTCGGGTCGCCCAGCGCCTTGAAAACCTTGTCCGCGTCCATCGGGTTCACTCTGATATAAAGCTATAATATGCAGGTAAACACCTGCATGTCAACTGGTGATCAGCGGCATCGCAACTACCCGTGCTAAGGGCTGTTCGAGCGTCGATTGCTGAATGCGTTGTGCGCCGGCCATGTCGCGGCCGTTGTCGAACGGCTGCGCCGGTCATCGCTCAAGTATAGCCGGTCGGGGCGCCGCCTGCTGGGCCAGGCTGCGGGATGTGAAGCTCAGGAACTCGTGCAAAGGCCGCGGCCGGCACTGATGCCGGCCGGGATAGCCTCAGACGCCCTCGACCAGCACGATCTCGCCGTCGGCGACCTTCTGGCGAATGGCGGCGGCGCGCTGGTATTCAGGTGAATGGTAGCAGTCATGCGCGGCGGCAAGCGTCTCGAACTCGATGACGACGTTGCGCGCGCGGCCGGCCCCTTCTGCCTTCTCATGCTCGCCGCCGCGCGCCAGGAATTTCGCGCCGAAGCGCTCGAAGGCCGGCTTGGCGGCGGCGACATAATCCTTGTAGCCTTCCGCGTCGCGCACATCGACGCGGGCGATCCAGTATCCCTTGGGCATCCCTCTTCTCCGAAGCCGTTCGTTGGAAATTATGCCGAGCGCATTTCGTCGAGGATGGCTTCAGCCGCCGCGCGTCTGTCCGCCGCGGCGACGATCGGGCGCCCGACGACCAGATGGCTGGAGCCGCTGCGGATGGCATCCGCCGGCGTCATCACGCGCTTCTGGTCGCCATGGTCGCTGCCGGCGGGGCGTATGCCTGGCGTTACCACCGCCATGTCGGGCCCGACGATGCGGCGCACCGCCTCTGTTTCCGCGGCCGAGCAGACGATGCCGCCCATGCCGGCATGCAGCGCTTGTTCCGCGCGCCTCAGCACCAGCGTGTGCGGGTCGTATTCGTAGCCCGCGTCGATCACGTCCTGTTCGTCCATCGAGGTCAGCACGGTGACGGCAAGCAGGCAAAGCTCGCTGCCTCTCGCCGCCTCGACCGCCGCCCGCATGGTCTTCGGGTAGGCATGCAGCGTCAGCATGGTCATGCCCATCTTGACGATGTTCTCGACCCCCTTGGCCACAGTGTTGTCGATGTCGAGCAGCTTCATGTCGAGAAAGATCTTCTTGCCCGCGCTGGCGAGCTCCCTGGCGAAATCGAGCCCGCCGGCGAAGGCGAGCTGATAGCCGATCTTGTAGAAGGAGACGACGCCGTCGAGTTCGCGGACCGCCTTCTCGGCCTCTTTCAAGCTCGGCACGTCGAGGCCGACGATCAGCCTTTCGCGCATTGTGTCGGTCTGCATGGCGTTGGCGATCACGGCTCGACCCGGGTCGACAGCATGCGCGAGGTTTCGATCAGCGTGCGGCATAGGTGCTCCATGGTTCGGTGCAGTCGTTCGTCCTTGAAACGCCCGTCCTCGTCGAAGGCGTTGCCGCCTTCCGGCACCGAGCATTCCGGCGTCACCACCTCCATCTGGCAACGCACCAGCACGGCGCGCAGATGGTTGATGCAGCGTATCCCGGCGAAGTGTCCGCTGGAAGACGAACTGAGGCCGGCGACCTTGCCGGCAAACGGCCTCACCGCACGGCCGCCATCCTTGCGCACCCGGCTCACCCAGTCGATCGTGTTCTTGAGCAGCGGCGGAATGGAGCCGTTATATTCGGGCGTGGCGATCAGCAGCCCGTCATGGGCAATGATCATCCGGGCAAGTTTCAGGGCGTTTTCGGGGACGCCTTTTTCCTTCTCCAGATCCTCATCCATGATCGGCAAGGGATAGTCGCCAAGCGAGATGCGAGTGACCTCGGCGCCTTGCACCGCAAGTTCCTTCTGCGCCACGTCGGCGGTCCTGCCACTGAAGGCCGCGGCCCGGACCGAGCCGGCAAAGACGAGGATTTTTGGGATCACTGCCATTGGCCAACCTTGTTCCCGGACAGGTACAGCCAGAGCCCGCTCAAATCAATGCAGATCAGGCAAAGCGTCATCCTCGGGCTTGCCCCGAGGATCTGCCAACGCATCCAAGTCAGACATTTTCGTCCCCATGCCCACCGCATCTGATACCGCTATGCGGCAGATCCTCGGGACAAGCCGCAGGATGACGACTTTCGAAGACATTCACGGTCGGCTTCGCAATCCCTAATGCGCCTCGCGCCGGTAGATCCACAGCTGCGTCGGCGGGATGTTGCGGATGATGAAGTCGAAATGCTTGACCGTATAGTCGCCGCGGCCGGGCGGGATCGGCGACATCGGGCCGTAGGTCAGCTGCACGATCGGCCGGCCGGCCGGAATGCGGTCAAGCAGGCTTTCGATATAGGCGATGCGCTGGGCGACCGGGAAGTTGAGCAGCGGCACGCCCGAGACCACCGAATCGAACATCATCCCGCTCTTGTCGCCAAGCGTGGCGTTGAGATTGAAGGCGTCGCCCTCGATGACGTTGACGCCGGGATAGAGCCGGCGCAGATGGCGCACGAAATCGGTGGAATATTCGACCGCGTAGAGGTTTTCAGGCTTCACGCCCTGGGCCAGTATGGCGCGGGTGATGACGCCGGTGCCGGGGCCGACCTCGAGCACGGGCAGGCCGGACTTCGGGTCGACGATCGAAGCCATCTTGCGAGCGGTGATGGAGCTGGTCGGCACGATCGAGCCGACCGTCTTCGGCTTGTCGATCCAGCCCTTGAAGAACTTCAGCTCGTCGTCGAACTTTTCGGCAAGCGCCTTCCGCAGTCCCGGACCACGTGTCATGCAAGCTCTCCTCAGCGCTCCCCTGAGAGCTACTTAACACCTAAGCCGCCCAAGGCAAGGCAGGGTCATGCCTATGTCGTGGATAAGATAGTTTTCGTCGCGTCTAAAAATGCGCGCCTACTGCGGTTTTCACGGCGCGTGTTGGCCGCCCGGCAGGTGAGGCGCAGCGCCGACACCGGCAAGGCAAGCCACACGCGCACAGGCCGTCGATCAACGCTCGCCGAACGACTCGAAAAAGTCCTTCATGCGGACGAAAAAGCCGCTCGACTGGGGGGAATTGTCCTGTGAGGAGAGCTGTTCGAATTCCTCCAGCAGCTCGCGTTGGCGGCGCGACAGGTTCTGCGGCGTCTCGACCGCCGTCTGGATGTAGAGGTCGCCGACATTGGGCTGGCGCAGCACCGGCATGCCCTTGCCCTTGAGGCGGAACTGGCGGCCGTTCTGGGTGCCCTCCGGCACCTTCACCTTGGTCTGCGTTCCGTCCAGCGTCGTCACCTCGAACGAGCCGCCAAGGGCGGCAGTCGTCATCGAGATCGGCACCTTGCAGTAGAGGTCGGCGCCGTCGCGCTGGAAGAATTCGTGCGGCTTGACCGCGAGGAAGATGTAGAGGTCGCCCGACGGCCCGCCGCGCAAGCCGGCTTCGCCCTCATTGGCAAGCCGGATGCGGGTGCCGTCCTCGATGCCGGCTGGGATGTTGACCGACAGCGACCGCTCCTCGGTGACGCGGCCCTGGCCGGCGCATTTCGGGCACGGATCCTTGATCGTCTGGCCGCGGCCCTGGCATTGCGGGCAGGTGCGCTCGATGGAGAAGAAGCCTTGCGTGGCGCGCACCTTGCCGTGGCCGTTGCACATCGAGCACGTGACCGGCTGGGTTCCGGGCTTGGCGCCGGTTCCCGAACATTCCGAACAGGAGATCGAGGCCGGCACGCGGATCTGCGCGGTCTTGCCGGCAAAGGCCTCTTCCAGTGAGATTTCCATGTTGTAGCGCAGGTCGGCGCCGCGCTCGCGGCCGCCGGAAGAGCGGCGCTGGCGGCCACCCATCATGTCGCCGAAAATGTCCTCGAAAATGTCGGCGAAGCCGCCGGCGCCGAAGCCGTGTGCGCCGCCGTTCATGCCGCCCTGCTCGAAGGCCGCGTGACCGAAACGGTCATAGGCCGCGCGCTTCTGCGGATCCTTCAGCGTCTCGTAGGCTTCGTTGATTTCCTTGAACTTGTGCTCGCAGGCATGGTCGCCCGGATTGCGGTCGGGGTGGAACTGCATGGCGAGCTTGCGGAAAGCGCTCTTCAGTTCCTTGTCGTCGGCACCCTTGTGCACGCCCAGCGTTTCGTAGAAATCAGCTTTCATTTTTTCCCGCTGTCCGGATGCTCAACGTCTTCATGCAGTGTTGCGTCGTTTGCCGGCACGTTGCCACGATTTAGGATCGGCGCAGCCCGGATGCTAGGGCCGGCGCGGAGCTGTTCGTGCTTTTCGACGATTTTTTCCGCACTTTTTCTGCCAGGGTTGCAAAAAAGCCCGGCTTTGCGCCGGGCTTTCCGCTTTATCTTGCCGTCAGCCGGTTCAGGCCGACTTCTTCTTGTCGTCGTCCTCGTCGATTTCCTCGAAATCGGCATCGACCACATCCGAGTCCTTGGCGGCGTCCGCTTTGGCGTCGGCTTCCGCCGCTTCCTTCTGCGAGGCCTCGTACATGGCCTGGCCGAGCTTCATCGAAGCCTCCGCGAGCGCTTGGCTCTTGGCTTCGATTTCCGCTGCGTCGTCACCCTCGGTAGCGGTCTTCAGCGCCGCGATCGCGTCCGATATCGCCGTGCGGTCGGCTTCCGAGACCTTGTCGCCATATTCCTTCAGCGACTTCTCCGAGGAATGCACCAGCGCCTCGGCCTGGTTGCGGGCCTCGACCAGCGCGCGCCGCTTCTTGTCGGCGTCGGCATTGGCTTCGGCATCCTTCACCATCTTCTCGATGTCGGCGTCCGAAAGGCCACCCGAGGCCTGGATGCGGATTTGGTGCTCCTTGCCGGTGCCCTTGTCCTTGGCCGAAACATTGACGATACCGTTGGCGTCGATGTCGAAGGTGACCTCGATCTGCGGCACGCCGCGCGGGGCCGGCGGAATGCCGACCAGGTCGAACTGGCCGAGCGCCTTGTTGTCGGCGGCCATTTCGCGCTCGCCCTGGAAGACCCGGATGGTCACGGCCGACTGCGAATCCTCAGCCGTCGAGAACACCTGGCTCTTCTTCGTTGGAATCGTCGTGTTGCGCTCGATAAGCCGGGTGAACACGCCGCCCAGCGTCTCGATGCCGAGCGACAGCGGGGTCACGTCGAGCAGCAGCACGTCCTTGACATCGCCCTGCAGCACGCCGGCCTGGATGGCGGCGCCGAGTGCGACGACCTCATCGGGGTTGACGCCCTTGTGCGGCTCCTTGCCGAAGAACTGCTTCACGATCTCCTGGATCTTGGGCATGCGGGTCATGCCGCCGACCAGCACCACTTCGTCGATCTCGCCAGCCTTCAGGCCGGCATCCTTGAGCGCCGCCTTGCACGGATCGATGGTGCGCTGGACGAGGTCTTCGACCAGGCTTTCGAACTTGGCGCGCGTCAGCTTCAGCGTCAGGTGCTTGGGCCCGGTGGCGTCGGCGGTGATGAACGGCAGGTTGATCTCGGTCTGCGTCGTCGACGACAGCTCGATCTTGGCCTTCTCGGCAGCCTCCTTGAGGCGCTGCAAGGCAAGCTTGTCGTTCTTCAGGTCGATGCCCTGTTCCTTCTTGAACTCGGCCGCCAGATATTCGACGAGGCGCATGTCGAAATCCTCGCCGCCGAGGAAGGTGTCGCCATTGGTCGACTTCACCTCGAACACGCCGTCACCGATTTCGAGCACCGAAATGTCGAACGTGCCGCCGCCAAGGTCATAGACGGCGATGGTCTTGCCGTCCTTCTTGTCGAGGCCGTAGGCGAGGGCAGCCGCGGTCGGCTCGTTGATGATGCGCAGCACTTCGAGGCCGGCGATCTTGCCGGCGTCCTTGGTCGCCTGGCGCTGGGCGTCATTGAAATAGGCGGGAACGGTGATGACCGCCTTCTCGACCTTCTCGCCGAGATAGGCTTCCGCCGTTTCCTTCATCTTCTGCAGGATCATGGCCGAGATCTGGCTGGGCGACTGCTTCTTGCCGCCGGCCTCGACCCAGGCATCGCCATTGTCGCCCTTGACGATCTTGTAGGGGACAAGCTTCTTGTCCTTTTCCGTCACCGGATCGTCATAGCGGCGGCCGATCAGGCGCTTGACCGCGAAGATGGTGTTTTCAGGATTGGTGACCGCCTGGCGCTTGGCCGGCTGGCCGACGAGACGTTCGCCGTCGCCCGAGATGGCGACGATGGAAGGCGTCGTGCGCGCGCCTTCCGCATTCTCGATCACCTTCGGCTCCTTGCCGTCCATGATGGCGATGCAGGAGTTGGTGGTGCCGAGATCGATACCGATTACTTTTGCCATTTTTCTAGTCTCTCCGCTAAGCAGGCTCTCAGGACCCGTAAGGCGTTCCGACGAAAGCCCCTGTTCACAAGAAATCCCGTTCGGCAACCGCTGTTGCGGCGCTGGACGGCTTGGCGCGTATATAAGAACAGGCGGCATCGGGCGCAAGCATTCTGCGCAAGGCTTCCACCATCCTCGACAGCGGATGGCGAAACGGCCCGATTACGCCTGCGCCCGAGGCATCGCGTCCGCCCGCTTCGCGACGTGTGAAAGAATAGCCGGGCCCCACAGTGAACCTTTCCGCCTCCGCGTGCGACTGACGCTCAGGCGCCGCATGATGCGGCCACGGGAAAGGAGCCACCATGACCAGCACCCCAGGGACGCCATGGCCTCCCCGACCAACAGGAGCTCGGCGCGACCATCGTCTTCGCGACAGGGTCGATGCGCTTGGCTTTCCGCTGGTTCCGTTGACCCTGCACAGGAGCAGGCGTATCGTAATTATGAGGAAAGCAGACAATTCGATCGGGGACGAACGTGCTGGAACGCCGCGCCTTGCGCTGGTTTGCGCGGCAGGATCGGTTGGTTCTCCGTTAGACTTCGGGGGGAGTTCCATGTCTCGCGATCACCGCCGGTTCGCGCCCTCTCGTGCCGGCCGTTTGGGCGGCGTGGCGAAGGCCGCCAGCGCCTTTCTTGTCCTGGCGCTGACCGCCGGCCTATGGCTTGGCGGCCCCGCGCGGGCGCAGGAAACCCGGATCATCTATCCCGGCTCGATGGCGGTCACCGGCTTTTCCGGCACCGTCATTCCCGATTTCGACTCTTCAGATTCCGAAAAGGGGGGCCTGCCGCCCGGCGTCGATCCAGTCGACGAGACCTTCATCGACACGGCGCGAGCCACCTTGCGCGTTTTCGACGTTTCAAGCCTGGGCGGGCCGGCCTCCGGCCAACTCGTCCACACGCCGCCGCCTTTCGAGGTGACATCAGGCCAGATCGGCCAGGTGTTCGGTCTCACTTATGATGACGGCATGCGTGATGGCGTCCCGTCAGGCATTCCCAATCTCTATGCCGGCGCCACCTCGCTGCACGGCATTCGCATCGTCACGCCTGACGCCGACGATGACAGCCGTCCGGAGCGGCAGCGCCGCGGCATGGCAGGCGCTGCCTTCATGGAGGGCCAGTTCGGCACCGAGAACGGCGGCGGGCCGGGCACCATCTGGAAGGTCGACGGCATCACCGGCCAGGTCGCCAAATTCGCCGACATCGACACCAACAGCGGGCCCGGCATCGGCAATCTCACCTTCGACCCCATCCACCACCAGGTCTTCGCCTCCGACCTCGATACCGGTCTGATCCATCGCATCGACGCCAATGGCGCGCTGGTCGACACGTTCGACCATGGCGTCGCCGGGCGCCCGGCGCATGGCCTGGCTCCGGTCACCGACGATGGCGCCGTCATGGACATACAGGGCGCGGCCTTCGACACGGAAGACCCCGAGACCTGGGGCTACACCCAGGACGAGCGCCGTGTCTGGGCCGTCGCCTATCATGGCGGCCGGCTCTATTATTCCGTCGGCGAGAAGGTCGAGATCTGGTCGGTGGGCATTGCCCGCGACGGCCGCTTCGCCGGCGATTCCCGTTGGGAGCTGACGGTCAAGGCCGACAAGGACTATGCCGTCACCGACATCGCCTTCGACGATAGCGGCTTCATGTACCTGGCCCAGCGCGGCCCGGTCGAGAACCGCTACGACTACAGCCAGTTCGCCGATTCCGGCAAGGGCGAGGTCATCCGCTACTTCAGAAAAAACCCGGACGATCCGGCAACGGAATCGGTCTGGGTGGAAGCGCCGCAGGAATATGCCGTCGGCTTCCCGCAAGGTTTCAGGCAGTCGGCCGGCGGGCTGGACCTGCAATATGGCTACGACGCCGAAGGCGATCTCGACACCTCGGCCTGCACCCGGACGCTGGTCAACACTGGCGACAAATTGCGCGACAATCCGGCCCTTGCCGAGCGGCTCGCCGCTGGCGGGCCGCTCGCCGTGCACGGAGTGCAGATCACGCCCAGGGAACTGGTCAAGCCGGCCAATGTGCCGCCTTTCGGCTCCTGGTTCGTCGACTTCGACGGCTATTTCGAGGACCCGGAAGTGGAAGGCCATGTCGGCGACGTCGCCGTCTGGCATCCCTGCGAGGGCCGCGCCGGCTACTATGAGGAAATCCCGGGCGGCTATCTGCCACCGTTCTATCCGCCGGACTTCCCGCCGCCCGGCAACCTGCCCTCCTGTCTCGATGTCGACGATGTCAGGTATTTCTGCACGCCGCACGGGCTCGAGGCGGACCTCTACCTTCATGACCATGCCGGCTTCGGCGGCGATTCGATCAAAGCCCAATCCAGGACGCCAGGCGTCGGGGTGACCTCGCCCATGTCACATGCGCCGGGCAAGCCCTACACGATCGGCATCACCGGCCACCATCCGGGCGACACGGTCGATGTCGGGCTCTGCTTCTACAGGAAGTCCGACAAGGACAAGGGCGGCTACTACCCTTGCTGCAAGATGACCTTGCCGCTCAGAACGCCAGCCGTCAGCTGCGAACGCTGAGGAGGGGACGATGAACAATCTCGCACTCTCCCCGCTGGGCGTCGCCGACAAATCAACCGTCATGAACACGAGGCGCCTGTCTTTTGCCAGGCGCGCTGCGCGCTGGCTGGTGGCGGCCGGTATCGCGGTCGCCATGCTGCCGGCGCTGCCGGCACTTGCCGAAGACACGGCTCCGGCCAAGACCGTCCAGGCCGCCAGCCCGGATAAGGAATTCAAGCTCGACAATCCGCGCATCATCAATCCGGAGCCCGGACGAGCCGTGCCGTTCTTCACCAAGACCGGCGGCCAGCGAAGCTGCGACTATGTCTTCTACACTTTGAGCTTCGGCCTGCGCGGCGCACCGCAAGGCTTCGCCAGCCCGGGGTTTGCGGCTTCGCTGCAGACGGTCCGGCTCGACTTCAAGGACCAGCTCCCGCATGGCTTGCAGATCGTCAACATGCAGGTCTCCGGTGACGGCACCGATGCGTCGGGCGGACCTCTGCCTGGCGCCGTCATCAGCAATTCGGCCGGCCCCAACGACACGGCAACGGTTTCGGATTTCCGGATTTCCGCTTCCGACCTCGACGGCTTGGGCGCACTGGGCGAACGCGTCATCACGTTCCGCATCACCGCCAGGATCGACCACGCGGCGTTCCCCGCGCCGGCGACGGTCGACAATCAGGGCCTGATCAAAGTCACCGTCGGCACCGGCACGGGAACCATTATTCCCTCACAGGATCCGGGCAAGCCGGACGACGGCAATTTTCTCACCGGCGAAAAAACCTCGATCCGGGTCGACCTGACCAAGTGCAATCCGCCACCGCCACCTCCCGGCAAGGAATGCTTCAAGGTGGAGCGCGGCACGGTCGACTGCGTGCCCGGCGGCGGCGCGTTCATCTACCATATGCCTGTCGGTCCCGAGATGGGCGGCAGGTGGGTGCAGCTTTCGACCGCCACGCCAGGCATCACCATCGTCCCCGACACACAGAAGGTGCCGGCCGGCGGCGGTGTGCTGAACTGGAAGATCGTCGGCGCCTCGCCCGGCGACGTCATCCACCTCGTCGTCACCGGCATCGAGACCTATGCCGGGCCGAAAGAGGGTTGGGGGCTCTGCTGCACGCAGACCATCGACATCGTCATCCCGCGCGACCAGAGATGTCCGCCCAAGGACAGGGAACCGGACCTGAAGGTCGAGAAACGCGCCGATGTCACGCGCTGCACGATGGGCGGCGGCTGCGACTTCAGCATCCGGGTCACCAATGTCGGCGACGCGCCCTACAACGGCAAGATCGTGCTCGACGAGGTGACGCTGCCGGCGGGCTCGACGCTCGATTCGGGACCCAATCCGCCCTGGACCTGTGTGCCCGGCGCCACCCCGATGATGTGCACCCATCCGGTGACCACGCTCAATCCGGGGGCTTTCATCGACCTGGAGTTCGGCTTCAAGCCGGCTGGCGGCTGGCAAGGCAGCAGCTTGCGCAACTGTGCCACCTATAACTATGCCGCCAGCGGCAAGCCGCTGTTCGGCAGCCAGGCCAACGACCGTGGCTGCGCCTCGATCCCGATCTGCCGGCGTGGCGATCGCGATCGCGACTGCCGGCCGCCGGTCGAGAAGAAGGCCGACCTGATCCTGAAAAAGCGTGCCCGCGCGGAAGCCTGCACCGCCGATGGCGTGTGCAGCTTCGTCATCGACATCATCAACAACGGCACCTCGACCTATAACGGGCCGCTGACCGTGGTCGACACCTATCCCGGGGGCGCGCCGGCCTCCTCGACCTTTGGCCCGAGCCCACCCTGGACATGCGGTCCGAACGGCCCCGGCCAGTTCCGTTGCGACAATGCCGGCATCTCGCTGCCGCCGGGAGCTTTGACGGCGATCGTCGTCAAGGCGGTGGTGCCGGCCGGCTACCGGTCGGACACGGTCGAGAATTGCGCCGAGGTGAAACCGATCCCCGGCGAAACCGACCTCACCAACAACCGGGCCTGCGCCAAGCAACGCATCCCTCGTCCCAATGGCGGCCAGCCTGTCCTGCGTATCACCAAGACATGCGGCGGTTCGCTGGCGGGTGCCGCTTTCGTCTCCTGCCGCATCACCGTCAGCAATGCCGGCACGGCTGCCCCCACCGGTCCGGTGCGGGTCAACGATGCCGCCACTTTGGTGTCGGGCGGCGCGCCCGTCCAGATCCAGACCGTCACATCAGACGGCGCGGAATGGGCATGCGGGCCGGTTCCGGCCGACACGCTGGCGTGCCAGATTCCAGGCGCCGTCATGACACCCGGAACCAGCAGGCACTTCGACGTGACGGTTTCGGCCAACGGCGAGTTCGAGAATTGCGCGCGAGGCTCCTACGGCCCGGCGCAGGGCGAGGACGTCGTCCATCCGGTCGGCCGGGCCTGCGCCAAGGGCGGCGGGGTCTCGTCCATCCGCGTCGAGAAGACCGGCGACCGCGAGTGCCGGCTCGGAGAACCCTGCTCGTTCGAGATCACCATCACCAACGACGGCCCGGCGGAATTTTCCGGCCCGGTCCGCATCGGCGATGCGATCGGCGTCGAAGGCCTCGGCCGGCTGGAAGGCGTCGCGATCACCTCGATCGAGCCGCCCTTCGGCTGCTCGCCGGAACCGGCGGCCTTGCCTGCATCCTGCATCGCCGACCTGACGCTTGGCGCCGGCGAAAGCCGTGTCCACAAGGTTACCGTGGTCATCCCCGACGACAGCCGCCTGGCCAATCTGCAAGGCAGCGTCAACGGCCAGAACTGCGTCGGCGTGCTTTCTCCCCATACGCGGGTGCAGGGCGGGGGCGATGTGCTTTCCCGCGACCAGGCCAACACCCAAGCCGATCGCGGCAAGGCCTATGCCTGCCATCCCTTCGCCATCAGCCATGAGACGAAGAAGGAATGCTCGGCAGGCTTCGTCATGAACGACGCCGGCCGGTGCGTCTGCCCGCAAGGCACCACCTATCGCAACGGCCAGTGCTCGTCCGGCGGCGTCATCATCCCGCCGAAGGAGCCAAAGCGTTGCGTGCTGCTCGAGGGCCAGGTCCGCACAGAGGATGGACGCTGCGTCTGTCCGCGCGGGACCGAGCTGGAGAATGGCGCCTGCGTCAAGACATCCAGGCCGGGCTGCGCGATACCGGGATCGGTGCCGACATCGAACGGCCATGGCTGCACCTGCCCCAAGGGCACGCATCTCGATCGGGATGCCAACGCCTGCGTACGCGACAGGCCGAAGCCCGAGCAGTGCACCATCCGTGGCCAGGTCCACGGCGCGGACGGCGACTGCGTCTGCCCGAGGGGGACCGAGCTGCGCAATGGAGTGTGCCGGCGCAAGCAGCCCGATGTGGAGCAGTGCGACATTCGCGGCCAGATCCACAACAAGCGCGGCGAGTGTGTCTGTCCG
Source organism: Mesorhizobium sp. B2-8-1 (assembly GCF_006440955.1). NCBI lineage: Bacteria > Pseudomonadati > Pseudomonadota > Alphaproteobacteria > Hyphomicrobiales > Phyllobacteriaceae > Mesorhizobium > Mesorhizobium sp. B2-8-1. Next base: position 280,854 of record NZ_VFTX01000003.1, on the reverse strand, counting down.
CGTGGAACCCGGGTGATCGACGGCGCATGCCGCCGGTCCAGGCAAGAGAGCGAATGCGCGCCGGGCTCGCAAATGGTCAACGGCCAGTGCCAGCCGATCTTCAGGCGGCGTTGCCCGGAAGGCATGATCGGCCGTTATCCAAACTGCAGGCCGGTGCGCGGGCAGCCCTCGCTGGAACTCAACCCGGGCATGCTGCTGCAGCAGGTTCTGCCACGGCGCAGGCCGCAGTCCGAACAGCAGCAGGATACGGCTCCAAACAGAATCCTGAATCTCCAGCAGCAGTAACCATCGCCTGAAGGCACATCGGAAGCCCCGCCGGAGCAATCCGGCGGGGTTCTTCGTGGCCGGGCAGGCTGAAGCTGCAACACGAAGAGGACGCCGCACTACCCCAGCTGTGGAACCGCCAAGCTCGCACCCTCGACAAGTCAGCGGCTGCGCTTTAGGCAGTGATCAGATGAAAAAGGCGCTCGGAAAGGCCCCGTCATCATGACGAAAAAAACCTTGATCGCACCTTCGGTGCTGGCTTCGGACTTTTCGAAGCTGGGCGACGAGGTCGAAGCCGTTACGGCAGCCGGCGCCGACTGGATCCATCTCGATGTGATGGACGGCCATTTCGTCCCCAACATCACCTTCGGCCCGCCGGTGATCAAGGCGATCCGCGATCGCACCAAGGCTTTCTTCGACTGCCATTTGATGATTGCGCCGGCCGATCCCTATCTGGCCGCCTTCGCCGAGGCCGGTTGCGACGGCATGACGGTGCATGCCGAGGCCGGGCCGCATCTCGACCGCTCGTTGCAGACGATCAGGAATCTCGGCAAGAAGGCCGGCGTTTCGCTCAATCCGGCAACGCCGGAAAGTGCGATCGAATACGTGCTCGACAGGCTCGACCTGATCCTGATCATGACCGTCAACCCGGGTTTCGGGGGCCAGGCCTTCATTCCGGCAATCGTCGACAAGGTGAGGCGGGTCAAGGCGCTGATCGGCGGCCGGCCGATCCGCATCGAGATCGACGGCGGCGTCTCGCCCGAAACCGCGCCGCTGGTGACCGCCGCCGGCGCCGATGTGCTGGTGGCCGGCGCCGCCATCTTCAAGGGCGGCAGCGTGGAAGCGTACCGGGCAAATATAGAGGCGATCAGGACGGCGGCCGACAAGGCAGCCGGCTAAAAGCACCGCACAAGAACCGATGGAGGCCAGGATCTCCCCACGTGGTCAATCCTGGGGACCTGCACTGCGCGCTTCGCTGCGGCTGGCCCCGCGACAAAAGCGATGGGCAGGATAAAAGGCCTGATTCGGTCCCACTGTTCGGTGTCTTTTGCGCGCGACGGAAAAGAGGTTCGCGCGGAGGCACGGAAGAACAGGTGATCCTGCATATAAACACGTTAAATTTCCGCCGGTTGTAGCCGAACACGATTTCGTTCGACCAGATATAGGATCGTGCATATTTCTTTGTTCTAAAGTACAATGACGCGATCTCCCGCTTGAGCGCGTCGAGGCGCGCGCGGTAGGGTACGTGTACGGAAAGGGAACTGTTTCTCGGACTCGAATTGCCCAGGACCAGATTTGGGGACAAGGAGCCGATTTTGACATACGCAGCTGCCAATCTGAATGACGACGGCACAGGCTCGAAGAGTACGCTCGCCAGCACTGTCTATCATCAACTCCGTGCCGATCTTCTGCGGGGCGCCTTTGAAACCGAGAGCAAGCTGCGGGTTGAGTGGGTTGTTTCCAAATATGGCGCCGGCGCTTCCCCGGTTCGTGAGGCTCTCAATCGCCTGGCCTCGGAAGGGCTTCTCGGTCGGCATGACCAGCGAGGCTTCTTCATCATGCCGGTCAGCGCGGCAGAGCTCGAGGAATTGACGCGTACCCGTTGCTGGCTCGAGGAACGGGCGCTTCGCGAATCCATCGCCCACCGCACCGCCGAATGGGAAGAACAGCTGGTTCTGGCGTTGCATCGGTTGGGGCGCACCTCACGTCTCATGCCAACGGATCTGTCCTCGCTCAATCCGGACTGGGAGAGACTGCACCGCACTTTCCACCGTGCGCTGATCTCGGCCTGCCGGTCGCGATGGCTGGTGGGGTTTTGCGACCAGCTTTCCGATCACGCCTACCGCTACCGCCGAATGGCCAGTAACGGCGAAGGCATCCAGCGCGACGATTTTGCAGAGCACCGCCTGATCGCGGAAAATGCGCTGGACGGTAATGCCGACGCCGCGGTCGAAGCCCTGCTCAATCACTATCGCCTGACGGCAGCGATGTGCATGGAGCGCTTCAAGCAGGTCGAAGCATCAGAGCCGGCCAGCGCCAGGGCCGAGCGCACGCCACGTTAGCGCCGCATCGCGCCCCAAGCCTTTGCCGCCCCAGCCTTTTACCGCCAAAGCCTTCCGCTTTCGCCCGGCGACATGATCATGGCCGCCGCGTGGAGCCGCCCTTGCGGGCTTGACGGGTCGGCAAGAACCACCAACAGTCTGGCGCCGTGCAAAGCGGCCGAACCGGAAGACAGGCCCGGCTCCGTCCGATGCATGCCTTTCGCCGCCAGACGCAGGAAGACCTCATGAGCAATCATCTGTTCGACATTTTCCGGTCCCGGATGCCGAAGCCCGGACGCCTGTTGATGCGGACGGATGACGGCCGCGTGCTGACCTATGGCGACATGCTGGCGCGCTCGGCGCAACTGGCGCACGCGCTTTTGCAACTTGGCGTCGAGCCCGGCGACCGGGTCGCGGTGCAGGTCGAGAAGAGCCCGGAAGCTATGCTGCTGTACCTCGCCTGCCTGCGTGCCGGCGCCGTCTTCCTGCCGCTCAACACCGCCTATACGCTGGCCGAACTCGCCTATTTCTTCGGCGACGCCGAGCCCCGGCTGGTCGTCTGCGATCCGGCACGGGCAGCCGACATCGAAGCCCTGGCGCAAAAATGCGGAGCCCTTGCCATCACCCTCGACGGCAAGGGGCAAGGATCGCTGGCGGACCAGGCGTCGCGGCAATCGCCCGACTTTCACGACGTCGCGCGCGGTCCCCACGATCTTGCGGCGATCCTCTACACGTCGGGAACGACCGGCCGCTCGAAAGGGGCCATGCTCAGCCACGAGAACCTCGCCTCGAATGCGCGCGTGCTGGTCGACTATTGGCGCTTCACATCGGACGATGTGCTGATCCACGCACTGCCCATCTTCCACACCCATGGGCTGTTCGTCGCCACCAACGTCATCCTGATGGCCGGCGCCTCGATGCTGTTCGAGCAGAAATTCGACGCAGGGCGCATCGTCTCGCTCTGGCCGGACGCCACGGCGCTGATGGGCGTGCCGACCTTCTATGTCCGGCTCTTGCAGCAGGACGGGTTGACCCGCGAGGCGGCAAGAAACATCCGCCTGTTCGTTTCCGGCTCCGCGCCGCTGCTGGCCGAGACGCACAGGGCCTGGCGCGAGCGCACAGGCCACGCCATTCTCGAGCGCTACGGCATGACCGAGACCAATATGAACACCTCGAACCCCTATGATGGCGAGCGCCGCGCCGGCACCGTCGGCTTTCCCTTGCCCGGCGTGTCGTTGCGCATCGCCGACCCCGACACTGGCAGGCCGCTTGCCCAAAGCGAGGTCGGCATGATCGAGGTCAAGGGGCCGAATGTCTTCTCCGGCTACTGGCGCATGCCGGAAAAGACCAAAGCGGAATTCCGCGACGACGGCTTCTTCATCACAGGCGATCTCGGCATGATCGACCCCGACGGTTATGTCCACATCGTCGGCCGCGGCAAGGACCTGATCATCTCGGGCGGCTACAACATCTATCCCAAGGAGCTCGAGAGCGAGATCGACGCGCTTGACGGCGTCCTGGAAAGTGCCGTCATCGGCGTTGCCCATCCCGATTTCGGCGAAGGCGTGACGGCCGTCGTGGTTCGCTTGCCGGCTTCGACCGTCACCGCTGCCGAGATACTCAATGCCATTGCCGCGCGCGTGGCGAAATACAAGCATCCCAAGCGCGTGGTCTTCGTCGACGAATTGCCGCGCAATACCATGGGCAAGGTGCAGAAGAATCTGCTGCGCGATACCTACAAGGACCTTTTTTCCATAAGCAGTCCCGCCAGCTAAGTCGATCCAGGCAAGGATACCTCATCCCGCTTGTTTGGACGGGGAGCATCGCGACAGTTTCGTGCGGTCGCCTGGGCACTATCGGGGGAACAAGAGACCGACGACATGCTCGGCCAGCGCCAGGCTTGCCGTCAGGCCCGGGCTCTCTATGCCGAACAGGTTGACGATCCGGCCCGCGCCGTGGTCGGCCGGCCCCTGCACCATGAAGTCGGCCGCCGGCTGGTTCGGGCCCGACAGTTTCGGCCTGATCCCGGCATAGGCCGGCAGCAGGGCGCCGTCCCTCAGATCCGGCCAATAGCGCCGGATCTCGTCATAGAAGACCGCGCCGCGGCCGGGATCGACCGCATAGGCCGCCTGGTCGATCCATTCGACGTCGGGGCCGAAGCGGGCGCTGCCGCCGAGGTCGAGTGTCAGGTGCACGCCCAGGCCGCCATTGACCGGCACTGGATAGATCAGCCGCGAGAATGGCGAGCGGCCCGAAAGCGAAAAGTAGTTGCCGCGCGCCAGCCAGAGCGGCGGCACGAGCTCTGGCGGGAACCCTTCGATGCTACCGGCCAGCGCCTGCGCGTCGAGCCCTGCGGCATTTACGAAAGCGCCGGCTTTCAACGCGAACGTCTCGCCGTCGCCATCGCGCGTGGTGATACGAATCCCGTCGGCCTCGACCGTCGCCGCTGCGACGGCGGTCAGGAAGGCGAACGACGCACCGGCCGCCTCCGCGTCGCCGCGCAGCGACAGCATCAGCCCCCGGCTGTCGACGATACCCGTCGACGGCGACAGCAGCGCCCCGGCGCAGCTCAGCGCCGGTTCGAGGCTTTCTGCTTGCGCGGCGGTCAGCAAATCGAGGTCGTCGACGCCGCATTGTTCCGCATTGGCCCGGATTGCATTGAGCCGAGGCAGCTGGCCCGGTCCGACGGCGACGATCAGCTTGCCGGTGCGTCGATGGCCGATGCCACGCTCGCGGCAATAGGCATAGAGCCGTTCGCGTCCTTCGACGCAGAAACGCGTCTTCAGGCTTCCGGGCGCGTAATACAGCCCGGCATGAACGACTTCCGAATTGCGCGAACTGGTGACGGTGCCGATCGAAGCGGCCTTTTCGACCACCAGCACTTCGCGGCCCGACAAGGCGAGCGCCCTGGCAATGGCGAGCCCGACGACGCCGGCTCCGGCGACGACGCAATCGACGTCAGCCATGGCCGGCTTTCACCGTTGCCCGCCGGCGCTGGTCGAAAAAACCCTGTCTCCGCCGATCCAGACGGTTTTGATGTCGAGATCGTTCGAAAGCGAAACGATGTCGGCGGCGGTGCCCTTGGCGAAGCGGCCGAGCCGGTGCGACTGGCCGATCGCCTGCGCCGGATAGAGAGAGGCCATGCGCAAGGCCTCGGAAAGCTCCACGCCCACGCTGCGATGGGTGAAACGCACAGCCGAGATCATGTCGAGATCCGCGCCGGCCAGCGTTCCATCGGCAAGCCGCAGGCTGCCGTCCTTGCGGTAGATGGTGCGGCCGTTGAGCGTGAAGGAGGTCATGTCGGTGCCGATCGTCGCCATGGCGTCGGTGACCAGCACGATCCTGCCCGGCCCCTCTTTGGCCCGCAGCGCTATTGCGATGGTGGCGGGATCGACATGGATGCCGTCGGCGATCAGTCCCGCGGACAGGCCGCCGATGTCGATGGCGGCGCCGGCCAGTCCCGGCTCCCGGTTGCCGATCTGGCTCATGGCGTTGAACAGATGCGTGACCACGCTGGCGCCGGCCTCGCTGAATGCTTTGGCCGTGGCGTAGCCGCTGTCGGAATGGCCGAGGCTGACGATGATGCCGGCCTTGGCCAGCGCCGTCACGCGGGTCGCCTCGACGGATTCGGGTGCGATCGTGGTGAGCAGCACCGGGAGCTTGGCTCTTGCCGCGATCAGCATCGTCTCGTCCTTGTCCGTCATCGGCCGGATCAGCGCCGGGTCATGCGCGCCCTTGCGGGCGATCGACAGATGTGGACCTTCCAGATGCAGCCCGAGAAACCCCGGCACTTTCCGCAGTGCCGACGCCTCGCCGGCGGCAATCGCCGCGGCGGTGATATCAGCCGTATCGGTGATCAGCGTCGGCAGCAGCGCCGTGGTGCCGAACGGCGCATGCGCCCGGCAGATGGTCTCGATCGAGGCGACATCGGGGTGATCGTTGAGCATGACGCCGCCGCCGCCATTGACCTGGATGTCGACGAAGCCCGGCGTCAGCATGCCGCCGCCGGTGTCGACGCGGCGCATATCCGCGGCAAGCGCGCCGGTGGGCAGGATGGCCTCGACCAGGCTGTCGCGCACGACGAGGGCATGACCGTCATGCCAGTCGTCGCCGTCGAAGATACGGGCGCCAGTCAGGGCGAAACGGTCGCTCATACGGTCTCCGTCACCTTGCGAAGGTTGCGCGGCGTATCCGGGTCGAGGTCGCGGTGGCGCGCAAGGGCCTCGACGAACACGTAGAAGGACACGATCAGCGTCAGCGGATCGGTCAGTGGATGGCCGGTGGCGACATGCGGCAGGCGTGTGGCCTTGTTCGCCAGCATCGAGGTGACGAAGACCGGCGCCCCCTTGGCCGCCAGGCTGTCGGCGGCTTCGGCCACGGACGGTTCGGATGCGTCGCGCGCGGCCAGGGCCAGCACCGGAAAATCGGGGCCGATCAGCGCCAGCGGGCCATGCATGACTTCGGCAGCACTGTAGGCCTCGGCATGCATGCCGCAGGTTTCCTTGAATTTCAGCGCCGCTTCGTTAGCCATCGCCGCGGATGGGCCGCGGCCGAGGATGAACAGCGACTTCTGCTTTTCGATCGTTTCGACGAGCACGCTCATCCAGTCGCAAGCGATCGCCTTGCCGAAATGCTCGGGCAAGCGGGCAAGCGCCTTGAGAAGCGCTTCGTCGCCGGTGGAATGCGCCATCAGAGCAAGGCCGGCGACGGCGGAATTGACGAAGGTCTTGGTCGCCGCGACGCTGCGCTCGGGCCCGGCCAGGATGTCGATCGCATGGTCCGAGGCGCGCGCCAGCGGTGAATCGGCGGTGTTGGTGACGGCGATGGTCAGCGCGCCACCTGCCCGTGCGGTTTCGGCCATGGCGACGATGTCGGGGCTCTTGCCCGACTGCGAGATGGCCAGGCACGCGGAGCCGCCGAGCCTGAGCTTGCGGCCATAGATCGAAGCGATGGAAGGGCCGACCGAAGCCACCGCAAGACCGGCGGTGAGTTCGACCGCGTATTTCATGAAAGTAGCGGCATGGTCGGACGAGCCGCGCGCCACAGTGACGACGAAATGCGGGTCGCGCTCGCGAATGCCGCGGCCGGCTTCGGAAAGTACGGCACCGGAACCGTCGAGCAGGCGGGCGACGGCTTGCGGGATCTCCTCGATCTCGCGCCGCATATGGGTCGGCTCCGTCGATTTGTTAGGCTCGGTCGTCATGGTCGGCCCTCTTCGCTCGGCCCTGTCAGCCGCAGTTCGGCGACGAAATCATAAGCGTCGCCCCTGTAGATGGAGCGGGTGAACTCGATCACCTTGCCGCTCGCCAGATAGGAAATACGCTCGATGTGCAGGCCGGCAATGCCCGGCGGCACTTCGAGCAGGCGCGCGTCGCCGTCGCCGAGATTGGCGGCCGAGATGCGCTGCACCGCGCGCACCGGCCTGTTGCCGGTCAATTCCAGGGCTGCGTAGAGCGAGGAGCCAATTCCAGCGGGGTCCGGCAGCACGCTGGCCGACAGCGAGGCGCGCTCGATCGCCAGCGGCGTGTCGTTGGCGATGCGCAGGCGCGCCACGCGCGCCACCAGTTCGTTCGACGAAAGGCCGAGCACCATCATCTCGTCGGGCGAGGGCGCGTAAAGGCCGCGGTCGAGCCAGGCCGAGCGCACAACCATGCCACGCCGCGCCATGTCCTCGGTGAAGGAGGTCAGCCGCGACAGCGACTGCTCGACCCGCTCCATGCGCGGCGCCACGAAGGTGCCGGAGCCGTGGCGCTGGACCAGGATGCCGCCCTTGACGAGGTCCTGCACCGCCTTACGCACGGTGACGCGCGAAATATCGGCCTTGATGGCGATGTCGCGCTCGGAAGGCAGCGCGTCGCCGGGCCCGATCAGGCCGCGATTGACGGCATCCTCAATGCTTTTGCGCAGTTGTAGGTAGAGCGGCGCACCGCTTTGCGAGGACTGTTTCAGCGCGGCGAAGATCTGGTCGGCGGCGTCGCTCATCGAGCCGCTCCCCTCGGCGCGAACAGGCGGACCGCCATCTGCACGGCGCCGCCGAGCGCATCGTCGAGCGGCTCCCGAAGCAGCGCCCGATAGCGTGCAGACAAGCGCGGCGCGTAGAGCGGCGCCAGCCCGCCGAGCAGGCAGAGCGGCGCGTCTGCCGCCAACTCCAGCGCGCCAAGCGAGGCCTCGACATCGGCGACCGCCTTGTCGAGGATCCAGTTGGCGACCGCGTCGCCTTTTTCGGCATGTTCGAACACTTTGGGGGCGAAGCCGCCGAAATCGCCGGGCTTGGCATTGGTGGTGAACTCGACCACATCCTCCGGATTGTCGCGGAACACGGCCATCATGCTATCGGTCAGCGGCGTGCGCGCTCGCACGCCATCATGGGCAAGCAGGGTCTGTTCGAGCAGGTCGCGGCCGATGCGGGCGCCGCTGCCCTGGTCGCCGACCTGGAAGCCCCAGCCGCCGATGGCACGCGACTTGCCGTTCTTGCGCGCCATGTAGGCGGTGCCGGTGCCGAGGATCGCCATGGCGCCGTCGCCGGAACCGACCGCGCCTTCCAGCGCGATTTCGGCATCGGTTTCGACGCGGCTGGTGCTGAACGGCAGGATCGCCTCGAGCTGCTGCCGGTAGGTGCCGACATTGGCGCCGGCGAGGCCGAGAATGGCCGGTGTTTGCGGGATCAGGTCCGGATCCTGGCCAGCCGCGACAAAGGCTTGCCGCGCCGCCTCGACGATGTTCGACCGGGCGCCGGTCAGGTCGGTGCGGATGTTGGCGGCGCCGCTTTTGGCGCGGCCGAGCACCGTGCCGTCCGCCATTGCCAAGGCCGCCCTGCAGCTGGTGCCGCCGCCATCGATGCCAAGCACGAATTTCACGTGATTTCTCCTCCAGGCCGATAATACCAATAAAATACCAATAGCCAAGGGTTAATTTCCGCTGCAAAAAGATTAGAGCGTATTTCACTGAAAAACTTGGCCATTTACCTGCGCCAGCGATTTCGGTGCGGCGAATTCGTTAATGCGTGTGGACAAGTGGTATTTTTTTGGTATTGTTTTCCGAATTGGAGGAATTGGGATGGCCGAAACGCGCACCGAAGCGCTGCACAGGAATGCCGAGGGGCTGGATATCCAGGCTCCCGAAGCGATCCTTGCTTCGCTGGCCGATGCGCAGGTCGAGGCGGCGAAGACCGTGCGCAACGCCATTCCCTCCATCGCCGAAGCGGCCGAGATCATCACCGGTAGCCTGAAGGGCGGCGGCAAGCTCGCCTATGCCGCGGCCGGCAGCTCCGGCCTGATGGCGCTTGCCGATGCGCTGGAACTGCCTGGCACCTTCGGCATCCGTCGCGACCGCATCGCCATCCTGATCGCCGGCGGCGATGAGGCCTTCAGAACGCTGGCCGGCGGCCCCGAAGACGATAAAGAGGAGGCCGCGACAGCGGTCGCCAACGCCGGCATTGGCAAGGGCGACTGCCTGATCGCAATCTCGGCCAGTGGTACGACGCCCTATGCACTGCGGGCGATCGAGGAAGCCGCCCGTCGCGGTGCGGCCACCATCGGCATCGCCAACAACCGGGACTCGGCTCTGCTGCGTCTGTCTGGAACCGCCATCCTGCTCGAAACGCCGCCGGAAGTGATCGCCGGCTCGACGCGCATGGGCGCCGGCACGGCCCAGAAGATTGCCCTCAATATGCTGTCGACGCTCGCCGCTATCCATCTCGGCCATGTCCATGACGGCTACATGGTCAATCTCATGGCCGACAACAGCAAGCTGCGCGACCGCGCGGCGCGGATCGTCGCGGCCATCAGCGGCGGCAGCCGCGACGACGCGGCCCGCCTGCTCGAAAAGAGCGGCGGTGCGGTCAAGACCGCCATTCTGCTTGCCGCCGGCGCCGACAGCGCCGACACGGCGCAGAAGATACTGGAAGAGGCCGGCCAGAAGCTGCGGCCGGCCCTTTCCGCGCTGGGGCATGATCCCGAAAAGTGGAGACCGCTTTTCGGAAAAGATCATGCTCGAACAAAGAAATAGAGCCTGTTTCATCCCGGTGTCCATCGGGGTGAAACAGGCTTGCGAGGGGAGCAAGGGGCGCAACGCCTCTGTTCTCATCAAAACCGAACCTGAAAAAGGTCAACAGGGAGACTGAGCATGACAACGAAACTACTGACGGCACTGCTTCTGGGCACCAGCATTCTCGGCTCCGCCGGGGTGGCTTACGCCGAGGACGTAACGCTCAACATCGAAAGCTGGCGCGGCGACGACCTTGCCATCTGGAAGGACAAGCTGATCCCGGCTTTCGAAGCCAAGAACCCCGGCATCAAGGTGGTGTTCGCGCCCTCGGCGCCGACCGAATATGACGCGGCTCTCGGCGCCAAGCTCGCCGCCGGTTCGGCGGGCGACCTCATCACCTGCCGCCCGTTCGACAAGTCGCTCGAGCTGTTCAAGAAGGGCAATCTCGCGGACCTCTCCTCGCTGCCGGGCATGGACAACTTCTCGCCGGTGGCCAAGTCCGCCTGGCAGACCGACGACGGCAAGGCGACCTTCTGCGTGCCGATGGCGTCGGTCATCCATGGCTTCATCTACAACAAGGACGCCTTCGACAAGCTCGGCATCAAGGTGCCGGAGACCCGTGACGAGTTCTTCGCCGCGCTCGACAAGATCAAGGCCGACGGCACTTACATCCCGATGGCGATGGGCACCAAGGATCTCTGGGAAGCCGCGACCATGGGCTACCAGAACATCGGCCCCAACTACTGGAAGGGCGAGGAAGGCCGCGCGGCCCTCATCAAGGGCGAGCAGAAGCTGACCGACAAGGACTGGGTCGCGCCCTATGAGGAACTGGCCAAGTGGAAGCCCTATCTCGGCGACGGCTTCGAGGCGCAGACCTATCCGGACAGCCAGAACCTGTTCACGCTCGGCCGCGCCGCCATCTACCCGGCCGGCTCGTGGGAAATCGGCCTGTTCAACACCCAGGCCCAGTTCAAGATGGGCGCCTTCCCGCCGCCGGTCGAGAAGGCCGGCGATACCTGCTACATCTCCGACCATACCGACATCGGCATGGGCCTGAACGCGGGCTCAAAGCATGCGGACGCCGCCAAGACCTTCCTGTCCTGGGTAGCCTCGCCGGATTTCGCCACCATCTACGCCAACGCGCTGCCGGGCTTCTTCAGCCTGAACTCCTCGCCGGTGAAGATGGAAGACCCGCTGGCGCAGGAATTCGTCTCCTGGCGCGGCAAGTGCAAGTCGACGATCCGTTCGACCTACCAGATCCTGTCGCGCGGCACGCCGAACCTCGAGAACGAGACCTGGGTCGAATCGGCCAATGTCATCAACGGCACCGATACGCCGGAAGCCGCTGCCAAGAAGCTGCAGGACGGCCTCGACAGCTGGTACAAGCCCGCCAGGTAAGGCTCGGGCAATGAGCTGGGCCGTTCCAAGTGGACGGCCCAGCGTTTTTCGATAGCATCGACTGCGAAGGACGGCGCCGCCCCTTATCCGCCTGCCGGCACCTTCTCCCCGTACAGTGACGGTGAGAAAGGGAGTTGCCGCAACGCTGGCGACCTCCTCTCTCCGTTCTTCACCGGGAGAGGGTAAGGATGAGGGGCAGCGCTGTTGTCGAAAGCATTTTCCCAGACCTGATCGGTGGGGACCGAACTCATGGCCGCACAAGCACGACCGAAAAGACCGATCCGCTGGCATATCGCCGTCTTCCTGGCGCCGGCGGTGCTCGTCTATACGGCGATCATGATCCTGCCGCTCGCCGGCACTTTGCAGCTGTCGCTGTTCCGCAACATCGAGCAATCCCAGGTCTTCGTCGGGCTGGCAAACTTCCGCACCCTGTTCGGCGATCCAAACTGGTCGGTGAATTTCTGGAATGCGCTGCGCAACAATGTCTGGTTCTTCATCATCCACATGCTGGTGCAGAATCCGATCGGCGTACTGTTGGCCGCACTTCTGTCCAGTCCCAGGCTGCGCTTTTCGGCCTTTTACCGCACGGCGATCTTCGTGCCGACCATCCTGTCCTTCGTCATCGTCGGCTTCGCCTGGAAGCTGATCCTGTCGCCGCTGTGGGGCGTAGCGCCGCATATGATGGATCTGGTCGGCCTCAAAAGCCTGTTCACGCCGTGGCTAGGCAAGGAGCAGTATGCGCTGACCGCGCTTAGCCTGGTCTCGGTGTGGCAGTTCGTCGGCATCCCCATGATGCTGATCTACGCCGCGCTGCTGTCGATCCCCAATGAGGTCATAGAGGCGGCGGAATGCGATGGCATCACCGGCCTGTCGCAGTTCTGGAAGATCAAGCTGCCGCTGATCCTGCCCTCGATCGGCATCATCTCGATCCTGACCTTCGTCGGCAATTTCAACGCCTTCGACCTGATCTACACCGCGCAGGGCGCGCTCGCCGGGCCGAATTATTCGACCGACATTCTCGGCACCTTCCTCTACCGCGCATTCTTCGGCTTCCAGCTGCAGGTCGGCGACCCCAATATGGGCGCGACCATCGCCACGATCATGTTCCTGATCATCCTCGGCGGTGTCTGCGTCTACCTCTTCCTCATCCAGACGCGCCTGCGTCGATATCAGTTTTAGGGGGCGATATGTCGAGCTCGAGCACCCCCCTCTGTCCTGCCGGACATCTCCCCCGCAAGGGGGGAGATCAGCTGTTGTCACGGCCTTCGCCAGCCACCAGCGATGCAGGAGATGTGTCGGCGCCAAAGCTGCCAATCTCCCCCCTTGCGGGGGAGATGGCCGGCAGGCCAGAGGGGGGTGGCTGGGTGCTGTTCCTCGGCAAAGTAGCTCCTCAGGAGACCATCCAATGAGCACCGCCACCCGTTCGCTGCCCCGCACGATCGGCGCCCATGCGGTCCTGTTGACCTACACGGCGATCGCGCTGTTCCCGGTGATCCTTGTCATCATGAATTCGTTCAAATCCCGCGCCGGCATTTTCGGCGCGCCTTTGACGCCGCCGACGCCAAAGACCTTCGACCTGATCGGCTACACCACGGTGATCGGCCAGGGCGACTTCATCCACTACTTCCAGAACAGCCTCGTCGTCACGGTCGCCTCGCTGTTCTTCGTGCTGCTGTTCGGCGCCATGGCGGCATTCGCCCTGTCGGAATACCGTTTTCGCGGCAATACGCTGATGGGCCTCTATCTGGCGCTGGGCATCATGATCCCGATCCGGCTGGCCACCGTCGCCATCCTGCAATTGATGGTGGCGAGCGGGCTGGTCAACACGCTGACGGCGCTGATCCTGGTCTACACCGCGCAAGGCCTGCCGCTGGCCGTCTTCATTCTGTCGGAATTCATGAGGCAGGTGTCGGACGACCTGAAGAACGCCGGCCGCATCGACGGCCTGTCGGAATACACCATCTTCTTCCGGCTGGTGCTGCCGCTGGTGCGGCCATCGATGGCGACAGTCGCCGTCTTCACCATGATCCCGATCTGGAACGATCTGTGGTTCCCGCTGATCCTGGCGCCGTCGGAAGAGACCAAGACTGTGACCCTCGGCGCGCAGCTCTTCCTCGGCCAGTTCGTCACCAACTGGAACGCCATCCTGGCCGCGCTCTCGCTGGCGATCATGCCGGTGCTGATCCTCTACGTCATCTTCTCGCGGCAGCTGATCCGCGGCATTACGTCAGGAGCCGTCAAGTGAGCGGACAAATCTCTGTTGGAGCCTTCACCCCACCCGGCGCTTCGCGCCGACCTCCCCATCAAGGGGAGGTCGAAGGTCACGGCTTCATTCACGACGGCCAAGGGACACGTTTCGGAGAAGCCTCTTTGAGCGTGGCGGGGGTCACGCCGACGTCCTACCATCCCTCGATGGGGAGGTCGGCGCGTAGCGCCGGGTGGGGTGACACCCTCTCAAGAGAAATCAGGATATCTGGAGCAGCTCCGTGAACTCTGAATCCCCCCTTCGTGTCGTCGTCGCCGGCCTCGGCAATATGGGCCGCAGCCATGCGCTCGCCTATCACACCAATCCGGGCTTCGAGATCGCCGCGTTGATCAACCGCTCTGACGTGCCGCTGCCGGATGGGCTGTCGGGCTACGGCATCAGGCGCTCCTTCGACGATGCGCTGCGCGACGAAAAGCCCGATGTCGCCTGCATCGCCACCTATTCCGACAGCCACGCCGACTATGTGGTTAGGGCGTTCGAGGCCGGCTGCCATGTCTTCGTCGAAAAGCCCCTGGCGACGACGGTGGCTGACGCCAACCGCGTCGTCGCGGCCGCTAAGGCCAACGGCAGGAAACTGGTGATCGGCTATATCCTGCGCCACCACCCGTCCTGGATCAGGCTGATCGCCGAGGCGCGCAAGCTCGGCGGCCCTTATGTCTTCCGCATGAACCTCAACCAGCAATCCTCCGGCCACACCTGGGAGACGCACAAGCAATTGATGCGCACGACCTCGCCGATCGTTGACTGCGGCGTGCATTATCTCGACGTCATGCTGCAGATCACCGACGCCAGGCCGGTCGAGGTGCGCGGCATGGGCGTGCGGCTGACCGAGGAGGTGGCGCCCACGATGTACAATTACGGCCACCTCCAGGTGCTGTTCGATGACGGCTCGGTCGGCTGGTACGAGGCCGGCTGGGGACCGATGATTTCGGAGACCGCGTTCTTTGTCAAAGATGTCATCTCGCCGACGGGCTGCGTGTCGATCGTCATGAAGGAAGGCGTTAAGTCCGATGACATCGACACCCACACCAAGACGTCGACCATCCGCCTGCACAGTGCGAAAACCGGCGCGGACGGCACGTTCACCAAGCCGGACGAGATGCTGTCGATGGAGGGTGAACCCGGCCACCAGGATCTCTGCGATCTCGAACAGGCTTTTGTCCTCAAGGCGATCCGCGAGGATATCGATCTCACCCGCCATATGGACGACGCCGTGAAATCGCTCGCCGTCTGCCTTGCCGCCGATGAGAGCGTGCGCAGCGGGAAGGCGGTGCGATTGTGAAAAGGGAGCTATCGGCAGGGGTTGCGCTCTACGGCGCCCCCCTCTGTCCTGCCGGCCATCTCCCCCTCAAGGGGGGAGATCAGCTGTCGGCATGGCCTTCGCCGATCACAAACGTCAACAAGAGTGTGTCAGCGTCAAAGCTGCCAATCTTCCCCCTTGAGGGGGAGATGTCCGGCAGGACAGAGGGGGGTGCCCTGGCGCCCACTTATCAATTTGGAGGACTGCCGTGGGCTCGCTGAAGATCGAAAACGTGAAGAAGGCTTTCGGCCCGGTCGAGGTGCTGAAGGGCATCGACCTCGAAGTAACGGATGGCGAATTCGTCGTCTTCGTCGGCCCCTCGGGCTGCGGCAAGTCGACTTTGCTGAGGGTGATCGCCGGGCTGGAGGATTCGACCTCGGGCCGGGTGGTCATCGATGGCGCGGATGTCTCGGCCACGCCGCCGGCCAAGCGCGGCATCGCCATGGTGTTCCAGACCTATGCGCTCTATCCGCACCTGACGGTGAAGAACAATATGGGCCTTGGCCTCAAGCAGGCCGGCACGCCGGCGGCCGAGATCGACCGCCGCATCGGCATCGCTTCGTCCATGCTGTCGCTTGAGCCTTATCTGGAAAGGCGTCCCGCGGAACTCTCCGGCGGCCAGCGTCAGCGCGTCGCCATCGGCCGCGCCGTGGTGCGCGAGCCAAAGCTGTTCCTGTTCGACGAGCCTTTGTCCAATCTCGACGCGGCACTGCGCGTCAATACGCGGTTGGAAATCGCGCAGCTGCATCGCCGCCTCAAGGCGACGATGATCTACGTCACCCACGACCAGGTCGAGGCGATGACGCTGGCAGACAAGATCGTGGTGCTCAATGCCGGGAAAATCGAGCAGATCGGCGGACCGATGGAACTCTACAATTCGCCGGCGAACGAATTTGTCGCGGGCTTCATCGGCTCGCCGAAGATGAACTTCATCGACGGCGCCAGGCTTGGGGAAACCGCCAAGAGCATCGGCGTGCGGCCGGAGCATCTGACTGTCGACCCGAAATCCGGCGCCTGGAAAGGCACGGTAGTGCATGCCGAGCACCTCGGCGCCGACACCAATCTCTATCTCGACTGCGAGAAGGCCGGGCCGATCACCGTGCGCATTTTCGGTGTTTATGACGCCGAGCCGGGGGCGACACTTTATGCAACGCCGGATCCGGCGAAGACCTATCGGTTTGGCGCGGATGGGAAGGTGCTGAAGTAGTATCGCAACATAGGTTGGCGCTGCCCCTCATCCGCCTGCCGGCACCTTCTCCCCGTATAGTGACGGGGAGAAGGAAGATAGCTCCAGCGCCGGCGATTGGCGAAAGCAGCAACGACAGCGTCCTTCTCCCCGTTTTACGGGGAGAAGATGGCGGCAGCCAGATGAGGGGCGGCGCGACTCGTGAAAGTTATGCGTCAGCCCTGAACGTCTGCTTCTGCTGGCCCAACCCTTCGATGCCCAGCTCCACCACGTCGCCGGCCTTCAAGAACACCGGCGGCTTCATGCCCAATCCAACGCCGGGCGGCGTGCCTGTCGAAATGATGTCGCCGGGATGCAGCGACATGAACTGGCTGAGATAGGACACAAGATAGGCGACGCCGTAGACCATGGTCTTCGTCGAGCCGTTCTGCATGGTCTTGCCGTTGACGGTCAGCCACATCTTCAGGTTCTGCGGATCCGAGACCTCGTCCTTGGTCACCAGCCATGGGCCGGTCGGGCCGAACGTGTCGCAGCTCTTGCCCTTGGTCCATTGGCCCTGGCGCTCGGCCTGGAAGGCGCGCTCGGAGACATCGTGCGCGACGCAGTAGCCGGCGACATAATCGAGCGCATCGGCTTGGCTGACATATTTTGCCGTTTTGCCGATGACCACGCCGAGCTCGACCTCCCAGTCGGTCTTTTCCGAGCCGCGCGGGATCAGCACGTCATCGTCCGGTCCGACGATGGCCGAGCTGGCCTTCATGAAGATGATCGGCTCCGGCGGCACGGTGGCGCCGGTCTCGGCGGCGTGATCGGAATAGTTGAGGCCGATGCAGATGAACTTGCCGGTGCCGGCAACGCAGGCGCCGAGCCGCGGCTTGCCGGAAACCGCCGGCAGCGACTTTGCGTCGAGCTTGGACAGCATCTCCAGTGAGGCCGGGTGAAGCGTGGTGCCGGCAATGTCGGCGACATGGGCGGAGAGGTCGCGGATCGTCCCATCCGCATCGAGCAGGCCGGGACGTTCGCTCCCCACCTCGCCATAGCGCAGCAGTTTCATTTAAACCCTTCTCCTGGTTGCGGCCTCGCGGCCTTTTGCAAACTCTTCACCGAAACGAATGGCTCCCGTTGGGGAAGCCGGCGGACCGTACCACCGGCCTGATCCAGGGCAAGCGCGGACACCATATAGTGATCGCCGGTGAGCGGGATTTTCAGACTCCTCGATCCGGTCAGATCGACCAGCCACCATCGATATTGTAGGCCTGCCCGGATGTGTAGGTGGCGCCGGCCAGATAGACGGCCAGATCGGCGATTTCCTCCGGCGTGCCGAGCCGGCCCATCGGCTGGCGCGCGATGAAGGCGGCGCGCGCGGCTTCATAATCGCCCTGCGCGTGCATGCGATCCTGCAGCGACGGGCTCTCGACCGTACCAGGGCAGATGGCGTTGCAGCGTATGCCCTTGCCGACATAGTCGGCCGCGACTGCCTTGGTCAGGCCGATCACCGCAGCCTTGGTGACACCATAGGCGAAACGGTTCGGCACGCCCTTCTGCGAGCTCGCCAGCGAGGCCATGTTGATGATCGACCCGTCTGCGCGCTCCAGCATGCCGGGCAGCACGGCGCGGATGGTGCGGATCATGGCGCGGACGTTGAGGTTGAGAGCGAAATCGAGATCGCTGTCCTTCATCTCCAGGATCGAGCCGGAGTGGACGAAACCGGCGCAGTTGAACAGCACGTCGACGCGGCCGATCCCGGCGAAGGCGGTGTTGACCGCCTCGTCATTGAGCACGTCGACCTTGCGGGTCTTGATTCCTGCGGTCTTGGCGAGTTCCGCCAGCAGCGTCTCGTTGATGTCGGTGGCGTGGACCACGGCACCTGCCTTGGCGAAGGCCAGCGCGCTTGCCTTGCCGATGCCTTGCGCCGCTGCCGTGATGACGACGACCTTGCCTGCCAGATCCGCCATGCTGTTCTCCTTCTGGGTTAACTGCCTTTATCGGCGGCCTGCGAAGGCGTCATGTGCCAGTCACAGGCCATGATGTGGCCTGCTCTGTCAGTTCACAGATAAAGATGTTTTTTCTCGTTAAAGAACATAAGCCCGAGCGTCAAGCCCGAACCCGATCTCCATCGTGACAGCATGGAACGTCAGTCGCCGTAGGGCACCCAGACGTTCTTCACTTCGACGGCGCGGCGCAGCAAAGTATCGCCAGCGGCTTCTTCCGAGGCCCAGTGGAGGCTACGGCCATTGCCGCTCCAGATACGTTTGAGGTTGCCGACGGACTCGACCTCCGCCTTGGCGCAGGTGTCTCCATCGGCGAACAGCCAGAGCCCATCGACATCGTCATGCTTGGCCAGCACGCCGGCAAGTTCGGCCGTGCGTCCGGTGACGATGTTGATGGCGCCGGCAGGCACGTCGGAATATTCGATGACCTGATAGAGATCGGTGGCGAGCAGCGGATGGCGCTCCGAAGGCACCGCGACCACCGTGTTGCCCATTGCCAGCGCCGGCGCGACCAGTGAGATGAACCCGAGCAGCGGCTGATTGTCGGGCGCGACGATGCCGACGACGCCAACCGGCTCATGCAGCGCCAGCGTCACCGCCCGTGCCGGTGGCTGGTGCACGCGCCCCTCGAACTTGTCGGCAAGTCCGGCATAGAGAAACAACCGCTCGATCGACTGGTCGACCTCCTCGCGTGCCGCCTTGGCGGTCGCGCCCGTGAGCTGGACGAGACGGGCGGCGAACTCCTCCGCCCGGCCGGAGAGGTTTTCCGCCAGATAGTAGAGCACCTGTGAGCGGTTGTAGGCGGTCGCCTCCGGCCAGCTCTTGCAGGCCCGCGCCGCGGAGACGGCATCGCGTATATCCTTGCGGTTGCCCAAGCCGACTTCGCCGGCAAGCTTGCCCTTGGCGGTGACAACCGCCAGCGAGTAGTTGCCATCGGGCCGAACCTGTTTGCCGCCGATGAACAGTTTTGCCGTCCGGTCGATTGCTGCGCCATCGGCCTGTTCAACGGGTTGTGCCGAGACTGTCGCCGGCTTGATGACCGGGCCGAGCGGCAGCTTTGCCGTGAGATATTCGAACATGCCTTCGCGCCCGCCCTCGCGGCCGAAACCGCTCTCGCGGTAGCCGCCGAAGCCGCAGGCGGCGTCGAACATATTGGTGCCGTTGACCCAGATCACGCCGGCCTTCAATTGCGGTGCGACGTGCAAAGCGAGGTTGACGTTTTCGCTCCACACCGAAGCGGCAAGGCCATAGCGGGTGTTGTTGGCGAGCTCGATCGCTTCCTCGGTGTTGCGGAACGTCATGGTCGCCAGAACGGGGCCGAATACTTCTTCCTGGGCGAGAATATTAGCCGGCGAAACGCCGGTAGCGAGGGTCGGCAGATGGTAATAGCCGGATGAGGGCAGCGCCGCATCCGGCTGCCAGCAGACCGCCCCCTGTTTTGCGCCCTCGGCGACCAGGCCCTTGACGCGATCGAGCTGCGTCAGATCGACCAGCGGGCCGATATCGGTGTTCTTGTCCAGCGGGCTGCCGACGCGCAGCCGGCTCATCCTGACCTTGACCTTGGCGATGAAGGCGTCGGCGATGCCCTCCTGCACCAGCAGCCGCGAACCGGCGCAGCAGACCTGTCCCTGGTTGAACCAGATGCCGTCGACCAGACCTTCGACGGCGCTGTCGAGATCGGCATCCTCGAACACGATGAAGGCCGACTTGCCGCCAAGCTCCAGCGACAGCTTCTTGCCCGAGCCGGCGGTAGCCTTGCGTATGATCTTGCCGACTTCCGAAGACCCGGTGAAGGCGATCTTCTGGATGCCGGGGTGGTTGACGATGGCCGCACCCGCTTCCGGGCCGCCCTGCACGATGTTGACGACGCCTTTCGGCACGCCGGCGCGTTCGCAGATTTCGGTGAACAGGATGGCTGTCAGCGGCGTGAACTCGGCCGGCTTCAGCACCACCGTGCAGCCGGCGGCCAGCGCCGGCGCGATCTTCCAGGCCAGCATCAGCAGCGGAAAGTTCCAAGGGATGATCTGGCCGACGACGCCGACGCCCTTGTGGCCGGGGAAATCCTTGTCCAGCGCCTGCGCCCAGCCGGCGTGATGGATGAAGTGGCGGATCGCCAATGGCACATCGATGTCGCGGCTCTCACGGATCGGTTTGCCATTGTCGATTGTCTCAAGCACCGCGAACAGGCGCTGGTGGCGCTGCATGGCGCGGCCGATGGCATAGAGCACTTTTGCCCTGGTATAGCCCGAGGGGGCCGACCATTTCGGCAGCGCCTTGGTGGCCGCCGCGACCGCGGCGTCGATGTCGGCGGCTCCGGCATCCGAGACCTTGGCCAGCAGCTTGCCGGAAGAAGGCTCGCTGGTCTCGAAGGTCTTGCCGCCGCCAGCCGCCTTCCAGGTGCCGTCGATGAACAATGCCTTGGAAAAATCGCGCGCGGCAAGCCAGGCGTCGGCCTCGTTGCGGGCTTCCGGCGCCGGACCGTATTCCATGGCGTGATAGCGTTCGAGAATGTTCATGGGGCCCTCCAGATAATTGCCTCGGCAAGCGCTCTGTCGCGCCCCCCTCTGTCCTGCCGGACATCTCCCCCACAAGGGGGGAGATTGGCAGTTTCAGCGTGTCGCTGCCCTTGCGACGTTGAAAATGGACGAAAACAAGGAAGCGCGTGATCTCCCCCCGTGTGGGGGAGATGTCCGGTAGGACAGAGGGGGGCGCCGTAGGGCTCCACGTTCGAGCCCTGACTCAAGCCATCGCGTGGCGGTGATTGGCCGAATAGTGCCCGGTCAGGTGATGTTCGAGTTGCCGCTCGATGTCTGTCAGCAGGCTCGAGGCGCCGAAGCGGAACAGATCCGGTTCCAGCCACGGCCGGCCGAGTTCTTCCTTCATCAGCACCAGCCAGTCGAGCGACACCTTGGCGGTAGAAATGCCGCCGGCCGGCTTGAAGCCGATGAGATAGCCGGTTTCCTCGAAATAGGCCCTGATGGCGCGCACCATGGCAAGGCCGACGGGCAGCGTGGCGTTGACGCTTTCCTTGCCGGTCGAGGTCTTGATGAAATCGGCGCCCGCCATCATTGCCACCATAGAGGCCAGCATCACATTCCGCAGCGTGGCGAGGTCGCCGGTGCCGAGAATGACCTTCAGATGCGCATCGCCGCAGGCAGCGCGCATCGAGACGATCTCGTTGTAGAGCTCGCGCCATTTGGCCCCGAACACCAGGCCGCGCGGGATGACGACGTCGATCTCGTCGGCGCCGTCGCGCACCGAGGCCTCGATCTCCTGGAGGCGGGTCGACAGTGGCGCAAGACCATGCGGGAAGGCGGTGGAGACGGCGGCGACATGGATGCCGGTGCCGCGCACGGCGTCGACCGCGGTGGCGACGAACGGATGATACACGCAGACGGCGGCCGGGCGGATGGGTTCGCCCGCAATGCCCAGGCCCTCGGCGATGTCGCGGCGCAGCGGATTGATCGCTTTGGCGCAAAGCCGGCGCACGCGCTCTTCCGTGTCGTTCGAGTTGAGCGTCGTCAGGTCCATGCAGGCTATCGCCCGCAGCAGCCAGGCCGCCTGGTCGTCGGCCTTGATCGAGCGCCGCTTGGTCAGGCTGGCGACGCGCCGTTCCAGCGCCGAGCGGTTGACGCTGCGCACCGACTCCAGAAAGCCGAGGTCGAGCTTCATGCCGGGATTGCGCGCGATGCGATGATCCAGCGGGAGGGCGGTGTTGGCGGCGGCGCGCGCCGGCAGCGGCATCACCTTGGCCTCGGCCTCGCGGATTGTGCTGCTCATCTCCTGCCCTTTCACTCAGCGACTGCGCCTATGTCTTGGTGTGTATCGTCTTCCCAAACCGCTCGGCACTTTTGGGCGACACGCACGAAGATAGCCCGCGAAGCCGCGCTTCACGAGTCCTCAAGCGAGGGATAGCTGAAAAAGGCCGCGAAAGCAGCTAATTTTTGACCAGAAGGTCAAAAGGTCGATCGCCGGGAAGAGCAGGCCTCAGCCGACGAAGGCGCGCTCGACGACAAAAGTCGAGGGATGGCTGAGCGAGCCTTCCTGGAAACCGAGGCTCTCGGCCATTTCCTTGACGTCCTTTAGCATATGCATCGAGCCGCAGATCATGATGCGGTCGGTCTCGGGATTGAGCTTCTCGATGCCGAGGTCGGCGTAGAACTTGCCGGAGCCGATGAGCGCGGTGATACGGCCCATGCGCGCCGACTCCTCGCGGGTCGTGGAGTTGTAGAGCGTGACACGGCCGCCGGTCAGTTCGCCGATCAGCGGGTCGCTTTCGAGCGTCGCCACCAGTTCCTGGCCATAGGTCAGCTCGGCATTGTCACGGCAGGTGTGGGTCAGGATCAGCTGCTCGAATTTTTCATAAGTGTCAGGGTCACGCAGCAGGCTGGCGAAGGGCGCGATGCCGGTGCCGGTGGAGATCATGAACAGCCGCTTGGCCGGCGTCAGCGCGTCGACCACCAGCGTGCCGGTCGACTTCTGGCGCATGATGACGGTGTCGCCGACCTGGATCTTCTGCAACTCCGAGGTCAGGGGGCCGTCCGGTACCTTGATGGAAAAGAATTCCAGCTCTTCGTCCCAGGCCGGGCTGGCCACCGAATAGGCGCGGAACACCGGCTTCTCGGCATTGGGCAGGCCGATCATGACGAATTCGCCGGAACGGAAGCGCAGCGACTGCGGACGGGTGATGCGGAACGAGAACAGCCGGTCGGTGTAGTGCTTCACCGAGACCACGGTTTCGGCATAGACATTGGCTGGAATCGGAAATTGCAGCGGGCGGGCGCCGGCGGTGTTGAACGCGGATGTGGTGTTCATCAAATCCAACCTTCTGGCCCAACTCACGAACGCGGGCGCCAAACCTTATTCCTGCGCGCCCGGACCGTTCAGGTTCCGGCGTGCTGCTCGCACACTCCAAAGCGGTAAGCTCTTGTGTCCGGAATTTATTAGTATACAAACGATATTTGCGTCAAGATGCCGCCGTAAAACACCTTTCCAAACTGTGACATATCCGTAGTCCCAGCATTTCGGGTTTCGACAATGAAAGAGAATTTTTCGGTGCAGCCGCCGGATTCCCTGGGCAGTGTCGTCGCCGGCATCGACGTCGGCGGAACCTTCACCGATCTGCTTCTGATTGATGGCAAGGATGGCGGGCGGGTACATATCGCCAAGACGCCCACGACCGTCGACAACCAGGCCTTCGGCGTCGTTTCGGCACTCGATACCACCGGCTTTCCGATCGACGGCATCGATCTTATCGTGCATGGCACGACGACAACCACCAACGCGGTGCTCGAACGCCGGCTGGCGAAGACCGGCATGATCACCACGCGCGGCTTTCGCGACGTGATCGAGCTCGGCCGGCGCACGCGGCCGCAGCCCTATGGCATGACCGGCACCTTTGTTCCGGTCATCCCGCGCAACCTGCGGCTCGAAGTGTCCGAGCGCGTCGAGGCGTCGGGAGCGGTACGCATGCCACTCGACGAAGCCGAAATGCGCGAGGCGGTGAAGGCGCTGATCGATGCCGGCTGCGAATCCCTGGTCATCCACTTCCTGCATTCCTACGCTAACCCTTCGCACGAGCGGCGCGCCGCCGAGATCGCCGCCGAACTCTGGCCGAACGACTACATCACCGCGGGTCATGCGCTGCTGTCGGAAGCGCGCGAATTCGAGCGCGGCGTCACCGCCTCGGTCAACGCTTCGGTGCAGCCGATCCTCGAGCGCTATGTCGAGCGGCTGCGCAAGGAACTCGCCGACAAAGGCTACGCCCGCGACTTCCTGATCATGAACGGCAATGGCGGTATGATCTCGGCCCGCTTCGTCACACGTGAATCGGCCAAGACCGTGATGTCCGGCCCGGCCTCGGGCGTCATCGCCGCCGCCTACACGGGCAAGCGCGCCGGCTTCGAAAATCTCGTCACCTACGACATGGGCGGCACCTCGACCGACGTGGCGCTGATCCGCAACGCCGAACCGGCGGTTTCGAACGAGATCGAGATCGAATACGCCATGCCCATCCATGTGCCGATGGTGGCGGTGCACACGGTCGGCGCCGGCGGCGGCTCGATCGCGCGCGTCGACGCGGCAGGCCTGATCCAGATCGGCCCGGAAAGTGCCGGCGCCAATCCAGGCCCGATCTGCTACGGCCGCGGCGGCCTGCAGCCGACCATCACCGACGCCAATCTGGTGCTCGGCCGGCTGGCGTCGAAGAAGCTGCTTGCCGTCGACAATCCGGTCACATCAGAGCGTGTCACCGGAATTTTCGCCGACAGGATCGGCAAGGCGACGGGCTTGTCCGGCGTCGAAGCAGCCGGCGCGGTGCTCAGGCTCGGCAACATGAAGATGGCCGGCGCCATCCGCATGGTGTCGGTGTCGCGCGGCCACGATCCGCGCGATTTCGCGCTGTTCGCCTTCGGCGGCGCCGGCCCGCTGCACGCCACCGCTCTGGCGCGCGAACTTGGACTGCCCCGGGTGCTGGTGCCGGCACGGCCCGGCATCACCAATGCGCTCGGCTGCGTCGTCGCCGATCTGCGCCATGATTTCGTCAACACCATCAACCGGCCGGTAGGCGTTCTTGATGAAAGCCAGCTCCATCGGGTTTTGGAACGGCATCGAAACGAAGGCGAGGAGCTGATCGCCAAGGAGGCGGTGAAACCGCAGACCATCCGCGTCACCCATTCCGCCGACATGCAGTTCGTCGGCCAGACCCACATCATCAACGTGCCGCTGCCGTCCTCGTCGGTGACCCGGCAGGAGCTGCAGGCGCTGTTCGAAAAGGCCTATTTCGCGCGCTTCAAGGTCGAGCTGCCGGAAATCCGCGCCAATCTGGTCAACTTGAACACCTCGGTGACGGGTGTCAGGCCGGCGATCGATCTGTCGCGGCTGATCGACCCCGCCGGGCGGGCAAAGACGCTCGACGAGGCCCGGCGCGAGATCCGGCCGGTCTGGTACAGCGGGCGCTGGCATGACACGCCCGTATACGCACGCGAAGAACTGCCGCTCGATGTGATCATCGAAGGGCCCGCGATCCTCGAACAGATGGACGCTACCACGGTGCTCGAACCCGGCGACCGTGCCCGCTCGGACGCCGACGGCAACATCATCATCGACATTGGCGAGGCCTGAGATGCAAAAGCTCGACGCCATCACGCTCTCGGTTCTCCAGGCAGCCCTGCAGCAGGTCTGCGATGAGATGGACCTGACCTTTTCCCGCGCCGCCTTCTCACCTGTCATCGCCGAGGCCAATGACCGCTCCGACGGCATCTATTCGGCCGTCGACGGCTCGCTGATCGCGCAAGGCAGCCAGGGCCTGCCGGTATTCGTCGGCGTCATGCAATATTCGACCAGGACGGTGATCGAGATGATCGCCGACGGCCGCTGCCTGGCCCCGGAGCCGGGCGATATCTACATCGTCAACGACCCGTATCTCGGCGGCACGCATCTGATGGACGTGCGCTTCGTCATGCCGGTCTACCGGGACGGCAAGATTTTCTGTTGGCTGTCCAACACCGGTCATTGGCCCGACATTGGCGGTTCGGTGCCCGGCGGCTTCTCGGCTTCGGCGACGGCGGTCGAGCAGGAAGGCTTGCGGCTGCCGCCGGTCAAACTGTTCAAGAAAGGCGTACTCGACCCGGAGATCTACGCCATCATCTGTTCGAACATCCGCGTCGCCGACCAGCGCATCGGCGACATCAGGGCGCAGGCTGCCGCACTGCTGATCGGCCAGGATCGGCTCAATGGAATTCTGGATCGTTACGGAGACGAAACCGTTGTCGAGGCGATCGCAGAACTGCGCCGCCGCGCCGCCGAGCAGATGCGCGCCAACATAGCGGCCATTCCCGACGGGACGTACCGCTCGAAGGCCTTCGTCGATTCCGACGGCGTGGTCAACGAGCCGCTGACCATCGCGCTCACCGTCGAGAAGAAGGACGACACCCTGACTTTCGATTTCGCCGGCTCGTCAAAGCCCTGCGCGGGGCCGATGAACAGCGTGCTGGCGACCACCTTGTCCTCGGTTTATCTCGCCATGCGCCATATCTTCCCCGATGTGCCGATCAGCGCCGGCGCCTTCGAGCCGCTCGAGGTCAAGCGGCCGGAGGGTACCTTCCTGGATGCCAGATATCCCCGCCCGGTCTCGGGCTGCGCCGCGGAAGTGTCGCAGCGCATCGCCGAGGCGGTGTTTGCGGCCATGGTGCAGGCGCTGCCCGACAAGGTAACGGCGGCGCCCGCCGGCTCCAGCGGCAATTTCGCGCTCGGCGGCAACGATCCGGCGCGCGGCCGCGACTATGTCATGTACCAGATCTCTGGTGGCGGCTATGGCGGCAATGCCGGCCATGACGGGCTGACCAATGGCTGCTCGACCATCGGCATCTCCAAGTCGCCGCCGGTCGAGATCATGGAGCAGGCCTTTCCGGTGCTTTACCGTCACTATGCGTTGCGCGAGGGCTCGGGCGGCGCCGGCAAACATCGCGGCGGCTTTGGCCTTGCCTACGAGGTCGAGATCCTGCGTGGAGAAGCCCGCGCCTCCTTTGTCATGGACCATGGCCGCTTCGGCCCGCAAGGCGCGCTCGGCGGCCGGGATGGCGAGCCCAACACGGTGGCCGTCATCCGCGACGGGAAGGAACATGTGCCGCCGCACCTCTCCAAGGAGCAGGACATCGCGCTCAAGGCCGGTGACCGCGTCCGCGTCGGTACGCCGGGTGGTGGCGGCTACGGCGATCCGCGTGAGCGCGATCCGGAACTGGTGGCTCAGGACGTCAGGCTTGGTTATTATACGGCTGAACAGGCCAGGGATTTGTTCGGCGCCGCATGAACTCGCTGGCGCCTTGTTCGACCCGGAGGAGTAAGGCCGCGGCCTGGTCCGGCTTGCTCGGAAATCGTTTTGGCCTCTCCTGCGGGTCCATGATATGATTTGCGAATGAAGTATCTTAATTCAAGAACCGGCCGCTCAGCCAAGACGGGTCATTTCGTGCTGACGAGAGCGCATGGCGAGAAAATCAGCGCTGTCGAAGGTATGAAGTTGTCGTCCCGCATGGCGAAAATACTCAACCATAGTGTGCGGCAAGGGTTGTCCGGTGACGAGCGGCGCTCGCTGATCAAAGAAGAAATCCGCAAAAAGAAATAGGCCGTTGGTCTACGCTGCCGAGTTCGATCCACTCTGCTACCCCGGCACGACCGTGCTTATGAATCTGCTTGATATCCGCGAGCAGGCAGAGCTCGATGAGGTCGAGCTCGCCTTGTTCCTGACTCGCGCGGACGAGCCCCTTCCGGCAGGCGAACTCGACTACCGTCACTATCTCCACCTGCATCGGCACCTGTTCCAAGACGTGTATGCTTGGGCCGGTCAGCCGCGCACCATCCGGATGGGCAAGGGTGGCAGCTGGTTTTGCTATCCCGAGCACATCGCCAGCGAGATGGTTCGGGTGTTCCGTGAACTTGGCGACCCCGACTCCTTGGCAGACCTAGACAGCCTCGGTTTTGCGAGGCACGTGGCCCACGTCATTGCGGAGATCAATGCCGTTCATCCCTTTCGCGAAGGCAACGGCCGTACCCAACTCACCTTCCTTGCGATGCTTGCTGAACATGCGGGCTTCACATTCAACGCCGATATCCTGGAGCGAGATCGCGTTATTCAGGCGATGATTGACAGCTTCGGTGGTTCCGAGGCGCCGCTTCAAACGCTTATCGAAGACATCATCGCGTAGCTCAGCCGCTCACCCCCTCCGGTCCAGCTTCGCCACCAGCCGGTCGCCCACCCACTGGATGCCGCAGACCAGGATGATCAGCACGATCACCACGGCGATCATCACTGACGTCTCGAACCGCTGGTAGCCGTAGCGGATGGCGAGGTCTCCGAGGCCGCCGGCGCCGATCGCGCCGGCCATGGCGGAGGCGCCGACCAGCGTCACCAGCGTCACGGTGAAGCCCGCGACGATGCCTGGCAGCGCTTCCGGCACCAGCACCTCGCGGATGATCGTCCAGCGGTTGCCGCCCATGGCGCGCGCCGCCTCGATCAGGCCATGGTCGACCTCGCGCAGCGACACTTCGGCGATGCGCGCGTAGTAGGGCGTGGCGGCGATCGACAGCGGCACGATCGCCGCCCAGGTGCCGATCGAGGTACCGACGATCAGCCGCGTCACCGGGATCAGCGCCACCAAAAGGATGATGAACGGCACCGACCGGAAGCCGTTGATGACTGCGCCGAGCACGCGGTTGACCCACAGGCTTTCGGCGATGCCGCCGCGTTCGGTGGCGATCAAGGCGAGACCAAGCGGCAGGCCGAAAACCAGCGAGATGAGGCCGGAAGCGGCCGTCATCAGCACCGTCTCCCAGATCGACCGCAGCAGAAGCTCAAACAGGATCGGCGACATGGCCAAGCACCTCCACCCGCGCCTGGCGCGATTTCAGGAATGCGATCACTCGCGCGAGATGGCTTGCATCGCTGCCGGGGACAGACAGGAACAGTGTGCCCACCGGCTGCTGCTGGATATGGTCGATGCCGCCATGGACGAGGCGGAACGTGCCAGGCACGAGCGTCGCGAGATCGGACAAGAGCGGGCTTTGCGCGGCCTCCCCGGCCACATCCACGCGCAGGATCGTCTCCGCGCCGGTCGCGGGCAGCAGCCGGGCCAAGAGCTCGGCCGGCAGTTGCGGCCGGATGGCGCCAAGCAGGCTTTTCGTGATCGGCGACCGCGGCTCGGCAAACACCGACCAGACCGGGCCTTGCTCGACGAAGCGCCCGGCGTCGATCACCGCCACGCGGTCGCCGATCGAGCGGATCACCTCCATCTCATGGGTGATCAAAAGGATGGTCAGGCCAAGCTGCCGGTTGATGTCCCTCAGCAAGGCGAGGATGGACCGCGTCGTCTCCGGGTCAAGCGCGGAGGTGGCTTCATCCGACAACAGCAGCGCCGGCCGCGCGGCCAGCGCCCTGGCGATGCCGACGCGCTGCTTCTGCCCACCCGACAGCGATGCCGGATACGCCTTTGCCTTCTCCGACAGGCCGACCAGTTCAAGCAGTTCGGCGGCGCGGCGCAGCCGCTCCGCCTTCGGGCGGCCCTCGATCTTGAGCGGCAGCGCCACATTGTCCTCGACGGTCTTGGCCGACAAAAGGTTGAAATGCTGGAAGATCATGCCGATGCGCCGCCGCAGCGGCTGCAGGTCGCGCTCGCCGAGCCGGCTGATCTCGCGGCCTTCGATGAAAACCTCGCCGGAATCCGGCCGCTCCAGTCCGTTCAGGCAGCGGATCAGCGTCGATTTGCCGGCGCCGCTGCGTCCGATGATGCCGAGGATCTCCCCCTTGCGCGCCGTCAGCGAAATGCCGTCGAGTGCCGCCGTCGCGCCGAAGCGGCGCTTCAGGTCGACGAGCCGCACCACGTCTTGCGGCGGTGGGCCTGTGCCCTCCATGGCTTCTGCGGTTGCTGAGAAATGCTGGTTCATGCGCGGATCCCGAATACGATCGCGGCCCGCGCACCGCGCGGACCGCCTTCATGTCAAATGCACTAACAGCCTCAATAGGCGCTGAGGCCGGTGCCCTTGTAGACCTTGTCGAACTCGGCTTTCACCGCCTCGTTCTGGTAGGAGGCGACCAGCGTCTTCACCCAGGGCTCGTTCTCATTGCCAACCTTGACCGCGATGAAGTTGCGGTAGGGGTTGTCGGCGATAGGCTCCTGCGCGATACGGTTTTCCGGTGTCAGGCCGCTCTTCAGCGCCCAGTCGGTGTTGACCACGGCGGCATCGAGATCCTCGACGGAGCGGCCGACAATGCCGGCGTCAAGCTCCTTGATCTCGACCTTCTTCGGGTTTTCCGCGATGTCGGCGGTGGTGGCGAGAATGCCGGTGCCGTCCTTCAGTTTAATCACGCCCTCGTTCTGCAGCACGCGCAGCGCCCGGCCTTCATTGGAGGGATCGTTCGGCACGCCGATCACCGCGCCCTCGGGCAGGTCGGCGATCTTCGTATATTTCTTGGAGTAGAGGCCGATCGGCCAGACGCCGGTATAGCCGACGCGCACGATGTGGTAGCCCTGTGTCTTGATCTGGTTGTCGAGATAGGGCTGGTGCTGGAAGGCATTGGCGTCGATCTCGCCGCGTTCCAGCGCCTCATTGGGCTGGGTGTAATCGTTGAAGACCACGGTTTCGATGCTGAGGCCCTTTTGCGCCGCCTGGGCGACGACGACGCGCCAGACATCCTCGTCCTCGCCGCTGATGATGCCGACCTTGATCGCCTTCTTGTCCTCGGCGAACGAAGCGCTGGGCGCAATCAGCCCGGCGACCGCGACCGCCGAAGCGAAAAGCAAGCCAAGACCCGCGCGGCGGTTGAAATATGACGAGAGGGAAGACGACAAGGTGTTCCTGAAATCGGACATGATGGATCTCTGCGGTTGCGAAGTCACAAGCCGGGCGGAACGCCAAGCCTTGTCCAGATCATCAGAAACTCTAGGGATATTATCAAAGAACCGCGTTCCCGGTTCGCCCGGAAGCCCGGAATATTCTCTCAAAATTTTCTGAACGGCGAGCACGGTAGCCTAGCCGCCGCGCCAAACGGGCCGCAGCGCCGCGGTTGAGCTGACGAACGCACTTTCCCGTAGTGTCCCGGTTGCGATCTGGCCGGTCTGCTGGCGCATTCCGCTCTGAATCCCTATATGCCTAGAGGAAAGCACAGGAGATTTCATGATAGCCAAATACACAACCGCTGAAGAAATGGCTCAAACCGTAGGCGTTGAGCCGACAGCATTCCGTGAAGCGCTACGCAGTGCTAAGTTTCCCCGTAAACGCGGCACTGACTGGGAAGTGACAATCGGCGGCCCGGCATACTCAGGAATGCGTACCGTCCTAGCATCTCTCATACGGCGCAAGGCGGCCTGATTCCGACCGGTCCAAAAGGTCACATGTTCTTTTCAATCGCGCCGCTTTTCCATAGGAGTTTGGCTAGGATCGCGACAAGCGCGGCGTCTAATTTCAAACTGAGACACTACCCACTTTCCCGCTTGACTGCGTGGTGGCACGGAATAGTTTAGGCTGAAAATACCGGCCCTGATCGCCGGGCGGCAAGAATGCCTCGTATGCCTCGCCCTCCGGCGGTGGCTGCGGGGCATTGTTATTTTGGGGATCTGTTTGAAACGGCGTATCGAGATCGGCATCCTCTATTCCCGCTCGGGAAGCTACCAGCTCGTCTCCGATGCGTGCCGGATGGGCGCCATGCGCGCCATCGCCGACACCAATGCCGACCGCGGCTCGGGTATCGAACTGATGCCCGTCGAGCGTGACCCGCAAAGCAATGCCGATCGCTATGCGACGCTCTGCGAGGACATCTTCAAGACCAGCAGCGCCCGCCATGTCGTCGGCTGCGTCACTTCCTGGAGTCGCAAGGAGACCATTCCGGTGCTGGAAAAAGCCGGCGGCATGCTCTGGTACGCCTGCCCCTATGAAGGCTTCGAGGCCAACGAGCACGTCGTCTACATGCACGCTTGCCCAAACCAGCATCTGGTGCCGCTGATGGCCCATGTCGTGCCCCGCTTCGGCGCCAACGGCTTCCTGCTCGGCTCGAACTACATCTGGGGCTGGGAGATGAACCGCGTGGCGCGCGACCTGATCGCGGATGCCGGCGGCAAGGTTCTGGGCGAGCGCTATCTGCGCATAGGCGAGACCGACGTGTCGCGGTTGATCGCCGAGATCCGGGCGACGCGGCCGAACTTCGTCCTCAACAACCTGATCGGCACCTCCTCCTACGCCTTCCTGGCGGCCTACCGCGACCTGGGCGTTGAGGACTCGGCCTTCAGCCCCGAGGTGTGCCCGGTCATCTCCTGCAACCTCACCGAGGGTGAGCTGCCGGCGATCGGCGAAACCGGCAAGGGGCATTTGTCGGTCGGGCCGTATTTCGCGCCTCGCCCGGCGGCCTTCGCCTCGTCTTTCGAGGCCTCCGCCTATGCCTCCGTGCAAGTGATGGCCGACGTGCTCTCGCGTGATCCCGACGCCGGTCCGGCGGAATTTTCCAAGGCCTTCGCCGAACGGCGCTTCTCCACCCGGCTCGGCCCGATTGCTATCGACGCTCATTCCCAGCACGCAACGCTGCCGGTAATCATCGGCCGGATCGCCGACGGCTTCTTCGAGGTCGTCAGCCGGCAGCACGAGGTCGCGCCGGATCCGTATCTGTCACGCTATGACCCGGCCAAAACATTCGGCCGGCCGCGCCTGAGGGTGGTGTCGTGACCAGGCCATCGCGCATCCCGAATCTCGGCGGCGCCAGGGCATTCATCCTGCATCGCCCGCACCCGACCGTGCAGGCCATCACCAGGCAGTTGTCCGCCATCGGCCTGGTCACCGTCGACTGCTGGCCCGAACTGCCGCCTGAAGCGCTGGCTGCCGATTTCGTGTTCTTCGACGCCGATCTCGGTTTCGACGAGCAATTCCCGTGGAAGGCCGGCGAGGCGCCGATGCCGCTGGTGGCGCTGATCGGTTCGGAGGCGCCCGGCCGCATCGAATGGGCTCTCTCGCACAAGGCCGATGCGCAGCTCCTGAAGCCGGTCGGCACCGCCGGCGTCTACAGCGCGCTGCTGATCGCAAGGCAGAGTTTCGAGGCGCGAAAACATTTGGCCGGCGAGATCGCCACGCTGCGCCAGCGCGTCGCCGAGCGCCAGACCATCGTGCGCGCGGTCGCGGCACTGTCGAAAGGCGCCGACGACGATCGCGCCTATGCGCAGCTTCGCTCGCTGGCGATGAGCTGGCAGATCAGCGTGGAGGATGCGGCGCGCCGCATCGTGGCAATGATGAGTGAGGAAGTAACGGGTGAGGAAGGCGGCGATGACCACTCCCATCGCGCCTGACCTCCCGGCGGCCGCACGCATGCCGGTCAAGCCGCGCGCCGGCGTCTGGCGTCGGCTGGTCAAACGCCGCCTGGCAGTGCTTGGCCTGGTTATCGTCGCCATCGTCCTCGCCGGCGCGATCCTTGCGCCTTGGCTGACCGGCTATGATCCGAATGAGCAGATGTTCGACGGGCTGACGCTGGAAGGCTCGCCCTTGCCGCCCGGCGCAAAATTCTGGCTGGGCACCGACCTGCTCGGCCGTGACCTGTTGACCCGCATTCTCTACGGCGCCCGCACCTCGCTGATCATCGGCATCGCCGCCAATGGCGTGGCGCTGTTGATCGGCACGCTAGTCGGCGTCACGGCGGGTTATTTCCGCGGCTGGATCGGCAGCGCTCTCATGCGCTTCACCGATCTGATGATGGCGTTTCCGGCGCTGCTGCTCGCCATTTGCCTGGCGGCAGTGTTCGAGCCAAGTCTCTGGATCGTCGCTCTGGTCATCGCGCTGGTCAACTGGGTGCAGACCGCGCGCGTCATCTACACCGAAACCTCTTCGCTCGCCGAACGCGAGTTCATCGATGCCGAACGCACCATCGGGGCGAGCGCGCCGCGCATCCTGTTTCGCCACATCCTGCCGCATCTTCTGCCCACCATCATCGTCTGGGGCACGCTCGGCATCTCCACCACGGTGCTGCTGGAAGCGACGCTCTCCTTCCTCGGCATCGGCGTGCAGCCGCCGACGGCCTCCTGGGGCAACATCATCTTCGAGAACCAGACCTACTTCCAGGCGGCACCCTGGCTGGTGTTCTTCCCGGGTGCGGCGATCCTGGCGCTGGCGCTGGCCTTCAACCTGATCGGCGACGCGCTGCGCGACATCCTCGATCCGACGCAAAGGGGCCGGGCATGATCGCCTATCTCGGCCGCCGCCTGATCCAGTCGCTGCTCATCCTGCTCGGCGTCTCGCTGATCACCTTCGCGCTGCTTTATTTGCTGCCTGCCGACCCGGTGCGCCAGATCGCCGGCCGCAGCGCCACGCCGCAGACGGTCGAGAACATCCGCCAGCAGCTCGGCCTCGACCAGCCCTTCGTGGTCCAGTACTGGCACTATCTCACGAAGCTCGCCAGCGGCGATCTCGGCCGCTCCTACATCCAGCGCTCCGAGGTCACCGAGCTTATCGTCTCGCGGCTGCCGGCGAGCCTGCTCCTGATGGTCGGCGCCATCCTGTGCGAATTGCTGATCGGGCTCAGCATGGGCCTGATCGCCGCCGTCAAGCGCGGCACCGCCACCGACCAGACGCTGATGGTCGCCTCCTTCGTCGGCGTCTCGGCGCCGCAATTCGTCGTCGGCCTGCTTTTGCTTTACGTGTTCGCCGTGCGGCTGGGCTGGTTCCCGATCGGCGGCTACGGCACCTGGCGCCATCTGGTGCTGCCTTCGCTCACCATGGGCATACTCGGCGCCGGATGGTACGCGCGCATGATGCGCTCCTCGATGATCGACGTGCTGCGCCAGGATTATGTGCGCACCGCGCGCGCCAAGGGCCTTGCGCGCCGCGCCATCCTGTTCCGCCATGCGCTCCCCAACGCCATCCTGCCGGTCATCGCCATGATCGGCATCGACATCGGCATCTTCATGGGCGGCATCGTGGTGGTCGAAAGCGTGTTCGGCTGGCCAGGCATCGGCCAGCTCGCCTGGCAGGCGATCCAGCGCGTCGACATTCCGATCATCATGGGCGTCACGCTGGTGTCGGCCTTCGCCATCGTGCTCGGCAATCTCTTGGCCGACATCATCGCCCCGTTCATCGATCCCCGCATCAAGCTCAGATGAAAACCAGAAAACCAACAGAGAAAGGGAACATAACAATGAAAAAGCTTCTCGCATCAACCGTGGCCGCATCGGCGCTGGCGCTGATGCTCGGCATGACGAGCGTCCGCGCCGAGGACGCCGTCGACCCCAACGCCAAGCAGGGCGGCGCCATCACCATCACCTACAAGGACGATGTCGCGACCCTCGATCCGGCGATCGGCTATGACTGGCAGAACTGGTCGATGATCAAGAGCCTGTTCGACGGGCTGATGGACTACGAGCCGGGCACCACCAATCTCAAGCCCGACCTCGCCGAAAGCTACGAGATCTCGCCCGACGGCAAGACCTTCACCTTCAAGCTGCGCCATGGTGTGAAATTCCACAATGGCCGCGAAATGACCGCCGAGGACGTGAAATACTCGCTCGACCGCGTCACCAATCCGAAGACGCAGAGCCCCGGCGCCGGATTCTTCGGCTCGATCAAGGGCTATGACGATGTCGCCGCCGGCAAGGCCGAAAGCCTGTCCGGCGTCACCGTCGTCGATCCCTATACCGTCAAGTTCGAGCTGACCCGGCCCGACGCCACCTTCCTGCATGTCATGGCCATCAACTTCTCGCATGTCGTGCCGAAGGAAGAGGTCGAGAAATACGGCGCCGATTTCGGCAAGCATCCGGTCGGCACCGGCGCCTTCAAGCTCGCCGAGTGGACGCTCGGCCAGCGCATCGTCTTCGAGCGCAACGCGGACTACTGGCACAAGGGACTGCCGCATCTGGACAAGATCACCTTCGAGATCGGCCAAGAGCCGATCGTGGCGCTGCTGCGCCTTCAGAAGGGCGAGATCGACGTGCCCGGCGATGGCATTCCGCCGGCCAAGTTCCAGGAGGTGATGGCCGATCCCGAGCAGAAGGCGCGCGTCGTCGAGGGCGGGCAGCTGCACACCGGCTACGTCACCATGAACACCACCATGGCGCCGTTCGACAATGTGAAGGTGCGCCAGGCGGTCAACATGGCGATCAACAAGGCGCGTGTCGTCCAGATCATCAACAACCGTGCCGTGCCGGCCAACCAGCCGCTGCCGCCCTCGATGCCGGGCTACGACAAGGCGTACAAGGGCTATCCCTATGACGTCGCCAAAGCCAAGGCGCTGCTGGCCGAAGCCGGCCATCCCGACGGCTTCGAGACGCAGCTTTTCGCCATGAACACCGATCCCAATCCGCGCATCGCGCAGGCGATCCAGCAGGACCTCGCGGCGATCGGCATCAAGGCCAGCATCCAGTCGCTCGCCCAGGCAAACGTCATCGCCGCCGGCGGCGACAAGGCCGGCGCGCCGATGATCTGGTCGGGCGGCATGGCCTGGATCGCCGACTTCCCGGACCCATCGAACTTCTACGGTCCGATCCTCGGCTGTGCTGGCGCGGTGCCTGGCGGCTGGAACTGGTCGTGGTATTGCAACAAGGACCTCGACGCCAAGGCGGCCGAGGCCGACTCGGTGGTCGACCCGGCTAAAGCCGCCGAGCGCGACAAGATGTGGAGCGCCATCTACGACAAGGTGATGGAGGACGCGCCCTGGGCGCCGGTCTTCAACGAGCAGCGCTTCACCATGAAGTCCGCGCGCATGGGCGGCACCGACAACCTCTATGTCGACCCGGTCCATATCCCGATCAACTACGACAATGTGTACGTAAAAGATGTGCAATAACTGCGACTACACCATCCACGGACGCCATCACCATTTCGGCTGGGACAATTCCTTTGCCCCGGCGCAGCGCGTGGCGCCCGGCTCGACCATCGAGTTTCAGTGCCTCGATTCCTCCGGTGGCCAGCTCAAGCCCGACAGCACCGTCGCCGACATCGCCAAGCTCGACTTCGCCGGGATCAACCCTGTCACCGGGCCGATCTTCGTCGAGGGCGCCGAGCCGGGCGACGCGCTGAAGGTGACGATCGAGATGTTCAAACCGTCCGGCTTCGGCTGGACGGCGAACATTCCAGGTTTCGGCCTGCTCGCCGACGACTTCAAGCAGCCGGCGCTCAACATCTGGAAATACGATGCCGCCTCGCTGGAGCCGGCCTTGTTCGGCAAGAACGGCCGCGTGCCGCTGAAACCCTTCGCCGGCACCATCGGCAACGCGCCGGGCGAGATGGGCCATCACTCGGTGGTGCCGCCCCGCCGCGTCGGCGGCAATCTGGACATTCGCGACCTCGCCGCCGGCACAACGCTCTATCTGCCGGTGGAGGTGGCCGGCGCGCTGTTTTCGGTCGGCGACACGCATGCCGCGCAGGGCGATGGCGAGGTCTGCGGCACGGCGATCGAAAGCCCGATGGACGTCGTGCTCAAGCTCGACCTTGTCAAGGACGCCAGGCTGAAGATGCCGCGCTTCACCACGCCCGGCCCGGTGACGCGCCACCTCGACACCAAGGGTTACGAGGTGACCACGGGCATCGGCCCGGACCTGATGACCGGCGCGAAAGAGGCGGTCGCCCAGATGATCGACCTGCTCGCCGGCCGTTACCAGATCGATCCGGTCGAGGCCTATATGCTGGCCTCGGTCTGTGGCGATCTCAGGATCAGCGAGATCGTCGACATGCCGAACTGGGTGGTGTCGTTCTACTTCCCGCGCTGCGTGTTCGAATGATGTTCGGTCGGCGCTGCACCCCCACCCCGCTGCTTCGCAGCGACCCTCCCCACAAGGGGGAGAGTAAAAAACCGGCGCCCTACCTCCCCCTTGTGGGGAGGTCGGACCGAAGGTCCGGGTGGGGGGCGCCACAGAATAAATCCCTTGCAGGTTTGCGTCTGCAATGACATCAGCCACCGAAACCATTCTCGACATCGCCAATCTCTCCGTCTCCGTGCGTGGCGAGGACGGCGAGCGCGACGTCGTCTCCAACCTCTCTCTGACGCTTTCACGCGGCGAGACGCTCTGCATCGCCGGCGAATCCGGCTCCGGCAAATCGATGACCGCGCTGGCGATCATGCAACTACTGCCGCGGCCCGCCGCGCGCATATCTTCGGGCACGATCCGCCTTCTTGGCGGGGATGCGGGCGACACCGATCTCACAGCGCTCGACGAGCGCCGGATGCGCCGCATCCGCGGCGACCGCATCGCCATGATCTTCCAGGAGCCGATGACCTCGCTGAACCCGGTGCTGTCGATCGGCCGCCAGCTCACCGAATCCATCGAGGCGCATACCAGCCTCTCGCCCGCCGAGGCCCGAAGCCGCGCCAGCGAGGCGTTGAAGGCAGTGCGCATTTCGGAAGCCGAAAGCCGGCTGAAACAGTTTCCGCATGAGCTGTCCGGCGGTATGCGCCAGCGGGTGATGATCGCCATGGCGCTGGCGCTGGAACCCGACGTGCTGATCGCCGACGAGCCGACGACTGCGCTCGACGTCACCGTGCAGGGCGAGGTTCTGGAACTGCTGCGCGACCTGCAGCGCCAGCACGGCACCAGCGTCATCCTCATCACCCACGACATGGGCGTGGTCGCCGAAATGGCCGACCGCGTCATCATCATGCGGCATGGCCGCATGGTCGAGGAAGGCAAGACATCGGACATTTTCGCCAGGCCGCAAGCCGAGTACACACGCGAGCTGCTCGCCGCCGTGCCGCGCATCGGCACTGGCGCCGGCCGCCAGAAATCGAAAGAGATTGCCGAGCCGGTTGCGCCGGCGAACGTCGCCGATGTCACCGATCTGCATGTCCGGTTCGACCTGCGTGGCGGCTTCTTCGGCCGGGTCAACCGGCGCGTCCATGCCGTCGAAGGCGTCAGCTTTTCGATCGCGCCCAACGAAACGCTGGCGCTGGTGGGCGAATCCGGCTGCGGCAAGTCGACCACCGCCAAGGCGCTGGCCGGACTGGTGCCTTATACCGGCGACATCGTCATCGGCGGACGCAACCTGTCGGGCCTCGGCCGCGACGAGCGCAAGGCGGTGCGCCGCGACGTGCAGATGATCTTCCAGGACCCCTACGCTTCGCTCGACCCGCGCATGCGCGTCGGCGATCTCGTCGCCGAGCCGCTGGTCATCCATGGCGTCGCTTCGAAGGAAGAGCGCAGGGAGCGGGTGGCGGCATTATTCGAGCGTGTCGGCCTGTCGGCCGGCCAGATGGAGCTCTATCCCCACGAATTCTCCGGCGGCCAGCGCCAGCGTGTCTGCATCGCCCGCGCCCTGGCGCTAAGGCCGAAGCTGATCATCGCCGACGAAAGCGTTTCGGCCCTCGACGTTTCCGTGCAGGCGCGCGTGCTCGACCTGTTGAAGGAATTGCAGCGCGAATTCGGCGCCGCCTACCTCTTCATCTCCCATGATATGGCCGTAGTCGAAAACATCTCCGACCGCGTCGCCGTCATGTATCTCGGCCAGATCGTCGAGATGGGCACGCGCGACCAGGTTTTCTCCAACCCGCGCCACCCTTACACCAGGCGGCTGATCGAAGCTGTGCCGGTGCCCGATCCGGCGAAGCGCAGGAGCCGGTTCGCAAGGCTGGACCAGGAGATTCCGAGTGCGACGCGGAGGCTGGGCGAGAGCCCGCAGAGGCTGGCGCTGAGCGATGTCGGAGGCGGTCACCTGGTGGCGGGGTGAGGGTATGCTGCTCATGTGGGGCGGCGCCGACGCTTGCTGCGGCAACTGCAGCCAAATCCGGGCCGCGACGGCTGTCCCGATCCCATCAATACCCAAGCGCCATTCCGTCCTTGCGTGGATCCGACGCCCCGGTCAGCGTTCCCTTTTCCCAGTCGATCAGCACCGCCTGGCCGCCGCCGAGCGGATGGTGCGGCTGGGTGATGGCATGGCCGCGGCGGCGCAGGCCTTCGATCGCATCAGCGGGAACACCGCGCTCGGCCTCCACCATGCCGTCATTGTAGAACACTCGCGGCGCATCGAGCGCCTGCTGCGGATCCATGCCGAAGTCGAGCACGTTGGTCAAAAGATGGACGTGGCCGAACGGCTGGTAGCCGCCGCCCATGACGCCGAACGGCATCACCACGCGGCCGTTCCGCGTCGCCATGCCGGGCATGATCGTGTGCATCGGCCGCTTGCCGGGCGCGATCGCGTTCGGATGCGCCGGGTCGAGGCGGAAGCTCGAGCCGCGGTTCTGCAGCACCACGCCGGTCTTAGGGCCGACGACGCCGCTGCCGAAGGAATAATAGGTGGAGTTGATGAAGGAGACCGCGTTGCGGTCGCGGTCGACGATGGAGATATAGACCGTGTCGCTGCCGGGCAGCTGCACATCCGGCAGGTGCGTCATGGCACGCTGGCGGTCGATCTCGGCACGCAACCGCTCGGCATAGGCGGCCGACAGAAGCTCTTTTACCGGCACCGGCACATGGTCCTGGTCGCCGAGGAAACGGTCGCGGTCGCGGTAGGCCAACCGCCCCGCTTCGATCTCCAAGTGCAGGCGCTCGGCGCCGTTGGGGTCGAGGCCGCCGAGCTTGAACCCCGACAGCACATTCAGCATCACGAGCGCCGTCAGCCCCTGGTTGTTCGGCGGCATCTGGTGGATCTCGTGGCCGCCATAGGAGACGCTGACCGGCGCTACATAATCGCCCTTGGTCGAAGCGAAATCCTCAAGCGAATGCAGTCCGCCCAACGCCCTGAGCCGGCTCACAATGTCGTCGGCCACGGTGCCTTCATAGAACCCGGCGCGGCCATGCCTGGCAATGATGCGTAAGGTGGCGGCAAGCTCCGGCTGCCGGTGCACGTCGCCGGCCCTGGGCGCCTCGCCGCCCGGCAGGAAAATGCGCGCGGCGTGCTCGTCGGCCGACAGGTCGGTCTCCGGTTCGGCCCAGTCGAAGGCGACGCGGTCATGCACGACATAGCCGTTCTCGGCATAGTTGATCGCCGGCGCCAACACCTCTGCAAGGTCCTTGCTGCCATGGTCTTCCAGCAGCCTGCACCAGGCGTCGATCGCGCCGGGCACGGTCACGGCATGCGGTCCCTGTTTGGGAAGTTCGCTGAAGCCTTTGTCGCGATACCAGTCCACGGTCGCCTTGGCGGGCGCCCGGCCGGAGCCATTGAAAGCCAGCACGTGTCCCTGCCCCGCGGGGCAATAGAGGACAAAGCAGTCGCCGCCTATGCCGGTCGATTGCGGCTCGACCACGCCCTGCACGGCGGCGGCGCAGACAGCGGCGTCCATGGCATTGCCGCCGGCGCGCAGCATGTCAATGGCTGCAAGCGTCGAAAGCGGATGCGAGGTCGCGGCGATCGCTTCGGTGGCACGGACCGGCGAGCGGCCGGGAAACTGGAAATCACGCATTCTGTCCGAATATCTCCTGGTCACTTGAAGCCAATTGGTCCGGTGAAATCAATGCCGTCTGCCGAAGATCTGCGCCACCGACAAGAGCACGACCGACAGCACGATCAGGCAGGTCGAGATGGCAGCGATCGTCGGGTCTATCTGGTCGCGCAGGGCGTTGAACATGCGGCGCGTCAAGGTCGTCGTCTCGCCGCCCGATATGAACAGCGAAACCACCACTTCGTCGAAGGAGGTGATGAAGGCAAACAGCGCGCCCGAAACGATCGAGAAGCGGATCTGCGGCATGGTCACCTGCCAGAAGGCGGCGACGCGTCCGGCGCCGAGGCTGCGCGCCACGCGCTCTTGGTTCATGTCATAGGAGCGCAAGCCGGACAGCACCGTCAGCACCACCAGCGGCAGCGCCTGCACCGTATGCGCGATGACCAGGCCGGTCAGCGTGTTGTTGAGCCCGATGCGCGCATAGAGGAAGAAGGTGCCGATGCCGATCAAGATCACCGGCACGATCAGCGACGCGGTCATCAGCGCGTTGATGGTGCCGTTGAAGCGCAGGGTGCCCCGGTTGATGGCATAGGCGGCGGCCGTGCCGAGCGGCGTCGCCACCAGCGCGGTCATAACGGCCACCTTGACCGAGACCACCGTCGCGTCGCGCCACTCCAGCGACTGGAAGTAGGTCTGGTACCAACGCAGCGACCATTGCTGCGGCGGAAACTGCAGCAGCGTCGAATCCGAAAACGACATGATGACGATGATGACCGACGGCGCGATCAGGAACAGCAGCACGAGGCCGCCCAGCGCATAGAGCCACAGACGTTGCCGGTGCGAGATCGGCAGGCCGACATCTCCGCTCATCGCGAACTCCACACACCTGTGGCGCGCGCGCCGAGCAGCCACTGGAACAGGCCGAGCAGCGCCAGCGTGACCACGAGCAGCACGACGCCGAGCGCCGCGCCGGCGCCCCAGTTGGAATAGAGGCTGGTGGTCTGTTCCATGCGCATCGCCCACATGACGACCTTGCCGCCGCCCATCAGCGCCGGCGTGACGAAAAAGCCCAGGCACAGCACGAAGACGATGACCACGCCCGAGGCGAGGCCGGGCAGCGACAGCGGAAAGAAGATCTGCCGGAAGGTGGCGACGGGGCCGGCGCCCAGATTCATCCCGGCGCGCAGGCAGTCGGTGTCGATGGTCTTCATCGAGGCGTAGAGCGGCAGCACCAGGAACGGCAGCAATATATGCGTCATGCCGATGACGACGCCGGAAAAATTGTTGGCCAGCGGCAGCGGCTGGCTGATGACTCCGAGGTCGATCAGCCAACTGTTGATCAGCCCCTTGCGCTGCAGGATCACCAGCCAGGCATAGGTGCGCACCAGCACCGATGTCCAGAACGGCAGGATGACGAAGATCAGGCAGATCGACGCCGCCCGGCGCGGCAGTTGCGACAGCATGTAGGCCAAGGGATAGCCCAGCAGCACGCAGGCGGCGGTGACGATGAAGGCGACCTTGAAGGTGGTGAGGAAGGTCTTGATGTAGGAGGCCTGCTCGAAGAAGCGCGCATAGTTGGCGGCGCTCAAGACGCCGGCCTCGTCGAACAGCGACAGCCAGAACAGCCAGCCGATCGGCACGATGATGATGGCAAAGACGAGGAACAGACTTGGCGCCAGCAGCGCCAGCAGCCGAAACTGCTCGCGCCACGCATCGGCGCGCAACGCATGCGCGTTCAGGTCCTGGGTCATGGCGCCAATTGCCTCGTCCATCGCGGCGGTTTGCACGCTCATCAGTCCGCCGCCACCAGGATCGTATCCTGCGCATCAAGGCCAAGCGCGATCGGCTGCCCGGCGGCCGGCAACCTGGCCAGCACGTCGCTGCGGCAATAGTCGCGCAATGTCAGCTGCCTGCCGTCGCGCAGCACGGCGTAGCAGACGAAGCTGTCGCCCTGATAAATCACGTCACTGAGCGTCGCGCTGAGCACGTTGACGCCCTTGGCCGGCTCTGCATTTGCCAGCAGCCGCAGCTTTTCCGGCCGCACCACCATCAGCTGCTGGCCCGATGCCGGCGCCGGCGCCGCGGTGTGGATTTGCCTGTCCTCGTACCAGACCGAACCGCTGCGGCATTCGACGGGAATGAAATTCGATTCCCCGATGAAGCCGGCGACGAACCGGGTGCGCGGCGCGGCGTAGAGAATTTCGGGCTTGTCGAGCTGCTCGATGCGCCCGGCATTCATGACGGCGATACGATCCGACATGGTGATCGCCTCGCGCTGGTCGTGCGTGACATAGACAGTCGTCATGCCAAGCCGCCGATGCAGGGCGCGCAGTTCGATCTGCATGTGCTCGCGCAGGCCCTTGTCCAACGCCGACAGCGGCTCGTCCATCAGCACGATGCGCGGCTCGAACACGATGGCGCGCGCCAGCGCCACGCGCTGGCGCTGGCCACCGGAGAGCTGGTCGACGCGCCGTTCGCCGAGGCCCTGCAACTTCACCAACTCCAGCGCTTTCTCGACGCGTTCCACCGTCTCGGCGGCCGGAACGCGGCGCTGCTTCAGCGGAAAGGCGATGTTGTGGAAGACGTTCATATGCGGGAACAGGGCATAGTTCTGGAACACCATGCCGATATTGCGCCTGTGCGGCGGCGTGGTGATGATCTCCTCGTCGCCGACCTTGATTGAGCCGGCATTGGCCCTGACGAATCCCGCCAGGATCATCAGCAGCGTCGTCTTTCCGGAGCCGGAAGGGCCGAGCAACGTCAGGAATTCGCCGGCCGCGACGTCGAGATTGAGGTCGCGCAGCACCGATACGGAGCCAAAACGTTTCTCTATCGCGCGCATGCCGATCGGCAGCGCGGATGGCGCAATGGACAAGATTGTTTTCTCCTAGGCAGGACTCCAAGAAGCAGGGCCAGGCGGCCCCGCAATGTCAGGGTTTCCGGTCTATTGCTGGATCAGATTGTTGAACTTCTCCGTCGCCTCGACGAGGTTGTCGCGCCAGAACTCGGCGTCCTGCAGCACCTGCTTCTTGACGTTCTCAGGCGACGAGTTGATGTCCTTGATCCGCTCCGGCGGGATCTTCCCGGTCTCGAACGCCTTCTCGTTGACCGGTCCGTTGTCGACATAAAGCGGCAGATTGGCCTGTAATTGCGGACTGACGAACATCGCCAGCGCCTTCATCGCGACCTCCTTGTTCTTGGCGCCCTTGGGAATGACCATGCAGTCGGCGGTGAGTACGCCCTGGTCGAAGGAGAAGCTGACCGGCGCGCCTTCCTTCTTCAAGGTGCCGGCGCGGCCGTTCCAGATGCTTGCCATGTCGACCTCGCCGTCCTTCACCAGTTGCATGGCCTGCGCGCCGGAAGTCCACCAGGCATCGACATGGCCACGGATCTTGTCGACCGATTTCAGCGCGCCGTCGATGTCGACAGGATAGACCTTGTCGATCGGAATGC
This sequence comes from Mesorhizobium sp. B2-8-1, assembly GCF_006440955.1. Lineage (NCBI taxonomy): Bacteria > Pseudomonadati > Pseudomonadota > Alphaproteobacteria > Hyphomicrobiales > Phyllobacteriaceae > Mesorhizobium > Mesorhizobium sp. B2-8-1. The sequence continues at coordinate 236,143 of NZ_VFTX01000003.1, read as the reverse complement.
CTTCGGCGAGGGCTGCAACGCTAAGCGTCTCCGTCGCCTGGCTGCTGCTCAGTGCGCGCCGTCCGGGAAACTTCTCCACATTCCAGAAGTCGGCCCAGGTCTTGGGGCCTTTGTCACCGAATACGTCGGTCCGGTAGACGAGTACCACGGAGGTGTAGGAGATGCCGACCCAGTCGTCATGCACGAGCTTGGGATTGATGCCGCTCTTGTCGATGAGGTTGTAGTCGAGCTTTTCGAAAAGCCCTTCCTTCGAGCCGCGCGCGCATTCGTCGGCGCCGAGCTCGGTGATGTCCCACTTCACCGCGTTGCCTGTCACCTGCAGGCGCACGTCATCGAGACCGTTGGTCGTGTCTTCCTTGATGGTGATGCCGAGCGCATCGGCGGTCGGCTTGAAGAAGGCCTTGGCCTGCGCCTCCTGATAGGTGCCGCCCCATGAGGCGACGGTAATGGTGTCGCCTGCCGCGGCGGGCGCCGTGACCGTGGCCATGAGGCCCGCTATGGCAACGACGCTAATGCCTTTGGTGCTGTTCATTTCGGTTCTCCAACCGGTGTTCCCATTGTTTTTGATTTCGCATGCGATTTTGTATACAATTTTGAGTGTAGCTCGGGGATCAGCGAAGTCAACACCGCTCGCCGGGGCCTTGGGGCCACCGACCCGGGGCCGGGGAATGGCAAAACGCGCCGATTTTGAATACAGCTACGCGCGAAACACATCGATTTCCGGCACGGACCGGAGACTGGATACGGAACTTGGCCAAGGAAACAAAAAACACGCTGCGCGACTCGGTCTATTCCGCGCTCAAGGCAATGATCGTGACCGGCCAGATCCCGCCGGGCGCGCGCGTCACCGAGAGCGACATTGCGGCAAAGCTGAATGTCAGCCGCACGCCCGTGCGCGAGGCCTTCAACCGCCTCGAGCGCGACGGGTTGGTCACCGGCCGGCCGCGGCAGGGCTACGCCGTCACCGAGTTCGACATAAACATGTTCCGCGAGGCCTTCGACATCCGCGAACTGCTCGACGGCCACGCCACCGAACTGGCGGCGGCTGCGGCCACCGAGAAAGACAAGGCGCGGCTGCGCGCCATGCTGGCCGAATGCGAGAGGCTGGCCGCCATTGCGGATCGAACCACAAGGGAAAAATTCCAGGAGCTTGAAGTCGGCATCGATCTGCACCGCGTCATCGCCGAAATCAGCGGCAATGCCATGCTGCACGGCATGCTGTGCGGCATCCTCGACAAATGCCAGCACTATGTCTGGACGGAACTGCTGTGGCTCGACGAATGGAAGATCGCCCGCGACGAGCATGCCGAGATCGTCGAGGCGATCTGCGCCGGCGACGCCAAGCGCGCCGGCGCCCTGGCGCGCGCCCATGTGCGCGGCTCGCGCGAGAACGTGCTGCGCCTGCTGCAGGCCAAATCGGATTACCAGAGCTTTCTGGCCAAGGCGTCGTGAGCGGGGTTGGACTTGGCGCGAAGCAACGCGTTAGCGATCTCGACTGGGCAGCCATGGATATTGCGGGTGGCGATGCTACCATAGGCCGGACGAACCTCGACAAGGACACTCCAGGTGCTTCCCTCGACAGGGCTTGAGCGATTGAGCGCATTTTCGGATGGCGTGTTCGCCGTCCTTATCACCGTGCTCGTGCTTGACCTGCGCCCACCGGAGGTGCCGACCTTCACTGCGTTGCTGGCCTTGTGGCCGACATGGCTGAGCTACGGCGTGAGCTATCTCTTCATCGCCATCGTCTGGGCGAACCACCATCATCTCCTGCGCCATGCCACGGCGGCGACGACCAGCCTGATGTGGTACAATTTCGCGCACCTGTTCTCGGTGTCGCTGCTGCCGCTGGCAACCGCGTGGATGGCGGTCAGCGAGCTGGCCCCGCAGCCGGTGGCGTTCTACGCGGTCGTCTTCTTCCTGGTGAATCTGACCTACATTCTCCTGATCCGGGAACTCATCGACCCGATGCCGGCCGACACCGTTCCGCTCAAGGTGCGCAAGGTCATGCGCATCCGCTCGATGGTGACGCTGTGCCTTTTCGGCTTGGCGGCGGTCGTCGCCCTGAAATACCCGATCGCCGGATTGGCGATCTGTTGCTGCTGCCTGACGGTCTATCTCCGGCCGGAAGCGCCGGGATCGCGCGCCGGCTGAGCGCAATGTCAGGTCATGCCGCCCGCGTCGGCTTTCGGCCTCGATCCGCCAGACCGCCCTGAATTTGCGCTGGGCAGTCTCCAGATGCTCGCCGCATCGCCACTTGGCCGCGTCAGGCCGCGCGGCTCGAACGGCAGGGTCGTTACGGTCGAAAATGATCAGTCGGCGGAGCGCTTCTCGAATACGGAGCGTGCGACCGGGGCTGCCGAGAAAGCGTTTGGCCATCCCGCGTAATAGGCGAGATGACTGATCACCTCCGAGGCCTCGGCGCGCGTCAGTCCATTATCCATGGCCCTGTTGAGATGGTAGGGAATCTGCTCCACCTGCCCGGCGGCGACCAGTGCGCTGACCGTCACCAGGCTGCGGTCGCGCGGCGCGAGGTCGGGACGCAGCCACAAGTCGCGAAACAGCACTTCCGTCGTGTCGCGCACCAGGCCCGGCGACGCCGGTCCCGTGCCTTGCTCGACCCGTGCGGCACGATCGGCCTCCGCCTTTTCGTCGAGCGGCAGCAAATCGACGACAGCCTTGGGGAGCTGGTCCGGCCCGATGCCGCGTGCCTCGAACACCGCTTTGGCGATCGCCGTGGCTGCCATCGCGTTGCCCCACCCGGCATAGAAGGCAAGATGCGTGATCATCTCCGAGATCTCGGCCGGCTTCACGCCACTGTCGAGGGCGAGGCTCAACTGCTCCGGCAGGAGTATGCCCTGGTTGCGGGTGACCACCGCCGCGATGGTGACGATGCTGCGATCGCGCCGCGACAGGCCGGGGCGCTTCCAAACGTCATTGGCAAGCTTGTCCGTCGCATAGCGCGCAAGGGCGGGCGAGACGGCCTGCAAATCCTCTGGAGGCAGGCTGCCGGTCTGCGACCCAGTCTGCGCCGCAGCGTCGGCAGCCCCCATCGACAAAGCGAGTGCGAGAATGGTTGAAGGTTTCATGATGATGCCTTTCGTTCCTGCGTACGGTCAGCGGTATTGCTCGTCGGAGACAGGCTCCAGCCAGTCGACATTCTTGCCGTCATGCATGTAGCTCAACGCGATATGGGCCATCGGGCTGGTGGCGGTTGCGCCATGCCAGTGCTTCACCCCGGCGGGAATCCAGACGACGTCGCCTGGATTGATGACGAGGGCCTCCTTGCCGTCTTCGCGAATCCAGCCTTGGCCTGATCTGACGATCAGCAATTGACCGGCAGGATGGGTGTGCCAGACGGTGCGCGCTCCGGGAGCAAAGTTCACCAGCCCCGTGCTTGCGCGCGTTATCTCGGTGGCGGGAAACAGCGCAGTGATGACCGCTTGCCCGGTAAAGTTTTCTGCCGCTCCGATCACCGCCGGCGTGCTGCCGTTTGTCCGGATTTCGATGCCCTGCGCCTGCACGGGCATGGTTCCCGCCACACTCGCGGCCGTTGCTGTCAGGATTTTCTTCATTTTGGTCTCCTTAAGGTTTGCTCCCCTGCATTTGTGGGCTGAACGCAGTGCGGCGCTTACAGACGAAGCAGCGTCTTGATCGCCCGCCTCTCATCCATGGCGCGGTAGCCCTCGGCGACATCGGCCAGCGGCAGGGTCAGGTCGAAGACCTTGCCGGGATTGATCTTGCGCTCCAGCACCAGATCCATCAGATGCGGAAGAAAACGGCGCACGGGCGCGGGGCCGCCGAGCAGGCTCTTCTGGGCGAAGAAGAGGCCCTGGCCGTCGAGCTGGACGCCATGCGGCACGCCGACAAAGCCGATCGAGCCGCCGGGGCGGGCACAGTTGATCGCCTGCATCATGGATTCCTGCGTGCCGACGCATTCCAGCACGGATTCCGCGCCGACGCCGCGGGTCAGCTCCTTGATCCGCGCCACGCCGTCATCGCCGCGCTCCGAAATGATATCGGTGGCGCCGAATTCGAGCGCGAGATCCTGGCGCGTCTTGTGGCGGCTCATGGCGATGATGCGCTCCGCGCCCATCTGCTTGGCCGCGAGCACGCCCATCAGCCCGACCGCGCCGTCACCCACGACGACCGCGGTCGCGCCGGGCTCGACGCGCGCGGCGTCGGCGGCATACCAGCCGGTGCCAAGCACATCCGATGCCGCCAGCAGGCTCGGGATCAGGTCGTCCTCGGGCATGCCGGGGGTGGCGACCAGCGTGCCGTCGGCAAGCGGCACGCGCAGCATCGGCGCCTGCGCCCGGCTCATGAACTCGCGCTGCTCGCAGGACGAGGGGAAGCCGAAGCGGCAATGCGGGCAGGTGTTGTCGGAGGTGCAGAACGAGCCGACGACGAACTGGCCGGGCTTCACCGTTCTCACCGCGCTGCCCACTTCCACCACCACGCCGCAATATTCGTGGCCCATATGCATCGGTTCGTTCAGCGGCTGGAGCCCGCGATAGGGCCACAGGTCGGAGCCGCAGATGCAGGTGGCCGAGAGCTTGAGGATGGCGTCGGTGGGATGAAGGATTTCGGGCTCCGCCACTTCCTCGCAGCGGATGTCGCCGGCACCGTAGAGAACTGTTCCGAGCATCGTTTTCTCCTTGAGCCTATGTCAGGCGTTCTATGCGTATGTTGAAGCGTCCGCCGCGCAGCAGCGGTGCGATACCGCTGTCGAGCCGGCCGAGCCGGATCAGGCCGCGCGAATACCGGTAGGGGCCATAAAAGAAGATGAGATTGCCCCAGGGCGCGTAGTAGGCGATGTCGCCGATGGCCTCACTGTCGAACGGGCCGCTGCCCTCGATCCGCAATTTGCGCGGCAGGTAGCCGATCTTCTCGACGGATGCGTAGTCTTCCAGTGTCAGGTCGAGCGGCAGCATCGCGGCGAAATCCTGCGCGCTCGGATTGTCGAACAGGGAGGCCGTCAGGCGCATCGCGTCCACTTCAATAGCAATCCTCATCAACGGTTTCTCCTGTCCGTCCGTTCCGCGGGCTTGGCCTGGCGCGGCGGAGGGCGCGAACGCGGCTGCCAGTGCGGCGGCAACCGCGGCGCGGCGCGTCATGTGGCTGCGTGTCATGGTGCGCCCTTGCAGTGGTCATGGGCGGCTGCCGCCGCGGCCAGCGCGGATCCCACAAGCAGCACCGCGCCAAGTGCGAAGGGGCTTCGCCAGCCGAGCGTGTCCAGCAGCAGGCCGCCGCCCGCCGCGCCGAGCGTGATGGCGAACTGGATGACGGCGACCTGCAAGCCGCCGCCGGCTTCGGCATCGTCGCGCAGCGCGCGGCTCAGCCAGGTGCCCCAGCCGACCGGCGCCGCGGTTCCGAAAAAGCCCCAGCCGACGAGCAACGCGGTGACGGCCATCGGCATCGATCCAAGCACGATCAATGCGACGGCCAGCAGCGCCATGGCCAGCGGAATGATGATGACGATGCTGTAGAGCCGCGTCTTGAGCAGCCGGCCTATGGTCCAGGTGCCGGCGACGCCTGCTAGTCCCATCACGAGCAGGATCGCCGAGAGCGCCGAAACGCCGACACCGGTCACGGTTTCCAGGAAAGGCCTGAGATAGGTGAAGAGCGCGAACTGGCCCATGAAGAGCAACAGGATCGAGGCCATGCCGAGCGCGACCTGACGGCGCAGCAGCAGCCGGAAGACATTGCCCGACGCCTTGCGGCCGCGTGGCGGCAGCGCAGGCAGGCTGAGGCTTTGCCAGACAAGGGCAAAGAGGGCCAACGGCACCACGAGGAAGAACGCGCCGCGCCAGCCGACATAATCGCCGAGCAGGCTTCCGAGCGGCGCCGATATGGTTGCCGCGACGGCGTTGCCGGCGTTGATCATCGCCAGGCCCTCGGGCACGGAGTCCTCCGGCACGAGGCGCATCACGATCGCGGTGGACATCGACCAGAAACCGCCGATGGCAATGCCGAGCAAGACGCGGCCGATCATCAGCACGGCATAGTTGGGCGCAAAGGTCACCACCAAGCCGGACACGGCGAGCAGCAGCGAGAACGACGTCAGCACCAGCTTGCGGTCGATATGCCGCGTCAGGCCGGCGATGAACAGGCTGGTGAGGACCGCGAAGATGCCGGAGACCGAGATCGCCTGTCCCGCCCGGCCTTCGGTGATGCCGAGCCCGTCGGCGATCGGCGTCAGCAAGCTGACCGGCATGAACTCGGAAGCGATGAGGACGGCGACGCAAAGCGTCATCGAGAACACCGCACCCCATGCTGCCCGAGGCTTCACCAGCCTGTCGTCGTAAGTCGTTTCCATCAGCCGTCACCACGCACAAAAAGCCGGCCGCCGGAAAACGCATCGGCGGCCTGTTCGCGACAGGAGATAGCGCCGGACTATTGGAATGATTAGCGGCTGAAAGTCGCTTGAACTTATCGATGCAGGCCATAAATAACGTCGGGCCGTATTCAGCGGGGCAGAAGGCCATGCGCGAAAACTTCAACGATCTTCTGTGGTTCCTGATGGTGGCCGAGGAGCGCAGTTTCACCAAGGCCGCCGCCAAGATCGGTATTACTCAATCGACCCTCAGCCACACCATCAAGCGGCTCGAAACGCGCCTGGGCCTGCGGCTGCTGGCGCGAACGACGCGCAGTGTCTCGACGACCGAGGCGGGGGAGCGGTTGCGTCAATCCCTGGCACCGCGCATCGTCGATATCGAAACCGACATCGCGGCGCTGACGGCCTATCGCGACAAACCCTCGGGGACCGTGCGCATCACCGTCTCCGATCATGCGCTCGAGCAGCTGGTCTGGCCGAAACTGCGGCCCGTCCTTGCCGACTATCCTGACATCAAGCTCGAATTCAGCCGGGACAACGGATTGCGCAACATTGTCGAGGATGGTTTCGATGCTGGCGTGCGGCTTGGCGAAAGCGTGGAGAAGGACATGATCGCCGTGCGCATCGGGCCGGACTGGCGGCTTGTTGCCGTAGGGTCGCCGGCCTACATCGCCGGACGTGGCGTGCCGAAGGCGCCGCAGGACCTGATCGGCCACAATTGCATCAACCTGCGCATGACCAGCGCCGGTGGCCTCTATGCCTGGGAATTCCAGAAGGCCGGCCAGGCTCTGCGCGTGCGCGTCGATGGCCAGCTCGTGTTCAACTCGACCCTGCCGATGGTCGACGCCGCCATTGCCGGCTACGGGCTTGCCTATGTGCCCGAGGATCTGGTCACGGCGCATGTTGCCGCCGGCCGGCTGCAACTCGTGCTCGACGATTGGTCGCCGAAATTCGCCGGCTATTACCTATACTATCCGAGCAGTCGCCAGAACTCGCCGGCCTTCAAGGTCATTGTCGACGCGCTTCGAAAACACAGCCAATGATGGCCACCACACAGAAGCCGAGGACGGGGCTGAGCACAACCGGGAATGGGAGCGGCGGACCTCAGATAATGCCGTGCGTCCTTAACAGCGCCTGCTCATCGCCCGACACCCATCCGAATATCTTCGGCTCCCCGTCGAGTTTCCGGACAAGGTAGTGAACGTCGAAATCTATCCCGACATCCGCTTGGCCCTTGCGGGCGTAGGTCGCGGTCCATGCAACATGGGCAACGCAATGATGCTCGTCGATCGGCGAGATGCCGATGTCGCGTATCCGCATCTCTTTCGTTCCGATTGCCCGGTAGTGGGCATAGCCCTGGGTCATGACTTGCTTGAGTTGATCGTCGTTCTTTCCGGTCACGACGCCGGCAGGCGAGGCGGCTATGAACTCCGACGTGTAGAGCGACGCCGCCTCATCCATATCCATGCCGCCGCCAAGCGACTCCTTGAAAAACCGCTGATAGCGTTCAAAAAATCTCTTTACGCTCATCTCCATGATTTCCGCTCCGGTCGTGTCCTCGGATCAGCGCTGTTCCCGCACGCTCCGGAGGAAATGGATCATCGCGGCGTTGACCTCGTCCGGGCGTTCCTGCTGCGTCCAGTGCCCGCAGCCGGGCAGCATCAACATATCGCGGAGTTGCGGGACGAAATTTCCGAGATTGGCCAGCAGCTGATCCATTCCGGGGAAGGCGACCACCAGATCGCGGTCGCCCGCTATATAGAGCGCGGGAACCTTGATACGCGCGCCCGCAAAGGGCGCCATCAGCTGCCAGTTCCGGTCGATATTGCGGTACCAGTTGAGACCTCCGGCGAAACCGGTGCGCTGGAACTCGCCGGCGTAGAAATCGAGGTCGCCTTGGCTGAGCCAGGGCGGCAGGCCCGGCGGCGCCTCGACGGCTTGCAGAAAGCCTCCGCCGTATGGAACCATGCCGATTCCACCCGCGCTCGTGCCCGAGGCATCCCCCGATGCGGCGTAAAGCATGGCCCGCACCGTGGTCCGGGGGTCCCGTTCCAGTTCGACCTCGGCAATGCCGGGTTGCTGGAAATAGAGCTGGTAGAATTGCGAGTCCGTCGTTCGCGGCATCAGGCTGGTCGGGCGCATCTTGGCGCGCGGTCGGAACGGCACGCTGAGGCCGATGACGGCTTGGAACCGGTCCGGGCGCATCAGCGCCGCGTGCCAGGCGACGACGGCGCCCCAGTCGTGGCCGGCGATGATGGCGGTGGGCGCTTCGAGGGCATCTAGAAGGCCCACCATGTCGCCGACCAGATGGAAGAGCGTATACTGTTCGACCGCCTCCGGCCGATCGCTCTTGCCATAGCCCCGCATGTCGGGGGCGACGGCGTGAAAGCCCGCCGCCGCGAGCGCACTCAATTGATGGCGCCACGAATACCAGGATTCGGGAAAGCCGTGGCACAAGAGCACCAAAGGGCCATCGCCCTGCTCCGCGACGTTGAGGCGGATGCCGTTGGTCTCGACCATTCGCTGCGTCGGCTCGCTCACGGCTGCTTCTCACGCTCGTGTGTCAGTCTCTGTTTAACGGCTGGCGGCGGACGCCGCAACGAGTGGGTTGAGCGAACCGAATGCCTGTCTCGAAAGTCACGCATCTTTTGTCGCCGGTCTCAGGAATGATCGCGGCAATGAATATCCGAGATTTGGTCGGCGCCCGCTTTGCGGTTCCCGAACTTCTGCCCCAGCTTCAAACGCGATGAGCGCGCTTGCCTATTGTCATCCGGCTGTCATATGTCGGCACTACGAAGCCTTAGTTCTGGATTTATAGATACGTGGATAAAAAATCAGCTCTCCTCGCTTTGGCGGCACTCGGCCAGGATACAAGGCTCGAGGTCTTTCGCCTGCTTGTCCAGGCGGGCGCCGGGGGGACCCCCGCCGGCGAGGTCGCTTATCGCCTCGACATCGTGCAGAACACGATGTCGGCGCACCTCAAGGTTCTTGACCATGCCGGCCTCGTCCGCGCCGAGCGCGATGGTCGCACAATCCGCTATGTTGCCGACATGACCGGATTCCGCGATCTGCTCGCCTATCTCATGGAAGACTGCTGCAATGGCGCGCCGGAACTCTGTCGGCCCGTGATCCAGGCGGTCACCTGCAAGTGTTAGAAGGAGGCATCCGCCATGAGCGAGCCATACAACGTTCTTTTCCTCTGCACGGGCAATTCGGCAAGGTCGATCATCGCCGAGGCGATACTCAACCTTCCGAAAGCCGGCTGAGCAAGGAAAGTATCATGAACGATCACGCTTTGAGCGCGGGCGGCGGCATTGGTTTCGTCGAGAAATACCTGACCGTGTGGGTGGCGCTGTGCATCCTCGCCGGCATCGCGCTCGGCCGTCTCATGCCAGGCGTCTTCCACGCCGTCGGCGAGGCCGAGATTGCCAAGGTCAACCTGCCGGTCGCGGCACTGATCTGGCTGATGATCGTGCCGATGCTGGTCAAGATCGACTTCGCCGCGCTCGGCCATGTGAAGGAGCATTGGCGCGGAATCGGTGTGACACTGTTCGTCAATTGGGCGGTGAAGCCGTTCTCGATGGCGGCGCTCGGCTGGCTGTTCATAGGGTATCTCTTTCGGCCTTATCTGCCGGCCGACCAGATCGACAGCTATATCGCCGGCCTTATCATCTTGGCGGCCGCGCCCTGCACGGCGATGGTCTTCGTGTGGTCGAACCTGACGAAAGGCGAACCGCATTTCACGCTGAGCCAGGTCGCACTTAACGACACCATCATGATCTTCGCCTTCGCGCCGATCGTCGGCTTGCTGCTCGGCCTCTCGGCCATCACCGTACCCTGGAATACCCTCGTCCTCTCCGTCGCGCTCTACATCGTCGTGCCGGTCATCGGCGCCCAACTCCTGCGTCGGCGGCTGCTCGCCGCGGGCCGCGAAGCCGCCTTGAAGCGATTTCTCGAGCGGCTTCAGCCGCTCTCGCTCATAGCCCTGCTTGCCACGCTTGTGCTGCTGTTCGGATTTCAGGGCGTGCAGATCCTGGCGCAGCCGCTGATCATCGCGCTGCTGGCCGTGCCGATCCTGATCCAGGTCTATTTCAATTCAGGGCTCGCTTACCTGCTCAACCGTGTCTCGGGCGAACAGCATTGCGTCGCCGGCCCCTCGGCCCTGATCGGCGCTTCGAATTTCTTCGAACTGGCGGTCGCCGCCGCCATCAGCCTGTTCGGCTTTCAGTCGGGGGCGGCGCTCGCCACCGTCGTCGGCGTGCTGATCGAAGTGCCGGTCATGCTCACCGTGGTCTGGATCGTGAACCGCTCCAAAGGCTGGTACGAGGGCGGCCGGGCAATGTCCCGTGTTGCCGAAAACATTAATGCTCGACCGTGATCGAAAAATTGCGAAATAGCCGTTGATCCTCAGCCGGCCGGGCAGCCTGCTGGTTGACTGCTTTGCAGGAAAAGCTCGGGATTGCCGCGCGACGCTCTCCCGTTAATTGCGCGGGGTATCCGTCTGCTTGACAGTCTGCCTACTAGAAGGTAGACAGATCGCATGAGCAACTTTTCAACGACATCTGACGAGATTTTGGCCTCCGCACAAAAGCTGATCATCGCCGGCGGCTATAATGGATTCAGCTACGCAGACATCGCGGCCGTGGTCGGCATACGCAAGGCCAGCATCCACCACCACTTCCCCAGCAAGGTCGATCTGGTGCGTACGCTTGTGTCGCGTTACCGCGAGAACGCCGAAGCCGGCATGGCCGATCTCGAGCGCAGCGTGCCTGAACCGCTCGAACTCGTTCAGGCCTACGCGGGTTATTGGGCCAGATGCATCGAGGATGCAAGCATCCCGTTCTGCGTATGTGCGCTGCTGGCAAGCGAACTTCCAGCGCTTCCGAACGAGGTCGTCTCGGAGGTACGGGCGTATTTTCAGTTTCTCTCGGCGTGGCTGACGTCGGTCATCGAACGCGGCGAACAGCAAGGCTCCCTGAAAATCTCTGGTCCGGCGCGGGTGGAGGCAGAGGCGCTCATGGCCACCGTTCATGGCGCCATGCTATCGGCTCGGGCATACGGAAAGCCTGGCGTCTTCGCTACAATTCTCGACCCGACCCTGCGGAGGCTGAAGCCCGAATGATATCAGTGCCGGGCGGCTAAGCGACGGGTCGCCCCGACAAGAGCATCGACAAATGCGCCGCGGTAAACTACCAACTAGTAGGTAAAGAAATTCCCTATGTTTCACAAACTCCTCTCGGCTCTCTTGGTCATCGGTATCCCGGCGACCTACGCCATCACGGCGCCCGCTCAGGCTCAAAGCCGGGAGGCCGAGCAGATCCACATCAGGGGCAGCGTGGTGAGCTTCAGCGCTTCGACGCTGAGGGTCAACACGCGGGAAGGCGAGACTGTTGACGTTGTCCTGGCTGATGGCTGGAAGATATCCGCCGTCGCTGCTGCGAAGGTGGCCGATATCAAGCCAGGCGATTTCGTCGGAATTGCCTCGCTGCCGAAGGACAAGGGCGGTGACGGCGCTCTGGAAGTCCTGATCTTCCCGCCCGCGCTGAAAGGCGCAGGTGAGGGAAGCTACGGGTGGGATCTGAAGCCTGACAGCAGCATGACCAATGCAACAGTCGCCGATGCCGTCAAGGACGTCGACGGGCGCACCGTGACCGTTTCCTACCAAGGCAAGGAAAAGAAGATCGCGATCCCGGATGGCACCCCCGTCGTGACCCTCGCTCCGGCAACCCAGGATGATCTGGTCCCGGGTGCCGTCGTCTTCATAGCGGGCGAGAAGGCCGCAAGCGGAACGATCGGTCATCAGGTCGTCGTCGGCAAAAATGGCGTGGTCCCGCCCATGTGAGCCAGGTCGCCGCTCGTTCGCAGGCTGTCGATCGTCACGGCGGCGCTGGCGAAAGATACGCTGAGCGGTTCGGCGCGGACGAACGCGACAGTGAAGGCCTACCGCTCGTCCGAAATGCCGGAGCGTTTCCCATGCACCGGGAGCGGCGCATTCGCCGACGGCTGTGGCCTGCACCTGGCGCCGCCTCTCGGAGGAAGGCGGGCGGATAGTGAAGGCTATGAGGGTGAAACAGCCCTCTTTGACAAGCGCCTCGGCCACCTGTGGTCGCCGAGGTGCATCGGACAAACATTGAACCATACCCGAAGGATATCCAATGAGACGCGATCGCGTTGAGGTTGCTTCAAATGACCAGCACAAGTGGCTCAAGCTGTATTACCTCGCCCGTGCGGCCTTTTCCGTCGTCTGGGTCGTGGTCGCTTTGACGGTCGGCCGGCAGTCGGCGTCCATCGCGGCTGTCTTGCTTATTGCCTATCCTGCCTGGGATGCAGCCGCCAATTATGTCGATGCTTCCCGCAACGGCGGGCTTGCCGTCAATCCTACGCAAGCATTCAACGTTGCAGTCAGTTCGGTGGTCGCCCTTGCAGTCATCATGGCGCTGGCGATGAACATGAATTGGGTTCTCGGCGTTTTCGGCGCGTGGGCAATCTTCTCCGGTCTGCTGCAGCTCGGAACCGCAATCCGGCGCTTGAAAACCGCCGGAGGCCAATGGGTCATGATCTTGAGCGGAGGCCAATCGGCTGTCGCCGGCGCATTCTTCATCGCGCAAGCGCAGATGTCCGCACCGCCCTCGATCGCCAACATCGCAGGCTACGCTGGCTTCGGCGCCTTCTATTTCCTCGTCTCAGCCCTTTGGCTCACCGTCTCGCAATCGCGGCGCCGGAAAGTGGCATCCGTTCAAGTATGATCCACATTGTCGGTCTACTGCGTATCCCATCGTGGTCCGGCGATCGACATTCATGGCGGACCATTCGAGGTCGTCGCGCGCGACGGCGAGACCATTCCCCCTTCGGCCCGCTTCCTCGCCGACACCATCAATGTCGGTCCGGGCCAGCGCTATGATGTCGTCTGGACGGCGCGGCGACCCGGCAAATGGCTCATCCACTGCCACATTCCGCACCACACGACGAACAACAATGTCGAGCAAAAGGGCGGCGGCGGGCTGATGGTCGTCATCGACGTCAGCTGACGCGGGAGCCGGAATTGGCGCTGTTGCGGCATCAGCGCCGCACTCGGCCCGGCGACGCTGCCCAGAGGTTGGCCTCGACGCCGAGCGGCGCAGGCAGCCTCGGAACACGGGCGGGCCCTGCACGTTGATCCCGAACCGCTCGTGGAGTGCTCCATGCCAGATTGGATCGGGACTTGGCGAAACCAATACGGCTCGACCGTCATCATCGAGCACGATGCGGAAGGCGTCATCCGCGGCACGTTCAGGACGGCGTTGGAAGACAGCAGTTTCTTTGGTCAGGAACTTTCGATCCATGGCGCTGCTTGCGGCGACGTAATCGGCTTCACGGCTGCGGGACAGGGCAAGGCCGGGCCTGCGGCCGTGAGCTACACCGGTATTCTGCGGGAAAGTAAGCTCGAGATGCTTTGGCATACCGTTGCAGGGCAGACCCTTACCGCATCGGCGGAAGGGGCGCCTGCCAGGATGGTCAGAGTTGGGGCATGGCGCGCCTTCGGGACCAGCCTGGATGTGTTCGAGCGCGTGGAATGACCCAGCCTCTCGGGCCGGCGTGGCTCCATGGGCGGCTACGGAAGGCCGCCAGGCCCGCATATGCGCGACTGAAGGCGGCTTGCCGATCCTGAGCGATTTCGGCGGCGCTGTGGTCGAGCCGACCGGAGGACGGATGGGATGGCGGAAGAAGGCAACGACGCGCGGGTAGTCCTGCAATGCATGACAACCGAGCACTTTGTGCTGCAGACCGCCCGCGCGGCCACGATTCAGGAGGCAAATCAGCGCGCCAATCTGTTCGTCGGTCTCAAGCGCGGCGATCGCGCTGTCATTCGTCGCGCAGGTCACGAAAATGGGCACGCCGTTCGTGCTGTTCAGCCTGATCTTGCTGCCCTGCGTTTTCTTCATCGGCCTGGTCACCTTCGTCCGCGCCGTGCAGGTCGCCATCGAGGACATGGTGCACGCCCGTGGAATGGCGCGGATCCGGCACTACTACGTCGAAGTCGCGCCCGCCATGCAAAGCTACCTCGTTCATTCCACGCATGACGATCGCTCGGCGGTGCTCGTGGACAAGGGGCTCAGCCCATCGCCGTTGCAGTATTTCATGACCACGGCCGGAATGGTGAGCGTGATCAGCAGCGCCATCGCAGGTGTCTTTACGGGCATAGCCGCCACAGCGGCAGCCGGCGCCGGAATGGCTCTCGGTGTGGCAGCCGGGATGCTCGCCTTCGCTGCAAGCGTGTTCGTGCTGCGCAGCTACCACCTGCGGGCTTGGGCGGCGGCCGAGCAAAGACTGACGGTTCTTTTCCCAGGCACGCGCGGGGAATGAAGCTCTGCGGAGCCAGGGATCGCTTGGCCGAGGTCCCATATGCCATGCATGCCTTGTGACATCTTCTATTGCCGCGGCCCAAAGCCTCTATATGGCCGTAGCGGAACAATGGAGGCCGTTTCCTGCATGCCGCTTTTGAACAGCGGAAGGGCATTGAGCACCGAGCGAACCTCTTCCTCCGTTTCGGCCTCCATGAGAAGACAAGCGCCGCCCATGTCGCCGCGGTTCCAGATTTGTCGCACGGTGCTCGCCATGAAAAGTCGGCGAACGCCTTCGGCTTCGGCTTCCAGTCTCTCGGGCGTGTAGTCCGCGTCGTTGAAGCTTTCCGTCCGCCGACGTGTCAAGACCATGAACTGCATGTTCTTTCTCCTGTTGATGAAGGTAAGGCTTTCCGGTTTGTCCCGGTGGGTGCTTGATGCCTGTCATGGTTATTTAGCGACCATCGGCTGGAACAGGGCGGAAAGGATCGGTTTTCCAGTCTCGGCCGGCAACGTCGGCGCGAGAAAGACCGATGTCTTGCAATTGCGAGTCCGTGAGTTCCATCAGCATGCGGCGGCTCCGGCGCCTTTCCATACCGGCTTCGACCCAGACCAAGATCGCCGCGACGCGCGCCATCAGAATCTGTAGAGCCTCGACTCCACGCCGCCGCGGTGCACTCCTTGTTTCGGCCCGCTCCAAGGCGGCGCCGTTGACGACTGCGTCCATCGCATTTCTCCTTTTTTCGCGACCGGTCGAACCCCGAGGCGAAGGCGGCGAATGAGCCCGCTGCTTTGGGGGTTCGGCGGCCGGAGCCGGTGTCTAACGGTTGCCGAAAAGGTCCCGGCGACGCTCGACCGCCTGATCCTGCGCGATGGCCGCATTGGAGCCCGCATTGAGCAGTTCGTAGGCTGCACTATGCGCGATCGAGGACGTGTGGGTGTTGTCGAGCTGTTCCCGGGCAATCGCATTGATGTCGGAACCGCCGACATTCGGGTTCTCGGCGAGTGCGGCGCCAGTGATGGCCAGGAACGCGGCGGTGGCAAGAGCGATCTTTTTCATGGAAATCTCCTAAGGTTGAGTTCTGGACTTGGGTTCAAGAACAGGTCCTTGCCTGTTCGCCAAGACGATGCATCTTGGGCCCACTCATGATAATCATCGAAGATTGGGAAGGATCATCCGCCAAGAGCGGATAATAGGATCATGAGCGGGTGCGCTGCCTCAGCGCTGACCCCTCCCGGATCGAGGATTTTGCCATGTCGGTGCTGGCAATCGCTCCGGCCCTTGCCCGCATGTGGCCGGCCAGAAGATCAGAAGGGACATCAGCCCGCCGACTTTCCGGCGCGGACGGTGGACTGCTGTTCAGTACTTCAATTCCATCCATCTGCGGTGTTCGGCAAAGCGCTCGGCCAACAGATCGATGAAAGTCCTGACCTTGGCCGAGACATGGTGACGATGCGGATAGAACGCGTTGATCGCGAACTCGACTCCTGAATATTCCTCCAGCACCCGGACAAGGCGCCCGGCGCTCAGGTCGTCGGCCACGAGGAAGGGCGGCGGTATGAACAGACCGCGGCCGTCGAGAGCAAGGCGTCTGAGCGTCTCCTGGCTGTTGGTCAATAAGTTGCCATCGACGCGGACGGAAACGGGCTCGCCGTCGGGGTCCTCGAAACGCCACTCGTTACCGAAAGGATATGACGCATGGCGCATGCAATTGTGGCGTGCGAGGTCATCGGGCCGACGCGGTGTTCCATGGCGTTCGAAATAGCCGGGCGAACCGCAGACGATGTTGCGCCATGAGGTCAGCCGCCGGACGATCAGGCTTGAATCGGGAAGCGGCAGCGAACGCACGTCAAGGTCGAAGCCCTCCTCCACCATGTCGACCATTCTTTCGCCGACGGTGAGATCGACCGAAACAGCCGGATAAAGGTTGACGAATTCGGAAACGATCGGCGCCAGAAAACGGATGACGCTCATGCTGGAATGAAGGCGAAGCGTGCCTTGCGGCGTCGCCTGAAGTGCTCCCGCGACGCGGTCCGCCTCCTCCAGATCGGCGAGGATCTGCGAGGAACGCTGATAGTAAGCCTGGCCGATCTCGGTCAGGCTCACCTTGCGGGTGGTGCGATTGAGAAGCCGAACGCCGAGCCTTTCCTCCAGCGCCTGGACGTGGTTGCTGACCATCGTCGTCGACATGTTGAGGCGTCGGGCCGCCGCGGAAAAGCCTCCGCATTCCACAACGCGGCCAAACACCGTCAAGCTCGTGAGCCTGTCCATTTCGATTATCCGCTCTTAATGGATGATCCTTCCGTTCTTTCCTCGATTATCACATCAAGATTGCCGTTGCATCGTCCTTGCACCAATCGGCCACTCGGCCCGACTGTGAGAGGAGATTACGATGACCGTAAGCGTCAACCCCGCCACCTTGGAATACCCGGTTGAGGTAAAACCCGCGCGGCGGTCCCGCAAGACGATGATCAAACGCACCGTTGTCGGGTTGGGTCTGGTGGCCGGCCTGACCGCGGCTGCGCTCTACGGCTATGACTATTGGACGGTCGGGCAGTATCTGCAATCGACCGACGATGCCTATGTCAAGGCCGACTATACGACTGTCGCGCCGAGGATCTCGGGCCACATCGCCGAGGTGCTGGTCGAGGACAACACTCACGTCAAGGCGGGCCAGGTTCTGGCCCGCATCGACGACCGCGACTTCAGGACCGCGCTCGACCAAGCGCAAGCCAATGTCGAAGCAGCCGAAGCGACGCTGCATAACCTCGACGCCCAGATCGGCCTGCAGCATTCGGTGGTCGAACAGCAAAAGGCCAACGTCGCCGCAACCGAGGCGAAGCTCAAATTCGCGCAGCAGGAGGGTGATCGCTATAAAACCTTGCTGAAAAGCGGCTACGGCACCAGCCAACGCGCCCAGCAGGCCGAAGCCTCCCTTGGCGAAAACGAAGCCCAACTCCAGCGGGATCGCGCCGCACTGGTTGCTGCCCGCAAAGCAATCGACGTGCTCACGACTGAGCGCGGCAAGGCGGAGGCCGAGCGCGACAGCAGCCAGGCCGCCCTGCGTCAGGCGAAACTCAATCTCTCCTACACCACGATCACAGCGCCCGTCGACGGCACCGTCGGGGCCCGTTCGCTTCGCGTCGGCCAGTATGTGCAGGCCGGCACGCTGCTCATGGCGGTGGTGCCGCTGAATGCGGTCTATGTCGTAGCCAATTTCAAGGAAACACAGCTCACCCATGTGCAGAGCGGACAGCCGGTCGAGATCGCCGTCGACGGCTTTCCCGGCGTGGCACTCAAGGGCCGCGTCGACAGTGTGTCGCCGGCCAGCGGTCTCGAGTTCGCGCTGCTGCCCCCGGATAACGCCACCGGCAATTTCACCAAGATCGTGCAGCGCATCCCGGTGAAGATCGCGATCAACGACGGCAGGCTCGCCGGCAAGCTGCGCGCCGGCATGTCGGCCGAACCGACGATCGACACGAAGGCAACCATCCTGGCCGAACGGGGTGAACCGGACAGCGGCCGCCGGATCATCGCCGGCTGGTAACTCGTAGCGGCTGCGCGAGGTTCTCCGGGACCTCGCATGCTGGCAGCCGCGCCAATGTCTCACGCGCGCTTCGTCAAACAAGGAATTCAGCCGTGCCCGCAACCCTCACCACCAACCCCACGCCTGCGCCGATGGCAGCCAAAGCATCGAGCCTGGCGCCGACCGATGCCTCTTCCGCCTCGCTCAAGACCTGGATCGCCGTCATTGGCTCGACGCTCGGCGCCTTCATGGCGGTCCTCAACATCCAGATCGTCAACGCATCCCTCGCCGACATTCAGGGCGCCATCGGCGCCGGCATCGACGACGGCGGCTGGATATCGACCGCCTACCTGGTGGCCGAGATCGTCGTCATTCCTCTCACCGGCTGGCTGTCGCGGGTCTTTTCCATCCGCGTCTATCTTCTGGCCAATGCAATCCTGTTTCTCGCCTTCTCTGTTGCCTGCGCCTTCGCGCAAAACCTTCAGCAGATGATTGTTCTGCGTGCTTTGCAGGGCTTTTGCGGCGGCGTGCTGATCCCGGTCGCCTTCACCATCACCATAACCCTCCTGCCCAAGGCGAAGCAGCCGATCGGATTCGCCCTGTTCGCGCTGTCGGCGACCTTCGCACCGGCCATCGGACCGACAATCGGTGGCTATCTCACCGAGAACTGGGGCTGGCAGTTCATCTTCTATGTCAACTTGGTCCCCGGCGCGCTGATGGTCGGCATGCTGTGGATGTCGCTCGAAAGGGCGCCGATGCAGCTTTCGCTGCTGCGCCAGGGCGACTGGGCCGGGATCATCACCATGGCGATCGGGCTCGGCGCCTTGCAGACCGTGCTCGAGGAGGGCAACAAGGACGATTGGTTCGGCTCGCCGTTCATCGTGCGGCTGTCCTTGATCGCCCTCGTCGGCCTCTCGCTTTTCCTGTGGATCGAGTTGAGAAGCGAAAGGCCCTTGCTTAACCTCAGACTGTTCGCCCGCTGGAATTTCGGTTTCTCCATCCTGGCCAGCTTCCTGCTCGGAATTGCGCTCTACGGGGCGGTGTTCATCCTGCCCGTCTATCTCGCGCGCATCCAGGGCTACAACGCCCAGCAGATCGGTATGGTGCTGGCCTGGACAGGCCTGCCGCAACTGGTGCTGATCCCGCTGGTGCCGCAGTTGATGAAGCGTTTCGACATGCGCATTATCGTCGCCTTCGGCTTTGCGCTGTTCGCGGCGAGCAATTTCATGAACATCGAAATGACGGCGACCTACGCGTCGGAGCAGTTCTTTTGGCCGAATGTCGTCCGTGCCGTCGGTCAGGCCCTGGTCATGGTACCCCTGGCTGCGGTCGCTACGGCCGGCATCGAACAGGAGAACGCCGGCTCTGCCTCCGCATTGTTCAACATGATCCGGAATCTCGGCGGCGCCGTCGGCATCGCCATGCTGCAGACTTTTCTGACCAAGCGCGAGCAGTTCCACTCCAACGTGCTGGTGCGGTCGGTGTCGCTGTTCGAAGAGAGCACTCGCGCGCGCATCGAGCATCTGACCCGGTACTTCCTGGCGCATGGCGCCGGCGATCGCGCAGCCGCGATGCACAAGGCCGTCATCGCCATCGGACAGATGGTGCGCAAGCAGGCTTTCATCATGGCTTTCAGCGACGCGTTCTATCTACTCGGAGCAGCCCTTGTCGTCGCGTTCTTCGCCACGCTGCTGTTGCGCAACCCGGGCCATATCGAGGCGGGTGGCGCGCACTGAAAGATCGGAAAGAAGAACTACAATGATTTCAATCCCGAACTACGCCAGCGCGGCCCCGGAATGTGAGTCTGTCACGTGCACCGCCAGGAAACTCAGCAAATTTTCGAATGCTTGGCAGAGACTGTGCCGTTCCAAGTAGGGCACTTTAGCCCATAGTGCGATTTTGGCACCGGCTGCCGCCGTCTTGCCAAAACCGGCTGAATTCCGAAAATCAAGCCAGTGGCGTCGCGCTGGAAACGCCTGGAAGTCTATTGATTTCAATAGGATAAAATGGCGCGCCCGAAGAGATTCGAACTCCTGACCCCCAGATTCGTAGTCTGGTGCTCTATCCAGCTGAGCTACGGGCGCGCATCAGGTCATGCTTTCCATGACCCCGCGATCCGATCCTCGAGGACCGGCCGCGAATGTGTGCAGTTCCCTAGCGACTGAATTCGCGAAAAGCAAGCCGATCCGGCAAAAGTTTTGTCGTCGATGCGTCATCCGCTGGATCCGGCCGGAAATCGGGTTGTTCGAAGCGGCATTCAGGGCGAAGGGGGCCGGACCGGTTTGCGGGCGAAACAGCGCCCAAGCCTGTCAGGCCGGGCGGCGCAGCCCGTTGCGGGCCTGGTCGAGCCGCACCGGCTGGTCGGGAATGGTGACGGCGAAGGTGGTGCGCCCGCCGATCGATTCGACCAGCTCCACCGTGCCGCCATGCGCGCGGATCAGTTCATGCGCGATCGCCAGACCAAGCCCGGTGCCGCCGCTGCGCGCAGAGCCGCGGAACGCCGCGAACAGGTTCTCGCGCGCCTTCGGCGGCAGGCCGGGACCGGTGTCGGTCACGACGATGCGGCTGACGCTGCCCATGCGCTCGGCCGAAACCGCCAGCCGGCGCACCACGGCGCTCTCCGTGTCCGCCGCCATCGCCTGCACGGCGTTGCGGCACAGATTGGTGAGCACGCGGAACAACTGGTCGGAATCGGCGTCCACCTCGAACGCCTTTTCGACCGCGTTGATGAACTCGATGCCTTCCTCGATGTCGAGCAGGCCGTGCACGTCCTCGACCAGCTGGCGCAGCCGCACGCGCCGGCGCGAAGGCGGCGGCTCCTGCGTACGGCCGTAATGAAGCACGCCTTCCGAGTAGGAGACCGCACGGTCGAGCGCACGCAGGAGCTTCGGCGCGAAGGCCTGCACGGTCGGATCCTTGACCTGGCGCAGGCGGTCCGAAATTAGCTGCGCCGAGGCCAGGATGTTGCGCATGTCGTGGTTGATCTTCGACACGGCGAGGCCGAGGTCGGCCAGGTGCTTCTGCTCGGTTAGCATCTTCTGCAGCCGCTCCTGCATCTGCGACAGCTCGCGCTCGGCCACCCCGATCTCATCGGCGCGGGCGGCGGGATGAATGATCCGGCTGGGGTCGTCGGGGGCCTGCGAGAAGGACAGCATGGAGCGCGTCATGTTGCGGATCGGTCCGATCATGATCAGGTCGATCGCGGCATAGACCAGCATGGCCGTGAACAGCGAGATCAGCAGCGAGACGAAGGCGACGTTGCGCGAATAGATAAGCATCGCCTTGCGCAGGCTGTAGTCCGGCATGATCAGCTCGAACTCCTTGTCGCTGTCGCCGACCGGCCCGAAGACGCGCAGCATCCGGTTGCCGCCGAAAAACAGCGTGTCGAGCGCGCCGGTCATGCCCTTGACCATGCCGACGCTGGCGAGGTCGATGTGCTCGTCGACCTGCGGCGGCATGTCGGCCACCACAAGCAGCCGCGACACGCCGCCGTCGCGCACCGCGATCGCCTTGGCGCCGATCGCCATAAGCACGTCGTTCTGCGCCGTGCGCGACAGCGAGGTCGGTTCGCCCTGCACCAGCACGATCGATACGGCCGCGGCGGTACTCAGCCGCTCCTTGAGCCAGGCCAGCCGGTAGCTGGCGATCCAGGGCAGGAAGATGAGCACTTCGGCCAAAAGCACGAAAACGATGGTCAACAGCAGCAGTTTTGTCGACAGGCCGCGCGACAAGGGTACGCTGCGGACGGCTGGCGCCGGTCCTGTCCCTTCTTCGGCTTGCGTGGTTTCGCTCATGCGGTCCTGTCTTCACAATCGCTTGATCAGCCCAGATTAGGCGATTGCGGCTTTTTTGCCAATTTCCCCCTTGGTCGGAGAGATATAATTGCCGCCGAAAGTGCGCATCCCGGGCCCGGCGACACCGGCCCGGCACCGGCCCGGCACCGGATTGACTTCCAAAACCCTTCTTTCTATAAGCCCGCTCACGCTCGGGCCATTCGTCCCGGCGCGGTTTCGATCGCGCCAAAGCCGGCCCGGCAAAGCTCCTGTTACAGAGTGACAGAATCAAGAAGGGCCGCACCCCGCGGTATTAAAACAAATGAAGCGTACCTACCAACCGTCCAAACTCGTCCGCAAACGCCGGCACGGTTTCCGTGCCCGCATGGCCACCAAGGGTGGTCGCGGCGTCGTCGCAGCTCGCCGCAACCGCGGCCGCAAGCGGCTCAGCGCCTGAGCGAGACAAGATCGTTGCCCGCAACCGGCAAGCCAGTGGGACAAAATCCCAAGCGGCTTCTGAAACGCGCGGAATTCCTGGCCGTCCGCCGTGGTGAAAAACGTCGCGGGCGGTTTTTCCTCGTCGAGGTCCTCGACCGCGGCGATGGCGGCGCGCCGCGCGTCGGCTACACCGTCACCAAGAAGGTCGGCAACGCGGTCGTGCGCAACCGCGTCAGGCGGCGGCTGAAAGAGGCCGTGCGCACCCATGCGGCCGATGACATGATGCCCGGCAATGATTATGTCATCGTCGGGCGCGATGATGCGCTCCGCGCCCCGTTCGGCCAGTTGAAGGCCGAACTCTCCCGCCGACTTCGCGGAACACGATAGGCCAAGGGCTCTCGATGGAAAACAACCGAAACTTCTTCATCACCATCGCGCTGTCGGTGCTGATCCTGACCCTGTGGCAGGTCTTCTACATGAACCCGCGCGTCGAACAGCAGCGCGAGGCGGCGCGCGTCGAGCAGCAGCGCGTGGAAGAGCAGAAGAAGGCGGCAGAGACAGCCAATCCGGGCGCGGCAACGCCGGCGCCGGCCGGCACCGCTCCCGGTGCCATCCCCAACGCGCCCGGCGGCGACACCGTCACCGCGGCCAGCCGCGACCAGGCGCTGGCGGCTTCGAAGCGCGTCAAGATCGACACGCCGAGCCTCGAAGGCTCGATCAACCTGACCGGCGCCCGTCTCGACGACCTCAAGCTCAAGCACTACACCGAAACCGTCGACAAGGATTCGCCCGAGATCGAACTGCTCAACCCTTCGGAGTTGCCCAGCGGCTACTTCGCCGAGATCGGCTTCGTCGGCAACGACAAGACGGGTACGGTACCGGGCGCGGATACGGTGTGGAACGTCGAAGGCAATCCGACGCTGACCCCGTCGACGCCGGTGACGCTGACTTACACCAGTGACAAGGGGCTGACCTTCAAGCGCACCTTCTCTGTGGACAGCGACTACATGTTCACCGTTTCCGACGAGGTGCGCAATTCGGGTTCGGCCCCGGTTACGCTGTCGAATTACGGCCGCGTCACGCGCTACGACAAGCCGGCAGTCGCCAGCACCTACGTGCTGCATGAAGGCCTGATCGGCTTCACCGGTGCGGAAGGCCTGCAGGAACACAAATACGCGTCCATCGAGAAGGACAAGGAAGTCAAGCCGGGCAAGTCGACGGACGGCTGGCTTGGCATCACCGACAAATACTGGGCGGTGACGGTGGTTCCGAGCGAGAAGCAGCCGTTCCAGCCGCGCTTCGGCTATTTCGTGGACGGCCGCCACCGCTACCAGTCCGACTTCCTCACCGACCCGATCAATGTCGAGGCCGGCCAGTCGGCAACCGTCGAGACCGAGGTCTTTGCTGGCGCCAAGGAAGTCGCCAAGATCAATGCCTATGCCGAAGACCGCCACATCAAGCGGTTCGACCTGCTGATCGACTGGGGTTGGTTCCACTTCATCACCAAGCCGATGTTCTGGCTCATCGACACGCTCTACAAATTCCTCGGCAATTTCGGCCTGGCGATCCTCGCCACCACCGTCATCGTCAAGGCCATCTTCTTCCCGCTCGCCAATAAGTCCTACGCGTCGATGGCGAACATGAAGAAGGTGCAGCCCAAGATGCTCGAGATCCGCGAGAAATACGCGGACGACAAGATGAAGCAGCAGCAGGCGATGATGGAGCTGTACAAGACCGAGAAGATCAATCCGCTCGCCGGCTGCTGGCCGGTGGCATTGCAGATCCCGGTCTTCTTCTCGCTCTACAAGGTGCTCTACATCACCATCGAGATGCGCCATGCGCCGTTCTTCGGCTGGATCCAGGATCTGGCCGCGCCCGATCCGACGTCGATCTTCAACCTGTTCGGCCTTGTTCCGATCACGCTTCCGCACATGCTGATGATCGGCGTCTGGCCGCTGATCATGGGCGTCACCATGTTCCTGCAGATGCGCATGAACCCGACGCCGCCGGATCCGACGCAGGCAGCCATCTTCACCTGGATGCCCGTCATCTTCACCTTCATGATGGCTGGGTTCCCGGCAGGCCTGGTCATCTACTGGGCCTGGAACAACACGCTGTCGATCCTCCAGCAAGGCGTGATCATGAAGCGCCAGGGCGCCAAGATCGAACTGTGGGACAATCTGCTAGCGCTGTTCCGCAAGAAACCGTCGCCAGCGGAATAGAGGCGCCGGCTCACGATTCAAAAAACCCGGCTCGTCCGGGTTTTTTCTTGTGCGCCGGCATCGGTCCACGCCCGCCCGCGATGGGCGAAACTGCAAACGCGCGGCACCGTCCGATCCGGCAAATGCGCTTGTCCACCATCGAAGACTCGCTCCCGGGGCGATTGGTGCTATACGGCGGATTACGCTACTTTGACGAGGTGTGCGCCGACGCGGGACGCGTCCGCCAGCCAATTCCCGGACGAACCGCCATGACCGGACCCAATCCCGACATCAAGCACCCGATCCCGATGCACACGCGCGTCGGCTTCCTCAAGGCGCTGGTGAGCGCGCCCAACATCGAGATCGGCGACTTCACCTATTATGACGATCCGGAAGGGCCGGATAAATTCGCCGAGAAATGCGTGCTGCACCACTATCCCTTCATCGGCGACAGGCTGATCATCGGCAAGTTCTGCGCCATCGCCGAAGGTGCCCGCTTCATCATGAACGGCGCCAACCACGCCATGTCCGGTTTTTCGACCTATCCGTTCAACATTTTCGGCCATGGCTGGGAAAAGGGTTTCGACCCCGCCACATGGTCGAAGGAGGTGCGCGGCGACACGGTGGTCGGCAACGATGTCTGGATCGGCATGGAGGCAGTGATCCTGCCGGGGGTGCAAATCGGCCATGGCGCCATCGTCGCGGCGAAGTCCGTGGTCACGCACGACGTGCGGCCCTATGCCATCGTCGCCGGCAACGCGGCCAAGGTCGTCAAGATGCGTTTCGACGACAGGACGATCCGGCGGCTGCTGGCGGTGGCTTGGTGGGATTGGCCGGTGGACAAGATCAGCCGCAACCTCGATGCCATCAGGGGCGCCGATATTTCTCTTCTGGAGACAGCAGCTTGAACGCTCAATACAGCACCACGATCGGCACGGACCTGTTTACCCGCGGGTGGATCTTCATCCGCGGTGTGCCCGCCATGAAGTTCCTGCCGCCGGAAGGGCCGCCGGAAATCGCCTTTGCCGGCCGCTCCAACGTCGGCAAGTCGTCGCTGATCAACGCTCTGGTCAACCAGAAGGGCCTGGCGCGCACCTCCAACACGCCGGGGCGCACGCAGGAACTCAATTATTTCGTGCCGGACGGATTTTCGGGGGAGGGCGCCGACCTGCCGCCAATGGCATTGGTCGACATGCCGGGCTACGGCTATGCCACCGCGCCCAAGGAAAAGGTCGACGATTGGACGAAGCTGGTCTTCGACTATCTCAAGGGCCGTGTCACGCTGAAGCGGGTTTATGTGCTGATCGACGCCCGCCACGGCATCAAGGCCAAGGACGACGAGGTGCTATCGCTGCTCGACAAGGCGGCGGTTTCGTACCAGGTCGTGCTGACCAAGACCGACAAGATCAAGGCCGCCGGCGTGCCACGGCTGATTGAGGAGACGCTTGCCAAGATCAAGAAGCGACCGGCGGCGTTTCCTTTCGTGCTGGCGACGTCATCGGAAAAGGCCGCGGGCCTGGAGGAGCTGCGCGCCGCGATCGTGCTCGCGGCCAATGGCGGCTAGCGGCACAAAAAGCCGGGTTAAGCCTTCGCCTCCAGGGCGATCATCTTGTGGCTTTCCTCCGCGGCAAGCATTTCGGTGCCATAGGCCTTCAGGAACATGTCGACGCCCGACCTGACGATATGGTCGATTTCGTCCTGGTTCGGAGCCTTGGCGCGATAGGCGAAGATGCACTGCCGGAAAAGACCGGCCAGGCAGAGTTCTGTGAACTGATAGGCGGCAAGGTCGACATCGTCGATCTTGAGCAGGCCACGGTCGATGGCGGCCTTGAGGAAGGTCACGACCTTGTCGTGGCCGCGTTTGGGGCCGCGTTCGTAAAACCGCGCGCCCATGTCGGGTATCCTGTCGGAGGCGCCGATCACCGTGCGCTGGGCCTGGATGACCTTGGCCGAGGTGATCTTCATGGACAGGACCTTGCCGAATTTCACCAGCGTCTCGCGCAGGTCGTCGGCACGGTCGAGCACGTCATACATGTTCTTGAAGATCGTGCCGCGTTCTTCCTCGATCAGCGCCTCGAAGAGCTCTTCCTTGTTGGCGAAGTAGACATAGATGGTGCCTTTCGAAACGCCGGCTTCCCGCGTGATGTCGTTCATCGAGGCCGCCTCAAAGCCCTTGTCGATAAAGACCCGGCGGGCGCCATCGATGATCTGGCTGCGCTTGACCGGATCCTGTCCGGCTGCCGGGCGGCCGCGGCGCAAGCCGTCCAGCAGGTCGCCGCAATTGTCGTTTTCGACGTCGGGCGTTGTGTCGGCCATTAAAGTCACACCTCGAAAATAATTCGAACCAAGCGGTTCGATTGCCTCTTGATATGGTCCTCTTTAGGCGCTATGTCAACGGCCGGATCGAACCGAACGGTTCAGTATTATAACTTAGAGAGATGTCATGTCCTCGAACGCGCCGTCCACCGCCGAAGTCCGTCCTTTCCCCAACGCCAAGGTCGCCCCGGCGACGGAAGCACCGGAAGTTCCCGTCCACCCAGTCGCCGCGCCGCCTCTGGCGGAAACTCCGGCGAAGAAGAAGCGTTCCGTGCGCTCTTTCCTGCTGCCGATCATCGGCGTCGCACTGCTCGGCGCCGGCGCCTGGTACGGCTACGATTACTGGACCACCGGCCGTTTCATGATTTCGACCGACGACGCCTATGTCCAGGCCGACATGGCTTTCATTTCGCCCAAGATCTCCGGCTATGTCGATCAGGTCAAGGTCAGCGAGAACCAGCAGGTCAAGGCCGGCGATCCCCTGCTGACGGTCGATGACGGTGATTACAAAATAGCGGTCGCCCAGGCCGAGGCGCAGATCGCCACGCTGGCCAGGACGCTCGATCGCATCGATGCGCAGACCAAGGCGGCGCAGGCCTCCTTGCAGCAGGCGCAGGCCGCCAAGACCGCCGACCAGGCCGCGGCGGCCAATGCCGCGCGCGCCCAGCAGCGCGCCGCGCAACTGCTCAAGACCCATGTCGGTACGCAGGCGCAACTCGACGACGCCCAGACGGCGCTCGACCAGGCCAACGCCGCTCTCGTCGGCGCCGACGCGCAGATCGCCGCAGCACAGGCCAATATCGGCGTGCTGGAGGCGCAGCGTGCTGAATCGGCAAGCACGCTGGCATCCTTGCAGCTCAGCCGCGACAAGGCCGCGCGCGACCTGTCCTTCACTGTGCTCAAGGCGCCCTATGACGGCGTCGTCGGCAACCGTTCCGTCGAGCAGGGCGACCTCGTGAGCCCCGGCCAGAAGCTCGCCGTCATCGTCCCGATGAACAAGCTCTACATCGTCGCCAACTTCAAGGAGACCCAGCTTGCCCGGCTGGTGCCCGGCGAAAAGGTCAGGATTTCGGTCGATGCCATCGACGGCGAGCCCATCGAGGGCACTGTCTCCTCGCTGGCGCCGGCCTCGGGCGCCGTGTTCTCGCTG
Source organism: Mesorhizobium sp. B2-8-1 (assembly GCF_006440955.1). Classification (NCBI taxonomy): domain Bacteria; kingdom Pseudomonadati; phylum Pseudomonadota; class Alphaproteobacteria; order Hyphomicrobiales; family Phyllobacteriaceae; genus Mesorhizobium; species Mesorhizobium sp. B2-8-1. The sequence goes on along the minus strand of NZ_VFTX01000003.1, from coordinate 208,083 downwards.
CTGCCGCCGGAAAACGCCACCGGCAATTTCACCAAAGTGGTGCAGCGCGTCCCGGTCCGCATCGACGTGCCGGCCGATGCCCTGAAGAGCGGCAGGCTGCGCGCCGGCTTGAGCGTCGTTGTCGCCGTCGACAGCCGCACCGCGCCGGCCGCGACCAACTGAGCGCGCTCCGGGGAGCAACGCCATGGCCACCGCAACCCTGACCGCAGGAGCGCCGCCGGCGAGGCCGGCAGTGCCTGACACCATCTCGACGCGGCGCGTCATAGCCTTCCTGGCGATGGTGTTCGGCATGTTCATGGCCATCCTGGACATCCAGATCGTCTCGGCCTCGCTGGCCGAGATCCAGGCTGGCCTGAGCGCCAGTTCCGACGAGATCCCTTGGGTGCAGACGGCCTATCTGATCGCCGAGGTGGTCATGATCCCCCTGTCCGGCTTTCTCAGCCGGATGCTGTCGACGCGTGTTCTGTTCACAATTTCGGCGGCGGGTTTTACCGCCGCAAGCGCGCTCGCCGCGACCGCCACCAACATCGACCAGATGATCGTTTACCGCGCCATCCAGGGTTTTATCGGCGGCGGCATGATCCCCAGCGTCTTCGCGGCCGCCTTCACCATCTTCCCGCCGTCGCGCCGTGCCGTCGTGTCGCCGATGATCGGCCTGGTGGCCACCCTGGCGCCCACCATCGGTCCGACCGTCGGCGGCTATATCAGCCACGCAATGTCCTGGCACTGGTTGTTCCTCGTCAATGTCGTGCCCGGCATCCTGGTGACGACGGCGGCCTGGTCGCTGATCGATTTCGACAAGCCCAACCTCAAGCTGTTCTCGAAGTTCGACTGGTGGGGCCTTGCCGGCATGGCGGCGTTCCTCGGCTGCATGGAATATGTGCTCGAGGAAGGCCCGAACAATGATTGGCTGCAGGATCAGGCGGTGTTCATCTGCGCCGTCGTCATGACCTTCGGCGCGGTGCTGTTCTTCTGGCGGGTGTTCACCGCCGAGGAGCCGATCGTCGATCTCAAGGCGTTCAGCAATATCAACTTCGCCTTCGGCTCGCTGTTCTCCTTCGTCATCGGCATCGGGCTTTACGGTCTCACCTATCTCTACCCCGTGTTCCTCGGACGCATCCGCGGCTACGATTCCATGATGATCGGCGAGGCGCTGTTCGTCAGCGGCCTGGCGATGTTCTTCACCGCACCGATCTCGGGCATCCTGTCGAACAAGATGGACCCGCGCCTGATGATGATGATCGGCTTCTTCGGCTTTGCCACCGGAACATGGTGGATGACGCATTTGACCGCCGACTGGGATTTCTACGAGCTGCTCATCCCGCAGATCCTGCGCGGCTGTTCGATGATGCTGTGCATGGTGCCGATCAACAACATCGCGCTCGGCACGCTGCCGCCCGAGCGGCTGAAGAATGCATCGGGCCTGTTCAACCTGACCCGCAATCTCGGCGGTGCCGTCGGCCTCGCCCTGATCAACACGGTGCTGATCGACCGCAACGCTTTCCACTATGCAAGGCTCTCCGAGCACGTGCAGTGGGGAAGTGCGGCCGCGCAGCAGAAGCTTCAGAACATGACGCTCAATTTCGAGCAGACCGCCGGCCTGGATGCGGCCAGCGCGGCGATCTCGAAATTGTCGGGCATGGTCCAGCAGCAGGCGGCGCTGCTGTCCTTCATGGACGTGTTCTACATGCTGACGGTGCTGTTCGCGACGCTTGGCCTGTTCACCATGATGATCCGCAAACCGGCGGCCGCCGGCGGTGGTGGCGGCGGGCACTGACACCAGGGCAATACCGGAGAAACGATTTGCGTCCTGAATCGCGCTGGAAGCAAGGAAACACGGGCAGCCGTTTCGGGAAGCTCCTCCAGTCCACGCCCGAAATGACTGACCGCTAAAAAACTCCGGGTCGCAAGCCCGGAGTTTTTTCATATCGCGGCCGCATGGTCTCAGGCTGTGGCGGGCTTGAAGCTCAGCGCCACGCCGTTGATGCAGTGACGCAGCCCGGTCGGCGGCGGGCCGTCGTCGAAGACATGGCCCAGATGGCCGCCGCAGCGGCGGCAGTGGACTTCGGTGCGAGTCATGCCGAGCGACCGGTCCTGCGTCTTGCCGACGGCGTTGGCGATCTCCTGCCAGAAACTCGGCCAGCCGGTGCCGGAATCGAACTTCGTCTCGGAGGAGTAAACCGGCAGGTCGCAGCCGGCGCAGGCGAAGACGCCCCTGCGGTGCTCGTTGAGCAATGGGCTGGTGCCGGGATATTCGGTGCCTTCCTTGCGCAGCACGTCGAAGGCCGCGGGAGACAGGATCGCGCGCCATTCGGCATCGGTCTTGGTGACTTCGAAGGTCTCCGCCGCACGTGCATCCTGCGATCCGCCCATGCGCAGCAGAGATGCCGTGCCGGCGGCTACGCCGATGGCGCCGCTCAAGAGAAAGTCGCGACGGTTCATGGCCTATCCTCCTGCTGTCTGTTTGCCACATTCGACGCTCGGCTGAAAATCAAAAGCCGTTGAGGGCCGAACGTTACCCGCACCAGCCTCCTGGATGGAGCCACAGTGCGTAGCGGACGCCTGCCGGCGCAACGCGTGTACGAAGCCGCGCACCGGCAGGAGAGCCCTGCTGCCTGTTCGCCGGCAGCGAGCCGTTTGTTACATCTTCGGCAAAAGAACCTTGTCGATGACGTGGATGACGCCATTGGACTGCCTGACGTCGGCAATCGTCACATGGGCGACATTGCCGTTCTCGTCCGTGACGGTGACCTTGCCCTTGTCGGCCTTGAGCGTCAGCTCGCAGCCGCCGGCGGTCTTGACCACATGCGCGCCGCCATCGGCCTTGGCCATCTTGGCGACGTCGGCGGCCATCGCTTTCGCCGCGATCACATGGCACGTAAGGACCTTGGTCAGGTTGTCCTTGTTCTCGGGCTTGAGCAGCGTTTCGACCGTGCCGGCCGGAAGTGCTGCAAAGGCCTCGTTGGTGGGAGCGAAGACGGTGAAGGGCCCGGCACCCTGCAGCGTGTCGACCAGGCCCGCTGCCTTGACGGCAGCGACCAGCGTCGTGTGGTCCTTCGAATTGACGGCGTTCTCGATGATGTTCTTCTTGGCGTACATGGGTGCGCCCCCGACCATCGGATTGGCGGCATAGGCGATGGTGCCGAGCGCTGAGAGGCCGATCGTACCGGCGAGCAAAAGGGTGGCGAGTTTACGCATGATGTAAGTCTCCTCGGGTTGTTTTCCCCATCATTGGGAACGCGAGGAGATACGGGCCATGCAAAACTTAGTTTCGCTTTCTATGAAAGAATTCTTTTATTCCGAATGACGCCCGGTGATTTCAGTAGATAGGCTGATCCAACTGCGGGAATTTGGTCCGCGGTTATCCATGCAAAAATAGACTTCACTATTTTGTAAGGCGACGGTCCGGGCGGGGAGCCATCAGATGCCCTTCAGGTCGCCTGCCGCGACCACCGGTCCCGTCGGCTGGCCGGTCGGCGAACCGCCTGAAGGCTCGAGGCTGACCGCCAGCACGGCGCCCTGCGCAAGTTTCTGCTGCACGGCCGGCGAAACCGTCACATGCGCAGCCTTCCCGGCCGGGATGACGCCCATCGAAACCGGCGCGTTCTTGCCCACGATGACCCACAGTTCGAAGTCCTTGCCGGAGGCCCGCTCACCGGAAACGTGCGACAGGCCGACTTCATGATGCGCCGCGTCATAGACGACGAGGTATCTGACGTCGCTGCCTTCGGCGGCCAGCGAGGCGACAAGCTGTGGTTGTTGGAGCGGCGGGTTGATGAAAGGCAAGGCGATGTAGATCGCCAGCGCCGCGATGGCGGCGGCGGCAAGGCCGCGCCAGAAGGCAAGGCTCGACCATAGGCCGGCGCGAGGCTGCGAGGCGAACAGCCGGCGATCGATCGCCTCCTTGACCCTGATCGGAGGTTCTGTCCCGGGATAGGCGACGGCCAAGGGCGAAAAATGGGCCTCCCAGGCATCGACAAGCCGAGCGAATGCGGCGTCGCCATCGATGCGGCGGGACGCGATCTGGCGTTCTTCCGCTGTCAGGACGCCAAGAACATATTCGGCGGCGAACAGGTCGTCGCCTCCACGTTCCGGTCCGTCGTCGTCTACCAGCGTCATCTTTCCAGACACTCTCTGAGCTTCAGCAGGCTGCGCCGCAGCCAGGTTCGCATCGTGTTCAGCGGCACGCCATGGCGCTCCGCCAGTTCGGCATAGCTCTCGCCGTTCAGATAGGCGCCCCGGACAGCCGCTGCCCGGCCCTTCTCCAATTCCTCGAGACAATGGTAGATGCGCTCGGACTCGCCACCTGCCACGGTCATGGCCTCCGGTCCCGGCGCCGGATCGGCCACATCGAGCGCGGCATCGATATAGGCGGCAGGTTCCCGCCGCGCCCTGATACGATCGATCGCATGGTTGCGCGCGATGGCCACCAGCCAGGAAATCGGGCTTAGATCCGAGACGGCGAAACGGTCCGCCTTCGTCCATATCTTGACGAAGACCTCCTGAAGCGCCTCTTCGGCATCTCCCCGGTCCTTCAATACACGAAGGCAAACACCGAAAAGTTTCGCGCTGGTCTGCCGGTACAACAGATCGAACGAAGCCCGGTCCTTCATCGAAGTCCGGACAATCAGATTGCTGATCTCCTGTGGCGTCATGTCGGCAAATTAGGGGATTGCGATGTATTTGCAACGGCGCAAATTTCCGTACACCCAAAGCTTTCCGCACCGCGCCGCACTCGTTCCATCGCTCGATTGCCAACGGATTGGCCGCTGGTTACCTTGCCTGGATCGGGGGAGCGCGCATGTCGGTCGAACGAGTGCTGTGGGAAGAAGACGCCACCGGCCTTGCCACGTTGGTGCGCAAGGGCGAGGTTTCGCCGGTCGAACTGGTCGACGCGGCGATCGCGCGCGCCGAGGCCAGCCGGCCTGAAATCAATGCCACGGCCGAGACACTCTACGATGCGGCGCGCAGCCGGGCGAAGGGCATCGATCGTTCCCTACCGCTGGCCGGCGTGCCCTTCGCCATCAAGGATCTCGGCATCGCCATCAAGGGCGTGCCGTCGCATGGCGGCAGCCGCATCCCCGCCTGGATGCCCGAGGTCAGTTCGGTGCTGACCGAACGCTATCTCGCCGCCGGACTGACACCCATCGTCACCTCGACATCGCCCGAACACGGGCTGCGGCTGATGACCGAATCAAAAGCCTTCGGCATCACCCGCAATCCCTGGAACACCGGCCACACCAGCGGCGGCTCGTCCGGCGGCGCTGCGGCACTGGTCGCCGCCGGCGTCGTGCCGGTGGCGCATGCCTCAGATGGCGGCGGCTCGATCCGCGTGCCTTCTGCCTGCACCGGGCTGGTCGGTCTCAAGACCTCGCGCGGCCGCGTCCCGCTGTCGCCATTGGTGAGCGAAAGCTGGTACGGCATGGTGGTCGACCATGCCGTCACCCGCTCGGTGCGCGATTGCGCCCTGCTGCTTGACCTCACCCATGGCCCCGACCCGCTCGCACCCTATGTCGCGCCGCCGCCGAAGGGTGCGTTCGCCGCGGCTGCCGCCCGCGATCCCGGCAAGCTCAAGCTCGCAATGTACCGGAACTCTCCGCTTGGCCTGCCGATTTCGGCCGAGACGCTGAAAGCGCTCGATACCGCGGTGGCGCTCGCCCGCGAGGGCGGCCACAGCGTCGAGGAAATCGATTTGCCCTCCATCGGTCGCGACTTCTTCGCCGATTTCTGCAGAACGGTTGCCTCGGCTGTCGCAGGCATGTTGCGGGCCGAGGCGGTGCGCGTCGGCCGCACCGTCACCGGCGACATCGAGCGCGCGACGCGGGTGCTCGGCCGACTGGGCGAAATGGTCTCGGCCGGCGAGACCTATGCCGGCTTGCAGCGGCTGCATGCCGCCTCGCGGCAACTGATTGCGGAGACGGCGCGTTACGACGCCGTGCTGATGCCTGTTATCGCCCACCCGCCGCTCGCTTGCGGCGCGATGGACCCGAAGGGTGCCGACGAGCTCATCGAGAATATGCTCGACAAGCTTCGCCTCACGGCGCTGCTCAGGATCGAACCGCTGTTCGGCCAGTTGATGGACAAGAGCCTGTGGTTCACTCACTGGCCGGCGATCCAGAATGTCAGCGGCCAGCCTTCCATCGCGCTCCCTGTTTACGTCACCGAAGCCGGCCTGCCGCTCGGCGTCCAGGCCGCGGGCCGCCCCGGTGACGAGGAGACGCTTTTGTCCCTGGCCGCGCAGATGGAGAAGATCTCCGGTTGGCTTGGCCGCAGGGCGCCGCTTATGGTGCCTTAAGTGATGACGAGGTCGTGAGCCGCCCGAATATGACAGCAAAGCCGTTTGCGGCCCGCGTCAATTCCCGCTAAGACGCCGCCGTCTTTACCTGATGCATGTCGCCAAAAATGCGCAGCGGTTTTGGGGCAACGACAGGCATGAAATCAAAAGCCAGGGAACCACGCCGATGACGGACATCGCCGCCACCGCCGAAATGCAGGCCGCCCTGCTGTCGCGGGCGCTGCCCTACATGCAGCGCTACGAGAACAAGACGGTGGTGGTGAAATATGGCGGCCACGCCATGGGCGACAGCGAACTCGGCAAAGCCTTCGCGCGCGACATCGCGCTGTTGAAACAGTCCGGCGTCAACCCGATCGTCGTCCATGGCGGCGGGCCGCAGATCGGCGCCATGCTCAACAAGATGGGCATTGAATCCAAATTCGAGGGCGGCCTGCGCGTCACCGACCAGAAGACGGTCGAGATCGTCGAGATGGTGCTGGCGGGCTCTATCAACAAGGAGATCGTCGCGCTCATCAACGCCGAGGGCGAATGGGCGATCGGCCTGTGCGGCAAGGACGGCAACATGGTGTTCGCCGAAAAGGCGCGCAAGACCATGATCGACCCGGACTCCAACATCGAGCGCGTGCTCGATCTCGGCTTCGTCGGCGAGCCGGTCGAGGTCGACCGCACGCTGCTCGACCTTCTGGCGCGCTCCGAGATGATCCCGGTGCTGGCACCTGTGGCGCCCGGCCGCGATGGTCACACCTACAACATCAATGCCGATACCTTTGCCGGCGCCATCGCCGGCGCCTGCAAGGCCTCGCGTCTTCTGTTCCTCACCGATGTGCCGGGCGTGCTCGACAAGGACAAGAAGCTGATCGACGAGCTGACGGTCGCCGAGGCCAAGGCGCTGATCAAGGACGGCACGGTGTCGGGCGGCATGATCCCGAAGGTCGAGACCTGCATCGAGGCGATCGAGCGCGGCGTCGAAGGCGTCGTCATCCTCAACGGCAAGACGCCGCATTCGGTGCTGCTTGAACTGTTCACCGAGCACGGCGCCGGCACGCTGATCGTGCCCTGATATTTGTGGGCTGTCGCGCCCGGCGCTAATCCGGCAGAGCGGCGACCGCCACGATCTCGATGACGAGATCGGGATGCGCAAGTGCGGCAACCCCGATTACCTCCGAGGGCGGCGGATTGTTGTAGCTGCAGTGCTTCGGGCAGTGCGCGGCGAAGAATTCGTCCATGACGTCCAGCCGGAAATTGGGGGAACTCAGAACGCCGCCGTCCGGAAATGGTCCTTTGATATATTGGGTGATCTTGACGAGATGCTCGAGCGAGCTGCCAAGCTCCTCCAGGTCCGATTTGATGGTCGTCAAAATGGAGCGCCATTGCGTCGCCGCGTCCCCGACGGCGCCACCTTTGCCCGTCGACGGGTCGTAATTTTCGGCCGTGCCCGTATTGCCGGCGAGAAAGACATAGCCCCTGGCGCCGCTGACGACGGTGCCTTTTCCCCAAGGCATCAGCCGGCCCTCTTTCGTCTTTTTATGGGTGACAAGCTGCATCTCTTCCTCCTGCCGGACACCTCTGCTTCCAGGAAGTAGCGCGCAGCCTGATAACGGCCAGCGTTAAAAAGTCAGGCGCGGTGCGAATGCATGGCCGCGAGCACGGCAGGTTTCCATGCCGTCCGTTCGAACCATCGATTGCTCTTCCGCGTCTGTGGCGCGCTCCGGAAATCGGCCATCTTTCATCCGGCCATCGCGCGTCAGAAATCCCCAGACTCGCGGACCAGAGCCGCCGTCCATCTCCGTATACCAGCGCATGGAGAACGAGTTTCATGGCGGGACCTCTTCATGGGTGATCCGCCCATGCTGGCCGGCGCCATCACCGCCGCAGATGTCCGAGCGGCACGTGGCCGGGTCCCTTGATGTTCTGCAGCACGAGCTGCGTGTGGACGTCGCGCACACCGTCGAGCCGCATCAGCCGGTGCATGACGAAGGCGTTGAGTTCGTCGACCGACGGCACCATGACATGCAGCAGGAAGTCGTGGTCGCCGGTCATCGTCCAGCAGGATGATACCTCGTCCATGCGTTGGACCGCGGCGATGAAACTCTCGGGCGAACCGTCGCTGTGGCTGACCAGCCGCACCTGGATGAACACCTCGACCGTCAGGCCGACGGCACGGCGGCTGAGCACGGCGGCAAAGCCCTTGATGATGCCGGCCTCCTGCAGCGCCTCGAAGCGCCGCGCGCAAGGTGTCGTCGACAGGCCGATCTCCTGCGCCAGTTCGGAGACCGGCTTGCGTCCGTCGCGCTGGAGGATATCGAGCATCTTGATCTCGAAATCGTCGAATTGAGGCATTTTCACTCCGCTATGGCATATTCCGAGTGGATGTTATCCAAAAATCCTCATTCCGGCCATCACCAAAACCGATTTGCCTCCGCAAGTCCGGTTAACTTCGGGCACATCCGGAATTCAAGATTGGCGAGGAGAAAACCATGACGACAATGAGCGTTGCCGAATATGCCCGCGACTGCGCGGCTCAAGGGTTGCGCGGCGACTACTCGGTCTGCCGTGCCGATTTCACCGTGGCGCAAGGCTATGACTACAGCGCCGAGGAACAGGCGGTGTGGCGCACGCTGTGCGACCGCCAGACGAAACTGACGCGCAAGCTCGCCCACCATTCCTATCTCGACGGCGTCGACAAGCTCGGCCTGCTCGACCGCATCCCGGACTTCGACGAAGTCAGTGCCAAGTTGCGCAAGCTGACTGGCTGGGAGATCGTCGCCGTGCCAGGGCTCATCCCGGCCGCGCCCTTCTTCGACCATCTCGCCAGCCGCCGTTTCCCCGTCACCAACTGGCTGCGGACGCAGCAGGAGCTCGACTACATCGTCGAACCCGACATGTTCCATGATTTCTTCGGCCATGTGCCGGTGCTGTCGCAGCCGGTCTTCGCCGACTTCATGCAGATGTATGGCCAGAAGGCCGGCGACATCATCGCGCTCGGCGGCGACGAAATGATCAGCCGGCTCTACTGGTACACGGCCGAATACGGCCTCATGCAGGAAAGTGGTCAGCCGCTGAAGGCCTTCGGCGCCGGCCTGATGTCATCCTTCACGGAGTTGCAGTTCGCGGTCGAAAGCAAGGATGCGCACCATGCGTCTTTCGACCTGGAAACGGTGATGCGCACGGGCTACGAAATCGACAAGTTCCAGCGCGTCTATTTCGTGCTGCCGTCCTTCGACGCGCTGCGCGACACATTCCAGACCGCCGATTTCGGGGCGATCGTCGCTCGCCGCATGGGCGAGCCCGCACTCGACCCGGCGACTGTGTAGCCGGATTTGGGTGGGCAGGGGCGAGCGAAACCTCGCCCTTCCTACAGTGCGGCATAGATGTTGCGATTGAACTTCGTCTCCATCACCACATGCGATGCGGTTTTTACGATGCCGCTGATTTCATTCAGCGCATTCACTTCCCGGTTCAGCTTCTCGAGCGTCTCGGCCGCGACATGGATGATCAGGTCCCACTCGCCGGTTATGGCATAGACCGCCTGGATCGAAGGCATAGCCTTGATCTTTCTGGAGACGTCCGGGTAGCTCTTGTTGTTCAGGGCGGCGAAGGTGAAACAGTGGACGGAATTCTGTGCCGCCTCCTTGGTCAGCCGCACCGCGTAGCCTTCGATGACCCCGCCCGCCTCGAGCTTTTGTATGCGCTCCTGCAAGGCAGTCCGGGATACGCCGAGCTGACGCGCCAGTGATGCGACCGGCTCACGCGCGTTCTTCTGCATCAGCGCGAGCAGCTGGCGATCTTTTTCGGTCAATTCCACAATCAATCCTCTCCTTCGATCCGCCCTGGAACCCGTCCAATCGCTCGGCGCGATCCTATCGGCTGAACCACCGCCGCGACAATCCTCAGGAACCGCCGGTGCAGGCTGCGCAAGGCGCAAATATCCGGCATTTTGCCGCCTCACGGCACGTAATGACTGCATGGCTGCCATTATCCGGCATTTCGCCGGGTGGAACCCTGCTTTTCGCGACCTGAGTGTCAACTGTCACAAACGCCAGTCCATGAGGGGGAACAGCTTCGGCTGCGATGGACGCAAATCGACACCGAGCCGCGTTGGACTTGCATCCGCAAGCCGAACGCCACGGTACGCCGCGGAGACGTCGCGGACGAGGCCGATCGAAACAACCACTGGTGCCCGACGCAGGTACCGTCATTTCAGCTGCATCCATAAGGGAGGATAACTTTGAAGAAACTGCTCGATTTCGCCATTCTTGCCGTCGCGACATTCGCGATCACGACGGCGGCCATGGCCGGAGAAACTTTGGATCGCGTCACGTCGAAGAAGGCGATGGTCGTCGCCACCAACGCCGCCTGGCCGCCGCAAAGCTTTCTCAATGACAGCAACGAGCTCGCCGGCTTCGACATCGATGTCTCGCGCGAGATCGGCAAACGGCTGGGGGTCGAGGTCTCGTTCGAGACGCCCGACTGGGCGACCCTGACCGGCGGCCGCTGGCAAGGGCGCTACGACCTCGGCGTCGGCTCGGTCACGCCGACCAAGGCCCGTTCCAAGGTGATCGATTTTGTCGGCATCTATTACTACAGCCCCTATGTCTACGTCGTGCACAAGGACAGCACCGCGAAGTCGGTCGCCGATCTTAACGGCAAGGTGATCGGCGTCGAGACGGCCACCACCTCGGAGGATTTCATCCGCCGCAAGCTTGAGATCGACGCGCCCGGCCTGCCTCCCGTCGAATACAAGCTGGAGCCCGGCGAGATCCGCACCTTCGCCGATTCCATGCTTCCCTTCGATGACCTGCGGCTTGGCGACGGCGTTCGCCTGAATGCCGTGATCGCGCCGGAGCAGACGGCGCAGAACGCCATCAAGAACGGCTATCCCGTGAAGATCCTCGAAGGGGAATATGCCTTCCGGGAACCGCTCGTGGTCATCGCCGAGAAGAACGATCCCGAGTGGACCGCAAAGGTTTCGGGCATCATCGCCGAGCTGAAGAAGGACGGCACGCTCGCCGCGCTGACCACGAAATGGTACGGCAAGGACTACAGCGCCAAATGACGTTGGATTGCCCGCCGGCCGCCGCTCGGCGACCGGCGGGCATCACGTGTCAGATGCCGGAGCGGTGCAGCGTTTGAAACAATCGCCACCCCTCTCTAAACCTTTGTTCTTGCGCAATTCCCCAGGGAAAAGCGCTACGCGCTTTTCCTGACGAGCGGGATGCAGTTGAAAGTCGCCGATGGCCTATCCGGACACCTACTACGCCCGCACCATGATCGACCGGAAGATCAGGCCCCCGCTCCGCGGCGAGGCGCACTGTGACGTGGCCGTCGTCGGCGGAGGACTGGCCGGCCTGACCACGGCGTTGCAGCTGTCGCGCTCCGGGCTGCGCGTCGCTGTGCTGGAGGCCCACGTCGTCGGTTTCGGCGCCTCCGGCCGCAATGGCGGCTTCGTGACGCCTGGCTTCGCCACCGGCGGCGACACCATTGCCGCGCGTGTCGGCAAGGAGGCCGCCCGGCAACTGCACCGGCTGTCGATCGAGGGCGTCGAATTCGTGCGTCACACCATCGAGGCGCTCGACATATCGGCCGCCATGCCGCGCGACGGGCTGGTCAGCGTCCTGCGCTACGACGATGGCGACGCGCTCAAGGCCTATGCCGACCAGACGGCGCGCGACCACGGATACCAGCTTCAATATCTGCGCAGAGAAGACGTCCGTTCGGTGCTGAAATCGGCTCGCTATTACCAGGGCCTGCGCGACCCGAAAGCCTTTCACATCCATCCGCTTAATTATCTGCGTTCCGTGGCCGATGAGATCGAGCGGCTTGGCGGCAGCATCCATGAGAGCTCCGAAGTCGTGCAATGCGATCTGTCGGGGCCGCAAAAGATGCTGCGCACGCGAGAGGGCACGCTTCGGGCACCGCGCGTCGTGCTGGCTACCGGCGGCTACACCGGCCCGGTATTCAGTCAGCTCCACCGCGCCTTCCTGCCCATCGCGACCTATGTGATGGTTTCCGAGCCGGCGCCGCGCCTGATCGCGCAAGCCGTTGCGACCACGGACGCGGTCGGCGACAACCGACGGGCCGGCGACTATTATCGGCTGGTCGATGGCGGCAATCGCCTTTTGTGGGGCGGGCGCATCACCACGCGCGCCGCTTCTGCCTACGCGCTGGCGCGCGAATTGCGCCGCGAGATGATCGGTACCTATCCGCAGCTTGCGGACCTCAAGACCGAACTGGCCTGGTCCGGATTGATGTCCTATGCCCGTCACCTGATGCCCCAGATCGGCGAATTGCAGCCGGGCGTCTGGTATTGCACGGCTTTCGGCGGCCATGGTCTCAACACCACGGCCATCGCCGGAAAAATCGTTGCGGAAGGCATTCTGGGCGTTTCGGACCGGTACCGGCAGTTCGCGCCATTCGGATTGAGCTGGGCCGGCGGCGCCGCCGGCCTGGCGGCCGCGCAGCTCACCTACTGGAAATTGCAGGCGCAGGACTGGTGGCGAGAACGTCATGCCGCCACGAAAGACAAGGTGACGGCATGATCGGCAGGCTGATGCTCTTCTATCCGGGGATCACCCGCCGCGCAGTGGGGGCGCTCGTGCTGGCGCTGTTGGCCGCCGGCCTTTACGCGATGGGCATCAAGTCAAGCTGGATCGGCTCGGTGATTCCAGTTGCATCCGGCTGGCTGCAGGCCAACCCTGCCCTGTCGCGCGCGCTTTCCGCAGTGCTGATCGCGCTCATTGTGCTGGTGAATTGCAAGCTGCTGCTGCTTTTGCCCCGGCGGCAGCAGATCGTCGGCGTCTGGATCGAACTGTTCGTGCTCCTGATGCTGTTCTTCTATTCCTTCGACCTGTCGCTTGCCTTCATCGCCAGGAAGATCGGCTTCCTGATCACCCAGGGCGTCACCACCACGCTCTACATTTCGGCGATCTCGATCCTGATCGCGACAGCCATCGCACTTGTCGGCGCCATCGCCAAACTGACCGGAAACGGCATTGTGTACGGGCTGGCCACTTTCTACACCTCGTTGTTCCGCGGCCTTCCTTTGCTGATGCAGATCTACATCATCTATCTCGGCCTGCCGCAGGTCGGTTACGTGATCGGCGCGGTGCCGGCCGGCATTCTGGCGTTGTCGCTGTGTTATGGCGCCTACATGACCGAGATCTTCCGCGCCGGCATCGAAAGCATTCCGCGCGGACAGAGCGAAGGCGCCACTGCGCTTGGACTGAGCCCCGGCCAGACCATGGCGCTGGTCATCCTGCCGCAGGCCATGCGCGTCATCATCCCGCCGACCGGCAACCAGTTCATCGCCATGCTGAAGGACTCGTCCCTGGTGTCGGTCGTCGGCGTCTGGGAGATCATGTATCTCGCCCGCACCATGGGCCAGACGGAGTTCCGCCATATCGAGATGCTGATCACCGCCTCGATGATCTACTGGATCCTGTCGATCACGCTGGAGTTCGGCCAGGCCTATCTCGAACGGCGTTTTGGCCGGTCGGAGCGGCGGGCGTAGGACAATTCCAGGAAAGCTGCGTCGCCGCCGTGCCGGTGCGCATCTCCACGGCTTTTAAGCCGCTCCGGCGGCCGCGCCATTATGTGACGCGGCTTTGTCGGGATGAGATGATTTAGTGGGGACTGCGGAACCCTCAGGCGGCTACCACCTTGCCGAGATGCTCGCCGAGCCGGCAGGCCAACGCCGTGATCGTCGTCGTCGGGTTGCATTGGCCCGAGGTGCAGAACACCGAGGAGCCGCCGACATAGAGATTGTCCATGCCGTGCACCTTGCAGTTGGCATCCACGACGCTTGTGGCGACATCGGTGCCCATGCGCGTGCCTCCCATGTGGTGGTGGCCGGCCGTCTCCTCGTCCGTCGGGTAGTCGCCGCCATTCGAAATCCAGTCGGCTATACGCACCCGGCCCAGGTTCTTCTGGGCTAGCGTCGTCCCGAAAAGCCTCAGCCCTTCGAGCAGCGTGCGGCGTTCCAGGTCCGATTTCTTCCAGTGCAGCTCGATGCGCGGCACGCCGGCGTGGTCGACCACGGTCTTCGACAGCTCGACCTGGTTCGAGGCCAGCGGCGCCTGCTCCCAGGCGACATAGAGCTGGGCCGCGCAGCGCAGGTTCTGGTTGAGTTTGCCCGATAGCCACTCCGCCATGTTGGGCGCCGTACAGGCGAGATTCGCGATCAGGTCCTTGACGCCGGGATAGGGCGTCTCGATCAGCCTGATGCCGAAATTCATGATCCGCAGCCGCTCCATCGCGGCCGGCATCGGCGAGAAGAAGGCCTCGTTCACCGCATCGACCTCGAATGCGCCATAGTCGGACAGGATGGCGTTGCCGCCCTGGAAGGTCGGGTGTTCCATCCAGTAGCGGCCAAGTGCCGTCGCGTTCGGCACGACGCCGCCATTGGAGCGCTGGTTCGACCATAAAAGCAGCCGCGAATTCTCCAGCCCCCCGGTACTGACGATAAAATAATCGGCGCTAAAGAAGCCGGCATCCTGCCCCTGCGACCACAGCCTGGCGCCGGTCACGCGTCTGCCGTCGCCGGCAAGCTCGGCGGCGCAGGTGTTGAGCACGACAGCGATGTTCCTGCTCTTGTCGAGCTCGTCGGCGTATTTTTCAGCGAAGCGCACCGCACCGCTCTTGATCAGCTGCACCCAGCGGATGTCGTCCGAGATCGGCGCGTCCGGCCGGAAATCCGGCAGTTCCAGGATTTCGCGCACTTCGCGCAGATAGGGTTCGATGTCGCTGCGCCGGATCGGCCAGCCCGTGTCCGGCACCCACGCCTTCGGCTCGAAATCCTGTTTGTCGAGCACGCGGCACCAGCCGGCCCAGTGGTTCGAGCTGCCGCCCATGAACCGCAGCCGGGTGATATCGAGATCGAAATAGAGATCGCCGACCGTGGTGCCGCGGTAGAAATCCTGCGAGGTGTCGCTGAACTCCCTGCCGCCGGCCTCCAGCACCACGACCGGTATGCCGGCGGCGCCGAGCTTTCTGGCGATCGTGGTGCCGGCCGGGCCGGAGCCGAGAACGCAGACCCTGGGCGTGAAATTCGCGGCGCGAAACGCCTCATAACTGTCGAAGATCATGCCAGGTCGCTCCGCTTCAGGATCCAGCCATTGACCTCGACGATCTCATCGGGGGCGGCTTCGGAAGAACCCGCATCGGGCAATTTGCGGAACAGCGACAGGGCAGGCACCGCGATCAGCGTCTGCATGATCATTCGGCGGGATATCTTCTTGATAAGGAAACTCATGACAGGTCTCTCGACGGGGTCTCTATCCAGGCATGTTCCCTGAACATCCAGGCATGTTCCCTGAACGGCACATGCTTCATCATCGAAGCCAGAAGCGTGCCAAAACTGGTTGCAAGCCGGAACAATGCGCAGCCGAGTGCAAACAGGGTTAGAGACTTCTTAACAAGCCGATATGCTGGATCAGCCCGTTCAGGCCGCCTCGGAGATGTCGGTGTCGAGGATCACCAGGTTGCGTCCCCGATGTTTGGCCTGGTAGAGGCGCCGGTCGGCGGCCCGCATCAGCTCCGACACGCTGGCGCTTTCGTCGCAGAGGGTTCCGCCGATGCTGACGGTCAGCGGAATGGTCCGCTCGTCCACGGGCCGGAAGCGGATCAGCTCGACCTCGCGGCGGATGTGCTCGGCGACGCGCTTGGCTTCCCGTTCCGTGGCTCCGACCAGCAATGCGCCGAACTCCTCGCCGCCGATGCGGCCGAGGACGTCGCCGTCCCGCACCCCGCGCTTGATCGCGCTGGCGATCAGGAGCAGCGCGTCGTCGCCGGTCAGATGGCCGAAGCTGTCATTGATCATCTTGAAATGGTCGGCATCGATGATCAGCAAGGCGCCGCGATCGGGCTTGTGCCGGGATCCGTTGAGCACGGCAAAGAAGCTTTCCCGGTTGAGCATGCCCGTCATGTCGTCGCGGCTGGCCTTTTCCGCCAGCCGGCGATGTGCTGCGGCAAGCTGGGCATGGGTGCGGGCAAGGTCGCGATGCGCCGACTTCAGCCTGTCGCTGTGCCAGAACGTGCTTGCGCAGGCCGCCCATGCAAGAACCAGCGGACACAATGTCGAGGTCAGCCAGATCATGCGGTTGACCGGGAATCCCATGGCGGGGACGATGATCAGGGTCAGAAGGAGCGAAACCGCGACGGAGACGAAAGCAATGGTGGCGGACTTCAGAATTATACTGCTCATCGCTGGCTCCCACTGGACCGCCTCTGTGCCAGCAAGCCCTGAAGGCCACCTTTCCAGGATGCCTAAAATTTGAACGGTGAGACTGTTCTGCCACTTTCGGCGCGTAGAAGTTGTGGATAAAGCCCCTTCAAGATCGTCCGTTTCGTGCCATAAGGGGCGCATGGCTACACACCCCGACCCCGCTCGCTTCGCCCATGTCACCGACTGGGTGTTCGACCTGGACAACACGCTCTATCCGCATCATTCGAATCTGTTCTCGCAGATCGACGTCAAGATGACCGCCTATGTCGGGGAACTGCTGTCGCTGCCGCGCGAGGACGCGCGCAAGCTGCAGAAAGAACTTTATCGGGAATATGGCACGACGCTGAACGGGTTGATGACGCGCCATGGCATAGACCCCGACGATTTCCTCGAGAAGGTCCACGACATCGACTATTCCTGGCTGGTGCCGGATCCCGTCCTCGGCACCGCCATTCGCCAGCTTCCCGGCCGCAAGTTCATCTTCACCAACGGCGACCGCAGGCATGCCGAGCGCACTGCGCGCCAGCTTGGCATCCTTGATCATTTCGACGACATCTTCGATATCGTCGCTGCCGGGCTCAACCCCAAGCCTGCGCGCCAGACCTACGAGAAATTCGCCGAACTTCACGCCGTCACCGGCCACAATGCGGTGATGTTCGAGGATCTCGCGCGCAACCTGTCCGTGCCGAAGTCACTGGGCATGACGACGGTCCTGGTGGTGCCGCGCAATTTCGAGCCGACATTCTCCGAAATCTGGGAGCGCGATCCGGCGCAGGAAGATGATGTCGACTTCGTCACCGACGATTTGGCCGGGTTTCTGACGGAGATAGTTGTGGGGATAAGACAGTAGTGAGTAGTGAGTAGTGAGTAATGGAAATTGATCGGCGAGTAGAGGCTGCAAGCGGCTTATTCTCTCACTCACTACTCACTACTCACTACTCACTACTCACTACTCACTACTCACTACTCATTATTCCCCTAACTTATAGAACCGGCTGACGATGCCCCAGGCCTCGTCGGCGGTGTCGACGAAATCGATGATGTCCTGGTCGCCGGGACTGATCGTACCTTGCTCGGCGAGGAAGTCGAGATCGATCGCCCGTTTCCAGAAGGATTTGCCGAACAGGATCACCGGCACGCGCTCCATGCGCCCGGTCTGGATCAGCGTCAGCGTCTCGAAGAATTCGTCCATCGTGCCGAAGCCGCCGGGAAACACCGCGACGGCCTTCGCGCGCATGACGAAATGCATCTTGCGGATGGCGAAATAGTGGAAGTTGAAACAGAGTTCCGGCGTCACATAGGCATTGGGCGCCTGCTCGTGCGGCAGAACGATGTTAAGGCCGATAGAGGGCGCGCCGACATCGTCGGCGCCGCGATTGCCCGCTTCCATCACGCCGGGCCCGCCGCCGGTCACCACGACATATTCGCGGTAGTATGAACTGGCCGATTGCTGCGAGCAGAGGCGGGCGAATTTGCGCGCTTCCTCGTAATATTTGCTGTTTTCCTCAAGGTTCTTCTTCTGCGTCTCGTTTTTGGCCGCCCAGGCCTCGCCGCCGGGTTCCGGCAGCCGCGCGCCCCCGAACAGGACCACGGTCGAGCGGATACCGCGCTCGGCCAGGATCATCTCCGGCTTCAGGAGTTCGAGCTGCAGCCTGACCGCGCGCAATTCGCGCCGCGTCATGAAGTCGGGATCGTTCCACGCCAGGCGGTAGGTCTCGGCGCGCGTCTGCGGCGTGTCCGGCACGCTCCTGGCCCGCTCCAGATCCTCGTCCGAATGCGGCAGCGGCGTCCAGCCCGCCTTTTCCATGGGTGTCATGATGTCAGGTCCGTCCATTTCATTCACTTGCGCCGTCCCATGGCGCAGTCGCGATTGACCCCTACTCTGCCTTCACATAGGGTCCGCGCGATTTTCAAAACAGGTTAAGGCTCAGTCCCTTAACAGCCTGGTAATGGAGCGAATTCATGTCGAAGCCGGATCTGGCGAGCCTCGAAAAGACCATCGACAAGGCCTTCGAGGAACGTGACGCGATTTCGACGGCGACCAGAGGCGAGACACGCGACGCCATCCAGTCGGCGCTCGATCTGCTCGACCGCGGCACCGCCCGCGTTGCCGAGCGCCAGGCCGATGGCCAGTGGCATGTCAACCAATGGCTGAAGAAAGCCGTCCTTTTGTCCTTCCGGCTGAACCCGATGGAGATCATCAAGGGCGGTCCCGGCCAGGCCGTGTGGTGGGACAAGGTGCCGTCGAAGTTCGACGGCTGGAGCGCCGTCGATTTCGAGAAGGCCGGTTTCCGCGCCGTGCCATCGTCGATCGTGCGCCGCTCGGCCTATGTCGCGCCGGGCGCCGTGCTGATGCCGTCCTTCGTCAATGTCGGCGCCTATGTCGATTCGGGCACCATGGTCGATACCTGGGCTTCGGTGGGCTCCTGCGCCCAGATCGGCAAGAATGTGCACCTGTCGGGCGGCGTCGGCATCGGCGGCGTGCTGGAGCCGATGCAGGCCGGTCCCACCATCATCGAGGACAATTGCTTCATCGGCGCGCGCTCGGAAGTGGTCGAAGGCTGCATCGTGCGCGAGGGCTCTGTGCTCGGCATGGGCGTCTTCATTGGCCAGTCGACCAAGATCGTCGACCGCGCCACCGGCGAGATCTTCTACGGCGAAGTGCCGCCGAATTCCGTCGTCGTAGCCGGTTCGCTGCCGGGCAAGCCGTTTCCGAACAATGAGCCGGGCCCAAGCCTCTATTGCGCGGTCATCGTCAAGCGGGTCGATGCCAGGACCCGGTCCAAGACCTCGATCAACGAATTGCTGCGCGATTGATCTTTTTGGAAAGCGGGCGCACCTTCCGCCGGCGCGACGATCGGTCGCGCCGGTTCAACATGGAGGGTGGCATGGACTGGAGATGTCTGCTGACGAGCTTCGACGGCCGCATCGATCACGCCAAGTTCTGGGCCGGCATCGATATATTCATCGTCATCGGTATTGTTGCCTTCATTCTCGATGCGATTCTCGGCACGCGCTTCACGACCGCAGGCGGCGGCAGGATCGGCATCATCGGCATGCTCGTCGCGCTGGCGTCGATCTATTTCGCGATTGCTCTCTATGGAAAACGCTGGCACGACCGCGACAAGTCGGGCTGGTGGACGCTGATCGGTCTCAGCGTTCTCGAAGGCGCCCAGGGTGTCAATCAATATGGACGGGACCCGCTTGCCTGACAGATCCAACCTTACTTGGCTTTTCTTCAAGACATCGGGCCGCGTCAGCCGCGCGGCCTATTTTCTTGGTGGGCTGCTCGTGGCCATCATCCAGGCCTTCCCGCTCTATCGTTTCACGCTGGTGCCGGAAGGCTCGCCCGAGAGCAACATGTGGTCGTTCGTCTTCTTCATCGCCTTCGTCGCCTCGCTGTGGTCGAACATCGCACTGGCGGTGAAGCGGCTGCACGACCTCGACAAGCCCGGCATCGCGGCGTTGATCCTGTTCGTGCCGGTCGTCTCGATCGTCGCCTTCGTCGTGCTTTGCCTGTTTCCGGGCAAGCCCGGACCCAACCGCTATGGCAAGCGCACCAATGCACCGGCCGAACCCTGAGCGCCCATCATCGCGATGCGCTACTGACGGTATGCATGAAAATGAAGGCCTGATCCGCGTCGCCTGAATTCATTCAGACGCGACGCGCTTCAGGCGCGGCGACCTGATCCGCGCCGAAACCGGGCGATCCGCGGCCGGCCGCTTCCGCTTCACGCACCAGGGCGATGATTCGTCGGACCGTCGGCGCCGGCGTGCCCGCTTCTTGCGCCAGGCGAAGAACGGCGCCTTGCAAATCGCCGATCTCCGTCGGCCGGCCGCGCTGCAGATCGTCCCACATGGAGGAACGCGCCTCCGGGTCGATGGCCAGCATCCGCCGCGCCAGCAGCCTGAATAGCCAATCGGGGAGGCGGAGCACTATCGGCAACAGCGCCGGCCGCAAGCCGGCGATCCGCGCCGGCTCGATGCCCGACGCCTTCATGGCCTGGAGCGCCTCGTCGATCTGTCTTGCCAGGATCAGCCGCCAGCGCCGGTCGGCAAGCTCGCTCGCCAGCGGCAGGCCCGAAAGCGCCACCAGCGCATTGTTCAAATTCATCAAAAGCTTGCCCCACAGCACGGCTTTCATGTCGGCATGGACTTCAACCCGGAACCCTTCGACGCCGAGAAGGCTGATCAGACCGGCATCGCTGTCCTCGATCATGACCTTGCCGTCGCTGGCGCGGTGGACACGAAGCGGCAATTCGCCGTCGGCCGATTGCACGACATTGAACGGCACCATGCCCGCCAGCACTGTTCGCCCGTCGACACCGGCGCGCAGCCTGTCGGCATTGTCGATGCCGTTCTGCAGGCTCACCACCACGGCGTCCGGCGGGGCATGTGCGGCGATGAGCGCAGCCATCTCCCGCGTCGCGCCGCTCTTGACGGTGACCAGGATCACGTCCGCCTGCGGCAAGGCGGCGGCTGGATCTGTGGTGACGGCAAGCGCTTGCCGCTCGAGGCCCCGGTCGCGGCCCTCAAGGTCGCTGACCCGCAATCCGCCTTGCCGCAGAGCCGCCTCGATGCGCGGCCGGGCAAGCAGAATCACCTGGCGCCCGGCGAGCGCCAGGCAGCCGCCGGCATAGCAGCCGATGCTGCCGGCGCCGGCAATGACGATTCTCTTGTCCCCGTTTGCCATCCAGTCGCTCCGCACCGGGCCCACGACTATACGACATGAAAACCATAATGTCGGCGGTATCGCCGGTCATAGGACTGGCCCCTACGTCTGGCCGTGACAGGCCTTCAGCTTTCGACTATCGCTTTTGCCATGACGCTGCCGACCGATCCCGCCGCAAACCTCGCCGCCCTCATCCGTTGCGCCTCCGTGACGCCGGCCGAAGGCGGTGCGCTGACCGCGTTGCAGACGATGCTGGAACCGCTCGGCTTCCTCGTCGATCGCCCGATTTTTTCGGAAGACGGCACGCCCGATATCGAAAACCTTTATGCCAGGCGCTCAGGCAATGGCCCGCATCTGATGTTCGCCGGACACACCGACGTGGTGCCGGTCGGCGACGAAGCCGCCTGGACGCATCCGCCCTTCGGCGCCGAGATCGCCAATGGCGAGATGTATGGCCGGGGTGCGGTCGACATGAAGGGCGGCATCGCCTGTTTCATCGCCGCGATAGCGCGCCATGTCGAGACGAATGGCGGCCCGAAGGGCTCGGTCTCGCTGCTGATCACCGGCGACGAGGAAGGCCCGGCCATCAACGGTACCACGAAGCTGCTCGAATGGGCGGCTTCCAGGGGCGAGAAATGGGATGCATCGATCGTCGGCGAGCCGACCAACCCGGCTGCGCTCGGCGACATGATAAAAATCGGCCGGCGCGGCTCGCTGTCGGGCGACGTCATCGTCAATGGCCGCCAGGGCCATGTCGCTTATCCCTTGCTTGCCGACAATCCGGTACGCGGGCTGATGAGCCTGGTCGATGCTTTGCTGCATCCCGTCTTCGATGAGGGCACGAAGGATTTCCAGCCGACCAATCTGGAGGTGACATCCATCGACGTAGGCAACCCGGCCACCAACGTCATTCCAGCCAAGGCAACCGCCACCTTCAACATCCGCTTCAATGACAGCTGGACCGCCGAGACCATACAGGCCGAAATCCACAACCGTCTCGACCAGGCGGCGGGCCGCAGGAAATATCGGCCCGGCAAGGAGATGCCGGTCGACTACGAACTCGTCTGGCGCGACCGGCCGAGCCATGTCTTCCTGACCCGCGACGACAGGCTGATCGAGACGTTGAGCGGCTCGGTCAAGGCGGTGGTAGGCAGAGAACCGGCGCTATCCACCTCCGGCGGCACCTCGGATGCGCGCTTCATCAAGGACTATTGCCCGGTGGTCGAATTCGGCCTGGTCGGCAAGACCATGCACATGGTCGACGAGCGCGTTGCCCTTGCCGATCTCGAGACGCTGACGCAAATCTATCAGCGCTTCATCGAAGACTGGTTCGGACAGGACTGAGCAGCATGCTTTCGGCGGACGAGACCCAAGTTTCGCTGACCGGCGCCTGGCGACTGATGCTCGGCAGGGCCGATGGCCTGCGTCTGCTCGACCTGTCTGCCGATGGTTTCTGGAATTCCTTTTTCGCCATCGTCGTCGCGGCGCCGGCATTGATCGTCGGCTGGGTCGGCATCGCCAACGAGATCGGCGATCCCGATGCCTTCGCGGGCCGCTTCAGCATGCTGTTGCGGCTGGCGACAGTCGATATCGGTTCCTGGGTGCTGCCTCTGGTCGCACTCGCTCTGGTCGCGCCGCGCGCCGGCATCGGCGGCCGCTTCGTCCACTATGTCGTGGCCTCGAACTGGGCTTCGGCCATCACCGCCTGGCTGATGCTGCCGTCCGCGCTGATCAGGCTTTTCCTGACCTCGGCAAGCCAGATCTCCAGCCTTGTGTCGCTGCTGTTGTTCGCGCTGTCGATGGTGCTGACCTGGCGCATGACCAACGCGACCATCGGCAGGGGGGCCGCAATCGGGACCGCTGTCTTCGTTGGCATGTTCATCGCTTCGCTGATCGTGCTGTTCGGGCTGCAGGCGCTGCTTGGCATCACGGTTCCGGACACCGGAGCTCAGAGCCTTTCGAGACTCTATCCGGGATAATCGACGCCGACCAGAAAAAGCCCGTCGGGCGGCGCCACCTGGCCGCAGGCGGCGCGGTCGTGCGCCTCGAGCGCCGCCTTGAGATCGCCGGCCGTCCATGCGCCTTCGCCGACGCGCTTGAGCGAGCCGACCATCGAGCGCACCTGGTTGTGCAGGAAGGAACGCGCCGAGGCTCTGACTTCGATCATGTCGCCCGAACGGCTGACGTCAAGACGGTCGAGCGTGCGCACCGGGCTCTCGGCCTGGCATTGCGTGGAACGGAAGGTGGTGAAATCGTGCCGTCCAAGCAGCACTTTGGCGGCTTCGTGCATGGCAGTGGCGTCGAGCTGCTTCGGCACCCACCATACCTTGCCCTTTTCCAGCGCCGAGGGCGCGCGCCGGTTGAGGATGCGGTAGAGGTAGTGACGGCCGATGGCCGAGAAGCGGGCATCGAAGCCGTCGACGACGGTCGTTGCTTTCAAGATCGCGATGCGGTTGCCGGCGGCCTGCAGATGCGCGTTGACGGCGTCGCGCACCTTGTCGTCCGGCCAGGCCTTGGCCAGGTCGACATGCGCCACCTGGGCCGTCGCATGCACGCCCGCATCGGTACGGCCGGCAGCGCGCAAGCGGACCTGTTGGCCGCAGAATTTTTCGATCGCCTGCTCGATCGCCTGCTGCACCGAAGGCTGGTCCGCCTGGTGCTGCCAGCCGGCAAACAGGCTGCCGTCATATTCGATGTCGAGGCGAAAACGCGGCATGCCGGGCGGCTATACGCCTAGGCGGCGAGTGCGGTGAAGGCTGAGGCGTAGACCAGCCGGCCGGTTTCGGGAGCGTCGCCCCAGGCCAGCGCCTGCAGCGCCTCGCCCTGGTATTCGCTCTCGAATCCTTCGGCGCGCGCGTGGCTGTAGCCGAAACGGCCGTAGTAGGTGGGGTCGCCCAGCACCACGGCCAGCATCTCGCCGGCGTCGCGCAGGCGAATGTGAGCCTCGCGGATCAGCGCGCCGCCAATGCCGGTGCCGTGAAAGGAGGGCTCCACCGCCAGCGGCGCCAGTGCCACCGCCGGGAAATCCTTGCCGCCGGTGCGGGCGAAAAGCCGCGAAAACAGGATGTGGCCAACCACTTGCCCGTCTTCTTCCGCCACCAGTTCGACAACGGCGTCGCCGCCGGAAACCAGCGCGTCAACCAGCCCGGCCTCCGCCTGCTGGCCGAAAGCGTGTTCCTCGACGAGGCGGATGGCCTCGCGATCCCGCGGCGTCGCCGCGCGTATCGACATCATGCTCATGACAATTTCATTCCTTTTTCGATCTTGGTCCCGCGCAGGAATTCTTGCGCGGCGGCGGGCCTTCCGCCCGCCCGTTGAACTTCGACCAGCCGGATCGCGCCCGCTCCGCAGGCGATCGTCAGGCGGTCGTCGAGAATTCCTCCCGGTTCGCCCACACCTTGCGCAAGCGTCGAGCGAAGCAGTTTCAGCCGTTCCACCCGGCCACCAATTTCAACCTCGCACCAGGCGCCGGGGAAGGGCGACAGGCCGCGAATGTTATTGTGGACTTCGGCCGCGGGTCGCGTCCAATCCACGTGCGTCTCGGATTTACCGATCTTTTTGGCATAGGTCACCCCCTCAATCGCTTGGGCGGTGAAGGCCAGGCCATTCCTTTCCAGCCGCGCCAGCGCTTCCACGATCAGTGCGGCGCTGACGCTCATCAATCGATCATGCAGATCGCCGGCGGTCATATCGGGTTCGATGACGCATTTTTCAACCAGCCCCACCGGGCCGGTGTCGAGGCCTTCTTCCATGCGCATGACCATCATGCCGGTTTCGCTGTCTCCCGCCATGATCGCCCGCTGGATGGGCGCCGCACCGCGCCACCGCGGCAACAGCGAGGCATGGCCGTTGATGCAGCCCAGTTGCGGCGCCTCAAGAACCGCCCTGGGCAAAAGCAGGCCATAAGCCACGACCACGCCGATATCAGCTTGCAGCGCGCGAAAAGCTGCCTGTTCGGCCCCGCCCTTGAGCGACGTCGGCGTGCGCGTCTCGATGCCCAGCCGTTCCGCCTCGCGCTGTACCGGCGACAGTGTCAGCTCAAGGCCGCGCCGGCCGGCGGCTCGCGGCGGCTGGGTGTAGACGGCCGCGACCTCATGTCCGGCATCGGCAATCGCGCGCAATGTCGGCACCGAAAACTCCGGCGTCCCCATGAAAATGACGCGAAGGGGCATTGTCCCCTATCCCACCAGCTTGCCCGGAGCCTTGTCCTTGGCCAGCTTCTTGAACTTCTTCACCACCATGTCGCGCTTCAGCTTCGAAATGTGGTCGATGAACAGCACGCCGTTGAGATGGTCGATCTCATGCTGCAGGCAGGTTGCCATCAGCCCCTCGGCCTCCATCTCCTGCAGCTTGCCGTCGCGGTCGAGATACTTGACCCGCACGGAAGCCGGGCGTTCGACCTCGGCATAATAGTCGGGAATCGACAGGCAACCTTCCTCGTAGACGGAGCGCTGGTCGGCGCTTTCCAGGATTTCGGGATTGATGAAGACATGCGGCGCCGGCGTCTCGTCCTCCTTGGCGAGGTCGATCACCAGCATGCGCAGCGGCTCGCCGATCTGGATCGCGGCCAGCCCGATGCCGGGCGCGTCATACATGGTCGCCAGCATGTCGTCGGCCAGTTTGCGCAAGGGCGCGTCGACGCGCTCCACCGGCTTGGAAACCTGGCGCAGGATGGGGTCGGGAAGGATGATGAGCGGCTTGATCGGCATGGCGTCTCACCTAAGACCTTGAATAAAGGGCGTCAACCGGTACGCCGGGGGATCGTTCACGTTTTGATCTGTGCTGGCCGGCCGAATCGTCTATGCTGTGTGCATGAACGACCTGACATCCATCCTTTCGGAACCTGTCGCCCGGCTTGGCGCGACCACGATCACGCTCGGCCATGCGCTGGCGTTCGGGGCCTTTGTGTTTCTTGGCCTGTTCGTGGCGCTTGTCGTCGCGCTGTGGCGCTCGGCCAAGGCGCGCGCCGTGGCCGCTGCCGAAGCCGCCGACCATGCCCGCGACGCCGAGGCGCGGATGGCCGGCATATTGCAAAGCCAAGCCGAGATGCAGGGCCGCATGGGCGCCATCGCGGAAGTCTTCGGCGCGCGGCAGGCGGAACTGACGCAATCGATCGGCCAGCGCCTCGATGCCATGACCGGCCGCCTCGGCCAGACCATGACCGAGCAAACCAAATCCACTCATGAGAGCCTGGCCAAATTGCAGGAGCGGCTGGCCGTCATCGACACCGCGCAAGGCAACATCCAGTCGCTCGCCGGCCAGGTCGTGCAATTGCAGGCGATCCTCTCCAATAAGCAGACGCGCGGCGCCTTCGGCCAGTCGCGCATGGAAGCGATCGTCGCCGACGGTCTGCCGCACGGCGCCTACGAGTTCCAGGCGACCTTGTCCAACGGCAGCCGTCCCGATTGCCTGGTGAAGATGCCCAACGGCGCGCCGGCGCTTGCCGTCGACGCCAAGTTTCCGCTGGAAGCCTGGAACGCCATCCGCGCCGCCGAAGGCGCCGAACAGCAGAAGGTCGCGTCGCAGGCCTTCCGCCGCGACATCGAGGTGCATGTCCGCGATATCGCGGATAAATATCTGATCCAGGGCGAGACGCAGGATACCGCCTTCATGTTCGTGCCGTCGGAATCGGTGTTTGCCGAGATCCACGAAAATTTCGAGGCGGTGGTGCAGAAGGCGCACCGCGCCCGCGTCGTCATCGTCTCGCCGTCGCTCCTGATGCTGTCGATCCAGGTCATCCAGGCGATCCTGAAGGATGCCCGTATGCGCGAGCAGGCACACCTGATCCAGGGCGAGGTGATCCGGCTGATGGAGGATGTTTCGCGCGTCGACGAGCGGGTGCGCAAATTGCAGGGCCATTTTGCCCAGTCGGCCAAGGATATAGACGACATCCTCGTCTCGACGTCGAAGGTGACCAAACGCGGCCAGAAGATCGAAGCTCTGGAGTTTGGGGCGCAGCCCGGAGGCGATGCCGACCCTGACATGGCGTCACCAGCCCCTGCGAAGCCGGAACCCGGCCCGCGCGTTGTCGATTCCCCACGCGTTGCCGATTCAAAGACCGGCCAGCTCAGGCTGAGGGTCGTCGAAGGCGACGAATGAGGCGCCGCACCGGACGGCGCTACTGCTCCTCCACTGTGGTCATGCCGTGAAATTCAGGTAGCCAGTGAAGCGCCGAGCGGTGCCATTTTTGCAGTGTCGGAATCA
Source organism: Mesorhizobium sp. B2-8-1 (assembly GCF_006440955.1). Lineage (NCBI taxonomy): Bacteria > Pseudomonadati > Pseudomonadota > Alphaproteobacteria > Hyphomicrobiales > Phyllobacteriaceae > Mesorhizobium > Mesorhizobium sp. B2-8-1. The sequence goes on along the minus strand of NZ_VFTX01000003.1, from coordinate 180,690 downwards.
AATCCTGGCGTTGCCGCGCGGTTCCCACTCGAATGCCGTAGACCTTTGGGCCATCTCCGACCGACGTGGCGTAAAGGTGCGAACCGCAGTCGGCGCAAAAGGCCTGGACGCGCTTGGCGCCGCTTGCCACGGTCTTGATGTAGACCTTCGGTGTACCCTTTGTGATCCGGTAGTGATCTTCAGGCGCCGGAACGGTGACGCGAAAGGCCGTACCGGTCAACTGTTGGCAATCGGTACAATGGCAGATCGAGGTCTTTTCCGGTTCGACCTCCGCCTCATAGGTGATGGCACCACAATGACAGCCGCCGTCGATCTTCATAATCAGTCCTCCAAAACTCGATCGGCTGATTTTAGCGGCGCAGCGTCGCAAGGCAACGACGCGACGCTGGTCCAAGACATAATCCCGAGGAGTGGAATGTGGTTTCGAGACCTGCTCAAAACTCTACTCGGATGCCGATTCGATCAGCTTGCGCCGCTGTTCCCAGGTGCCTGTCGTCTGCGGCTTGACGAACAGCCGGGTGATCTCGGGCATTTCCTTCCTTAGCCGCGCTTCGAGGCGCTCGACGCAGGCTTCGATTTCCGGCGCGGACAGATGGTCCTCGAATTCGATGCTCAGGCCGGCAACGATTTCTTCCGGCCCCAGGTGGACCGTCAGGACGCCGTTCGCCCGCTGCACCGCCGGATCCTGCTGCGCGATCGCCAGCACTTCTTTCTGCACCGCGGGCGAAGCAGGCTCGCCGATGAGCAGCCCCTTGCTCTCGCGCGCCAGGAAGGCCGCGGTCGCACCCAGGATCAGCGCAATGCCGATCGAGGCGGCGCCGTCCAGTTCCGGCATCTCGAAAATCTCCGCCGCCAATATGCCGGCAAAGGCGACGATCAGGCCGAGAAGCGCGGCACTGTCCTCGAATAGCACTGTGTAGACGCTTGGATCCTTGCTCGATTGCACGGCCTGCAGCCAGCCCTGCTGGCCCTTCTGCCGGCGGAATTCCCTCAGCGCCACCAGCCATGAACTGCCCTCGAACAGAAACGACAGGCCGAGCACGATATAGTTGACCCTGACATTGGCGGCCGGTTCGGGCGCAATGATGTGCGTCACGCCTTCGTAGAACGATACGCCGGCGCCGAGCGCGAAGACGAGAAGCGCCACGATGAAGCTCCAGAAGTAGAGCTCGCGGCCATGGCCGAGCGGATGCGCGCGGGTGGCCGGGCGTGCGGCGCGATGCATGCCATAAAGCAGCAGGCTGCCATTGCCGGTATCGACCAGCGAATGCACGCCTTCCGAAAACATCGCCGAACTGCCGGTGAAGAAGGCTGCGACGAATTTGGTCAGCGCGATCGCGAGATTGCCGGCGAGCGCCGCGTAAATGACCGTTCGAGAGCCGCCATGCCCCGCCATTGCTTCCCTGTCGTCCTGTCCGACACGCGAAGTCTAGAGTAATTGCAGGAAAAGTGGGAGCCGATTTCCTTGAGATCATGCTGCGGGCCCGCCGAAATTCCGCGGCCATCGCGACGCACCAACACCCCGTCCGTTCAAGTCGCTGCGCGCCGGTTCGGATTCATAAGGCCGCCGAAACAGGTTGCCGGTTTTCGCGGCCGTGACCGCGAACGGCCCTTGCCTAGAGGCATTTCTCTTGTTTCACTTCACTTCCCGCAACTGGAGGAACGAATCATGGCAAAAGGTGCGATGAAGGCAGGCAAGGAGGCCCGCAAGCCAAAGAAGGACGCCAAGAAGCCGGCCGCTGCTCCCACGCTCAAGGCGCCGCCGGTCAAGGCAACGAGGCTCAAGGAAAAATAGTCGCGTGCCTCGGATGGAGTTCGCCGGCGGCGTTCGGAACACCGCCGGCAGTTTGTTGATCGGGCGTTAAGACACCCTATATCTGGTGCGGGGACGACCCCACATCTCCTGAAATCCGGTCGGGACGACCCGCCCACTGTCTGATAGGGCATCGGCTGCCGCGGTGCTCGGTCGATCGCGCATTGCATCGTCCTGAACGGACGTCGGTGCGATGCTTGGATGGAGCGTTCCCCATGTCATGGATTTTTCTGTTTTTCGCCGGCCTGTTCGAGATCGGCTGGGCAATCGGCCTCAAATATACCGACGGATTCACCCGCCTCGTCCCGACCGTGCTCACGGTCGCCTCGATGATCGTCAGCCTCACGCTGCTTGGACTGGCGCTGAAAGCGCTGCCCGTCGGCACCGCCTATGCGGTGTGGACCGGCATCGGCACGGTCGGCACGGCGCTGCTCGGTATCTGGCTGCTCGGCGAGCCGGCGACCGTCATCAGGCTCGCCTGCATCGCGCTCATCGTCTGCGGCATTATGGGGCTGAAATTCGCGGCATAAAGCAATCCAGGAAGCGAAGCGGTTTTCCATCCGAAATTGCGTCGAAGCAAACAGAGCAATTTTGCGAAAGTCGCATCACGAACGGCGTCGGCAATCGCACGAATTGGCGCGCGGACAAACGCATGCAGGGCCGCTTCGCAGCGACCCTGATCCTCGAAGCAGGTTGCTCCGGCGGTCTGAGGCTAGCGGCCGGTAAAGCCTGGCGGTGTCCTGCCGGTGCGCGCCTTGCGCGCCGCATAGCGCGCGTCGCGCTTCGCCTTGCGCTCGGCCTCGTCGGCCAGCAGACGCGCGATGCGCTCGGCCTCTTCGGCTTCCCGAATCCTGGCTTCCGCCTGCGCCGCCTCTTCGGCCGCGACCCGTGCGGCTTCGGCTGCGGCCTCGCGCTCGGCCTTCTCGATTGCCTCGCGTGCCAGCCTTTCCTGCTTCAGCCTCGCCTTCTCGGCCTCGCGTATCTCACGCGCCGCAAGGATAGCCTTGCGTTCGGCCTGTCGCGCCAGCACCGCGGGATCGTCCGCCGCCGGCTTCGACTTGAAGCGCTCCAGAAGCGCCTTCTTTGCCTCGTTCGCGGCGTTGCGCCGCTCGAAAATGTCTTTTTCCCTGTAGATAGCCAAGTCCACTTCCCTGAAGTCAATTCGCGACGCTTACATACGCGCGAAAACCGGGAGTTCAAGCGCCAAAACGGTATGCCAGCCATGAAATTCCGTGCTGTTGCAGCCGGGAGACGCCTTCGCGGCCGAAACGGACACGCACTGTTCGCAGTCAGACCCTCTGGTGGTGATACGGGCTGATCGCTACCTCTAGCGCGAAAATCAAACGCCAGGATGACACCAGATGGAACTCGGTCTCTACACTTTCGCCGACGTCAGCCCGCAGCCGGGCCCCGGCGCAATCGGCCCGCACGAGCGGCTGCGCAACCTGATCGAGGAGATCGAACTGGCCGATCAGGTCGGCCTTGACGTTTTCGGCCTTGGCGAGCATCACCGGCCGGACTATGCCGCGTCCGCGCCTGTCGTGGCTCTGGCCGCGGCGGCCGAGCAAACCAAACGCATAAAACTGACCAGCGCCGTCACTGTCCTGTCTTCGGACGATCCGGTCCGCGTCTTCCAGCAATTCGCCACGCTCGACCTTCTTTCCGGCGGCCGGGCCGAGATCATGGCCGGGCGCGGCTCGTTCATCGAATCCTTTCCGCTGTTCGGCTACAATCTTGAGGATTATGACGAGCTGTTCGCCGAAAAGCTCGACCTGCTGCTCGCCATCCGCGATCAGGTGAAGATCACCTGGTCCGGCAATCTGCGCGCGCCGATCAACGATCGCGGCGTCTACCCACGCCCCTTGCAGGAAAAACTGCCGATCTGGATCGCTATCGGCGGCACGCCGCAGTCCGCCGCCCGCGCGGGCGCGCTCGGCCTGCCGCTGGCGCTCGCCATCATCGGCGGCGAGCCGGCGCGGTTCGCGCCGCTGTTTGACCTCTATCGCGAGGCCGCCAGGCGCGCGGGCGCCGATCCGAAGGGTCTTGCCACCAGCATCAACGTCCACGGCTTCATCGCCGACACGACCGAGAAGGCGGCCGACGATTTCTATGGCCCACAGGCCGAGGTGATGAACCGCATCGGCCGCGAGCGCGGCTGGGGTCCGACCTCGCGGGCGCATTTCGACCAGTCACGCGGCCCGGGCGGCGCCTTGTTCGTCGGCAATCCCGAGCAGGTGGCCGAGAAGATCGTCGCCCAGCACAAGATCTTCGGCAATGACCGCTTTTTGCTGCAGATGGCGATCGGCATCATGCCGCATGCCAAGGTCATGAAGGCGATTGAACTCTACGGCACCAGGGTGGCGCCGATCGTGCGCAAGGAAACGGCTGACGCCGTCCCGGCCCCGGCGCCTGCCGCGTAGTATTGCACTTCCGCGAAAAATTGCGCGGGAACAGTAACCGCGACGGCGGGCCTCGTGGGCTCGCCGTCAACGCCGGCTAACGGAACTTTGGACCGGCAGGGGCGTTTTCTCAGCGGTTGCGCCAATTGCGGTGCGCCGCCGAGGGACCGTGATGAAAGCTGACCCCACCGCTTCGGTCGCGGGCGTTTCCGAAGCAGAAGAGGCGCGCATCGCCGCCCGCGCCGACACCCATATGATACGCTCGCTGCTCGTCGGCATCTTCATTTTCATGGCCATCTACGCGCTCTATTTCGCCCGTGCCTTCTTCATGCCGGTCATACTGGCTTTTCTGCTGGCATTGACGCTGACGCCGATCGTCAGGCTTCTGCGCAAGCGCGGCATCCCCGAGGTGATTTCGGCGACGCTTCTGGTGCTTCTGTCCCTCTGCCTCTTCGCCAGCGCCGGCTACCTGCTGAGCGGCCCGGTGATCGATCTCATCAACAACACCTCGTCGATCGGCCAGCGGCTGACCGAGCGGCTGGCGCATTTGCGGCCTCCGCTCGAGAGGATCATGGAGGTTACACATCAGATCGAAGGCCTCACCGAGACGTCGCAGGAGCCGGGCATACAGAAAGTCGCGGTAGCCCAGTCTGGCTTCCTGTCGTCGGCGGCCTCGAACATTCTTTCGGCGGGAACAAGCCTGACCATCATCTTCGTGCTGTCGCTGTTCCTGCTCGCTTCAGGCACGATGTTCTATGAAAAGATCATCCAGTCCTTCGCCAGCCTTACCGAGAAGAAGCGGGCGCTGCGGGTCGTTTACGACGTGGAACGGGAAATCTCGCACTATCTGCTCACCGTCACCATCATCAATATCGGCCTCGGCACGATCATTGGCCTTGGTCTGTGGGCACTCGGCATGCCCAACCCGCTCGTCTGGGGCGCCACGGCCGCTCTGCTTAATTTCCTGCCCTATGTCGGCGCCATGATCACGCTCATCGTGGTCACGATCATCGCGCTGATCAGCTTCGACACGATCTCCTATGCGTTGTTGGCGCCTGCCTTCCTGCTTTTGTGCGACATCGTCGAAGGCCAATTCGTAACGCCGATGGTTGTCGGCCGGCGGCTCGAGATCAACGCCGTGGCGATCTTCATCGCCATTGCCTTCTGGTCATGGCTATGGGGCTTTGTCGGCGCGCTGATGGCGGTGCCGCTGCTGGTCCTCATCAAGGTGTTCTGCGATCACTTCGACGGTCTGAGCCATGTCGGCAACTTCCTGGCGGCACAACATCTCTCGGCGGTGGAAGATGAGGCCACCGAGGAAGGTAAGGCTCCGGCATAAAGCCGCGCGTCTGGTTTGCGGCGCCTGGCTCGAATGCCTATATCCGGCCGGTCCAATGGCCGGTGCCCTTCCCATGAGCGATGCTTCCTTCGACCTCGACGACTGTTTCGCTCGCATCGGCCATGCCGGCTTGCGCGATGCGCGGCTGGGCGCGTCGCCAACATTTGGCGTCGACAGATCCGGGATTGCATTTCCTGTCCATCATCGCGGCAGCCCCGCCGAGCAGAAACGCATGGCCGCGGCCAGCGGATTTGCCGATGCGCTCGGGGGCGGCTTGGCATCCTCATTCCCGACCGCACGGCCTTCGAGGCAGGGTGCTTGAGATAAACCTCGTGGAGACCTGACATGGCAGCCCTTTCCGTCCTCGACCTGTCGCCGATCGTCGAAGGCAGCGATGCCTCGCAGTCGCTGGCCAATTCGCTCGATCTTGCCCGCCATGCCGAGCGGCTGGGCTACAAGCGCTATTGGCTGGCCGAGCATCATAACATGCCGGGCATCGCAAGTGCCGCCACCTCGGTCGTCATTGCCCATGTCGCGGGCGGCACCAAGACCATTCGCGTCGGCGCCGGCGGCATCATGTTGCCCAATCACTCGCCGCTGGTCATCGCCGAGCAGTTCGGCACGCTGGCCGCCTTGTTCCCCGGCCGCATCGATCTCGGCCTCGGCAGGGCGCCCGGCACGGACATGAACACGGCGCGCGCCTTGCGCCGCAATCTCGAGGCCGGTGCCGACAATTTTCCGCAGGACGTCGTCGAGCTGATGGGCTATTTCCTGCCGGCGGAAGAGGGCCAGCGGCTGCGCGCCGTGCCGGGTGAAGGCCAGACCGTGCCGGTCTGGATCCTCGGCTCCAGCCTGTATGGCGCGCAGCTTGCCGCCATGCTCGGCCTGCCCTACGCCTTCGCTTCGCATTTCGCGCCGGCCGAGCTAGACCATGCGCTGGACATCTACCGCTCGCGCTTCCAGCCGTCGGAACAGCTCGACAAGCCCTATGTCATGCTCGGCCTCAACGTCTTTGCGGCGCCCACCGACACTGAGGCGCGGCTGCTGTTCACCTCGCTGCAGCAGGCTTTCGTCAATCTGCGCACCGGCCGCCCCGGAAAATTGCCGCCACCGGTCGAGAATTATGACCGCGACCTCGATCCGATGGCCAAGTCCATGCTCGGCCAGGCGCTGTCCTGCGCCGTCGTCGGCTCGCCGGAAACGGTGCGGCAAGGCATCGACGCCTTCGTTCGCCGCACCGGCGCCGACGAATTGATGGTCACCGCGCAGATATTCGATCATGCGGCTCGGGTGAGGTCCTTCGAAATCCTGGCCGACGCCCACAAATCGCTGACGCAAGCGGCGTGAGATTTCCAGCTCAGCGCTTGCCGATAGCGATTCAACCGCTGAACCGCTCTACGCACTCACGCTCTGCGCCACCGCTCCCAGCGGTCGGCATGAATTGCGGATCATCAGCCGGCCCTTGAGCACCAGCTTGCGCGGCGGCGCGTCGCGATTTCCGGCAAGGCGGTCGAGCAGCAAATTGGCCGCCTGTTCGCCGATCGCCTGCACCGGCTGTGCCACCGTGGTCAGTTGCGGGACAAACACGTCCGACCACGGAAAATCGTCGAAACAGGCGATCGAAACATCTTCCGGGCAGGACAGGCCGATATCGCGGATCGCCTTCATGGTGCCGATCACCATCGGATTGTTGGCGGAGAAGATCGCGCTCGGCCTGTCGTGCAGCGACAACAGCTGCATGGCCGCGTTATAGCCGTCGATCTCGTGAAAATTGCCGGAACGTACCAGCTCCTCGGCGACCGGCAGGCCGGCTGCCTGAAGCGCTTCGCGATATCCGGCCATGCGATCATGCATCGGTGAGATATCCGACGTTCCGGTGATGTAGCCGATGCGCCGGTGCCCGAGATGTATCAGGTAGGTGATGGCGTCGAACACGGCGCGCTGGTTGTCGAGCACCACGGCATCCGTGTCGACGCCGTCGCAGATGCGGTCAAGCAGGACGACCGGCACGTTGGCGTCGTCGACGATGCGCTTGAGGATCGTCCCATCGCCGACGCGCGCCACGATCAGCCCGTCGACCATGCGGTCGAGCAGCAGCCTGATCTGGTCGTCCTGGGTGTTGAGGTCCTCGTCCGTGCAGCACAGCATGACCGCATAGCCGGCGCGGTCGAAGGCCTGCTGGATGACTGACACGACATCGGTGAAGAACGGATTGGTGATGTGCGGGACAGTCAATCCAATGGTGCGCGTGGTGCCCATTTTCAGGCTGCGGGCGATCGCATTGCGCTTGTAGCCGATATCGCGGATCGCCTGCTCGATGCGCTGGCTGAGCTCCGGGCTGACGGTCGCCGTGCCGTTGATCAGCGCCGAAACCGTGGCGACCGACACGCGCGCCGCTTCGGCCACGTGAAGCATGGTCGGCGCCGTCGATTTTCGCTGCCTTGTCTGCCTTGACCTTGCCATTTTCGAAACGTTTCGCCGCCTCTCTATGCATCATACCTACGGAATATCGCGGTTTTTCGCAAGAATTGAAATGAGCCAATCTCACGTGACCAGATAGAAGCTTGACAGGATCGAAACGTTTAGAATAGCGTTCATGAGGTCAGACGACGACGGAAGGGAGGCCGCCTTTGTCATGGAGCACGGAAATTCCATCGCGCGTCGGGATGTTGCGGCGGATCGTTCGGATGTCGTCCTAAGCGCTGAGCACGTATCCAAGAGCTTCGGCGGCATTGCCGCCTTGGTCGACGTCGGTTTCGAGCTGCGGCGCGGCGAGGTCCACGCCTTGATGGGCGAGAACGGCGCCGGCAAGTCGACGCTGATGAAAATCCTTTCCGGTGTCTACACGGGTTATGAAGGCACGGTTCGCGTCGACGGCGTAGCCGCGAATTTCGCCGGCGTGCGCGACGCCGAGGCCGCCGGCATTGCCATCATCCACCAGGAGCTTAACCTGGTCCCCGAACTCAGCGTCGCCGACAACATCTTTCTCGGGCGCGAGAAGCTGATCGCCGGGCTGATCGTCGACCGCAAGGCGAGCAGCCGCGCCGCCAGCGCTCTTCTGCAGCGGCTGGGCATCGAGCTCGACCCGGAAGCCCGCGTCGGCGCCTTGCGCGTCGGCGAACAGCAACTGGTCGAGATCGCCAAGGCGCTGTCGATGTCGGCGCGCATCCTGATCATGGACGAGCCGACCTCGGCGCTTTCTCCAGCCGAATGCCAGAGGCTGTTCCGCATCATCCGCCAGCTTGCCGACAGCGGCGTCGCCATCGTCTACATCTCGCACCGCATCGACGAGGTCATGCACCTGGCGGGCAGGGTCACGGTGTTTCGCGACGGACGCCACGTGCTGACGCGGCCCATGGGCGAGCTCGACGAGAACGCCATCATTTCGGCAATGGTCGGGCGAGACCTGCTGGCCTCCTCGGAAGAGGAGCGCCGTTCCATCGGCGAAGTCGTGCTTTCCGTCGAGAACCTGTCGCTGACGAAACCCGACGCCCATGGCTGGCGCACCGTGATCGACGGCGTCAACTTCGAACTCGCCGAAGGCGAAATCCTTGGCATTGGCGGGCTGCTGGGTTCAGGGCGCACCGAGATCCTGGAGGCGATCTTCGGCTCGAGCGATGGCCGCACCGGCGGCGAGATCCGGCTCGACGGTGCGCCGGTCGAGATACGCTCGCCGCGCGATGCCAGGCGCCTCGGCATTGCGCTGGTGGCCGAGGACCGCAAGACGCAAGGCCTGCATCTCCAGGCTTCCATTACAGACAACGTCGCATTGCCGCTGGTCGGATCGCTGGCGCGCTTCGGCATCCGTTCGCTGGCCGGCGAACAGGAGCTGGCGCGCCACGCGGTCCGGGCGCTCGGCATACGCTGCGAGGACATCGACCAGCCAGCCGGCACGCTGTCGGGCGGCAACCAGCAGAAGGTCGTCATCGGCAAATGGCTGGCGACACGGCCGCGCGTGCTTCTTCTCGACGAGCCGACGCGCGGCATCGACGTCGGCGCCAAGCGCGAGATCTACGATCTCATCTTCAAGCTTGCGCGCGACGGGCTGGCCATTGCCGTCATCAGCTCCGAATTGCCGGAACTGCTGCACCTCTCCGACCGCATTCTGGTGATGGCCGATGGCCGCCAGACCGGCATCCTTTCCCGCGATGCGGCGAGCGAGGAGGCCATCATGCGTCTCGCCGCGCCGCGCCGCACGATTTCGAGACCTGCCGCATGACCGCCTTGAAACTCCTGTCCCGCACCAAGCTCTATTGGGGCCTGATCGCCATCTTCCTGATCGGCGTGCTGGGCTCGCCGGTCAGCTCCAAGGGCAACAACATCTTCCTGTCCTACGGCAATCTGCTCGACGTGCTGCGCCAGGTGTCGACCACCGGCCTGATCGCCACCGGCATGACGGCGGTGATCATCACCGGCGGCATCGATCTTTCGGTCGGTTCGCTGATGGCAATCTGTTCGGTGGTCTGCGCCATGCTGCTGACGGTTCCGGGCGTGACGCCGGGAGTGGTGCTTGGCGTGCCCACCGTCGCCGTGGTGGCGCTCTGCCTCGGCTTCATCGTCACCCGCTTCATCTTCCTCAATCTCGAAAAGTCGCGCGCCGGCGCCGATGCCTCGCGCGACGCAAGGCTGGGCCGCGCCCGCGGCCTGGTCACGCCGGCAATCGTCGGCGTGGTCCTGTGCTGTCTTTCCCTGTGGTACCTGCTGCCGCAGGTCGAGCCCAAATTCGGCGTCCTCGGCGTGCTGCTGGTCGCGCCATGCGTGGGCCTGCTGTTCGGTGCGCTCAACGGCTTCATCATCGTTGCCGGGCGGCTGCAGCCCTTCATCGTCACCCTGGCGATGATGGTGACGGCGTTGGGCATCGCCCGGCTGACCGCCGGCCAGAACAATGCTGTGCTGCCGGTCTATACCGGCTCGAACGCCACCGAGGATTTCGAGCTGCTGCGCTCGATGGTGTTCGGCGTCATTCCGATGCCCGGCCTGTTCTTCCTCGGCGCCATCCTGATCTATGGCGCGGTGCTGCGCTTCACGCCGTTCGGCCGCTATGTCTACGCCATCGGCGGCAATGAGGAGGCGGCCAGGCTTTCCGGCATCGCCGCCGGCCGGGTCAAGATCGTCACCTACGCCGTTTCGGGCCTGCTCGCCGGCATTGCCGCGGTGCTCTATGTCGCGCAGTACCGGCAAGGCAAGCCCGATGCCGGCGCCGGCCTGGAGCTCGACGCCATCGCCGCCGTGGTCATCGGCGGCACCAGCCTGATGGGTGGGCGCGGCAGCCTCACGGGGACATTCTGCGGCGTGCTGATCTTCGGGCTGCTGTCCAACATATTGCAGCTCCACAACATCAATTCGAACCTTCAGCTGGTGCTGAAGGGGATGATCATCATCGGCACAGTGCTCGTGCAGGAGCGCAATGCCGGTGATCTCCTAGCCTATCTGCGCCTGCCCGGAGCGGCGCACAAGGAAACGGCCGCGGCAAAACGGCCGTCGCAAGAGACCCGGTCTCTCAATCTCGGAGGAAACAAGAAATGAAACGACGTGACACGCTGAAGCTTGCCGCCCTTGGCGCGGCATTGCTGACCACCACCGCGCTGCTCTCCACCGGCCACGCCTTGGCCCAGGACAAGAAGTGGAAGATCGGCTTCTCGCAGGTGACGACCATCGAGCCTTGGCGCGCGCAGTTCAACAAGGACATCCTGGCCGAGGCCGCAAAGCATCCCGAGGTCGAGCTGATCATCACCGACGGCGAGGACAAGACCGAGAAGCAGGTTGCCGATGTCGAGAACCTGATCCGCCAGGAGGTCGATGCGTTGCTCGTGTCGCCGAAGGAATCGGCCGGCCTGACCGGCGTCGTGCAACAGGCGATCGACGCCAAGATCCCGGTCTTCGTGCTCGACCGCAATGTCGACACCAAGGACTACACCCAGTTCGTCGGCGGCGACAACAAGCTGATCGGCCGCGCGGCCGGCGAATATGCCGTCGAGCTGCTCGGCGGCAAGGGCAAGGCATCGGGCAATGTCGTCGAGATCTGGGGCGGCATGGGCACCCAGCCGGCGCATGACCGCCATGACGGCTTCCATGAGTTCACCGACAAGGAGCCGGGCATCAAGTACCTGCTCGACCAGCAGTCGGGCGACTGGAAGCAGGACCAGGCCTATAATCTGATGGCCAACGCGCTGAAGAGCAACGAGAAGATCGATCTCGTCTACGGCCACAACGACCCGATGGCCTATGGCGCCTATCTTGCCGCCAAGGATGTCGGCCGCGAGAAGGACATCAAGTTCATCGGCATCGACGGCCTGCCCAACGAAGGCGTGCAGATGGTGAACAAGGGCGAGCTGACGGCGACCTTCACCTATGTCACCCCGGGCGCCGAGGGCCTTCGGCAGGCGATCAAGTTCCTCAATGGCGAGAAGGTGGAGAAGACCATCACCTTGCCGACGCAGAAGATCACCAAGGAAAACGCCGCCCAGGTGCTGAAGGACAACGGCCTCTGAGATTTCGCCGGAGATAAGCGCCGGCCCAAGGTCCAGGTTCTTCGTCCCAGGACAGCTTGGCGCCCCTTCCTCTCCCCCGTCGATCGGGGGAGAGGTGTCGAGCGAAGCTCGACGGAGTGGGAGTCGACCCTTGGGGCGGTGCAGGAAGGTTCTTGCGCCCTGGTCCCCTTTCAATATCCGTCGGCGGCGGTGGCCAGGTGGTTCCCGTCCGGAGGGAGAGGAAAGGACCTCGTCGCCGGCCTACGCCAATTTCGCCAGCAGCTTCATGAAGGTGGCGATCTCCCTGGCCGTGAGCGGTGCCAAGGTTTCCTCGGTAATCTCGCGCGCCAGCGGGATCAGGCGTTCGATCGCCTCGCGCCCTTCGGCGGTCAAATTGACCAGCAGCCGCCGCTTGTCGCCCTCGTGCTTGGAGAGCTCGACAAGGCCGCGCGCCTTCAGCCGGTCGATCACGCCCTTCACCGTCGCCGCATCCATGGCGATCAGCGTGCCGAGCTGGTTCTGCGAAGTCTCGCCGACATCGCGCAGCTTGGCCAATGCCGCGAATTGCGGTGGCGTCAGGTCGCCGATATGGGCAGCGAAGATCGAGACGTGGCGCTGATGCGCCTTGCGCAGGATGAAGCCGACCTGCTCCTGCAGGTGGTAGTCCTGATCGTCCGCCTCCTCGACCTCGACCAGCTTCAGCAGATTGTCCTCGCCGCTCACCGCAGCCCGTCCCATGCCTTGATGTCGTCGGCGGCCAGGCCGCCCATGCGATTGTGCACGCGCGGACCGCAGGTCATGGCGAGGCAGAACAGGATCTCGTCGGGACGCGGTCCGTCGCTGACGCCGACTTCCATCGCATCGAAATGGCTGCGCACATAGGCGGCGTTGATGTGGCCGAGAGGCACATCCAGCCGCGAGCCGAAGGCGCCGACCTTCTTGGCCGACGGCACGATCGCCTTGGCGTCGCCGAGCCGCTCGCGCATGGCGTAGCCGCCCGGCACATGCCAAAGCGCGCCATGCTCGAGTTCGCCCGATGTGCCGACGATGGCGCCTTTGCCATAGCCGTCGATCTGCTTCACGTCGCCACCCAATGCCGCGATCAGCCGGTCGGCGAGCAGGAGGCCAAGCGGCTTCAGATCGTCCATGGCGCTCTGCAATTCCTCGACATAGCGCCCGGCGAACGGGTTCTTCACGAGCGCCATGGCGGCGGCACGGCGGCGCGGCACCTTGGGCGCCGGCCCGCCCTCATGAAAGATCTCTTCGGTCAGCACCACGATCTTGCGGAGCGGAAACTCAGGCATGGGCAACTTCCTTCCCTGGACTTTTGTCGGGCGCGGCAAGCGCCATGGAGCCCTCGATGCGGGTCTTGCCGGCGAGGAACAGCGCCGACGCGGCGATCAGTCCCCTGCGGCGGAAATCTTCGGCGACGGCAAGTCCCCTGTCCAGCGCCGTGGCAATCTCTGTGGCAGAAAGCGGCCCGACCTCCTGCGTCACCAGTCTGTCGCCAAGGTCGTTGTCCGGCGCCAGATCATGCGCGGGCACACGCCGAATAGCGGGATGGTTGGCCAAGTCGACGGCATTGGCGATCAGCGTCGCCGCGGCATCGGCCTCTGCGCCGGTCCTCGCCAGCACGGTGACGGCGTCGGCGATGCCCAGGGAAAACGAGCGCCCGCGCCAGCCACTGGTGGCAACGCCTTGCACGCCGTCCTCGGCGCTGATGACGATGCGGTCGGCAAGGCCATGGCCGGTGCCGGCAATGGCAAGAGTGATCGACTGGCCGGCACCGAGATGAAGCGCGCTGTCGCCACCGTTGTTGACATAGGCGCGATCGAGTTTTCGCCCAGCAATCAGTGCGGCAAGTATTTCGTCGGCTACTGAACCGGCGACGGCTGCCATCGGCGTGATGAAGTCGTCCGCCAATGGGGTAACTGCCGCTTCCATGCGCCGCGCCGTCGAGCCGGCGAAGGCGCGGGGGCGCAACGTGGCCGGCCGGCGCAACTCGGGCAATTCCTCCACCAGTTCCGGCAGGATGGTCTGGAATCGCGCCACGGCCTGCTCATAAGCTCGCCGGCATTCGCCTGGCGTCCCAAAGGCCTCGACGATCAGGTCGATCGGCCCGTGATTGAGGTGCAGCCGCCTGCCATCCCCGAGCCAATGCGCTTGCGGGCCGTTCATCGTCACGCGACCCCGTTCGCGGGCGTGCGCCGCAATTGCGCCAGCGGCGGCCATGGGTTGCCGGCCGGCGCACCGTCGCCCCGACGCGCGTTCAGGTACTCGCCACCCTTGGCGACGACATCCTCGACGCTGCGGATCTCGGCTTCGTAGCCGCCGAGCCTGATATAATCGTCGCGGCGCAGCGTGAATTCGATCGGCGCCACCAGCGCCGGCGTCGGCACATAACCGAAGGCGCCTTCCGGCACGCGCGTCACATCCACCATCAGCGTGATGCCGCCGCCCGGCCAGACATAGACCGGCGCGCCGCCGACCGTCACATAGGTGGTCAGGCCCTGCACGGAACGCGTCAGGTTGACGGGATTCTCGGTGACGCCGGCGCGCAGCGAACCGCCGGCGCCGCCGATGAACAGCACGGTGCACAGCGCCGGTTCGCAATTATCCTCGATCAGCCCCACGGATTTCTGCAATCGTTCGGGGAATGGCTTTTCGACTGGCTTCAACTGGTCGTCGAGTTCGTAATAGGCGAACTGCTCGCCGGTGGTCGAAACCATCAGCAGCGACAGGCCGGGCCGCGCGCCCTTCTTGGCGTTCCATTCGCCCAGGATCGACAGCGGGTCGGATATGCTGGTGCCGCCCCAGCCGAGACCGGGCTCGGACACCTTGAAATAGCGCCCAGGCGTCGAGCGGCGGCCGATGATCTTTATCCCCGTGTCCTGCCAGCCCAGCACCTTGCCGGCCTGATGCTCCGAGACGACGCCGGTTATGTGGTCGTCGACCACCACCACCTCGTCGACCAGCCCGCGCCATTGGGTGGCGAACATGCCGATGGTCGCCGAGCCGCAGCCGACCCGCATGCGGTGCTCCTGCTTGCCGTCGATGACGGGCGGTTTGCCGGCTTCGACCGTTATGGTGGCGCCGCCATCGATGGTCAGTTCCACCGGCTTGCGGTTGCACAGATCGAGCAGCGCATCGCAGGTGGCGCGGCCTTCGGCCTTGGAGCCGCCGGTCAGATGATGCACGCCGCCCAGCGATAGCATCTGCGAGCCATATTCGCCCGTCGTGACATGACCGATCGCCTCGCCTTGCGACCGCACGACAGCCGTTTCGGGTCCGATATGACGGTCGGTGTCGATCTTCACCTTGACGCCGCAATAGGAGAAGATGCCCTCCGTGACGACGGTGACGAGATCGATGCCCTCGACCTGCTGGCTGACGATGAAGGGGGCCGGCTTGTAGTCGGGATAGGTGGTTCCTGCCCCGATCGCCGTGACGAAGCGGCGGCCGGTGTTGACCAGTTCGCCGTCCCAGGCCTCGCCCTCGGCGACGAAGGGCACGATAGCGCCGCCGATCTCGGCGGTATGATCGAGAATGGTCAGCGGGTCCATGCGCACGATCCGGCCGCCGGCATTGCCGTAGCGGTCGCAAGCGCCAGTGCGGCCATCTGATATGTAGCACATCACAGGGCAGGCATCGCAGCGGATCTTCTCCGCCACCAGCTTCTCGCCGGGATCATGGGTTTCGAAGCGTTCGGCAAGCTCGCTCATCGGCATGCCTCCTTCTCGCGGATGGCGGCGCGGATCCGGGCCGGCGTCGCCGGAACTCTGGTGACCAGCACACCAGTGGCATGGCGGATGGCGTTGAGGATCGCCGGCGCCGTCGGGATCAGCACATGTTCGCCCAGGCC
This sequence comes from Mesorhizobium sp. B2-8-1, assembly GCF_006440955.1. Lineage (NCBI taxonomy): Bacteria > Pseudomonadati > Pseudomonadota > Alphaproteobacteria > Hyphomicrobiales > Phyllobacteriaceae > Mesorhizobium > Mesorhizobium sp. B2-8-1. The sequence goes on along the minus strand of NZ_VFTX01000003.1, from coordinate 164,807 downwards.
CTTGGCGCCGAATGGCCCTTCCGGGTCTGGCACCTCGATCAATATCGTCTCGATCGGCGGCACGTCGCCGATGGTCGGAATGAGATAATCGTGCAAATTCTCGGTGCGGCCGGGAATATACTCTTCCATCAGCGCCATGCCGATGCCTTGCGCGATGCCGCCCTCGATCTGACCCTCGACCAGCAGCGGGTTGATCGCCTTGCCGACATCGTGCGCGGCTGTGATCTTGACCAGCTTGACCGTGCCGAGCTTGAGGTCGACCTCGAGCTCGGCGATCTGCGCGCCGTAACCATAGACCGCATAGGGCTTGCCCTGGCCCTTGGCGTCGAGCGGCAGCGTCGGTGGGTCGTAGGTCTCCTCGGCGCGGAAGACGAAGCCGTGGATATCCGCTTCGAGTGTGCCAAGATCGACACGGCGGACCGCCTCGCCCTCACGGATGACGATCGCCGGACCTTCGAGCTGAAGCGACGCTTTTTCCGAGACATTGGCAAAGCGCAGGATTTTTTCGCGCAAGGCGCGGCCGGCCTTCTCGGCCGCCTTGCCGGTGACGAAGGTCTGGCGCGAGGCCGAGGTCTTGCCGGCATCGGGAGTGATCGCGGTGTCGGCGTTTTTCAGCCGGAACCTTTCCAAGGGCAGGCCGAGCGCGTCGGCGCAGATTTGCGTGATGACGGTGTTGGAGCCCTGGCCGATGTCGACCGCGCCCTGGTGCAGGATGATCTCGCCTGACGCCGCGATGCCGACCCGGATGGTCGATGGATTGGGCAGCGAGGTGTTGCCGCAGCCATACCAGCAGGAGGCGATGCCGACGCCGCGCTTTTTATCCACGTTGGCACTGTTGAAGGCATCCGCGTCAGCCACTGCACGCGCCCAATGCGGCCGCAGGGCATCGAGGCATTCGGCAATGCCGACGCCCGATTCCAGTCTCTGTCCGGTGACTGTTTCGGATCCGTTACGAAGGCAGTTTCTCAAGCGGAAGTCGAGCCGGTCGATGCCGAGCTTGCCGGCCAGCTCGTCGTACAAGGTCTCCTGCATGATCGTCGCCTGCGGCACGCCGAAGCCCCGGAAAGCGCCGGAAATCGGCCCATGCGTATGGACGGCGCGGCCTTCGGCGCGGTAGTTCGGGGTCGCATAGGGACCCGAGGCATGCACCGGCACACGGTTGGCGACGGTCGGTCCCCAGCTCGCGTACGCCCCGGTGTTGAAATCGCCTGAGAAAATCATGCCGGTGACATGGCCCTCGGCGTCGGCGCCAATGGTCGCTTGCATCTGCGCCGGGTGGCGCTTGGTGGTCGACATCATCGATTCATTGCGCGTGTAGGCAAGCGCCGCCGGCCGCCCGGTCCTCATCGCCACCAGGCCGATCAGCGGTTGCAGGGACACGTCGAGTTTGGAACCAAAACCGCCGCCCGTCGCGGTCGGCACGATGCGCACCTTGTCGACGGGCAGGCCCAGCACCTTCGCCGTGTCGTCGCGGTCCATATAGGGCGCCTGCGTGCAGGCGACGACGACCAGCGTGTCGCCATCCATATAGGCATGGCCGGCTTCCGGCTCGATATAGGCATGCTCGACATAGGACGTCTCGATCGCACCGGTCACGGTGCCAGCGGCATCGGCAAGCGCCGTCTCGGGATCGCCGCGTTCGACGAAGCCCTTGGTCAGAAGGTTGGCCGGACGGTTCGCATGGATCAGCGCCGCTCCTTCGGCCTGTGCCTCGCAAGGCTGCAACAGGTGTGGCAATTCGGTCCAGCGGATCGGGAAATCCGACAGGTCGAGATCGAGCATCGCCTCGCGCTCGCCGGCAACAAGCGCCACCGCCTCGCCGCGAAACCGCGCCAAGCCTTCGGCGAGAGCCGGCTGGTCGGCAAACGGACCGATGACGCCGAAACAGTTCTTTCCCGGGATATCGGCCGCCGTGAAGACGCCGGCGATGCCGGGACGAGCTTTTGCCCAGCCGTCGAGGTCGCCGAAGGCGAAACTGGCATGGTAGTGCGGCGAGCGGATTACCAGCACCGCCAGCGCATCGGCCGGGAACGAATCGCCGCCGAATTTCTCACCGCCGGTCACCTTCGGCACGCCATCGAGCCGGATCGGGGAGGAGCCAATGGCGTGACCGGACCGAGGCAGACGGAAATCCAGGCTTGCAGCCTGGGCGGAGGCATCCATCACAGCAGCGACGATCTTCCGGTACCCGGTGCAACGGCAGAGGACACCACCAAGCGCGTCCTGCACTTCGATCTCGCTCGGCCTGGCTTTCTTGTCCAGCAGGGCCGTCGCCGCCACCAGCAGGCCCGGCGTGCAGATGCCGCACTGCGCCGCACCATGCGCCAGGAAGGAGGCCTGTAGTGCCGACAGCCGGCCATTGGCGAGCCCTTCGACCGTCGTTACCGACGCTCCGGCGGCCGACGCCGCCGGCATCAGGCAGGCGCAGACCGGATCGCCATCGACCAGCACCGTGCAGGCGCCGCAGTCGCCGGCGTCGCAGCCGACCTTGGTCCCGGTCAGCAGCAATTCGTCGCGCAGCACCGAGGACAGCCGGCGCAGCGGCGGCACGTTGACCGAGACGGCGGCGCCATTGACCGCGAAGGTAATCTCGGCGCGTGCGAGGCCGGGCTGACCTGCGTCACTGTCGGAAAGGGCTCCGCCGGGTCGACCTTGGCTGATGTCAGGCTGTGCTTTGTTCATGCCGCCGCCGTCCTGTCACCATTCACCGGCCCCGCAGCCGCCAGCACGGCGCGGACAACGATTTCGCGCGCCGCGTCCTGCCGGTATTCGGCGCTGCCGCGCACGTCGCCGATCGGCGACAGCTCTTCCATCGGCGCGGCGAGGACCGCTGTGGCCAGCCCATGATCCGCCGCCAGTCCGCGCAGGGCCGCCTCGACCCCGCCGAGCCGCTTTGCAACAGCCGAGCAGGAACCGACGGCGACCGCCGCTTGCTCGACGATGCCGTCCTGCACGACCAGGCGTGCCCCCACCATGGCGATCGAGATGACGAGATAGCGCCGCGCGCCGAGCTTGACGAAAGCCGACATACCCGCGCCGGCCGCTTTCGGCACGCGGATGGCGGTTACCATCTCGCCGGGCCGCAGGTCCGTGCGGCGATTGCCGAGGATGAATTCCCGGAGCGGCAGGTGGCGCACCGCTTGCGCCGAGCGCAGTTCTATCTCGGCGTCGAGCACCAGCAGCGCCGGCACGCCATCCGCGGCCGGCGAAGCGTTGCAGAGATTGCCGGCGATCGAGGCGACATTCTGGATCTGAACGGACCCGACCTCCCGCGCGGCCGCTTTCAGCGCATCGAAGGCCGGCGGCAAGGGATGGCGAACGATATCGGTCCAGCTGGTGCGCGCCCCGATCTGCCAGTGCGTTTCCGTTTCCGCAATGCCGCGCAGCGCGGCCAGCCCGTTGATGTCGAGCACATTGTCGCGGAAAGGCTTGTTGCCTTGCGCCGGGTAGAAGTCGGTGCCGCCGGCAAGGATGCGCCACGAAGCTTCGCCAAGCAGGGCGAGCGCCTCGTCGACCGTGGTGGGTTTCGCGTAACGGATCACGCTTTGCCTTCCCAGAAAAAGGGCCTTTCCGAGGGAACTTGCCGGCGTCCGGGCCCGGCTTAAATTCATTCGTATGCAAATGATATCAAGTCGGCGGAAATTGTCAAAGCCGGAGTTTGCGCAGCACCCGCACGGCTGCCGCCGCCACGCATTTGTTCTCCGCAAAATCTAGGTGCTGGGGCGCCCTTTGCGCGTTCGGGGTTGCGCCCGGCGCTCTAATGGTTGACGCGGCCCGCCATCTGGTCAAGTTTCTCCCTCCGGTCGCGCCAGCGGCTTTCTTTCGCCGGGATCCCCTTGGGAGCCCGCGCCCGATACCGACAGGAAGGAACCCCATGGCCGAAGAAGCGCTTGTCGTCATCGACCTGCAGAACGACTTTTGCCCTGGCGGCGCGTTGGCTGTGACCGGCGGCGACGAGATCGTGCCGCTGGTCAACGACCTGATCCGGCGAACCGATCATGTCGTGCTGACGCAGGACTGGCATCCAGCCGGCCATTCGAGCTTTGCCTCAAGCCATCCAGGCGCCCAGCCTTTTGAAACCATCGAGATGCCCTACGGCCAGCAGACATTGTGGCCTGACCATTGTATCCAGGGCAGCCTCGGCTCGGATTTTCACTCGGGTCTTGCCTGGACCAAGGCCGAGCTCGTCATCCGCAAGGGATTTCGGCCTGATATCGACAGCTATTCGGCCTTCTTCGAGAACGACCACACGACGCCGACCGGCCTTGCCGGCTATCTCAGGGAGCGCGGCATCGACACTCTGACCCTGGTCGGCCTGGCGACCGATTTCTGCGTCGCCTTCTCGGCGCTCGACGCGGTCAAGCAGGGGTTCAGGACCACTGTCAGGCTCGATGCCTGCCGCGGGATCGACCTCAACGGTTCGGTCGAGACGATGTTGGCAAGGATGCGCCAAGCAGGCGTGACGCTCGAAGACCACGCGGCGGACTGACCTCATCGTGGGAGAAGAGAAGGGGTCGATAGGGGCGACGGCTTTGACGGCAAGTGCCGTGGTGGCTGTCGCGATGCTGTTACCGGGAACGGCCTTCGCCGCGGAAGAGCACGGCCTGCCAGGCCGGACGATGTCGCTGTGGTGGGCGCTGCCCTTTGCCGGGCTGTTGCTTTCGATCGCCACGGGACCGCTGCTTTTCAACCATGTCTGGGAGCATCATTACGGCAAGATTGCTGCATTTTGGGCGGCTCTCGTGGTGGTGCCGCTCGCATCGGCCTTCGGCACGACGGTGGCAACGGAAGCGGTGCTGCATGCGCTGCTCACCGAATACATGTCGTTCATCATTCTCCTGTTCGCGCTGTTCACCATTTCGGGCGGCATTCTCGTGGCCGGCAACATCCACGGCACGCCATTGGTCAATGCCGGGCTGCTGCTCATCGGCGCCCTGCTCGCTTCCGTCATCGGCACCACCGGCGCCTCGATGATCCTGATCCGGCCGCTCATCCGCGCCAATGACAACCGGGCGTTCAACGCCCATGTCATCATCTTCTTCATCTTCCTGGTGTCCAACATCGGCGGTTCGCTGACGCCGCTCGGCGACCCGCCGCTGTTCGTCGGCTTCCTGCGCGGCGTCGATTTCTTCTGGACCACCGCCAACCTCTGGCGCGAGACCCTGTTCGTCAGCGTCGTCGTGCTCGCCGTCTTCCTGGCGATCGACACCACGCTGCATCGCCGCGAAATGGGCGCGCCAAAGATCAAGGACCCGACGCCGGACACGAAAGTGCGCATCCGCGGCCTGCCCAACCTGCCGCTGCTGGCCGGCGTGATCGGTGCGATCCTGCTTTCGGCCACATGGAAGCCCGGCATCAGTCTTTCCATTCAGGGGGTGGACCTCGAGTTGCAGAACCTTGTGCGCGATGTCGTCATCCTGGCGCTTGCCTTCGTTTCGCTGGCCGTCTCGCGCAAGGAGTATCGGCAGGCGAACGGTTTCAACTGGGGGCCGATCGCGGAAGTGGCGAAACTGTTCGCCGGCATCTTCGTCTGCATCGTGCCCGTGGTCGCCATCCTGAGGGCCGGCCACGAAGGCGCGCTTGCGCCGCTGGTCGCGCTCGTCACGTCAGCGCAGGGCATGCCCAACGATCTCGCCTATTTCTGGCTGACCGGAGCGCTGTCGTCCTTCCTGGATAACGCTCCGACCTACCTGGTGTTCTTCGAGCTGGCCGGCGGCGCTCCCCGGCATCTGATGACGGAGCTCGCTTCGACCTTGGCGGCGATCTCGGCGGGTGCGGTGTTCATGGGCGCCAACACCTATATCGGCAACGCGCCGAACTTCATGGTCTACGCCATTGCCCGGCACCGCGGCGTGAACATGCCGGGTTTTTTCGGCTACATGGCATGGTCGGGCGCGGTGCTGATCCCCACGTTCTTGATGGCGGGCTTCCTGTTCTTCGGGTGAGCCGGCGAGGACGCCAGGCCCTTACCTTCCACAAGGGGAGGGCAAATCCTCAGCCTACGCCGACATAGCGCCTGACCGCCGACGGGTCGGCGCGCAACGCCTCTACGTCGACCGTCTCACGGTTGCGGCCATTCTCGATGAAGGCGACGCGGTCGGCGACCGACAGCACGGCATCGACCCGCTGCTCCACCAGGATGGTGGAAACGCCCAGTTCGCGCAGCTTGGCCACCGTCTCGCGGATTTTTGCGATCATCGACGGCATCAGCCCTTCGGTCGGCTCGTCGAGCAGTAGCACCTGCGGTTCCAGGCAGAGCGCGCGTGCCATGGCCAGCATCTGCTGCTCGCCGCCCGACAAGGTGCCCGAGCGCTGCCTGAGCCGCTGGCGCAGCAGCGGGAACAGGTTGAGCACGTTTTCGCGCACGGCCTTCCCCTTGCCGCGCGCCATCAGCCCGATCTCGATGTTCTCCGCCACCGTCATTTCGGCGAACAGCCGCCTGCCTTGCGGCACATAGGCAATGCCGGCTTTGGGCACCTCGTGGGCGGCCAGACCGGTCAATTCCTGGCCTGCGAGGCTGATCGAACCGGCACTCGCCCGGACCAGTCCCATGATGGCTTTCAGCGTCGTCGTCTTGCCGGCGCCGTTGCGGCCGAACAGGCACAGCACCTCGCCCTTGTTCAGCACCAGGTCGAGCCCATAGAGCACCTGGATCTCGCCATAGAAGCAGTCCAGTCCCGCGATCCGCAACGCTTGCGTCTTGCTCGTCTCGGTCATGGGGCGGTCCCCAGATAGGCTTCCTGCACCGCCGCATTTTCGCGGATCGCCTCCGGCGTGCCCTCTGCCAGGATCTTGCCGGCGTTGAAAACGGTGATGCGGTCGGCAAGCTGCATGACGACAGGCATGTTGTGCTCGATCAGGAGCACGGTGGCGTCGCTGGCGATCTCGCGCACCAGGGCGATGAAATTGTCGATCTCGCTGTCGGCGAGCCCCTGCGTCGGCTCGTCGAGGATCAGCAGGCGCGGCTTCAGCGCCAGGCCCATCGCCACCTCCAGCAGGCGCTGGTGGCCATAGGACAATTGACCGGCCGGCATATGGGCGCGGTCGGCCAGCCCAGTGCGTGCGAGCGCCGACATGACAGCGGCCTGTATCGCGCTCTTGGAGTGGCCATGCCGTAGCGTCAGTTGCACTGGCAGCGCGACGTTGGCGTAAACGGACAGGTTGGCATAGATGCTGGTGATCTGGAACGTGTAGGCAATGCCTTGGCGGACCCTGACATAGGCCGGCAGGCCGGTGATGTCGGAGCCGTCGAAAACGATCGATCCGGACGAGGGCGGGATTCGGCCGCTGATCAGGCTGACGAAAGTGGTCTTCCCGGCACCGTTGGGGCCGATGACGGCGCGGATTTCGCCCGGCACCAAGGTGAAATCGACGCTGTCGACGGCGCGCAGGCCGCCGAAATTGCGCGACAGGCCTTTGGTGGTCAGAAGCGGCGTCATGGCAGCCATCCGAGCCAGCGCTGCCGGATGCTGCCCAGAATGCCTTTCGGGAAGAACAGCACCAGCAGGATCAACGCGACGCCGACGATCAACAGGTAGGCGGAGGTGAAGCCGCTGGTGACGTCGATGACATAGTACATGAACAGCGTGCCGATCAGCGGTCCGAGCGTGGTGGCGGCGCCGCCGAGCAGCACCCACAGCAGCGGCAGGATCGAGTACTGTACCGAGGCGAAGCTCGAGCCGACATAGCCGAACAGCAGCGCATAGGCAGCGCCCGACGCCGCGCAGATGGCGCCGGAGACGACCACGGCGGCGAGCTTGTTGGAGAAGGTGTCGTACCCCAGCATTTTCGTCCGTTCCTCGTTCTCGCGGATGGCGACCAGCACGCGGCCGCATCGGGAGCGGACGACGGCCAGCGTGACCAGAAGCACGAGCGAGAACAGCGCCAGCGCGCTCATGTAGCGCACCGTCGGATTGGTGAGATCGAGCGATGTCGCGCCGAAATTCAGGACGCGTGCCGGCTGCGGCACCACCATGCCCTGGTCGCCGCCGGTCCACGCGGCAAAATAGAGGATGAGGAGATAAAAGACCTGCGCGAACATCATGGTGACGATCATGAAGGCGACGCCCGTGGTACGCAGCGCCAAGAGCCCGATCACCAGTGCCAGCACCGCCCCGCACGCGATGCCGCTCAACAAAGCCGCCGGTACGCTCCAACCAAGCTGGATGACGGCGAGGCCGGCGCCGTAGAGGCCGGCGGCAAAGAACATGGCATGCCCGAGACTGAGCAGTCCGACATAGCCGAACAGCATGTTGTAGCCCATGGCGAAGACCGCCAGCACCATGATACGAGCGACGAGGCCGTGATGATAATCCGGCAGCACGAAGCTCAGGACAAAAAGCAGCGCAATGACGCCGAGATGCAGGCCATAGGCTTTTGCCGGCGAGGTCTCGCTCATCGCGTCGTCGTCCCGAACAGGCCCTGCGGCCGGAACACCAGCACCATGGCGACCAGCAGCGTGGCGATGATCTTGGCCAGCGTCGGCGAGAAGAACATCGAGATGATACCGTCGGACAGGCCGATCAGCACGGCGGCGATGACGGTTCCGCGCAGCGAACCGAGGCCGCCGATGATGACGACGATGAAGGAAAGCAGCAGCGGGTCCTGCCCCATCAGATAATGCGCCTGGCTGATCGGCACGATCAGCACCGCCGCAATGGCCGCGAGCATGGCGCCGAGCGCGAAGACGCCGCCATAGACACGATCGACAGGGATGCCGAAGGCCTGTGCCGTCTCGCTGTCATACTGCGTGGCACGCATGACGAGGCCGACCCTGGTGCGCGTCAGCACCAGCCATGTCACGACGAGCAGAAGGACGGATGCCGCGATGATCGACAGCTTGTAGCCCGAATAGCCGAACCACGGCAGAAGGATGCGATAGCTGAAGGGCGGCTCTACCGGGCGCGCTTCCGGACCATAGAAGGTCAGCGCCAGCTGCTGGATAATGTAGAGCATGCCGATGGTGGCGACGATGGTGGCTTCCGGATTGTAGTTCAGCCGGCGCAGCACCAGCCGCTCGGCCACCAGTGCAAGGGCGCCGACGACCAGCGGTGCGATGATAAGTGCCGCCAGGAACCCGAGCGCCGGATGGCCTCCGATCGCAGTCGTGATCGCCCAGGCGAGCACGGCGCCCAGCATGAAGAACTCGCCATGCGCGACGTTGACCACGCGCATCACGCCGAACACCAGCGACAGGCCGAGCGCGGTCAGCGCCAGCACGGCGGATGTGACGAGCCCTTCGAGGGCGGCAAGGAGGAGGTGGGGTCCGAAATGCATGGGTTAGGCACTCACCGATAGCGCAATCGCGCCCCTTGAGGGGGGTGAGAAGTGGTCCGCGCAGCGGACGGAAAGCCAATTGCTTGGCTTTCCGAACGACGAACGCCCGGAGCGACAGCGAAGGGCCGGGTCCGGCAGGACAGAGGGGGGCGGCTTGGCGCTCACGCTTGTTAGATGGCTAAGCCTACAACGCCTGCGTCGTATAATCCCCCTCGGCCTCGTAAAGCCCGTCCTCGATCTTGGTCTTGTGCACCACCTTGAGCTTGCCGCCGTCGACCTTGGAGATGTTCTGGATGCCGAAGCACTGGTGGATCTTGCCGTTGAAGGTTTTTGGCCCCTGCGGATGCTCCGGACCTTCGGCGAATTCGGTCAGCGCCTCGGTCGCCTCGACCAGCTTGGCGCGGTCTTCCGGGCCCTTGTAGCCGGCGTCTTCCATCGCTTTCTTGACGACGTAGAGCGTCTCCCAGCAGCCGAACATGTGCGCGGCGGTGGAGACATCCTTGGGGTCGCCGACGGCCGCGCCATTGTCGTCGATGCCGACGGCGGCGCGATAGGTCTTCTGCGCCTCGGAATCGTCTGCCTGGGCATAACGCGGCGAGCCTTCCCAGAAATGACTGCCGTCCAGGAATTCGAGCCCGGGGCTGTTGATGTCGACGGCTTCGAGCGAATCGATGAAGCCGAACAGCTGCGGCCGGTTGGAGCCGTAGAACTCGCCAAGCTCCTTGACGAAGGTGAGCACCGCCGGGCCGACCATGACGTGGTAGATCACCTCGGTCTCGGCAGGGATCTGCGGGAAGTATTTGGTGAAGGAGCTCTCCGTCGGTGGAATGGCGATTTGCGCGATGACCTCTGCGCCCTGCGCCTTCAACGCCGGCGGGAGGTAGTCGCGGTGGTCGTAGCCGAAAGCAAAATCGGGGAAGATCTGTGTCACCTTCTTGCCGGCATTGGCCGCGATCCACGGCGCCATCGACTGGATCTGGCTCTTTACGTCGGTGATGCCGGGCTGGAAGACATAGCGGTTGAGCTTGGTCGAGGCGACATGGTGGCCTTCGCTGACGACGAAATAGGGCATCTTGGCTTCGCCGGCGGCGGGTGCCGAGCCGATGACGACATGCGAGAACAAGGTGCCGAAGACGATGTCGGTCTTGTGCTGGGTGGCGAACTTGCCGACCACCTCGGCACCGCGGCCGGGATCGGTGCCGTCATCCTCGATGATGACCTCGACCGGCCGGCCATTGATGCCGCCGGCCGCGTTGATCGCCTTGACCGCCGCGGCCGTGGTCTTCTCGTACCAGCGGCCATAGGCGGCGCCGATGCCGGTTCGGTGCGACTGGAAGCCAATCTTGATCGGGGCGGAGCTTTGCGCCTGGGAGTAGCGGACGAAACCGGGCGCGACCGCCAGGCCGGCGCCGGCGGCCAGACCCTTCAGCGCGGTGCGGCGGGTGAGACCGGCCTTGGAGAGATCGAAAAACCCATTCTTGTCAGTCACGGCAGTTCCCCTGTTTTTGAGTTTTGACCAATGGCTGGAACGTAGCAGACCGCGTCCTGCGGACGGCCGAAATTGCATGTGTACAAACTAAATCACCAAAGTCCGGACACGGCAATGCCGTTTCCCCAGGGGGATCCCGGTTTATTTCCACCGCGTCTAGCCAACGGTCGGCGTGGCGAGCAGCCAGAGGCCGAAGACGGTGTAGGCGATCATCAGCAAGGTGAGCGGAAACTGGCTGAGCGCGGCGCGGGCGGGAACCGGATGCAGGCGTGCGGCGAAGCCGTGGGCGACGAGCACGGCAAGCAGATGACCGAGAATGATGGCACCGGCCTGGATGTTCCACAGCCACCATGCCGAGCCCGCGCCGGCGATGATGCCGGCTTCGATCTGCATGTCGGCGGTGCCGAAAAGGTTCCAGCCGAGCGCAAACGGATCGGACAGTGCCGCAAGCGCATACTGGCCGTCGACCAGCAGCGCCGTCAGGTAATGCGCGATGTGGTAGGCGAGCGCGATCGGCACGATCGACCAGACCAGCAGCCCCGTCGCCTCGCCAAGCCTGTGGCCGTCGCCGGCGAGCTTCTGGCCGACGACCACGGCAAGCAGGAAGACCGCCGCAAGCAGCATGAATGTCAGGACGAGGCCAAAACTGCCACTGCCGATCACCGCCGTGCGGCCGGGGAATTCAAGCGGATTGATGCCGAACAGGCCCAGCCAGAAGAAGGTCTTCGACAGGCCGTCATAGGAAACCGAGGACAGGGCGAGCAGCAGGAAGGCCACGCCGCTTGCCGGCAAAGGCGCGGCGGTCAGCAGCTTGGCGCCCGGCCAGCATAGCGCAAGCCGGCCGCGCTCGTCGCGCACGAGCGGCGCGAAGCGTGCCACCATCGAGAAAAAGACGGTGAGGAATTCGCCGCTACGGGCCCACGCCCCATAACCGAACGACAGCATCGCCAGCAAGGTGAACAACCAGTAGAGGCCGGCGGCCCGGGCCAGCCGTGTCGGATCGTCGGGCGCCGGATCGATGAGCTCGAACCAGGCAAAAGCGAAGAACAGGAGGACAGCCGGCCAGTATCCGAGCCATGATGGAAGGCGCCTGGCCGCTTCACCGCCCCTGCCGGCCAGGCGCGACAGGAGACGCACCGGCCCGTACCAGGGATTGAGCCAGGACCAGAGGTCGCCGAGGAAACCTTGCAGGAGCGTGAAGCCGGCCCACAGCAGTGTCCAGATCACCAGAGGCAGCGGGTTGGAGAGCGGATCGCGGCTGCCGAGAAAACCCGCGGCAATGAGACATGCAAAGCCGGCAAAGGATATCAGGCTGGCAGCGGTGCGGGCATCATCACCCAGTGTGAACAGTGGCAGGCGCCGCCGCCAGAAACGATCGAGCCGATGCGCCGGCAGCAGCGCCAGCACGAGGAAGCTGGCGGCCACGGCGAAAGCGCCGCCGACAAGGTAATAGCCGGTCGGGAGAAGCAGGACGTGGCCGCGGTCCGAGGCGTGGGCGAAGGCTGGGGTGGGTGAGAGGAGCAATAGAGCGATAGGCAAAGATGCTAATGACCGACGACGGCACTCTACGGCGCCCCCCTCTGTCCTGCCGGACATCTCCCCCTCAAGGGGGGAGATTGGCGGTTTCTCTGTCGGCGCTTCCCTTGCAACGCCGGAGGTTCGCGAAGACGAAGATGACCGCATGATCTCCCCCCTTGAGGGGGAGATGTCCGGCAGGACAGAGGAGGGCGCCAAGGAACTCAGCCTATCCGACTTTGCCGTCTCGTATGGCGATGCCGGAAGCACCGGTGGTGCCCTCACACCTTGATCAACTGCTCCACCCGGTCCTTTTCACCGAAGATGCGCAGATACCGCTCGATCTCCTTGAGGTCGCCCGTCGCCTTGGCCGGATTGTCGGAGAGCTTGACCGCTGGCCGGCCGTTGGCCTCGGTCACCTTGCAGACCAGCGATATGGCGTCGAGGCTGTCGGTTGCCGTAGGCGCGCAGCCCTCGAAATCATTGGTCAGGTTCGTGCCCCAGCCGAAGGACATGCGCACCTTGCCCTTGAAGTGGCGGTAGGTCTCCTCGATGGTCTCGACCTCGAGCCCGTCGGAGAAGATCAGCAGCTTCTGCCTGGGGTCCTTGCCCTTCTCGCGCCACCAGGACAGGATCTTCTCGCCGCCCTCGATCGGCGGCGCGCTGTCGGGGCGAAAGCCCGTCCAGTCGGCCACCCAGTCCGGCGCGTCGCGCAGGAAGGAAGCCGTACCGAAGGCGTCGGGCAGCACGATCAGCAAATTGCCGCCATAGTAGCGCTGCCAATCCTGCAGCACCTTGTAGGGCGCCTGTTTCAATTCCTTTTCCGAATTGGCCAGCGCCCCAAGCACCATCGGCAGTTCATGCGCGTTGGTGCCCAGCGCCTCGAGGTCGTTGTCCATGGCCAGAAGCACGTTGGAGGTGCCGGTGAAAGCCTCGCCGATGCCTTCCTTCAGCGCTTCCACGCACCAGCGCTGCCACAGGAAGGAATGGCGCCGGCGCGTGCCGAAGTCGGAAATACGGATGCCGGGCAGCGCCTTCAGCCGTTCGGTCTTGGCCCACATCTTGGCCTTGGCGCGGGCGTAGAGCACGTCGAGCGTGAAAGGCCCGAACGACCGCAAGGCGGCGCGCGAGCGCAATTCGTTGATGATGGCGAGTGCGGGAATCTCCCACAGCGTGGTGTACATCCACGGGCCGCTGAAGGAGAGTTCATACTGCCCGCCGCGCCTGGAAAGCTCGTACTCGGGCAACCGGAAATTCTCCAGCCAGGCCAGGAATTCCGGCTCGAATATCTGCTTGCGGCCATAGAAATTGTTGCCCCCCAGCCAGATCATCTCCTTCTTGGAGAAGCGCAAGGTGCGGGCGTGGTCAAGCTGTTCGCGCAACTCGCCCTCGTCGATCTCCTCGGCCAGCCGCACCGAAGTGGTGCGGTTGATCAGCGAAAAGGTGGCGTCGACCTTGGGGTACATGCCCCAGATCATCTGCAGCATCAGAAGCTTGTAGAAATCCGTGTCCAGCAGGCTGCGCACGATCGGGTCGAGCTTCCAGGTATGGTTGTAGACGCGCCGCGCAATATCGGTCCTGGCCATGTCTCGTTACCGCCTTCGCTGCCTGCCGCCCATGATCGCGACAGGCCTCATAGCATCGAATTGGCAAAAGCGCTGCCCGGTTTCAGGCTGGCCCGACAAAAAGAAAGACCTGCGGCAGCCAACCCGTCCGAACGCAATTGATTTTTCCAAAGCGCTACCGGACACTCCGGAGAAACAGACAGGAGAAAACCGACATGGGTTATGACAGCGGCAAGCTCGACGCGTTGCGCCGCAAATATGGCGAGAGCCATGGCGGCGAGATGTTCGACCCGAAGTTCCGCAAGGTCGCCGACAAGATATTCTCCAAGTCAGGCACGCGGCTGGCGCCCTATTCCGGTATCCCCACCTTCCTCGCCGCACCCTATCGCGAAATATCGGCCGACAACCCGGATTTCGGCGATTTGCAGGTGGCGATAACAGGCGTGCCGATGGATCTCGGCGTCACCAACCGGCCGGGCTCCCGCTTCGGGCCGCGGGCGCTGCGCGCCATCGAGCGCATCGGCCCCTACAATCACGTGCTGGAATGCGCACCGACGCATGAGCTCAGGGTCGCCGACATCGGCGACGTGCCGTTCCAGAGCCGCTACCGACTCGAGACCTGCCATGAGGACATCGAGCGCCGCACCAACCAGATCGTCGATGCCGGCGTCATTCCATTGTCGGTCGGCGGCGACCATTCGATCAGCCATCCGATCCTGAAGGCCGTCGGCAAGAAGGCCCCGGTCGGCCTCATCCACATCGACGCCCATTGCGATACAAGCGGCTTGTTCGACATGACCAAGTTTCACCATGGTGGCCCGTTCCGCAACGCGGTGCTCGATGGCGTGCTCGACCCGACGCGCACCATCCAGATCGGCATCCGTGGCTCGGCCGAATATCTGTGGGAGTTCACCTACGAATCCGGCATGACCGTGATCCATGCCGAGGAGGTGACCGGCCTCGGTATCCCCGCCATCATCGAGAAGGCGCGCAGAATAGTCGGCGACGGACCGACCTATGTCTCCTTCGACATCGACAGCGTCGATCCGGCCTTCGCGCCGGGCACCGGCACGCCGGAAGTCGGCGGCCTGACGACTCGGGAAGTGCTCGAACTGCTGCGTGGCCTCAAAGGCCTCAACATCGTCGGCGGCGACGTGGTCGAGGTGGCGCCGCAATATGATGCGACCACCAACACCGCGCATGCCGGCGCCCAGGTGCTGTTCGAAATACTGAGCCTGATGGTGTTCAGCCCGGCGCTCAAAAACAGCTGACGCCGACAATGACGGAAAGGCCACCGGACAACCCGGCGGCCCTCTGCATCAGTGTTCGAACACCAGCGGCGGCGCGAGGCGATCCCGCCGTAGCCAGCGCGCCAGAAGCAGCGCCGCCACCACCGCCAGTCCGCTGGACAGCCCGATCCAGATGCCGACGCCATGGAAGCCGAACGGGAAGGCGAGCAGCACGCCCAGCGGCAGGCCGACGCCCCAGTAGCCGATGGCGGCATAGATCATCGGCACCTTGGTGTCGTGCAGGCCGCGCAGCATGCCGGCGGCAACCGCTTGCGCGCCGTCGAAGACCTGGAACAGGGCCGCGAAGACCAGGAACGATACGGCAAGCGTGATCACCCTGGCATTGGCCGGATTGGTCAGATCGATGAAGGCGCTGATCAGGAGATGCGGCCACAGGATCATTACCAGGCCCATCAGGGCCATGAACGAGACGCCGATGACGAAGGCGGTCCAGCCGGCGCGCGAGACGCCTTCCGGATTGCCGGCGCCATGCGCAAGCCCGACGCGCACCGTCACCGCCTGGTTGAGACCGAGCGGCACCATGAAGGAGATCGAGGCGATCTGGATGGCGATGGCGTGCGCGGCAAGCGAATCCGCGTCGATCAGGCCCATCAGCAGCGCCGCGGCGTTGAAGATCGTCACCTCGAAAGCGAGGATGCCCGCGATCGGCAGGCCGAGCCGCAGCAGGCCCTTGAAGCGCGGCCAGTCGGACCGCCAGAAGCGGCCGAACAGATGATAGCGCCTGAATTTCTTCTCCCACATCACCACGGCGGCCATGCCGACGAACATCAGCGTTGAGGACAGCGAGGTGGCAAGGCCCGAGCCTGATATGCCCATGGCCGGAACACCGAGATTGCCGAACATGAACACCCAGTTGAAGAGCGCGTTGCAGGCGACGGCGACAAAGACGATTATCAATGCCCAGCCCGGCCGCTCCAGCGCCGAGATGAAGGAACGCAGCACAATATAGCCGTAGAAGGGCAGCACCGCCCATTCCAGCCAGCGCAGGTAGATGCCGGCGCTATGCGCCAGAGCGGGCTCCTGGCCCATGGCGAGCAGCACGTTCTCGCCGTGCCAGAGGAAGATCCAGATCGGGATGCAGATGAGGATCGCCAGCCACAGGCCCTGGCGCACGGTGCGGCGCAGGTCGCGCACCGAATGACGGCGGCGGCCGAGCTCGGTCGCCATCATCGGCGAGGTCGCCAGCATCAGGCCGAGGCCGAAGATCAGCGGCATGAAATAGAGATTGGCGCCAAGCGCGCCGCTGGCCAGCGTGTCCGCACCCAGCCTGCCCATCATCATGACGTCGGTGGCCGTCATGGCGGTCTGGCCGAGATTGGTCAGCACCATGGGCCAGGCGAGCGCCAAAGTCGCCCTGATTTCCTGACGCCAAAGATTTTCCGGCGCGCGAGCGCCGGCTTCGATCGCAGACATTATTCCGCTCTTTCAAGGTTGCGGCGCATCGGCAAAAAAGCCGGAAGCCGCATTGCAAACGGCGAGACCTTCGGTTTCGCGGCGTTTACGTCAGCTTTTGTACGAAACGCGACATGAAGGCAAGGGAGGAGGGGCGGGAACGGATTGATCCAGTCGGATCGCCGATGACGCTGAAGCCTCGTGACCGACGCTCTCCGACGGCCCATTTCACACATGGCCCCAAGGCTGCTACGCATTGCAAGGACGAGCGAGGTGCCACGGAACCCAAATTTGCAGGAGGCAGGATGCAGTTCAGGCGCAGAAGGAATCCGGTTGCGACGCTTCGCACGGCGCCGGCCTTCGAACATATCGTCACCGAGGCGAGCGACAGTTTCCTGTGGCGGCTGGACGACTATCCCTGGGAGCGCAATGTCTGGAATTTCCATCCGGAGTACGAAATCCACCTCTTGCGAAAATCCTCCGGTGTGGTGCTGGTCGGCGACCACATCGGCGAGTTCGGGCCGGGTTATCTGACCATCGTCGGCGGCGGGCTGCCGCATGATTGGGTGACGGCGGTGCAGCCGGGCGAGCTGATCGAAGGCCGCGACATCGTCCTCCAGTTCGATGCCGAGAGGCTGCGCGGCTCGGCTGGCCTGTTGCCCGAACTGCGCGAACTGGAGCCGTTCCTGGAGCGGTCGCTGCGCGGTATGGTTTTTCATGGCCGCACGGCATTGGAAGGCGCCGAGCTGATGGAACGGATGGGGGAGGCCAGCGGGCTAACCAGGTTCTGCCTGTTCCTGAATCTCGTCGATCTCCTCGCCAGGACCGACGAATACGAGCTGTTGTCCTCGCCGGATTTCTCCCCGGTTCTGGATGCCGCCTCGCTCGACATCATCCAGCGCACGCTGACCTATCTGTTCCAGCATTTCGCCGAGGATCTGAAGCTGCCTGATGTGGCGGCGCTCGCGGGAATGACCGAGAGCACATTCTCGCGCTTCTTCCAGAAGAACACCGGCAATTCCTTCAGTGACCACCTTGCCAAGCTGAGGCTCTGGCAGGCCTGCAAGCTGCTGGCCGATACCGATATTCCGATCACCGACATCTGTTTCCAGGTCGGCTACATGAACATCTCCAATTTCAACCGCGCCTTCATGCGCAAGCACAAGATGACGCCGTCATCCTATCGCAAGCTGTCGCGGCAGCGGCTGGCGATGCGCGCGTAAGCACGCCCTAAAAACCACCGCCCCCGAGTCCGATCGATACTCATGTGAGATTGGCCGCAACCGGATGCCGGTTTTTGCGCCGCACAATGCATAAAAGTACAGGTCTTCTGCAACGGGGCTTCTAGCGCGAGCCGCTGCAACTCCGCATTTTGGCGATGGGTGGCAAGTCGCTCGGGCGATGGTGAGGATCGCGCAACCCGAGGACGTCCGCTTCCTGCGACGTGTTCCTGGAGGAGAAAATAATGAAACCAATTCGGCTCGCTGCCAGCCTTGGTGCAGCTTTCATGCTTTCCGCTACCGTTTCAACCATCGCTTTGGCGCAGGCGCCGGTCTGCTCGGCGCCGGTCAAGGTGCTGGCGCAACCACGTGACGGCCTGACGCTTCTGGAGGACTCCAAGGCCGAGTTCGAGAAGCTTGCCGGCGCCGGCTTCCAGATCGATTACCTCAACGAGAACGACCGCCGCGCAAAATCGCGCGCCGACGCGTCGACGGTCGGCAACTACAACGTCTACTATGTCGACGAAGCCAATGTCGCGCTGTTCGCTTCCTCGAAATGGATCGTGCCGCTGGCCGACTATTATCCGGCCGACTACGACTATGCCGACTTCGACCCCGGCCGCCAGAAGGTCGCCACCTATGACGGCAAGGTCTGGTTCGCACCGCTGACCGGCGGCGGCGACCTGATGGTCTACCGCAAGGACGTGCTGGAGGCCGCCGGCATCCAGCCGCCGAAGACGCTCGACGAGCTGATCGCCGACGTGCCGAAGCTGACCAATCCGGACAAGGGCATGTATGGCATCGCGCTGCGCGGCGCGCGCGGTTCGGGCGCCAATGTCTGGCGCTGGATGCCCTTCTTCAAGGCCTATGGCGGCCAGTGGTTCGACGGTGACAAGCCGGCCTTCAATTCGGATGCCGCGGTCAAGGCGACCGAGACCTACCTGAAACTGTTCAAGGATTCGGCGCCCGGCACGCAGACCGGCAGCTGGGATGAATCGACCGGCGCCTTCCTGTCGGGCCAGGTCGCGATCCTGGTCGAATCGACGCCGCTGTCGGGCATGGCGGTCGACCCGAAGACCTCGCAGGTCGTCGGCAACATCGGCTTCCTGCCGCCGCCGTCGCCACTGCCGGGCGGCGGTTACGGCCATGGCCTCGCCATCGCGGCGAAGGCCAATGCCGACGACGCCTCGAAGAAATGCGCCGGACTGTTCATCGCCTGGGCAACATCGAAGGAAAACGAGAAGCGCCGGCTCGACGCCCACCAGTTCGGCGAGCTGAACCGCACCAGCATCCTCGCCAGCAAGGAATTCGCCGGCATCTACGGCGCCGATCTCGGCCAGGCACTGGCCGAAACCGGCAAGGTCACGGCGGTCAATTTCTGGCAGGACCCGCGCTGGCCCGATCTCGGCGACCGCTGGGGCATCATCCTCGAGGAACTGGTCACCGGCACCCGCACCGATATCAAGGGCGGCCTCAACGAACTCGAGGCCTATGCCAACGAGCTGGTGAAGAAATAAGCCATCCTCCCCCTGCGGCGCGCGGTCCACGGCATTCGGTGGAGCGCCGGAACCTGTGCGCCGCAGGTCTTGGTTCATCATTGCGGTTTGAGTCAGCCTTCGCGCGAAAGGTCAGTCATGCTCAATCATTCGAGACGCAGCAGAGATTAGACAGATGCCGCGACGCTCATCCCTGCCGGTCACCTTCGTCGTGCCGACACTCGCCATCCTTCTGGTGCTGTCGATGGTGCCGACGCTCTACGCGGTCGTCATCGCCCTGCAGAACCGTGAACTCAGCTCGACAGCCTATTCCTATGTCTGGTTCTCGAACTTCGCCGACCTGTTCGCCGACCGCCGCTTTCTCAACGCCGTCTGGGTGTCGGTGAAATGGGAATTCGTCACGGTCATCGCGACAATGACGGTCGCCATCGGACTGGGCGTCCTGATGTTCGAGGTCGCCTCGCCGCGCCTTCGCAACGTCTATTGCTTGCTGTTCATCATCCCGGTCCTGCTGCCGCGCGTCTCGGCGGCCTTCGTCTGGAAGTTCGCCTACCATCCGCTCTACGGCATCGCCACTTACCCCTACCGGCTGCTGACCGGTGGGCTGATCTTCGATCCGCTGTCCAAGCCGTCGACGGCGTTGTTGGCGGTCGCATCGGTCGATGTCTGGCAATGGGGCCTGTTCTTCGCCGTCATCGTGCTGAAGCTCCTGGAAACGCTGCCGCCGCAGCCGATCGAGGCGGCCCGGCTCGACCATGCCAAACGCTGGCAGATCCACGCCTATGTGACCTTGCCGATGCTGAAGGCGCCGCTGGTCAGCCTGATGTTCGTCAAGATGATCGAATCGCTGCGCTCCTTCGATCTGATCTATGTGATG
The DNA here is from genome assembly GCF_006440955.1 of Mesorhizobium sp. B2-8-1. Lineage (NCBI taxonomy): Bacteria > Pseudomonadati > Pseudomonadota > Alphaproteobacteria > Hyphomicrobiales > Phyllobacteriaceae > Mesorhizobium > Mesorhizobium sp. B2-8-1. Next base: position 144,667 of record NZ_VFTX01000003.1, on the reverse strand, counting down.
ACCCGCGGCGGTCCGGGCGTGGCAACCGAGACGCTCGACATGTACGCCTTCTCGCAAGGCTTCATCGAGTCCGGCAAGGTCTCTTACGCCTCGGCGATGGCGGTGCTGATGATGATCGCCACGGTCATCACCTTCACCATGCTGTGGAGGCGGGTGCAGGCATGAGGTCATATCGCATGAGACCTGGCCGCCTGATCGGCAAGACCGTGCTGGCGTTTGCCGGTTTCATGGCCGTGTTTCCGTTGCTCTGGACGGCGCTCAATTCGCTGAAGAACAATGTCGACATCATCACCCGCGTCCCGCGCCTGGTGTTCACGCCGACGCTGGCCAACATCAGCTATATCGTCGGCCGCGACAGCGTCATGACCGGCCTCTACAATTCGGTCGTCGCCTGCGGTTGCGCGGTGCTGATCGGCGTGGTGCTCGGCCTGCCGGCGGCTTACGCGGTGGCGCGCTACCCGAACCGCTGGGCCGGCGACATCCAGTTCTTCGTTTTGTCGCTTCGCTTCCTGCCGCCGGTGGCGGTCGCCATCCCGCTGATGGTGATCTGGCTTCAGCTCGGGCTTTACGACACGCTCGCCGCGCTGATCGTCACCTATTGCCTGCTCACCATCTCGGTGATCATGTGGCTCGCCATTCCTGCCTTCCAGGCCGTGCCGAAGGAGGTCGAGGAAGCCGCCTTCGTCGATGGCTACGGCGCCTATTCGGTGTTCTGGAGGATTGCGCTGCCGGTCGCGGCGCGTTCGCTGATCGGTGCGGTGGCTTTCAGTTTCGTGCTGGTCTGGAACGAGTTCCTGATCGCGCTGATGCTGTCGAGCTCCAACGCCAAGACCTTGCCGATCGTCGCCTCGGAACTCTCCCAGCAAGGCATGAACGTGCCATGGGGAATCCTGAACGCCTCGGTCGTGCTTCTGTCGCTGCCGCCGCTGTTGTTTCTCGGCGTGCTCAGCGGCTTCCTGAATTCCGTTTTCCGGCAAAAAAAGACTTGAAGCGAGGACGACACGATGCGGGCACTGGTGCTTGAGAAAAAGGGCGAGCTGTCGCTGCGCGAAATCGCGTTGCCGCTCGAGGTCGGGCCGGACGACGTCAGGATCGCCATCCACACGGTCGGCGTCTGCGGTAGCGACGTGCATTACTACACCCATGGCGCCATCGGCAGTTATGTCGTGCGCGCGCCGATGGTGCTCGGCCACGAAGCGTCCGGAACGATCGTCGAGATCGGCGCCAATGTCCGGACGCTGAAGGTCGGCGATCGCGTCTGCATGGAACCGGGCGTACCGAACCTGTCGTCGCGGGCGACAAAACTCGGCATCTACAATGTCGACCCGGACGTCACCTTCTGGGCGACGCCGCCGGTGCACGGCATTCTGGCGCCGCGAGCCGTGCATCCGGCGGCGTTCACCTACAGGCTGCCCGACAACGTCTCCTTCGCCGAAGGGGCGATGGTCGAACCTTTCGCCATCGGCATGCAGGCGGCGGCGCGCGCGCGCATCGTTCCGGGTGACGTGGCGGCTGTCGTCGGCTGTGGCCCGATCGGCATCATGATCGCGCTGGCCGCCCTGGCCGGTGGTTGCTCGAAAGTGCTGATTTCCGACTTCTCCGCGCCCAAGCTCGAAATTGCCGGGCGCTATCCCGGCGTCGTTCCGGTCAACATGGGCGAGCAGCCGCTGGTCGATGCGGTGCGCGCGGCCACCGACGGCTGGGGTGCGGACATCGTCTTCGAGGCCAGCGGCAGCCCCAAGGCCTTCGCTGATTTGTTCGACGTCGTGCGCCCTGGCGGCGCGGTGGTGCTCGTCGGGCTGCCGGTGGAGCCGGTAGCGCTCAACGTGCCGGCGGCCATATCGAAGGAAGTCCGCATCGAAACCGTGTTCCGCTATGCCAACATCTTCGACCGCGCCTTGCAGCTCATCGCTTCCGGCAAGGTCGATCTCAAGCCGCTGATCACCGGCACCTATCCCTTCTCCGACAGCATCGAGGCTTTCGAGCGGGCGGCGGCAGCGCATCCGCAGGACGTCAAGCTGCAGATCCTGCTCAGCGGCGAAAAGGGCTGACCATGTCCGCGATCACCTGTTCCCATGTCGACAAGGCCTATGGCACCACGACGGTCATCCGCGACCTCAATCTCTCGATCGAGGAGCACGAGTTCGTCGTGTTCCTCGGCCCGTCCGGCTGTGGCAAGTCGACCTTGCTGCGCATGTTGGCGGGGCTGGAGGACATCAGCGGCGGCGAGGTCTCGATCGGCGGCAAGGTGGTCAACGATCTCGATCCGGGCGACCGCGGCATCGCCATGGTGTTCCAGAACTATGCCCTTTACCCGCACATGACGATCTTCGACAACATCGCCTTCGGGCTGCGGCGCCAGAAAGTGCCGGCGGCCGAGATCCAGAAGCGGGTCGAAGCGGTGTCGAGGACGCTCGGGCTGGAACCCTATCTCGGCCGCAAGCCGGCCGAGCTTTCCGGCGGCCAGCAGCAGCGCGTGGCGATCGCGCGCGCCATGATCAAGACGCCGAAAGTCTTCCTGTTCGACGAGCCGCTGTCCAATCTCGACGCCAAGCTGCGCAACCACATGCGCGTCGAGATCGCGCGGCTGCACCAGTCGCTGAAGACAACCACCGTCTATGTCACCCATGACCAGCTCGAAGCGATGACGCTCGCCGACCGCATCGTGCTGCTCAAGGACGGCGTCATCGAGCAGGTCGGCTCGCCGGCGGAAATCTACGAGCGGCCGGGCAATCTGTTCGTTGCCGGCTTCATCGGCACGCCGAACATGAATTTCATCGATGTGACGGTGGCCCGGAAAGAAAATGGCTGGACGCTGACCAATGGCGGAACTGTCTTCACCCTCGACGGCTCGCGCTTCAAGCTACAACATGGCGAGCAGGCGGTGCTTGGCATCAGGCCTCCGGATCTCAAGCCCGCGACCCCCGGCAGCGCCGGAAATTTCCTGGCGGGAACGGCCGATCTCATCGAGTTTCATGGCAACGATGCACTGGTGACATTCGCTCTTGGCGGCAAGGAGATCAGCGCACTCGTTCCCAGCCGCGTCTGCCCAACTATCCGCAGCGATGTCCGCTATACGTTTGACGAATCGGATATGCACCTGTTCGATGCCAAGTCCGGCCTATCCTTGTTGACACGGTAAGGCGCGTTCTACTGGATCGCGTCGAGCGCCTGGCGTTGCCGGTGCATCTCCAGGAAAATCCGGTAGTCGCGATCGAAGCGGGCGCCGGCGGCCGGGTTGGCGGCGCGGGTCCTGCCGCCCTGCTGCATGGCCAGACAGGCCGCATTGAGGTCGGGGAAAAGCCCGGCGGCCGTCGCCGCCACCATGCCTGTGCCAAGCAACACCGCCTCGTCCGCCAGCGGCTCGACCACCGTGCAGCCGGTGGCGTCGGCATAGAGTTCCATCAAGAGGGGATTTTTGGTGTGGCCGCCGGTGACATGCAGCGTGTCGATGAGATAGCCGTTCTCGTTCAGCGCTTCCAGCACATGGCGCACGCCGAGCGCGATGCCCACGGCGGTGCGCCAGTAAAGTCGGCACAGGCTGTCGAAGGAGGAATCCAGCGTAAGCCCGCTGACCACGCCGACCGCATGCGGGTCGGCGAGCGGCGAGCGGTTGCCGTGAAAGTCGGGCAGCACATGCAGCCGGCCGGCAAGGGCGTCGCCCTCCGCCGCGCGCAGCTCGGCGACGCGGCTTGCAATCCTCGCATGCATAGCCGCGTTCGGCTCGCCGCCCGCGCCGTGCCAGCGGATGATGTGGTCGAGCAGGGCGCCGGTGGCCGACTGGCCGCCTTCCGACAGCCACAGCTTCGGCAGAGCGGCGCCGTAGTATGGCCCCCAGACCCCGGCGAAGGGCTGCGGATCGGGTGACATCGCCATGACGCAGGAGGATGTGCCGGCGATCAGCGCCAAATGACGGCCGATATTCCGCTCGTCGCCGGCAAACCCGCCGAGCACGCCAAGCGCACCGGCATAGGCATCGATCACCCCGGCGCCGACCCGGCATGTCTCCGTCAGGCCGAGCTCCGCCGCTGCTTGCGCGCTCAAAGAGCCGATGTAAGCGCCGACCGGACTGGCCCTTTCGGGCAGATTGCCGTGCTCGAAGAGGTCGCCGAGGCCGACGAGTTCGAAGAAATCGCGCTGCCATGCGGGTTCCCGGTGCGCCAGATAGGTCCATTTGGCGGTCAGCGTGCACTGCGAGCGGGCCAGCGACCCCGTCGCCTGCCAGGTCAGGAAGTCGGTAAGGTCGAATAGATAGCCGGCTTCATTCCAAGTCTTCGGCAGGTTTCGCTTCAGCCACATCAGCTTCGGCGTCGCCATTTCCGGCGACATGACGCCGCCGATATAGTTGAGCACCTCATGGCCGCTCGCCGTGCATTCGTCGGCCTCGGCGATGGCGCGGTGATCGAGCCAGACGATGGTGTCCCAGCGCTCCTCTCCGGTCACCGAAACGCTGAGCTGGCCGCCTTGCCTGTCGCGCACGACCAGCGAGCAGGTGGCATCGAAGGAAATGCCGGCAATGTCCTCGGCGGCAACACCGGATTTTTCGCGGGCCGCACGCACCGCGGCGCACACGGCTGACCAGATATCGCGAGAATCATGCTCGGCGTGATCGGCTTTCGGCTGGTGCATGGCGATCGGGTGCTCGGCGCGGCCGAGCAAGGTGCCACTGGTGTCGAGAATGCCCGCGCGGGCGCTCCCGGTGCCGACATCGACCGCGCAAACGAACTGTTTCGTCAAGATGCTCTGTCTCTCGCTCCCAGGCCTGCAATCAGATCGGGCAATTGCAGCATGTCAGCGAATATAAAGTCCGGCTCACTCGACGCAAGCCGCGCTTTCAGGGCAGGGTTGCCGGCATGCGCGCCGCCGGTGAAGGCGAACACGCGCATATCAGCCGCCCGCGCCGCCGCGACGCCGGCGGGGCTGTCCTCGATCACCAGGCATTTGCGCGGATGCGCCCGCATCGAGGCGGCGGCATGAAGGAACAGGTCGGGCGCCGGCTTGCCCCTGGCCACCATGCCGGCACTGAACAGATGCGGCTCCATCAATCCGAGCAATCCGGTGACGTCGAGCGCGTAGCGGATGCGGTCGAGCGTGCCCGAGGAGGCGACGCAGAACGGCAAGCCAAGCCTCGGCAGCACTTCCTTGACGCCGGCGATCGGCTTCAGCTCCTCGCGGAATTTGCGCATTAATTCGACGCGCATCGTGGTCAGGTGCTGATCGGTGATGGGAAGGCCGAAGTCGCGGGCGAGGATCTCGCGCACGCTCTTCATGCTCTTGCCGAGGAAATGCTCGTAGGCCGTGTCTTCGCCAATGCTGCCGCCGGCAAGCGCAATCATGCCGAGCAGCGCCGAGACCGACAGCGCCTCGCTGTCCACCAGCACGCCGTCGCAGTCGAAGATGACCAGTTCCGGCGCCATGATCCCGTTTCAGAGCTTGCCGGCGAGGTAGCGCGTCAGCGTGGCGCGCGTGCCATCCGTCCACAGCAGGTTCAATGCATGCGCGAAAGCCTCGACGAACGCGGTGGCGCGCCCGACATCGCCATAGATGTCTTCCATCGCAAGCCAGGCGGCGGGCGCGTCCTTTGCCGCCTTTGCCGTCGCCTGCAAGCGGTCCCAGTTCGGATCGTTGGGCTCGATGACCGCGCCGCTGTCCGTCGTGCCGAAGCAGTAGCGGCACCACAGCGCCGATTCAAGTGCCAGGCCGGCGACGCTCTTTCCCGCCTTCAAGCGGTCGGCGATGGTCGGGATGATGAATTTCGGCTGGCGATTGGAACCGTCGAGACAGAGCCGGCGCACCGTGTCGCCGATCTTGGGGTTGGAAAAGCGCTTTTCGATGAGCTGGTAATAATCCTCCAGGACCGTGTCTGGCACCGGCGGTACGGTCGGAATGATTTCGTCATGCTCGAGCTTGTCGAGAAAGCCGCGCACCAGCGGCTCCTGCATCGCCTCATGCACGAAATGGATGTCCATCAGCCCGGCCGGATAGGCGATGGTGGCATGGCCGCCATTGAGGATGCGGATCTTCATCAGCTCGTAGGGCGCGACGTCTTTGACGAACTGCACGCCGACCTTTTCAAGCGGCGGCCGGCCGTCGGTGAAATGGTCTTCCAGCACCCATTGCCGGAAGGGTTCGCAAAAGACAGGCCAATTGTCCTCGACGCCGAAATCCTTGGCCAGGATCGCGCGTTCGCGGTCCGACGTGGCCGGCGTGATGCGGTCGACCATCGCGTTCGGGAAAGCGACATTGCCGCCGACCCAGGCCGCCAGATCCTCGTCGATCAGGCGGGCCAACCCGATGACGCCATCCGACGTGACATGGCCGTTGTGGGGAATGTTGTCGCAGGACATCACCGTGAACGGTGCGATGCCATCGCCGCGCCGCCGCACCAGGCCGGCGAGGATGATGCCGAACACGGTCTTCGGCGTCGCGCCCGGCTGCGCATCGGCGACGATATCGGGATGCGTCGGGTTGAACACGCCGGAGGCAGGATCGATGAAATAGCCGCCTTCGGTGATGGTCAGCGACACGATCTTGATCGCCGGATCGGCCAGCCGTTCGATGATGGCGGCGGCATCGCCCGGCGTCAGGAAGTCGATCATGGCGCCGGTGACGCGGGCGCTCATATGACCCTCGTCCTGCTCGACCACCGTCGTCAGCCAGTCCTGCTCTTCCAGTTTGCCGCGGCCGATCGTCTCGCCCTCGAACACGCCGGCGCCGACCAGCGCCCAGTCGTGGCCGACGCCCGAATTGAACAGCTCGTCGAGATAGACGGCCTGGTGCGAGCGATGGAAGTTGCCGACGCCGAAATGCACGATGCCGGCCTTCAGCGCTGCGCGGTCGTATTTCGGACCTGCGACCCTGGCGGGCAGGTTGGCGAGATTGGCGGAAGAGAGTTTCACGGTCATCTGTTTACCCTTTGGCCGGGTTGCGGCCTTCGTTACCCTTCTCTCCCCTTCACCGGGAGAGGGTAGGAAGCGGCACATGCCTTCCGAGGCGATGCGGCCGCCACCTTGATGTTGGCCTCTTCTCCCCGCGGAGGCACGGGGAGAAGAGGCCGCCCCCGCCTCAACTCATCCACTGGCCGCCATCGACATTGTAGGTCTGGGCGACGATATATTCGGCTTCGTCGCTGGCCAGGAACACGGCCATGCCGGCGAGGTCCTCCGGTCTGCCCATGCGGCCGTAAGGCACGCCTTCGCCGACCAGTCTTTTCTTTTCGCCCTTGGGCCGGTTTTCGTATTTGGCGAACAGCGCGTCGACCTGGTCCCACATGTCGCTGTCGACGACGCCAGGCGCGATGCCGTTGACGTTGATGCCGTGCTTGATCAGGTCGAGCCCGGCCGACTGGGTCAGTGAAATGACCGCCGCCTTGCTGGCGCAGTAGACCGCGACCAGCGCTTCGCCGCGCCGCCCGGCCTGGCTCGCCATGTTGATGATCCTGCCGCCCTTTCCCCGCGTGATCATCGAGCGCGCCGCCGCCTGCAGCATGAACAGCGTGCCGGCGACATTGACCGAGAACAGTTTTTCATAGCTCGCCCGCGAGATCTCGACGATCGGCGCAAGGTCAAAGATCGCGGCGTTGTTGATCAGTATGTCCAGGCCGCCGGTCCTGGTTTCCACCGCCTGCACCGCGGCATCGATGGAGGCCTGGTCCGTGACGTCGAGCTTCACCGCGTAGGCCTTGCCGCCGATCCCGGCGGCCGTCTTTTGCGCAGCCCCGAGGTCAATGTCGGCAATCGCCACGATAGCGCCCTCACGGGCATAGGCTTCGGCGAAGGCCTTGCCGATGCCGCGCGCCGACCCGGTGATCAGCGCCGATTTGCCTTTCAGCCTCACGGCGCCAATGCCTTGCCGTCGGGGCCGAAGCGATGCAGCTTGGCCTTGTCGGGGGTGAGATAAATGCTGTCGCCATGGTGGACGCTGAGTTCGCCGTCGGCGCGCACCGTCAGCGGGCCGACACCGTCGGCCTGGACATGCAGGAAGGTGTCGGATCCCAGGTGTTCGGCGACACCGACTGTTGCCTTCCAATCGCCCGCCGTGGTCGAGATCGCCATGTGCTCGGGCCGGATGCCGATGGTCTTGGCGCCGTACTTCGCCGCCGGGGCGCCTTCGATCAGGTTCATTTTCGGCGAGCCGATGAAGCCGGCGACGAACAGGTTCTTCGGCGTCTTGTAGAGCTCCATCGGCGAGCCAACCTGTTCGACATTTCCAGCATTCAGCACGACGATCTTGTCGGCCATGGTCATCGCCTCGACCTGGTCGTGGGTGACGTAGATCATCGTCGTCTTGAGCTGGTGGTGCAGTTCGCTGATCTCCAGCCGCATCGTGCCGCGCAGTGCCGCGTCGAGGTTGGACAAGGGTTCATCGAACAGGAAGGCCGAAGGCTGGCGCACGATGGCGCGGCCGATGGCGACGCGCTGGCGCTGGCCGCCGGAAAGCTGGCCGGGGCGGCGCTCCAGATAATTGGTGAGGTTGAGCACGCGCGCGGCGTCCTTCACCTTCCTGTCGATGGTCGCCTGGTCCTCACCCGCCATCTTCAGCGGAAAGGCGATGTTCTTGGCCACCGTCATGTGCGGGTAGAGCGCATAGGACTGGAACACCATGGCAAGCTTGCGCTTGGCCGGCGCCTCGCCGGTGACGTCGCGACCGTCAATGTTGATGGTGCCGCCGCTGGTGTCCTCCAGGCCGGCGATCAGGCGCAGCAGCGTGGACTTGCCGCAGCCCGACGGGCCGACGAAGACGACGAACTCGCCGTCCTCGATGACGAGATCGATGTTCGGAATGATCGACGTCGAGCCGAAGGATTTCGAGACGTTCTTGAGCGTGATATTTCCCATGCTTTCCTCCCGGTGGATTTCCGTCCGCCGCCTGGCGCACGCTGCTACTTCACGGCGCCGCCCCTACTTCACCGCACCGAAGGTCAGGCCGCGCACCAGTTGCTTCTGGCTGAACCAGCCCATGATCAGGATCGGCGCGATCGCCAGCGTCGAGGCGGCCGAGAGCTTCGCCCAGAACAGGCCTTGCGGGCTGGAGAAGGAGCTGATGAAGGCGGTCAAGGGTGCTGCTTCCGTCGTGGTCAGCCGGATCGTCCAGAACGCTTCGTTCCAGGCCAGGATGATGTTGAGCAGCATGGTCGAGGCGATGCCCGGCACCGCCATGGGTGTGAGCACATAGATGATCTCGTTCCACAGCGAGGCGCCGTCCATGCGCGCCGCTTCCAGGATCTCGCCGGGGATTTCTCGGAAATAGGTGTAGAGCATCCACACCACGATCGGCAGGTTGATCAGCATCAGCATCACCATCAGGCCGATGCGGCTGTCGAGCAGGCCGGTGTCGCGGAAGATCAGGTAGATCGGAAACAGCACGGCCACGGCCGGCATCATCTTGGTGGACAGCATCCACATCAAAATGTCCTTGGTCCGCTTGGTCGGCGAGAACGCCATCGACCAGGCCGCCGGAATGGCGACCAGCAGGGCCAGGATGGTCGAGCCGACCGAGAGCAGCACCGAGTTCAGGAAGAACTTGAAATAGCCGTTCTGCGCCTGGACCTCGGAATAGCTCTCGAAGGTCCCGGACGGGATCAGGTTGAAGCCCTGGATCGCCTCCTGTTCCGACTTGAACGAGGTGATGATCGTGTAGAGGATCGGGAAGAAGATCAGCAAGGCGACGATCCAGGCGGCAGCCGTCGCGATCGTCTTGTGCCGGGTTGTGACTGCGCGTGCCATCTTTTCCTCCCTTATCTGTCCAGGTTCTTGCCGACGGCGCGCATGGCGAAGAAGGCGACGATGTTGGCGAGAATGACCGCGATGATGCCGCCGGCGGAGGCCTGGCCGATTTTGAATTCGAGCAGCGCCTTCTGGTAGACCAGGAAGGGCAGGTTGGTGGAGGCGTATCCCGGGCCGCCATTGGTGGTGACGAGGATCTCGGCATAGACCGAAAGCAGGAAGATCGTCTGGATCAGGATGACGACGGTGATCGCGCGCGACATGTGCGGCAGCGTCAGGTAGATGAAGCGGCTGATGAAGCCGGCGCCGTCCATCTCGGCGGCTTCCTTCTGCTCGCCGTCCAGCGACTGAAGCGAAGTCAAAAGAATGAGCGTCGCGAAAGGCAGCCACTGCCAGGCGACGATGATGATGATGGCGGTCAGCGGATATTGTCCGAACCAGTCTATGGGCTGGAGGCCAAAGAACCGCGCTATGTCGGCGAAGACGCCGTATTGCGGATGCATGATCATGTTCTTCCAGACCAGTGCCGCCACCGGCGGCATGACGAAGAACGGCGAGATGACGAGGATGCGCACGATGCCCTGGCCCCACATCGGCTGGTCGATCAAAAGCGCCAGCAGGATGCCTCCGACCACGGTGATCACAAGCACGCTGACGACGATCAGCAGCGTGTTCAGGATCGATTGCAGGAAGGCCGGGTTGGAATAGAACAACGCGTAATTGGAGAAGCCGACGAAGCCGTCGCGGATCGGATTGAGCGGATTGTACTGCTGGAAGGAGAACCAGAGCGTGAGCGCCAGCGGAACGACCATCCAGACGAGCAGCAGGACGACGGATGGCGCCATCATGAAACGGGCAAGCGAACGGGTCTGCTGAGTAGCCATGACGGTCACCCTTCAAGGATCGGACGGAATTTTCTCGAGCTGTCGGAAGTGGCCGCCCGAACTGGGTTTCGGGCGGCCGTTGCCGGCCATGATCGGCGACCGGCCTTAGGCACCGGGAGGAGCCTTACTGGATGTAGCCGCCCTCGGTCATCGCCGCGGTTGCGGCGTCCTGGGCCTGCTTTAGCGCGTCGTCGACGCTCGACTGGCCGGCAAGGGCTGCCGAGAACAGCTGGCCGACGGTGGTGCCGAGGCCCTGGAATTCGGGGATGGCGACGAACTGCACGCCGACATAGGGCACCGGCTTGACGGTCGGATGCGTCGGGTCGGCAGCATTGATGGAGTCCAGCGTCATCTTGGCGAACGGAGCCGCCTTCTGGTACTCTGGATTGGCATAGAGCGAGGAGCGCGTTCCCGGCGGAACGTTGGCCCAGCCTTCCTTCGAGGCGACCAGTTCTGCATAGTGCTTGCTGGTTGCCCATGACACGAACTTCTCGGCGGCATCGGCCTTCTGCGTGCCGGCGGGAATGGCCAGCGACCACGCCCACAGCCAGTTGCCGCGCTTGCCGAGCCCATTGTCAGGCGCCAGTGCGTAACCGACCTTGTCGGCGACCTGCGAGGCCTTGGGATCGGAGACGAAGGAGGCGGCGACGGTGGCGTCGATCCACATGCCGCACTTGCCCTGCTGGAACAGCGCCAAATTCTCGTTGAAGCCGTTGGAGGACGCTCCCTCGGGGCCGTCGGCCTTCATCAGGTCGACATAGAACTGCAAAGTGTTCTTCCATTCGGGCTGGTCGAACTGCGGCTTCCAGTTCTCGTCGAACCAGCGCGCGCCGAAGGAGTTCGACATGGCGGTCAGGAAGGCCATGTTCTCGCCCCAGCCGGCCTTGCCGCGCAGGCAAACGCCGTTCACGCCATTGGCGCGGTCGGTCATCTTGTCGGCGGCCTGCTTGATGAAGTCCCAGGTCGGCGCGTCGGGCATCTTCAGCCCTGCCTTCTCCATCAGGTCCTTGCGGTACATGACGAAGGAGCTTTCGCCGTAGAAGGGCGCGGCATAGAGCTTGCCGTCGACCGAGAGGCCGCCGGCGATCGCCGGGATGATGTCCTTGGCGTCGTAGTCGTCGCCGAGCTTGTCGAGCGGCAACAGCCAGCTCTGCTTGGCCCAGATCGGGACCTCGTAGGTGCCGATGGTCATCACGTCATACTGGCCGCCCTTGGTGGCGATGTCGGTGGTCACGCGCTCGCGCAGCACGTTCTCTTCCAGCGTCACCCAGTTGAGCTGGATGTCGGGGTTCGCCTTGGTGAAGTCGTCGGTCAGCTTCTGCATGCGGACCATATCGCCATTGTTGACGGTGGCGATGGTGATGGATTCGGCATGTGCCGCGAACGCGAGCGCGCTGGCCGAGCACAAGCCCAGGATGAGCGTACGAAGTTTCATCAAATTCCTCCCATGGACCAAGATGAGCATTTGCCTTGGCTGTGAGCAATTACTCACTAAGAATGAATTATGTCAAGCCAGATTCGATGGTGCAGCGCACACTCGATGGAGGAGCGCCGACCTGGCGCGTTGCAAATGGCCGTCCCGCAGGCGCGGACCGGGCGACAACGGCGATCTGGATGGAGCGCGGTTTTGATCCTGGAGTTAGCCGGTCAGCAGGCGATCTCGGCCAGGATCCAGTCGCGGAAAGCGCGGATCTTCGGCACGTTGCGGCGCGCCTCCGGATAGACCAGCCAGTAGGCGTGGCCGTCGTCGCCGACCAGGTCGAAGGGCTGGATCAGGCGGCCGTCGGCGAGTTCCGCCTTGAACAGCGCCCTGGTCAGGACCGCCACGCCATGGCCTGCGATGGCCGCATTGGCCTCATAGGCCTGCGCGCCCATGCTGCTGCCGGGGCGCTTGGCAAGGTCATGGCTTTGCACGCCCGCAGCCTCGAACCATTGCGTCCACCAGATGTCGCCGGGATCGAGGATAGGCAGCTTGAGCAGATCGGCCGGTTCCTTGACGCCGCCGATGCTCGCGGCGAGCTTGGGGCTCAGCATCGGCGTGAAATCGGCGTCGAGCAGCTTGTAGGCCTCCAGTCCCGGCCATTTGCCGCCGCCCGAGCGGATGGCAAGGTCGACATCCTCGCGGGCGAAATCGGTCAGGCGGCTGGATGTGTCGAGCCGCACGGCAAGGGCGGGATGCGCGATCTGGAACGAACCCAGATGATGCGCCAGCCAGTTGGAGGCAAAGGTCAGCACCGTGGTGACGCACAGCAGACCGTCCGCCCCGCCGCGCGCCGCCGCATAGGCCTGGCCGAGTATGGCGAAGGCCTCGCTGACCGCCGGCGCCAGGCGCTGTCCGGCTTCGGTGAGCTCGATCTGTCGCGGCCGGCGCAGGAAAAGCGGCGCGCCGACCCGCTCCTCCAGCACCTTGATCTGATAGCTGACCGCTGCCTGCGTCATCGCCAGTTCCTCGGCCGCTTTGGTGAAGGACAGATGCCGCGCCACCGCTTCGAACACCCGGATCGCCTGCAGCGGCGGAAGCTGCGCAACCTGTCGCGAGCTGAGATCCGGCATAAAGCCTCCTTATGGGTCCTTATCGACGTTCGATTGGCAAAGGCGGCCGGCAAGACCGACATTCATCCTCAGCCCGTCACTCGGGTTGAAGATAGCGAAGGTTGACGATCATGACCATGGCGCAGCAAAAATGCACTCCCGCTCCGGATCATCGCTGGATTTCATGGCTTGCGGACGGATTCGGCTGGTTCGCGACCAGGAAAAAGGCGCATCTCGACATCAGGGACCTGTCACCGCACTTGCGGCGGGACCTTGGCTTCCTCGACGGCAACGACCCCTTCGGACGGCATGGATAGCCCGCCCGGATTTTATCGCAAATCGATGTTGCCTCGAGGCTTTTGGCTCATCCGCTCGCCAGCAGGGCGGCGGCGGTTCGTTCGTCGGTGATGAGGCCGTTGACCAGCCGGCGGTTCACGGCCGCCAGGATGCCCGGCAGCTTGCGTTCACCCATGGCGAGCGCGATGACCAGCGACTTCTCGCGTGACGGCAGGGCCGCCGACGACACCCGGTCGTTGGTGATGCCCTCGATCATGCGGCCGTCGCGATCGAACACCCAGCCGACAATTTCGGCGACGCCGCCGGCCTTCTGTAGCGCCTTCAGCTCGGCGTCGGAAATGAAGCCGTCCTCATAGAGCGGCGCCTTCGGGCCGAGGTCGCCGATGCCGACGAAGGTGACGTCGGCCTCCGCGGCCAGCGCCAGCGTCGGCTGGATCATCGGCTGGCTGAGCAGCATCTCGCGTTCTTGCGGCGAGGAGGCGATGACCGGTAACGGCATCGGGAACGACCGCGCCTTCACCCTGTCGGCCATGGTGAAGATGACGTTGTAGAAAGCGGCCGAACCGTCGGGCGAGATATTGCCGGTCAGGGACACCACCTTGTGCTGTGGGCACTCCATCGGCGGCAGTTGCTCGATCGCCGCCTTCAGCGTACGGCCGGTGCCGATCGCCAGCACGATCGGCGCCGGCGATCTCAGCCGCCTCTCGATTTCCGCTGCCGCCGCCTCGGCGATGCCGATCGTCGTCGACGACGAGGTCGGGTCGCTCGGCACCACCTCCACCAGGTCGAGCGCGAAGCGCGACTTCAGGCGGGCGGCGAGGTCGAGGCAGTTGGCGATCGGATGGTCGACGCGCACCTTGATCAGGCCTTCCGACACTGCCAGCGACACCAGCCGCTGCGCGGTCTGCCTGGAGATGCCGAGCGTGGCGGCGATCTGGTCCTGCGTGTTACCGGCGACGTAATAAAGCCAGCCCGCGCGCGCGGCATCGTCCAACCTGTTGCTGCCGCCCTCCTGCCGGTTGTTCACGTCCTGCCTCCCGAAACCGCCGGTCATGGAACCGGTCGCGCCTACTTTCGCAGGGAACCGCGCGCTGCGCAATTGTCAAATCGCCAGGGCAATTGCTTGCGCATGCGGGCGTGGGATCGGCCGGATCATCGGCGGCCTGGGGATTCCACGGCAGGCAAAAGGAGGATTTCCGTTCCGACAGGTGGCACGTTCTGCCGTCCGGATGGTTTATCTCGCGGGGTAAACCCTTTAAGGGAACGCCAAAAGGAGCGTTGCATGACACCGAAAGCGGTTTTCTGGGACATGGACGGCACGCTGGTCGACAGCGAACCGCTGCACGAAGCAGCCCTGGTGGCGGCGATGCGCAATGTCGGCCTTCAGCCTCCGCCCGACCTGCATGAGCGCGTTCTCGGGGTCGCTGCCTGGCCGGTCTACCTGATGATGCGCGACGAGTTCGGCCTGGATCTGCCCTTCGACGAGTGGATCGTCCATAAATACGAGCATTATCTGCCGCTTGTCACGACATTGAAGCCGCGCCCCGGTGCGATCGAGATCTTCAACGAATTGCGCGCACTTGGCGTGCAGCAGGCCGTGGTCTCGAATTCCGACCGCATGATCGTCGACGCCAATCTGCACATGGTCGGCCTGATCTATCCAGGCATGAAGACCATCAGCCGCAACGACGTGCGCGAAGGCAAGCCGCAAGCCGAGCCGTTCCTGCGCGCCGCCTATCTGGCCGATGTCGATCCCGCGAACGCGGTGGCGGTCGACGACAGCTGGCCGGGCGCCATGGCGGGGCTGGCGGCAGGCATGAAGACGATCTTCTGGCCGGAAAAACCGATGGACGGCCCGCCCGGTGCGGTGGTCATCAACAGCGCCGAGGAATTGCGGGCTGAACTGGGGCTTTAAACCTCAGTTCCGATAGACCGGCTCCTGCTCGTCGAGGATCGCCTTCAGTTCGCTGAGATGCCGCTCGGCCTGGCCGGGATAGTCGTCCATTTCGCGTGCCGCCTTCTCGGCGATGGCGTCGGAAAGCGTGCGCAGCGGCCGCCCGGTCCACAGCGCCTTGATGTAGGTCTCGGCGGCGCGTTCGAAATAGAACATGCGATTGAAGGCGTCGGCCACCGTGTCGCCGATGACCAGCACGCCGTGATTGCCCATCACCATTACCTTGACCTTGGGGTCGGTCAGGAGCTGCGAGCAGCGCTCGCCCTCTTCCTCGAAGGCCAGACCGCCATAATGGGCGTCGACCACATGGCGGTTGAAGAACATCGCCGAATTCTGGTCGATCGGCGGCAGCCTCGAATCGGCGAGCGAGGCCAGCACGGTGGCGTGGATGGAATGCACATGCATGACGCAGCGCGCATGACGGACGTTGCGGTGGATGGCGCCGTGCAGGCCCCACGCCGTCGGGTCGGGCGCATTCGGGCCGGACAGCGTCTCGGGATCGTTGGCGTCGATCATCAAAAGGTCGCTCGCCTTGATGCGCGAGAAGTGCACCTGATTGGGGTTCATCAGGAATTTTGTGCCGTCCTCGTTGACCGCCAGCGAGAAATGGTTGGCCACCGCCTCGTGCATGTTGAGCCGCGCCGTCCAGCGGAAGGCGCAGGCAAGATCGACGCGCTCCTCGTAGAAGGGCAGGTTGGTCAGCGGTTCCTTTTGCAGGCGGGCGATGCTCATCGAAAAATCCTCCGGGTTTTAGGAACAATGCCGTGCCCTGCTTGTGCCCGCAACCGGTTTCGGTTGGTGCAGCCGGCTCACGCCGCCGTGCTTGCGGCGGTCCCGAGCCTCAAGCCGCCATGCTCGACGATGAAATCGATCACCTCCCGCAACCCCTTGCCGCGCGACAGGTCGGTGAAGCCGAACGGCCGCTTGCCGCGCATGCGGGTGGCGTCGCTCTCCATCACGTCGAGATTGACGTTCACATAGGGCGCCAGGTCGCTCTTGTTGATGATCAGGAAATCGGAACGGGTGATCGCCGGACCGCCTTTCCGCGGGATCTCCTCGCCCTGGCAGACGGAGATGACATAGAGCGTGAGATCGGCGAGATCCGGCGAGAAGGTGGCGGCAAGGTTGTCGCCGCCGGATTCGATGAAGATGATGTCGAGATCGGGGAATTTGCGGTTGAGCTCCGCGATCGCCTGCAGATTGATCGAGGCGTCCTCGCGGATGGCGGTGTGCGGGCAGCCGCCGGTCTCGACGCCGACGATGCGCTCTTCCGGCAGCGCCTGCAGCCGCGCCAGCATCATGGCGTCTTCCCTTGTGTAGATGTCGTTGGTGACGACGGCGATGGAGAATTCCTCACGCAGCGCCTTGCACAGTTTCTCGGTGAGCGTCGTCTTGCCCGAACCGACGGGGCCGCCAATGCCGATGCGAAGGGGACCGTTGGGCTGCGTCATGTCGGGAACTCCGTGATGGCGAGAACTGCGAAGCCGAGCCCGATCAGCAGGCACAGCGGCGAATAAAGGCTCCTATCGAGCCGCGCGAAAGGCTGTTCCGGTGCCAGCCGGCGCCACCGGGGCGTGAAGCCGGCAATGCCGCGTCCGAGAAACACCAGCCCGATCAGCAGCGCGGTGGCGGCGAGGCCTTCCCTGGGAAAGGGCGAGGCAAACACACCCTCCAGAGCCATCGGCCAGAGCGTTGCCAGCGCCAGGCAGGCGGCGACGGCAAAGCAGGCGAACGGCGCCGGCATCTCGTCGACGCCGCGAAAGCCGACGACCGCATGCGCGCAGGACGCTGCATCCTTGCCCGGCCAGATCCCGCCAATGCCCCAATAGACGTGCAACGTGGTGATCACCAGCAGGACGAATGAGAGGACGAAGGCAAGGACAATCATGAGCGGAACAATCGCGAATACTGGGTTTCGTGCTGCATCGCCACAACGTCCGAGACAAAGGCGCAACCGCCGAGATCGTCCATTGTCGAGCGGGATGCGCGGGCGGCGGTCGCAAGGGCCAGTACTTCGAAGCTGGCGAGCAGCATCACGGCGTCGCTCTGGCCGATGACACCCAGCCGGATTGCAGCCTGGACGAGATTGGAGAAGAAGGCCTGCAGGAAGGCGGACAGGGCGTCCGGCAAGGCGATGCCGTTTCCGCCGGCGACCGCGCCTACGGCGACGCAATAGGCACACTCCGCCGGCAGGCGCGCCCGCACCGGGTTGGGCCACGCCGCCGCGGCCTTCAGGAAAGCAGCACCTTGCAGCATCGTCTCGGCATGGCGCTCGCGCGACCCGGCCAACGCCTCGGCCAGTGCGGCGACTTCGGCCAGATGGCCGCCATCGCGGGCGTTGCGCCAGCTCACCGCGAACAGCACTGCATCGTTCCAGGCGGAGCCCATCTCAACCAGCGTTTCAAGCCAAGCGGCGAGGCCCGCCGCATCGGTCACCAGCCCATCATGCACGGCGCGTTCGAGGCCATGGCTGTAGGAAAAGCCGCCGACCGGAAAGACCGGCGACAGCCATGCCATCAATCGCAGCAGGGCGATGCCGGATGGCTGATCAGTCATGGTGATCATGGTGGTCGTGCGAATGGTTGTGCGAATGCGACCCGCCGTGGCTGTGCGCTTCGGCGTGGCTATGGGCGTGCGCATGGCCGTGGTCATGGCCGCCGGAATACGCGCCCCGCACCGGCTTGAACGGTTCGGAAACCTCGCTCACCGTGGCGCCCAGGCCTTGCAGCATCGGCTTGATGACATGATCGCGCAGGATGAGGATGCGCTCCGCCTCTATCGCCGCCGCGAGATGGCGGTTGCCGATATGCCAGGCAAGCTCGGCCAGATGCACGGCGTCGCGGGCGCGGACATCATAGACCTCCTCCGGCGCCGCGATGATCTCGACATGGCGGCCGTCTTCCAGCACCAGCCGGTCGCCGTCGTTGAGGGCGACGGGCTCCGGCAGGTCGACCAGCACCTTGCTGCCGTCGGACAATTCGATCGCCCGGCGGCGCAGATGCCGCTCGTCATGGGCAAGAACGGCACGACCGGATGGCGCCGTGGTGCCGGCATTGCCGGAGGTCAGCACCGAGATGGCGCGCGGGAACTTCGTGAAGTCGGTGTTGAGGTTGAGCTTCATTTCATGGCTCCGCCATTGGCTTGCGCCCGGGCACGGGCAGGGCGTGAAAGCACGCGGTCGAAATAGGCGTTGACGCGTTCGGATTCTATTGGAAAGCGGCCGGCTCTGGCCCAGCCGCCCATGTCGCCGAGCAGCACGTCGACAGCCGAGAACCGGTCGCCGAGCGCGAACGGCTTGTCGCCCAGCCGGCGCTCCAGCGCCTTGACCTCGGAGGCGAAATCGTAAGCGGCCGCGGGGCCGACGTCGACCCGGACCTCCCTGGGCAGCAGAAAGCGGTGGCGCAATTTGTTCCACAGCGGCGCCTCGAACTCGCTCTGGGCAAAATGCATCCAGGAATCCATTTCGGCGCGGCCTGCGAGACCGGGACTGGCGCCCATGCCCTTATCCGCGTGCTTATCGGCGAGATAGACGCAGATCGCCGCCGAATCCGTCAGCGTCAGCTCGCCGTCGATCAGGATCGGCACCTTGCCCGAGGGGTTGAGCGCATAGGCTTCGGGCGAGCGCAGGGGAATTTCGACGAATTCATAGGCCTGCCCGAGTTCTTCGAGCATCCACAGAACACGGCTGACCCGGGATCCACGCGATCCGACGGCCTTGTACATGGTTGAACCCTGCCTTTCCCGGTCAGCCTAGAGCATCCGCGGCCGTCATACGATCGTGTCGAACAGCCGCAGGATGAACGATATCTGATAGATCAGCGCCGCGGCGACGAAGGCGATGTGAAAGCGGCGGTCGCGCACCAGGATCGCGGCGATGCACAGCGCGACGAAGACTGGCGTGCGGAACAGATATTCGTTGCCGAAGCGGGCGAAATGCTCCGGCCCCTTCAGCAGCGTGTCGATCACGTCGAGCACGTAGGTCGCGGCCAGCAGGCCGAAGAACCAGGCGCGGCGCGAATAGAAGAAATCCTCATAGCTGGTGTAGTCGAGCATCGAATCCGGAAACAGCAGCGCGCAGAGCAGGAACAGGGTGATGGCGTAGAAGATGATGAACAGGTACTTGCCGAAGGTCCATGTTTCGATGGCGTAGAGGCCGAACTCCCACCACCAGAAATGCACCAGCATCAACAGCACCGAAGCGACCCAGGCCAGATGCACCGTATAGAGCCGGTACTGGCCGGGATGCTGGACGATGCGCGCCACCCCCGACAACAGGCGCGCGACGCCGAGCCCGATCACCATGCCCATGACGATGCGGATATGCGGGAAGATGTCGTGGGGCGAAGCTATTTCGGTGGCCATGCCGAATGCTCGCCAGGTGATGGAACGTCCGTCAACACACCACTATCAGTCTATTCGCGCATAAGGTTGTCTGAAGACCACGGTGATCCTGGGAAATAATCATCGTCCAAGATTTCCTTGATCCCATAGGGGCAATGGACAGGGAAATCCCGATCTCTCAGGCCTGTTTCGTCCAATGCCTTTAATCTTGCTATCTTGAACTCTCGATCGAGCACCTGCGCAGGATATTTTTTGAGGCTCGGACTTTCATCAAGCAGGCCCTCAATCCGAAGCCGTTGCTCCCGAATTGTCAGCAACCAGCCCGTTTTGCGCTGCTCAGACTGAAACTCCCATTTCAGCAAGTGAAGGACCAAAGTGCCAAGCCTGCTCGCAATTTCCCTTTTGTCGCTCCGCCCCAAGCTCTCGATCTCCTCGGCAACATTCTCACGATCGAGGTCGGAAAGACGACCTTCGCGCAGCAACGCGCCCTGCTCGGCGCACCACTGAGCATAGTCGGCCTCGTAGGGCGTCAATTGCTGTTTGCGAAATATCTTGTTCATTGAGGAGATATTGCTCCCAAAGTGCACAATTTCCAAGTCCGCGGAGAACGAGTGGGCCCATTCGGGCAGTCGGCACAACCCACTCACCGCCGCATTTAACGAGGGCAATGGCTCGCGGCGATCTTATCAAAACAGAAAATATCGCTGAGCCATCGGCAGCACCGTCGCTGGTTCGCAGGTCAAGAGTTCGCCGTCGGCACGAACCTCGTAAGTCTCGGGATCGACTTCGATATGCGGCGTGGCGTCGTTGAGCACCATCGAATGCTTGCCGATGCCGCCACGCGTGTTTTCGACCGCGACGAACTGCTTGTCGACGCCGAGCCGGCCGTGCAGACCGGACTCCAGTGCCGCCTTCGAGACGAAGGTTACCGACGAGTTGGTCCGCGCCTTGCCATAGGCGCCGAACATCGGCCGGTAGTGCATCGGCTGCGGCGTCGGGATCGAGGCGTTGGGGTCGCCCATCGGCGCCGCCGCGATCATGCCCCCGATCAGCACCATATCAGGCTTGACGCCGAAGAAGGCCGGGTTCCACAGCACCAGGTCGGCGCGTTTGCCGACGGCGATCGAACCAATCTCCTTCGACAGCCCGTGCGCGATGGCCGGGTTGATCGTGTATTTGGCGATATAGCGGCGGACGCGGAAATTGTCGTTGTTGCCGGTCTCCTGCGGCAGCGAACCGCGCTGGCGCTTCATCTTGTCGGCGGTCTGCCAGGTCCGGATCGCCACCTCGCCGACGCGGCCCATCGCTTGTGAGTCCGAGGAGATGATCGAGAAGGCACCGATGTCGTGCAGAATGTCTTCCGCCGCGATGGTCTCCTTGCGGATGCGGCTTTCGGCGAAGGCGATGTCTTCCGGGATCGACGGCGACAGATGGTGGCAGACCATCAGCATGTCGAGATGCTCGGCCAGCGTGTTGACCGTGTAGGGCCGCGTCGGGTTGGTCGAGGACGGGATGACGTTGGGCAGGCCGCAGACCTTGATGATGTCGGGCGCATGCCCGCCGCCCGCGCCTTCGGTGTGGAAGGCGTGGATGGTGCGGCCCCCGATCGCCGCCACCGTGTTCTCGACGAAGCCGCTCTCGTTGAGCGTGTCGGTATGGATCATCACCTGAACGTCATGGTCGTCGGCGACCGACAGGCAGCAGTCGATCGCGGCCGGCGTCGTGCCCCAGTCCTCGTGCAGCTTCAGCGAGCAGGCGCCGCCCAGCACCATCTCCTCGAGCGCTGCGGGCAGGGAAGCGTTGCCCTTGCCCGACAGGCCGATATTCATCGGGAACGCGTCGAAGGACTGGATCATGCGCGCCATGTGCCATGGCCCGGGCGTGCAGGTGGTGGCGAGCGTGCCGTGCGCCGGGCCGGTGCCGCCGCCGAGCATCGTGGTGATGCCCGACATCAGCGCTTCCTCGATCTGCTGCGGACAGATGAAATGGATATGCGCGTCGAAGCCGCCCGCGGTAAGGATCTTGCCTTCGCCGGCGATGATCTCGGTGCCGGGGCCGATGATGATGGTGACGCCATCCTGCGTGTCCGGGTTGCCGGCCTTACCGATTGCCGCGATGCGGCCGTCCCTGAGGCCGATATCGGCCTTGAAGATGCCGGCGCTGGCGTCGATCACCAGCGCATTGGTAATGACGGTGTCGACCGCTCCTTCAGCGCGGGAAACCTGGCTCTGGCCCATGCCGTCGCGGATGACCTTGCCGCCGCCGAATTTCACCTCCTCGCCATGAATGGTGAAATCCCTCTCGACCTCGACGAAGAGTTCGGTATCGGCAAGCCTCACCCTGTCGCCGACCGTCGGCCCGTACATCTGCGCATAGGCGGCGCGGGTTATTCTGGCCATCAGTGATTGCTCCCGAATTGCGGTGCTGGTGAAACCGGGCTGCACATTGCTGCCATCCAATGGTCACGCAATGACCCGCTGGTCGACACCTTCTGATCCCATTTGGCGGTTGAGGTTGGAGGGTCACCCCAAAACGACCGTTTGCCAAATCGATGGAAGGAAAATCCATGCGCAAAACGATAGTTCTCGCCGCTGCCGCCACCCTGATGCTGGCGGGTGCCGCCAGTGCCCAGCAGCAGCCCGCGCAGCAGCCCGCTCCGGCAGCGCCGGCCGCGCCCGCCCCCGGCGGGCAGCAGGCCGCGCCGACGATCCAGAGCGTCAACATCGTCGACATCACCGAACTGCCGAAGGACACGCAGACGCAGGTCAACCAGGTGATCGCCCAGCGCGGCGATGCCGGCCTGCAGAAGCTGCGCAGCTCGATCGATGCCACGCCCAAGGTCAAATCCGCCCTCGAGGCCAAGGGAATGACCTCGGCGCAGGTGGTCGCGGCCAGCATGGAGCCCAACGGCGCCCTGACCCTGATCACCAAGAAGGCGAGCTGACGGCGCGCCTGCACGGCGGGCCGTCGTCCGGTCCGCCCGCGCTATCTGGAAGGGAACCTTGGCCGGGCAGGAGCCGTTTCGTTTCATCGGCGCTGAACGGCGCCGCGAAATGAACCCGTCCAGGAGCGAGCGATGGCGATCAATCCCGGCAAGAGACGGCTCTATGCCTTCGCCTCCATGGCATTCCTGGCGGTGGGCAGCCCCGGAGCCTCCCTTCACGCACAAGGGCTCGAAAGCCCTGAGACCGTCAACCGGATCATCGGCTCGGACGTCAAGCAGGAAGAAACCAGGAGCGATGCCGAAGCCGGCAAAGTTGCCAGGGCGATTGATCGGACGCGTGAAAACATCGGCACGGTGCGCAAGACATCCAAGCTCGACAAGGTCGATATCGTGTTCCTGACCGATGCCGCGCGCACCGAAGGCGGTCCGCCGCCGGCGATCGAAACCAAGGTCAAGCAGCATCAGGACGACATTGCGGAGCTGCGCAAGGAGATCGAGGCCAACGCGCTGCTGTTCAATGCCATCGACTCGCGACGCGTGCTTGCGCAGGACGTTCTCGCCGTGGAATTCGACGACCCCGGAAAAATCGTCATCTATGCGGCGGCCAAGCCGTCCGATTGAGCCGAGGGCACAACTCGCTTTCGTGCTCGCCCGAAAGCCCTTTGCCCTCTTTGCACGCCGCGCATGAGACGCCCTCGGCCTCACAGCCTGCCCATCACCTTCTGCTGAAAGCCATAGACCTCGCGCTTGCCGCCCAGCGGCACCAGCGTAACGTCGCGCTCCTGTCCGGGCTCGAAGCGCATGGCGGTGCCGGCGGCGATGTCGAGGCGCATGCCGCGCGCCTGTTCGCGGTCGAATTTCAAGCCCTCATTGGTCTCGAAGAAATGATAGTGGCTGCCGACCTGGATTGGCCGGTCGCCGCTGTTGGCCACTTTGAGCGTAACCGTCGGCAGGCCTTTGTTCAGGTCGATGTCGCCGTCGGCGGGAATGATTTCACCCGGGATCATCGTTCGTCACACGGCGCCGAGGACGAGGCCGAGCCCGATCGCCGTGCAGGCGGCACCAGCGGCCCGCATGAGCACGCGAAACCGCCTGCCGAGGCCAAGCCCGGCGGCGATGCCGGCGGCGTGCAGCAGCGCCGTGGCGACGGCAAAGCCGGCCATATATTCAAGCCCTGCGGCATTTTCCGGTACCTCGGTGCCATGGGCGTGACCATGAAACAGCGCGAACGCGCCGATGATGGCGACGCCGGCCGTGACAGGAAGATCGACGGCCAGCGCCACGAACAATCCGAGCGCCACCACCGACGCCAATATGCCCGGCTCGACGAAGGGCAGCGGCACATGCAGCATGCCGAGCGCGCCACCGACCAGCATGACGCCCACAAAGGCCGCCGGCCATGCCCACACCGCCTTGCCGCCTTTCTGTGCCGCCCACAGGCCGACCGCGACCATCACCGTCATGTGGTCGAGGCCGGAGAGCGG
Organism: Mesorhizobium sp. B2-8-1; assembly: GCF_006440955.1. Taxonomy (NCBI): domain Bacteria; kingdom Pseudomonadati; phylum Pseudomonadota; class Alphaproteobacteria; order Hyphomicrobiales; family Phyllobacteriaceae; genus Mesorhizobium; species Mesorhizobium sp. B2-8-1. The sequence continues at coordinate 120,506 of NZ_VFTX01000003.1, read as the reverse complement.
ATGCATGAAGCCGGCCGCGAAGGAGGAGGTCGTGCCGGCCCCGACATGGGCGTAGGCGGGCATTGCGGCTGCCATGAGCAGAATCGCAGAGAGGCACAGGCGTTTGGCGGGGATCATTCTACTTGCCTTTCGTTGGTGAGCGCAGAGGTCACGCGGCCTCGCGCGGACCGCAGCTCTCGGCTTTGAGGACGCGCTTGGTCGAAGCGGGATACTTCTTCAGCATTGCCGGCGGACGGATCGGCCGTGCCGAAAAATTGCCGCCGCAATTGGGGCAGACGCCGCCGAGCACGTCTTCCACGCAATCGGCGCAGAAGGTGCATTCGAAGGTGCAGATTAGCGCATCCGTCGCCTCCGGCGGCAGGTCCTTGTCGCAGCATTCGCAGTTCGGGCGCAGCTCAAGCATATCTGTCTCCTCACCGTATCGGCTCATGCACGGTCACCAGCTTGGTGCCGTCGGGGAATGTCGCCTCCACCTGCACGTCATGGATCATCTCGGCGATGCCTTCCATCACCTGGGCGCGGCTGACGACGTGGGCGCCGGCTTCCATCAGCTCGGCGACGGGACGGCCGTCGCGGGCGCCTTCGACGACGAAGTCGGTGATCAGCGCGATCGCCTCCGGATGATTGAGCTTGACCCCGCGCTCCAGACGCTTGCGCGCCACGACCGCCGCCATGGCTATCAGCAGCTTGTCCTTTTCCCTCGGCGTCAGGTTCATGCGTTTCCCTGAAATGATGCGGACACGATCACAGTGACCATATTTTGGGCAGCCCCGCCTTTCCGTTGAGCAAGCCGACGAGCGGAACCAGATGCTGGCGCAGCCGGTAGCCGTCGCCGGCATACAGCCTCGCAAGAAGCTTGCCAGATTCCTGCACGCTCCAGGTGCTGGCGCCGCCCTGGCCGCCGATGATCTCCCGAACCGGATCGAGAAGCGCTTCCGCCCGCGGCGAGATCAATAGCACCGTCGCCATGGCGACGGCGCCGCCGGCAATCGGTGGGCGCGCCAGGGTCGCGGCGATGTCGGGCCCGATGCGGAAATCCTCGGCATGGATGAGAGCCCCGCCCCGGCGGACGCGCCAGCGGTCGTGAAAGCCGCCCTGGACCGCGCGTTCGCCCATCGCCGTCCGGCCGAAGACGGTGGCTTCCAGCACCAGCGCCTCGGCGCCGGCGGCAAGATCAAGGTCGAGCGTGCGGGCAAAGGCCGATCGGTCGAAAACGATGGTCTCCTGCGGCAGCCAGGCGACGCGGCCGTTTTCGCCGACCGTTAGCCGGACGCTGACTTCGGCCCGGTCGGAAGCGGCGCGATAGATTTTCTCGCAGGCCTGCGTCGTTATCGTGGCGCTGGCATGCGCGCCGACGTCGATCTCCCAGCCGAGGCGGTCGCCTCCGGTCAGCCCGCCCGCGGTGTTGATCAGCACGGCTTCCAGCGGGCCGCCGGAAACGGCCGGCATCCTTATCTTGGCGGAACCGTCCTGATAGAGGCGGCGCAGCCGTGTGCGGCCGTCTTGACTGGCGCAGACGAGCTGCGCCAGTCCGGCCGCCCGCTGCGCCGGCGGGGCCGAAAATCCGGTATGTTCGATCGTATCCACGCCGTCAGGTTAAGCACCGCGGCGGTTTTGTCGATATATAGCTTGTTGCTTGATGGCGTTTCCGTTTCTATAGAGGGAGCCACCTTGGTACGCTCATGCGACGCCTGGCGGGGGTCCAAGGCGACGGTCGCGGCCTGATATCGAGGACAAAAAGGCGCTGTTCAGTTGGCGTCGGGAAACGACAAAGTGGGGAAGAAACCGAATGGCTGACCAACTGGCGACCGAAATCATCGAAAAGATCAAGGCTCATGCCGAGCCGGGCGGCGAGGAGATCACCACCAGCACCGAATTGACGGCGCTCGGCATCCATTCGCTGGAACTGACCGAGATCATCTTCGATCTCGAGGAGCAGTATGGCATCGAGATCGAGATGAACACGGTCGATGCCTGGAGCAACCTGAAGAATGTTGGCGACATGGTCGAGGCCGTTCGCGCGCTGATCGCGAAAAAAGCCTGACCGGATGCACAAGCGCGTCGTCATTACCGGCATCGGCGGTTTGTGCGGGCTTGGCACCGACGTGCCGGCGATCTGGACCGAGATGCGCGCCGGCCGCTCGGCGATCGGCCCCATCGATAACCCGTTCCTGCACGATTTGAAGGTCAAGATCGGCTGCGAGATCAAGGGGCTGCCCGACCATGGCATCGAGCGCAAGCAGCTGGTCTCGATGGACCGTTTCAGCCTGTTGGCGGTGATTGCCGCCCGCGAAGCCTTACAGCAGTCCGGTTTGGCCGCCCATGCGGACAATACCTACCGCATGGGTGCCGTTATCGGCATCGGCGTCTGCGGCTTCGAGACGGTCGAGGAGAACTATCGCGCCATCCTGATCGAGGGCAAGAATCGCGCCGGCATCTTCACGGTGCCGAAGGTCATGCCGGGCGCCGCCGCCGGCCAGGTCAGCATGCATCTCGGCCTGCGCGGACCGGTGTTCGGCGTCACTTCGGCCTGCTCGTCGGCCAACCACGCCATCGCATCGGCGGTCGACCAGATCAGGCTCGGCCGCGCCGACGTCATGGTCGCCGGCGGCACCGAGGCGCCGCTGGTCTGGGGCGTGCTGAAGGGGTGGGAGGCGCTGCGCGTGCTGTCGCCCGATACCTGCCGGCCGTTTTCGGCCGATCGTCAGGGTCTGGTGCTCGGCGAAGGCGCCGGCATGGCGGTTCTGGAAAGCTACGATCACGCGGTGGCGCGCGGCGCAAACATCCTCGCCGAAATCGTCGGCGCCGGCCTCTCGGCCGATGCCTCCGACATCGTTGCGCCGACCATAGAAGGGCCGGAAGCGGCGATGCGCTTCTGCCTGGCGGACGCCGGGTTGAATCCCGAGGACATCGATTACCTCAATGCGCACGGCACCGGCACCAAGGCCAATGACCAGATCGAGACCGCCGCGATCAAGCGCGTCTTCGGCGAGCACGCGCGCTCGCTTTCCGTCTCCTCGACCAAGTCGATGCATGCCCATTGCCTTGGCGCCTCGGGCGGGCTGGAGATGATCGCCTGCGTGATGGCGATTCGCGAGGGCGTGGTGCCGCCCACGGCGAATTTCCGCGAGGCCGACCCCGATTGCGATCTCGACGTGACGCCGAACGTCGCGCGCGAGCGTAAGGTGCGCGCCGCCATCAGCAACGGCTTCGCCTTCGGCGGCACCAATGCGGTGCTGGCGTTCAAGGCGATCTGATCCCGGCGATCATGCACTGCTCGGCAGGTCAATCTGCCGGCTCCCGATGCCGGCATCATTCGATTTGTTGACTGTGCGTGCACGGCCAAACGCCTGACGCCGCATTGATCGTGCCGGGGCGTGCGCCTAATTCTTTGCCGACCCCACCCAGACCGCGCCGCTCGGTGCGAAATCCCCGCCCAGGAGTTCTCGATGGCCGACCTGTCCGCCTTTCCAATCACCGCCCGCTGGCCGGCCAGGCATCCGGACCGGATCCAGCTCTATTCGGCGACGACCCCGAACGGGGTGAAGATATCGATCGCCCTGGAAGAGATCGGCCTGGCCTACGAGCCGCATTATGTGGACATCGGCAAAAACGAAAGCTGGACGCCGGAATTCCTGTCGCTCAATCCCAACGGCAAGATACCGGCGATCATCGATCCGAACGGTCCCGACGGCAAGCCGATCGGCCTGTTCGAGTCCGGCGCCATCCTGCTCTACCTCGCCGACAAGACCGGCCTGCTCTTCCCGGCGGACGCGGCGCGGCGCTACGAGACGATCCAGTGGGTGTTCTTCCAGATGGCGGCCGTCGGCCCGATCTTCGGCCAGGTCGGCTTTTTCCACAAATTCGCCGGCCGTGAGATTGCCGACAAGCGGCCGCTGGAGCGCTACCGCGATGAATCGCGCCGCCTGCTCGGCGTTCTCGACGGCAGGCTGAAGGGTCGCAGATGGATCATGGACAATGACTACACCATCGCCGACATCTCGCTCATCGGCTGGGTGCGCAACCTGATCGGCTTTTATGAAGCGTGCGACCTCGTCGGCTTCGATGATTTCGCGCATGTGGCGGCATGGCTGGAGCGCGGCCTGGCGCGGCCGGCGGTGCAGAAGGGCCTGACAATCCCGGCAAAGGGCTGAAGCTGCCTGACCGCCTGGGGCGGCGGAGACGTCACCGCCTCAGCCGATGTAACTCGGCTGGGCTATTTCGCCTTGGCTTTCGGGCCGCCCTTGCCCATCACGGAAGCCGCCAGCGAAGCGGCGCCGCGCGCCGTCGCCACCACCGCGCCGGCCGCGACGCTTGCCACGGTGCGGACGGCGCCGGATTTCTCTGGCGCCGGCTTGCGCGCGCTGGCCGGCTTTGCGGCCGCGGCCGCGACCTTCCGAGGCGCGGCCTTGCCGAAGCTGGGCTTGGCGTCCTTCGAACGTTCGGCGATCGCCGGACCAGCGCCGGCTTTCGCCTGCGTCGTCTTCGTCGTCCTGGTCTTGGCGGTCGCGGGTTTTCTTGCCTTGGTTGCCATTGCAAAATCCCCTTACGCAGGACAATCGGTTCCCCGCCATAACGGTGCGAAACCCCTTAAGGTTCCCGTCGAAAAATACCGACAATTAAGCAGGTTAACCAATCACCAGGTCGGCCGCCCGGCGCCGCGCCAGCACGCGTTCGATGTTGGGCATGTCGTTGGAGGCGATCCAGGCGCGCGCATCCTCCTCGGAGCGGCCATGTTCGTGCCAGCGCTCCATCAGCCGGCGCTCGAGTTCGTTGCGCGGCACCTCGACGAAGATGGAGAAATCGAACAGTGGCGCCAGCCGCGACCACGGCTCCTCGTCGAGCAGCAGATAATTGCCCTCGACCAGGATGAATTTGGTCTCCGCGCCGATGATCGCGGCCGCGGCGCGCGACAGTTCCATGGTGCGGTCGAACACCGGGATGGCGATGTCGGGCTCTCCCGCCCGGATGCGCTTCAGAAGCGTCTCGAAGCCGCCGAAGTCGAACGTATCCGGCGCCCCCTTTCGCGTGCGCAGCCCGCGCCGGTTGAGGACGACGTCGTCATAGTGGAAGCCGTCCATCGGCACGACCTCCACGGCGCCTTCCGGCAACAGATCGTGCAGGCTCGCCGACAATGTCGACTTGCCGGCCCCCGGGGGCCCGGCAATGGCGACGACGAAGCGCTTTGCCTTGCCGGCGCGCTTGAAGATGGTGGCCGCGAGATGGGCGATTTCGGACATGGCGGCCTCGCTTGCCCCTGATGGTTGGAGCGACCGTTATTCTGGCCGCACTCGGCGGAAATTTCAAACCGGCATTTTGGGTAAGGTGCGGTGGTCAAGTGTCGAAAAGCCGACGTTCGAAGCATCCACTCAACCAGCCGCAGCCTGCCCGATGCGCAGGAAACCGCTGTCGAACGGCACCTCCCGCGCCGAGCCTCCGCCCAAGAGCCGCATGCGGCCCTCCGCCGTGGTGACCTCTTGCGGCGGCTCGCCGCCCGCCAGCGGCAGTGCGCCGATGACATGGCGGAAGGAGACGCTGGCGCCTTCGCCGAGCGCGAACGCCGTCGCCACGCCTTCGCGCGTCAGCCAGTTGTCGCCGATCGAGGCGGCATGGCCTATCGCCGTGCGCCCGTCCTCGATGCCGAGCACGCCCAGATGCCGGCCGCTCCAGGGCGCGTAGTCGCGGCCGCCATTGCTGAACCACAGCATGGTGACCGGCAGCTCCGCCGGGTTCTTCAGCACCAGAATTAAGTCGTCCTCGGCCCGGCGCGCCAGGGCCGTCCAGCCCGGCCCGCCATGATCGGCCTCGACCAGCGTGACAAAATCCTCGCGCCAGTCATCCATGCGGTAATCCGTCAGGTCGAGCGTGCCGCCGTCGGCGGCGGGAAAATGGCCGAGATCGCTGCTGCGTCCGGGATAGGCGAGCAGGAAGCGGCCGCGCGCGGGGTCGGTCTCCAGCGGATCGGCGGGCGAGGCCGCGAAGCGTTTTGGCGAAAAGGCCAGCCGGCCGCCATCCGTCATCGCTGTCATCGGATGATGGGCGACCGAGATCGCGCCGTGGCCGCCGGAAAACACATGTTCCTGATAGAGGAAGGCATGGCCGTCGCGCAGCGTCAGGATCTTGTCGACGGTCGCGCCCATGACCTTGCGGCGCAGCCGGAAAACGGCTCGCCAGCCGCCGTCCACGGCGCTGCTTTCGGTGACGTCCCAGGCGCTGTTGGCCGGCCAGCCATGCAGCGGTGCTTCCTCGACGTCGCTGCGCGAAAACGGCGCGCACAGGAAATCGCCGGACAGCCGCACCGTGCCCTCGGGCAAGTCGGCCGGCAGCGTCTCGCGTGGCGCGCCGACCCAGGGTGCGCGGTGCAGCGGCCGCAATTGGCGCCCGCCATTCTCGATCACCATGTCGGCGACATGGCCGACCGTGGTGTCCAGCGAAACCGAAATGCCGCGTGCCTTGAGGGTAACCGTATCCATAGCGCTCTCATCGAATCCGAAGGCGCAACAAGAACCGTTCGCCGCCGGTTGCGCAAGCGCCGCGACCGGCATTTTGCATCATCCTAGGAACGCAAGCTTGCGAAAGCAGACAAAGCTGGGGCTACCGCTATTAACCAAATGGACGCAGCCGGCGGGTTACGTTAGCTTCGCCGCATCTCAGCAACAGCCCAGCCAGAACAGACCTGTCCTTGTCCCCCTTGCGTCGCCTTCCGCTCGTCCAGAGACTTTTCGTCGCCCTTGGCCTGTTGCTGATGGCTGCGGGCTGCTCGACCACGACACCGCCGGACTCTGTGCTCGCCGTGCCGGCGCCGCCGCAGAAATACGCCGCCATCGTCGTCGATATCAGAAGCGGCAAGCAGCTGTTCGAGGTCAATTCGAGGGCGCAGCGCTATCCGGCCTCGCTGACCAAGATGATGACGCTCTACCTCCTGTTCGAGGCGATGGAGAGCGGCCGCGTCTCCAAGGAAACGCAGATCCCGGTCTCCGACCATGCCGCCTCGCAGCCGCCGACCAAGCTGCGATTCCGGCGCGGGGAAACGATCGACGTCGACTCCGCCATCCGCGCCATCGTCGTCAAGTCGGCCAATGACGTGGCGGTGGCGGTGGGCGAATATCTCGGCGGCTCGGAGGAGCAGTTCGCCGCCATGATGACGTCGAAGGCGCGCCAGCTCGGCATGACCAGCACCATTTTCCGCAACGCCTCGGGCCTGCCCGACGACGGCCAGGTCACCAGCGCGCGCGACATGGCGGTGCTCGGCATGGCGCTGCACCAGCGCTTCCCCCAGCATTTCCACTATTTTTCCGAAAGCGACTTCATGTTCCGCGGCCGGCTGGTGCGCGGCCACAACGACATGCTCGGCCGCGTGCGCGGCGTGAACGGCATCAAGACCGGCTATATCAGGGCTTCCGGCTTCAACATCGTCACCTCCTACGAAGCCGACGGCCGCCAGCTGATCGTGGTGGTGATGGGCGCCGACAGCGCCCGCCAGCGCAACGACCATGTCGAGGCGCTGATCCAGCGCAACCTATCGCCGGCGGTTGCCGACGCCCCGACCAGGGTGATGTACGCCGAACAGCAGTGAACGGGCGAGCTGCGGGGCTGCCTCGCTTCGGACCAGCTTGCTCAACTATCGAAGTCAGTGCCGCCCCTCATCGCCCTGCCGGGCACTTCTCCCCGTATAGTGACGGGGAGAAGGGGCTGGCCGCAACCTCGGCACCCTTTTTGCAGCGTTGGTGATGGGCGAAACCGGCGATAACAGCCCCTCTCTCCCCGTTCTACGGGGAGAGATGTCCGGCAGGACAGTGAGGGGCGGCGCAGTCGCTCGAAAGCGGGCGATGGCGTCCACTTGACCCGATAGGAATTTTTTCTTGACAGGTTGAAGGCAACTATGCTACTATTCTCGCTATGGTGCTGATTTGCGCCGGCCACCCGCCGCAAGGCGGGTTTTTGTTGCCGTCGCTCAGGCGCCAGCCGATCACTTCGTCGGAGCAAGGAGCGTAGCGACGCGGCGCGAGGATCCATGCCGCGACTCGGCAGGCGCCGCAACGGTTCGCAATTCTGCTCCACCGCCGCCAATGCCACGGAATGGATCCAGGCTCCGCGACGGAGCTTCGCCCCCGTTATGGTTTTCCCCAGGGGTTGATAACGATTTCATAGAGCCGCCGCCAACCTCGAATGTCTCTCTACCAGCCCCGAAAGGCGGCCCGCTGCCCCTTCCTGTCACGCAATCGTCCGCAAGGCGTGGCATAGGCATGCCAAATCGCCGCGATGCTGGCTAAGCATCGCCGCATCGGTCTATCGTCTTCCACCACAGCAGGAGCCCGCATCATGAGCACTCTCCCCAAGGCGTCCGAGCAGCAGGCGGCGGACAATGACAGCGGCGGCGAATATTTCGAGGCGCCGACCACGGGGGAGGACCTGCATGGGGTTTCGGACGAGCATTTCGACACGCCGGAGGTGCCGGACTCCGAGCCGGCCTTGCCCGGAGCCTCGCGGGCCAAGCCCAAGAAAAGACCGTCGGCGATCTCGGGCCGCAAATTCCGCAAGCGCGACCTGGTGCGCATCGACGATTTGCGCCCGAGCCTGGCCGACCGCATCCGCTCCGACCATCCGGACCTGCCGCATGGCGCCCGCATCAGCCGCGAGGAGCTCGGCCGCTACCGCATGCGCTACATGGAGGAGCTGCTCCAGCAGGAGCACGGCGAATTCTCCGAGCTCGACCGCCAGGTGGTGGAATCGATCGCCCGGCAGGACACGATTTCGGAAAACTCGGAAGAGGAGTTCGAGGAGCACCGCTCCTTCGCCGACCGAGTCTCCGACAACATGGCGGCCTTCGGCGGCAGCTGGTGGTTCCTGATCTCGTTCGCCAGCGTGCTCCTGGTGTGGATCGCCATCAACCTGTTCGAGGGCTTGAACCGCGCCTTCGATCCCTACCCCTTCATCCTGCTCAACCTGCTGCTCTCCTGCATCGCCGCCATCCAGGCGCCTATCATCATGATGAGCCAGAAGCGCCAGGAGGTGAAAGACCGCCTGCGCTCCTTCAACGACTACCGCGTCAACCTCAAGGCCGAGCTCGAAGTGCGCCATTTGCACGAAAAACTCGACTACCTCATCTCGCGCCAATGGACCCGCCTGGCCGAAATGCAGCAGATGCAGCTCGACGCCATGCATGAGCTGACCGGAGCGAAGAAGGCGAAGAGGGCGGCAAGGGGAGTGAGGAGGCGGGCGGTGCGAGGTGAGGCGGGCGGGTGAGGGAGGTTCCTCGCCCCACAAACTGGGGGCTCGAAGGACGGGCGAGACCCTGGGCTCGCCCCGGCAAGGTGGCTCGGCGAAGCCGAGACGGAGAGGGGGAGCGCCACATCCAACAGGCCCGCACCCGTGAAAGGACCAATCCACCCCACCAGGCGACGCCGCGCCAATCTCCAATTGCCCGTTGAAGCCCGCGCCCGCTTCCGCTAAGAAGCCGTGACTTGCCGGTTCACCCGGTTCGTTTTCCGGCCCGCCGGGAAGCACCCGTAGCTCAGCTGGATAGAGCGCTGCCCTCCGAAGGCAGAGGTCACAGGTTCGAATCCTGTCGGGTGCGCCAAGGAAATCGGGGGTCCGTTCCGGACACATAGGTTACGGTTTATACCGGAGACATGGGTGACACTTTTGGCCCGAAGGGCTTTGGAGTGGTTCAACCCTACGCGCCCAACCCTCCGATATCCTAAATCCACCCAGCCGCCCCAAAAAACCCCGGCACATCATCCAGCCCATGCGCCACCGCGTCCGGCTCATAATCCGCCGGCGGGCGTCGTCCCGTCCCGCGATCGACCCAGACCGCGCGGAAGTGGAGGTCGCGTGCGGCGGTCAGGTCGAGGTGCGGGCTGGCGCAGATGTGGACCAGCTCGTCCCTGGTCACGCCAAGGGTGCGCCAGGCGTGTTCGAAGATCTGCCGCGACGGCTTGTAGGCCTGCGCCTGTTGCGCCGTGATGACCTGGTCGATGGCGCCGCCAAGCTGCGCGACATTGCCGGCGATGATGGCGTCGTCGGTGTTGGAGATGATCGCCAGCTTGAAGCCGGCCTGCTTCAGCCTTTGCAGCGTCGCGACGACTTCCGGGAAGGGCGGCATGCGGCCGATCGAGGATGTCAGCAGTTCGGCGTCGCTGGCTTCCGCTTCCAGCGAAAAGTCCCGCATCGCCAGATGCAGCGCTTTGGCGGTCACCTCGGCGAAGGAGAGGTGCGGCTTGGTATGCTCGAGCTGGTGTTCGTGCCGGTCGTAGACCGGGATGAATGTCTGCGCCTCGATCCTGCGGCCCTTGCGCGACAGGATCGTCTCCATCGCGGTCATCAGCCCTTCATCCCACTGGATCAGCGTGCCGTAGCAGTCGAAAGTAAGCCAGGTCGGGCGCGGTCCGCCAAGTGTCATTTGGGAACCTTTTGCGAAAAGACGTCGGGAGCCTCCGGGCACAACTTAGACCATTGGGCGCTTTTATCCAGGTGCAGGATTCTCCGCGTCGGACGGCCGGCTCTCGGCCGCAGCGATGATCTTTGCTGTGTCCAGGCATCCGAGGCACCGAAGGCCGCCGTTACGCCGGAAGCATGCCGATCACGCCTATGTACCAACTGCGCCTAGGCACTCGTCGTCAACGTGGAGAGCTGGTCGGTGTCGTAGCGGTTCCGCAGTTCGGCAAGCGCGTTCGGATCCGGGGAGCCCTTTGCGGCGAGCCTCGCAAGGTCTTCGAAATAGTGCTCATGCCCGGGCGGCGAGACGGTCATCAGCACGCGGGCCGGTTTTTCGCCGACATTGGTGATGTTGTGCCGCACGCCGGGCGGAATGAACAGGAAGGTGCCCGGGGTCGCCCGGATCACCTCCGCCCCGACGTGCCAGACACATTCGCCGTCAAGCACATAGAAGGTTTCTTCCTGCACGCGATGGACATGCAGGCCGGTGGCGAAGCCGGCCGGTATGGTCCAGTCGAACATGCTCGTGTGTCTGGTATCCTCGCCGGTGACGAGAAACACCATCGGCTGGCCACGCAGCATGACCCCCTTGTTCTCGTCGGGCATCCGGATGACAGGGGCGGCGCTCATTTGATCCTCCATCGGTTCGCTGCTTTTTCCCGCAGCCACCGGCACAGGATGCCTCTACCCGGCCGGCCAGTCGTGAAGCCGTTGCGAAATCATTGCGAAAAGATTGCAAACGGTATCTCCTTCGGGAATGGCAACGAGCCTCGCCTTTGGCCCCTTTCGCATCGACGGCGAAGCCGGGATCCTGTTCCACGGTGACCAGCCGACGCCGCTCGGCCAACGGGCCGTCGCGCTGCTGGCGCTGCTTGTCGAACGCACGGGCAAGCCGGTTCCCAAGCAGGCGCTGATCGACGCCGCATGGCCGGGCCAAGCGATCGAGGACAGCAATCTGACGGTGCAGATCGCGGCGGCCAGGCGCATGCTGGAGAGCGCGGCCGGCGGCGGAAGCTGGATCGAGACGCTGCCGCGGCACGGCTATCGCTATGTCGGGCCCGAGGTCGCGATCGGTGGTCTCGGCCCCGAGGCGGCAACGCTGACATGGCCCGGCAAGCCTTCGATCGCGGTTCTGCCGTTCTCGAACCTGAGCGGTGATCCGGAGCAGGACTATTTCGCCGACGGCATCGTCGACGACATCACCACCGGCCTGGCGCGCATCAACTGGCTGTTCGTCATCGCGCGCAACTCCTCCTTCACCTATAAGGGGCGCGCGGTGGACGTGAAGCAGGTCGGCCGCGAGCTCGGCGTCCACTATGTGCTCGAAGGCAGCGTGCGCAGGGCCGGCGGCAGCGTGCGCGTCACCGGCCAGATGATCGACACCTCGACCGGCGCCCACATATGGGCCGAGCGCTTCGACCGCGCCTCCGCCGATATTTTCGCGCTCCAGGATGAGATCGCGCTGGCGGCCGTCGGCGCGATCGCGCCCAGCCTGCGGCGCGTCGAAATCGAGAGGGTGAGGCGCAAGCGCCCCGACAGTCTCGATGCCTACGACCTCGTGCTGCGCGCCCAGCCGGACGTGGATTCCGGCATGCCCGAACGGGTGGCGCAGGCGCTCGTGCTGCTCGAACGCGCCATCGAACTCGAGCCGACCTATGCGCTTGCCCACGGCAATGCCGCCATGTGCCATCATTGCCTGTTCCTTCGCGCCGGCTTGCAGGAAGCCGATCGCGAGGCTTCGGTACGCCATGCCCGCCTGGCCATCCTGCACGGACAGGACGACGCGGCCGCGCTTACCCTTGCGGGGTTTTCGATCGGCATGGATGGACATGACCGCAAGGCCGCCTTCACCGCCCTGGAAGCCGCGCTTGCCGTCAGCCCGTCATCCGCCCTGACCTACATTCTGGGCAGCGTCATCCTCGGCTGGAGCGGCGAAGCGGAGCAGGCCATCGCGTGGAGCGAGCGCGGGATGCGGCTCAGCCCCTTCGACCCCTGGGCCTTCGCCGCCTTCGACGCGCAGGCGATGAGCCATCTGCTGCGCGGCCGCTATGACGAGGCCTGCCGTGCCGCATACAGGTCGGTGCAGGCCAATCCCGCCCACAGCATCACCTATGTGCAACTGGCCGCCGCTTTGGCGAAGCTCGGCCGGCTGGAAGAGGCGGCGGCGGCGGCGGCGCGGGTGCGTGAGCTGCATCCGACGTTTCGCTACGGTCGGCAGTTCGCGGCCGTACACTGCGCCCCGGCGCTCGCGCAATGCCTGGGCGAGGCGCTGAAGGCCGCCGGTCTGCCGCAATAGCGCCGGCGCGTCTTCATGGAGACCGGCCTGGGCGGCAGATGGCGGATGGGCGGTTCTTCGGCGCCCTTACCGCACCACGCCCCTGCAGGCCCAGGCAACATTCGCGAACGACCGCGGCCCATCCGGCCGGCCGGCCTCGTAGGCATCGCGGACGGCAGCCTCGCTGCGCGTCCGCTCGGCTGGATCGAGCGTCATCATGTATTTGCCGAGCGGGCCTTCGCCGGCCGCTATCGGCGCCCAATAGTCGTCGAAGTCCCGGTAGTCCATGCGGATCATCAGCTCGGTTTCGGTCACATCGGCCAGGTCCTGCTCGACAAAAGTCCGCTTCATTTCGCCCGGCTGCATCATCGGCTGGAAGCAATAGCGGCTGCGCATCTGGCGTCCGCCTTCGCTGAGCGCGGCCACCGTGTCGATCATCATGCGCATGCCAGGCATGCCGCCGAGATGGTCCCACACCACGGCCGCCACCACGCCGCCCGGCCGCACCACGCGGCGCATCTCGCCCACTGCCTTGCCGGCCTCCGGCACGAAGTGGAGCACGAGCAGCGCCAGCGCGCGGTCGAAACCATCGTCGGCGAACGGCAAGGCGGTGGCGTCGGCTTGCTGGATTTCGATGCGCGGGTCGGCGTTGCGCCGCTTCGCCGCCTCGACGAAGACGGGCGAAAAGTCGATTGCCGCGATCGCCGCGAGGTCGGCGGATTTGGCCAGCTCGAATGTCAAGCTGCCGGTGCCGCAGCCGACGTCGAGGATCTTTTCGCCGCGGGCAAGCCCGGCGAAGTCGATGAATTTGGGCGCGAGCTTGCGGCTCCAGCGGCCCATGAGCTGCTCATATCCGCTGGCGTCATGAACGGTGAAACTTGAGGTCATCTCGCTCTCCCTGCGCTGAAGAGGCGAGGCTAGGCTAATTCCGGGAAAAGCGTGAGGCGGTTTTCCGTCCGCGGTCGCGCGACCTGCCTTCGACGAATGGCTAGTGCATGGGCGTGGGCTCCGCGCGGTTTAGCCCTCACTGGCGGGTCAACATCGCCCGGCTCCGCCTTTCGGTGGGTGCCTGGGCGAGCGAGGCCGCTTCAGCCGCCCCGGTTCGCGGCCCGCCAGATCCGCGCCTCGCCAGCCCGTTCGGCATCCTGGCTCGACGGGCTGGCCGAACGCCCCGGCTTCAGGGCCGCACGGCGGTCACTTCGATTTCGACCAGGAAGCCGGGGCCGGCAAGGCCCGCGACCTGCACCACCGAACGCGTCGGCAGGTTCGGCTGGTCCTTGGTCCCGAAAAACTTCGTGTAGCCTTTCATGAAACCGGCGAAATCCATCTTGCCGCCCTTGGCGGGATCGCCGACCAGGAAGACCTGCATCTTGACGACGTCGCCCATCTTCAGGCCGAGATCGGCCAGCGTCTTGTCGATCGACTTCAGCACCGAGCCGGTCTGGGCCTCGGTGTCGCCATAGGCGGCGACCGTCGCCTTGTCGGCCTTCTCGTCGATGACCGACGGCACGGCGCCGCTGAGATAGACCGTGGTCTTGCCGGCCGGCACCTCGACGGCGCGCAGGATCGGAAAATCCGAATTCGGAATCTTGTGGCGAACGACGTCGTCGGCCAAGGCGGCGCCGGCCGCCAGCATTCCCGCCGCCAGCACGGCGGCCCCAATCCATGATTTCCTGATCGATGGTTTCATGACCCGTTTCCTTCCATTCGAGAGGGCGGCGAGCGCCAAAATGCCCGCCGCGCGGTTTGCGTTGCCGCATGTGCGGGCGACATCCGCCACTCAGCGGACATCCTTCACGTCCTGCGCCGTCACGGCATCCTTGTAGTCGTTGCCGAAATGCGTCCTGACATAGTTGACCACGGCAGCGACCTGGTCGTCGCTCATCATCTGCCCCACCGGCGGCATGCCGTTTTGCCCGTGCAGGACGAGGCTTACCGGATAGCCGCCGGTCTCTAGGTTCTTGTTCTTGGCCAGCGCCGGATAGTGGCCGGCGCCGACCGCGCCTTGCCCCTTGTCCAGGTGGCAGGCGGCGCAGACATTGGCATAGAGCGCCGCGCCGTCCTTTTCGGTGAAAGTATCGCCCTGGCTGAACGTGACGCCGGCCGAATCGGCGAACGCGCCGGGAGCCGTGAACGCCATGGCGGCGGCCATGGCGGCGATGAGACCGCAGGGTCTTTTGAAGGAGCTGCTCATGATGGGATGCCTCGCGGGATATGGGGTGAACGAAGGGATCGGCATGGCCTCATCCCTGCATGACGCGCTGGTGCAGGCGGGTGATGGCGTTGAGCGAGGACAGGATCGCGCCCTCCTGCCAGGCGGGAATGTAGGAGGCATGCTCGCCGGCCAGCACGATGCGGCCGTCGATCTGGCACAGATTGTCGTAGTGCTCCTTGCGCGCCTCCTCGGTCCAGTCGCCCGCGCAGCCAAGCGTGAAGGGCGAGCGGTGCCATGCCCAGGAAACGCCGGTCTCGAACTCCTGTTTGTATTGCGGGTGAAGCTGCGCGCCGTATTCCACCGCCTTCTGCACGCGCTCCTGCGGGGTCATGGCGGTGAATTCGTAGGAGTTCGGTCCGTTCCATGTGTAGCAGCCGAGCAGCACGCCCTTGCCGCCGGCGTTGAAGCCGGTGCTGGGGTAGGAGATCTGCGAAATGGGCAAGTTGGTGTAGCTGACGCCGCCGAAGATCGATTCGTCCTCCTCCCAGAAACGGCGCTTCATCTGCAGGCCGACCTTGACCGAGGACGCATAGGGCACCGCCCCGATCGCCGCCTGCATGGCGCCGCCGACCTGGATTTCGATCTGGCTAAGGATGGTGAGCGGAATGGTGCACACGCACCAGTCGGCGCTGGCTTCCTGGGCGGTTCCGGGGTTTTTCGCGTCCTCATAGGTCACCGTCACGCCCTTGTCGTTCTGGGCGATCTTGGTGACCTTGGCATTGTAGGTGATGAGGTCGCCGACCTGCTTGGCGAAGGCTTCGCCGATCCTGCCCATGCCGCCGACCGGCTGGAACATGGTGGTCTGGAATTCGTAGAGCGAGAAGTTGGCGAGGCTGCCCCACAGGCGCGAATTCAATACGTCGGACGCGCCGATGACCTGACCCGCCACCGGCTCGGCGCCGATGCCGCCGCCCGGCTCCTTCTCGTAGCCGCGGAATTCGGCGGTCGCGAGGCTGGATTTGTAGCTGTAGTCCTTGTCCAGCGCGCCCCAGGACTGCAGCGCCTCGAGCAGCACCTCCTGGTCCTCCTTGGAGACGAGCCCTTCCAGTTGGCCTTTCTTGGCCACCTTGGCCAGCAGCTCCGACGTGTGGCCCTTGAAGTCGGTCTGGATCTCGCGCACCCGCTTAGGCTTGCCGCCGAAGGCCTCCGTCGAGTGCAGCAGGGCGTTGTGGTTGGTCTGCTGGAACGGCTCCAGCGTCACCCCGAGCCTCCGGCAGTAGGCCAACAGCCCGTTGTGATGGTAAGGGATGCGCCAGGGGCCGGGATTGAGGTAGAGCCCCTCGTCGAACTCGCATTTCTGCGTGTAGCCGCCAAGTTCGGTAACGGTGTCGCCGCCGCGTATCGTCCAGTTGCGGCCGCCGGCGCGGGCATTGTATTCGAGGATCTTCACCTTGTAGCCGGCCTGGCGCAGTTCCAGGGCCGCCAGCATGCCGGCCAGGCCGGCGCCCAGGACGAGCACCGAAGCGCCCTTCGGGTCGCCTTCGAGCTTGATCGGTCCCTTGTAATCGGACTCTGCCGCCAGCCCCATGCTGGTCATGGCCTGGTACATTGCGGCGCTGCCCGCCGTAATGCCGATCATTTTGAGAAGGTCGCGCCGGCGCATGCCGGCAAGGGATTGTTCGAGCTGCATGTTCGTCTCCTCGATCAGCGGCACGCCGCGATCCGCCGCCTGTTGCCCCCGCAAGCTCGAGGCGAGCCCCGGTGGACGACGCAAGGCTATGCCTGCAACCCAATCTGTTCAACCAACACGCCGCGCTTGGAACAAATGTCCTCGAATCTTGGCGCAATCGGGCTCTCGCGGCGTCGCTGGCCGGCATTTTTCACGCCTTCGCGGCCTCGGGGCCGGCGGCCCGACCGCTTGCTGTGCCAATTGAAAGGGCATGCCTGGCTGGCCCCGGCAGCGGGAAAGTCCGACGGGAAAGTCCGTGGCCTGCCGGCGCTCGCGGCGCCGGTTTTCATCGCCCAAATGCTTGCCTTGTCGGCCGGGTCGGTCAGCCTGCCACGGCCCGCACGCTCTCCCTCTCCACCAGCGGACATTCCAGCTTGGTGATGGGATAGCGCCCCCGTCCCACCGTCGCTGGCGCTTCGAGCTGTTCGATCGCCCATTGGCCCATCGCCATATGCGGCAGGATCGAGGTGGTCAGCGGCGGGAACAGATGCCTGGCGATTTCCTCGTCGTCGTAGCCGACCACGGAGATGTCCTGCGGGATGTGCAGGCCGGCTTCCTTCAGCGCTTCGTAGCAGCCGATCGCGGTGCGGTCGTTCTGGCAGAAGATGGCGGTCGGGCGGTCCTTCAGCGCCAGGAGCTTGACGGTCGCGGCATAGCCGGCACTTGCCGACCAGTCGCCCTCGACCACCAGTTCGGGATCGAAAGGGATGTCGGCAGTGGCAAGAGCGCGGCGGTAGCCTTTCAGGCGGTCCTGTGCCGCCTGCATCCAGGGCTCGCCGGTGATGGTGGCGATGCGGCGGTGGCCGTGGCTGATCAAGTGCCGGGTGGAGCTCTGGCCGCCGGCGATCTCGGAGGGCACCACGGCGGGGAAGGCGTAATCCGACGTGTAGCAGTTGAGCAGGATCACCGGGATGTCGAGGCTGTAGAGGAAGTCGGGCGCCGTGATCTCGCGGGTGAAGATGGTCATGTAGATCAGCGCCGAAATGCCCCGCCTGGTCAGCGCCTCTATGGCGCGCGGCTCCATCACGGCGTCGCCCATGGTCTGCGCCACCAGAAGCACGTTGCCGGCGTTCCACGAGGCCTGGCGCGCGCCCTCGATGGCGACGACGGCTTCCGGGCTGGTGGCGAGCTGGTCGACGGCGAAGCCGATCACCCCGTCCAGCCCGTCGAAGGCGCTGGCCGGCGCCTTCAGTGCCGAAAAGGCCGGCGCACTATAGCCCAGCGCGCGCGCCGCCTCGATCACCCGCTCGCGCGTCTGCCGCGACAGTTTTATGCCAGGCGAATTGTTGAGCACGAAGGAAACAGTCGCCTGCGAGCAGCCGGCGGCGCGCGCAATGTCGGTCATGGTGACCCGGCCCTTGGGCTTCACCGGCGCCTTGCGGCGCCTTGCCGTCGCGATATCGGTGGTCTCACTCATGCTGTTCGTGTTCCCCGGCCTGTCCGGCCTGCCCGGCGACCATCAAGGCCGCGCCGGTTTATAGAAATATCGGCTGACTTATATCTATTAGCAGGCGACCGGTCTACTGGCTAAGGGGCTCGGGCAGCTTAAAATCACAGCATATGAGCCGATTATCCCTTTTGCGCCAAACCCTTGCGTTCTCGGCAAAGCCAACGGCGTCACCGCCGGCGCGGTCGCCATCGAACGCAACTAATACCGTTTACTAATACGAAAATGCGCTGTAACGTCGGTCCGTCGCGTCCGTTTTCCCTGGGGCGCGGTGCATGCGAATGGCCCGATGGCAAGCGGATAGTACCCCCGCGAAGCCTTGTCGCGGACATGTGATATGTCTGACAAATCGGACTATTTACGAACGGGGGATGAGTCTCTAAAGTCCGTCGCCGTGGCTGGAACGACGCCATCTTCAGTGCCGGGAACCCTTGAGGAGGAGGGCGTCCAAGCCGCGAACGGCAAATCAGACAAGTGCAGGATCGGCCGGTCCGACGACCGGCCAAAACGGGAGGTTGAACATGAAATCCTTGATACGCAATGCATCCGTGGCCACCGCGGCGCTGCTGCTTGGCCTGACGGCGAGCACGATCGCGCGCGCCGACGACAAGCCGACGCTGGCCTTCGTCGTCAACGGCGCTTCCGACTTCTGGAAGGCGGCCGAAGCCGGCGTCAAGAAGGCGCAGGGCGAACTGCCCGACTACAATCTCGAGCTGAAATATCCCGAGCAGTCCTCGGTCGCCATCCAGCAGCGGCTGATGGACGATCTGGTCACCGCCGGCGTCAAGGGCATCATGGTTTCGGCCGTCGATCCCAAGACCTCGACCGACGGGCTGAACAAGATCGCCTCGGAAACGGCGCTGTTCACCACCGACAGCGACGCTCCGCAGACCAAGCGCGTCGCCTACATCGGCTCGTCCAATGTCGATGCCGGCAAGCAGGCGGCCGAAATCGCCAAGAAGGCGATGCCAGACGGCGGCAAGTGCCTCGGCTTCGTCGGCCTGCTCGGCGCCGACAATGCCAAGGAGCGCATCCAGGGCATGAAGGATGGCCTGGCCGGCACCAAGATCGAGCTCGTCGACGTGCGCGGCGACGACATCGACCAGGCCCGCGCCAAGAAGAATGTCGAGGACGCGCTGGTCGCCAGCCCCGACGTCACCTGCATGGTCGGCTTCTACTCCTACAACACGCCGCGCATCTATGAAGCGCTGCGCGATGCCGGCAAGCTCGGCTCGATCACCGTCGTCGGCTTCGATGACGATCCGATCACGCTGGGCGGCGTCAAGGAAGGCACCATTGCCGCCACCGTCGTGCAGCAGCCCTTCGAGTGGGCCTATCAGGGCATGAAGCTGATGGCATCCTATCTCAAGGGCGACAAGTCGGGCATCCCGGCCGACGGCCTCATCATCATCCCGACCAAGATCATCGGCAAGGATGACGTCGACGCCTACGCCGCCAATCTGAAGGCGATGGCTGGAAACTAAGACCGAAGGCAGTTCAGCCGGCTCAACGTCGCTTGAGCCGGCTGCTCTCGCATTGACGAACCCTTCGAGGCCAGTCAGTCTGCCAAGAGGTCGGCCCGCCAACGCTGTCAGGCATGATGAATTATTCCGACACATCCATCGCCGCGACCACCCCGTTCCTCAGTCTCGAGAACGTGCGCAAGACCTATCCGGGCGTCGTCGCGCTCGACGGCTTCTCGATGGAGGTCAGGCCGGGCGAGGTCATCGGTCTCGTCGGCGAGAACGGCGCCGGCAAATCCACCTTGATGAAGATCCTCGGCGGCGTGACGCGGCCGGACAGCGGCACCGTCACCGTCGACGGCACCGCCCATGACGGCCTGAGCGTCGAGGGCAGCCTTGGCTCCGGCATCGCCTTCGTCCACCAGGAACTCAACCTGTTCGAGAACCTCGATGTCGCAGCCAACATCTTCTTCGGCCGCGAACCGCTGCGCGCCGGGCCGCTCAGGCTCGTCGATCGCGCCAGGCTGCGCGCCATGGTGGCGCCGCTCCTGAAGCGCGTCGGCGCCAATTTCTCCGCCGACACGCCCGTCGCCGAACTGTCGCTCGCCCAGCAACAGATGGTCGAGATCGCCAAGGCGCTGTCGATCAAGGCAAGGCTGGTCATCCTCGACGAACCGACGTCGAGCCTGCCGATCGCCGAGACCGACAAATTGCTCGACGTCATCAAGGCGCTGAAGGCGGACGGCATCAGCGTCATCTTCATTTCGCATCGCCTGCACGAGGTCGAGCGCGTCGCCGACCGCGTCATCGTGCTGCGCGACGGCATGCTGGCCGGCACCTTGCCCAAGCGCGACATCAACCACGACCAGATGGTCAAGCTGATGATCGGCCGCATGCTGAAGGAGCGCGAGAAGGCTTCCGAGGCGGCCCGCGCCCCCGGCGCCGTCGCCCTGTCGGCCAAGGCCATCCGCACCCCGACCTATCCCGGCCGCCCGGTAGATCTCGACGTCAGGCGCGGTGAAATCCTCGGCCTTGCCGGCCTTGTCGGTTCCGGCCGCACCGAGCTGGCGCGGGTGTTCTTCGGCATCGAAAGCAGCCTCGGCGGCACGCTCGAGCTCGCCGGCAAGCCGCTCTCCCTGGGCTCGGCGGCCGATGCCGTCGCGCACGGCATCTTCCTGGTGCCGGAGGACCGCAAGCTGACCGGTATCCTGCTCGACCTTTCGATCGCCCAGAACATTTCGCTGCCCAACCTGCCGGCGCATGCCAAGCGCTCCTTGGTGTCGACCAGCGCCGAAACGGCAACCGCCGAGAAGCAGAAAAAAGATCTCGGCATCAAGGCGCCCTCGGTTCAGACGCGCACCGGCACGCTGTCGGGCGGCAACCAGCAGAAGGTCGTGCTGGCCAAATGGCTGGCGATGAACCCCAAGGTGATGATCCTCGATGAGCCGACGCGCGGCATCGACATCGGCGCCAAGGCGGAGATCTACGGGCTGATGCGTGCGCTGGCCGACGCCGGCGTCGCCGTGCTGATGATCTCCAGCGACATGGAGGAGGTGATCGGCGTGTCCGACCGCATCGCCGTCATGCATGAGGGCCAGATCTCGGGCATTCTGGACAAGGACCAGTTCAGCCAGGAAAACGTGCTGCTGCTGGCGGTAGGCAAGCAGCCGAAATGATTCTGCCGCCGCGCCGCGGAAGCGCTCGGGCCGGCATTGGGGAGAAGATGATGAGCAAGAAAGATCTCGGCCTGCTGATCCTGATCCTGGTGGTCGGCGCCATCGTCGCCATCATCAATCCGCGCTTCCTGCTGCCGATCAATCTCGCCAACACCTCGAACCTGATCGGACTGTTCGGCATCCTGTCGATCGGCCAGGCCTTCGTCATCATCACCGGCGGCATCGAATTGTCGGTCGGCTCGCTGGTGGCGCTGCTGGGAACGCTTTTCATCGACTTCATCGCCGTGCGCGGCATGGAATGGCCGCTGGCCTTCGTGCTCATCCTGGTGCTCGGTGCCATCATCGGCCTGGCGCATGGCTGGCTGATCACGCGGCTCAAATTGCAGCCCTTCGTGGTGACCTTGTGCGGCCTTTTGATCTATCGCGGCGTCGCCCGCTTCTACACCGCCGACGGCACCGCCGGCTTCGCCTTCGGCCAGAATTTCCCGGAGCTCGAATTCTTGACCGCCGGCCGCTCCTGGGGCGTGCCGAACTCCTTCTTCGCCCTGATCGTCATCGCCATCGTCATGTGGGTGGTGCTGCACCGCTCGGTGTTCGGCCGCTATCTCTACGCCATCGGCAAGAACGAGGAGGCGGCGAAATATTCCGGCATCCGCACCGGGCGTGTCGTCATGGCCGCCTACGTCATCTGCGGGGTACTGACGGCGCTGTCGGCGATCTATTTCGCCATGTACACGCGCTCCATCTCGCCAGCCAGCCACGGCCAGTTCTACGAGCTCTACGCCATTGCCGCGGCCGTGCTCGGCGGCTTCTCGCTGCGCGGCGGCGAGGGCTCGCTGATTGGTGTCATCCTCGGCACCGTACTGTTGCAGGAGCTGCAGAACCTCGTCAATCTGCTCGGCATCCCGTCCTCGCTCAACTTCGCGGTGATGGGCGGCGTCATCCTCATCGGCGTGCTGATCGACCAGCAATGGGGTGTGTTCCGCGCGCGGCGGCGCATGGTCGACGCCAGCCGCAAGAGCATCGCCGGCGCAGCGGCGGAATAGTCAGGGGCAAAAAGCCACCATCCGCCGTGGCCGTCGAAAGATAACGCCGCTCTATCTCGCCCGCCCCGCAATTCCGCTCGATCTGTTGTCGGCCGTATCTGTGCGGCCCCAAGTGACTTGAGTGCAAAAGGGGGGCGGCATCGCGAAAACGGTCTTGCGAGCTTCCATCCGGATTGGAACGAAACCCTTGTCTGGGCGTTGTTCAAAGCTTTTCTATTCGGAGGCATTGTCATGGCCGCGAATCCGCTAAGCACCGCCAAGGTGGGAGGTCATCCCATCCATCCGATGCTCATTCCCTTTCCTGTCGCGTTCCTTGTCGGCGCGTTTCTCACCGATTTGATGTTCTGGGGGACTGCCGACGCCTTTTGGGCACGCGCGTCGATGTGGCTGATTGGAGTAGCCATCGTCATGGCTCTCCTGGCGGCGATTGCCGGCTTTATCGATTTCCTGAGCGAGCCGCGCATCCGCGCCCTGACGGACGCCTGGTACCACATGGTCGGCAATTTGACCGCCGTCGTTCTGGCGCTGATCAATTTCTATCTTCGCTACAGCCAAGGCGCCGAAGCGGCAGTTCGCCCATGGGGAGTGCTGCTTTCATTGATCGTTGTCTGCATCCTGCTGTTTACCGGCTGGAAAGGCTGGGAAATGGTGTACCGCCATCACGTCGCGGTTCTGG
The DNA here is from genome assembly GCF_006440955.1 of Mesorhizobium sp. B2-8-1. Taxonomy (NCBI): domain Bacteria; kingdom Pseudomonadati; phylum Pseudomonadota; class Alphaproteobacteria; order Hyphomicrobiales; family Phyllobacteriaceae; genus Mesorhizobium; species Mesorhizobium sp. B2-8-1. The sequence goes on along the minus strand of NZ_VFTX01000003.1, from coordinate 97,602 downwards.
ACGCGCCGACACAACCTTCGGCAACGCCGTTGGCCGGCACGCGTCGTGCCGATCACGACCGGCACGCGGCATAAAACGAAGGTGTTTCGATGTTCAGGTCAGGCGAGCGCCACCTGACCATCAACACCTTTAGTCGATCAGCCCCGACATGTCGGAGAACGCCATCGCCTTGCGCAGCACCTCGGCAAAGCGCTCGCCTGCCGCTTCGCGCGAACCGCTATTGTCGATCGAGGTGACGCCGGGTCCGGAGAGCGTCACAGGGGCGCTGCGCGCCAGGCGTGCCAGAACCTCCCCGCGCGACTCGCGGCCACGCATCGCCAGCCGCCCGGCCAGCACATCGGGCGAAGCGGTGATCTCGACGATGACCAGATTGGCATAGCGCTTTCGCAAGGCAGGGATGATCGCGCGCGATACGTTGGCGACAGCGACATGGCCGTTGGCCACTGCCCAATCGACCTCGGCCGGCAGGCCGTAGCGCAGGCCGTGCGCCTCCCAGGAGACGGCGAAGGCGCCGTCGGCTTCGGCTTCGATGAAGGCGGCATCGGCCAGCGTGTCGTGATCCTCGCTTGCCGTGTCGCTCGGTCTGGTGATGACGCGGCGCACGAACTCCAGCCGCGGCTCGTCGGCGAAAAGCGCCTTGGCATGGCCGATGATCGTATCCTTGCCGGCGCCGCTCGGGCCCACCACGGCAACGAAGACGCCGTCGCGTATCGGAAACGCCTCGGCCGACAGTTCACGCTCGATCAATGCCGAAGCCATCACGCGACCCGCCGCCCCTGTCGCCAGACCGTGCGCACCACCGGAACGTGGTCGTCGAGGCGCACGCGCACCAAGTCGGCCCGGCGGCCCTCTTCGATGACGCCGCGATCGGAAAGACCGACGGCCTCGGCCGGGTTCTTGGACACCATTGCCACCGCCTGCGGCAGGGAAATGCTATCGACGACGTCGCCGAGAAAGAAGGCGGACTGGATCAGGCTGAAGGGGATGTAGTCGGACGACAATATGTCGAGCAGGCCGTCGCTGGCCAGCGTGCGCGCCGAGACGTTGCCCGAATGCGAGGCGCCCCGCATGACATTGGGCGCGCCCATCAGCACGCCGAGCCCTGCATCCTTCGAAGCCCTGGCGGCTTCCTCGGTGGTTGGGAATTCGGCAACGCGCACGCCTTGCTCGATGGCTTCGTCGACATGGCCCGTCGTCGCATCGTCATGGCTCGCGAGCACGATGCCGCGCTCGTGGCAGGCGGCGGCGATGAAGACGCGGTTCGCCCCCGAATTCCGTGCCGATTCGCCCATCCGCTTCTCACAGAATTTCTGGAAATCGCGATCGGTCAGCTTCAGCTTGCGTTGATAGTAGTAGGCATAGGTTTCGAGGTTGACGAACTGGCGCTGGCCTGGCGCATGGTCCATCAGCGAGGCGAGCTTCACCCGTTCGTCCGTCTCGAAATTGGCGAAGGCCCTGAGGCAATCCGGCGCCGAGACCTCGCAGCGTAGATGGATGAAATGATCGGCCCGCAATCGATCCATCCGCACGCTGTCCTCGATCGCATCGGCGAGCTTGCGGATGTCGGCGGCGTTGAGATCGGCATCCTCGTCCATGCCGACACGCAAGGCGTCGAGCACGGTGGTAATGCCTGCCGTCGCCACTTGCGCGTCATGGGCGAGCACGGCGGCGATCGGGTTCCATCGCACCTTCGGCCGCGGCGCATAATGGCCTTCGAGATGATCGGTGTGAAGCTCGACCAGCCCCGGAATGATGAAGTCGCCAGCCATGTCCTCGCCGGCTCGGACGGCGCCGGCGGATATGTCGGCGATCAGACCGTCACGCATCACGAGCGAGCCGTCGATGATCTCGTCGGCAAGAACGATGCGGGCGTTGCTCAGAATGGTCTCGGCGGTCATTTCAGGCAGTCCTTGGTTTTTTCTGGCCTTTACGGCTTGTTGCTTCAGGCGGATTTTCTGGCCGGACGGCACCCGAGCGCGTGCTGGGAAAGCACCATGAACGGGGCGCCGGGTTCGGGCTCGATGAACAGCGTCAACCCGTCCACAGGCACCGGCTGGCGCAGCACCTCGGCGAACAGACCCTCGATTGCCAGGCGAAGACGAGGGCTTTCCTGTGGCCCGGCCCTGCCGGACAGCGTCATGTGAAAGCGGAAGCTCTCGAAGACGTAAGGATAGCCCCATTGGCAGAGATTGCGGAATTCGCCCGGCTTCAGCGAGTCCGGACTGCGCCGCTCGATCTCGGCCTCCGTTAACGGCGCGCGAAAGCGGTCGAAATCGCGCACCACATCATCGGCGAAGCGATTGAGCGGAGGCAATGCCGCCTCCGGCACCAGCGCGAAGAAACCGTCGATCTGGCTGACGACGAGACGGGGGATCATCACAACGGGCGTCGCCTCGGCAAAGGCGTCGAGCGCTGCGCGCAACGAGGCTTCGGTTTCGTTGGCCGCTAACCGGAAAGGGGCTTTCAGCGTTGCGTGAAAACCATAGCGCCGTGCCGATGCGGTGTGGAAGGCGACTTCCGCCGCCGACAAATCGCCCACCGCCTCCACCGGTCGCGTCGCGGCGCCGAACGGGTCACGGCCCAGCCAGTTGGCGGCGATCCGCGCCAATTTTTCGTCCTGTCGGGGGGTGAAGTAGATGGCGTAGCGCATCGAAAATCCTCGTCAGCCCGTTGCCATAGGTGATTCCCATGACGGATTGACGAAGCTTTGAAGGGTTTTCGAAGGCAAATCGACCCCGCCGGTCCTTAGCCGACGATTTTTCTGATCTGGACCAACAGGTTCAGCCGTGAACGCGCAACGGTCAGGCCTTCGTCAGCCATTCGTGCTCGGGCGCATTGTGGAATTTCCACGTCCGCTTCGGGCCGGCCATGACGTTGAGATAGTAGAGGTCGTAGCCATGACAAGCCGCGCAGGGGTGATAGCCCTTGGGCACCAGCACGACGTCGCCGTCCTCGATCGCCATCGCCTCGTCCAGCGCGCGGGAGCCGTCCTTGTCGGCGTCGGTATAGACCCGCTGGAAAGCAAAGCCCTGCGGCGGGTTGAGGCGGTGATAATAGGTTTCCTCGAGATAGGATTCGTTAGGCAGATTGTCCTGGTCGTGCTTGTGCGGCGGGTAGCTCGACGTATGTCCGCCGGGCGTGATGACCTCGACCACCAGCAGCGAATCGGCCGGCTTGCCCTCGGGCAGGATGTTGGTGACGTAGCGTGTATTGGTGCCCTTGCCGCGTACCTCCTGGCCGAGGTCGTCAGGCCCGATGACGCGAACCGGCAGGCCGCCGCTCAATCCCGGCGCCGAGCAGACCGCCAGTTCCAGTCCGCTATCAGCCGTCACCGACCAGTCCGATCCCTGCGGCACATAGACCGACCATGGTTTGCCTTCGAAGGGCGACATGCGCTGGCCAAGCAGGCCGAGATCCTTGCCGCCGGCCGTGACCGTGCCCTTGCCGGTGACGAACACCAGGCAGACTTCGCGATCGTCCGTTGTTCCCGAAGCCGTTTCGCCCGGTTCCAGCCGGTGCAGGTCGAACCCGACATAGGTCCACCCGGCGCTTTGCGGCGTGACGTGCGCGACACGGCCATGGCCCTTGTCGGCTTTGACCAGCAGCTTCGACATTCTGTCTCTCCTATTCCTTTGGCTTGCTACAAAGCCTGCGAAGCCAAGCCGTGTGGTCGAAGCCTTCCAACTTCGTCATCCTAGGGCGTAGCAGGAGCGAAGCTCCGTCGCGAAGACCCTAGGATCCATGCCGTGACCTCACCCAAAGGGCGCGGCGGAGCGGAATTCTGCACCGCAGCGGCTGTTTTGATGCCCCGGCATGAATCCTGGGGTCTGCGCCGCGTCGCTTCGCTCCTTGCTCCGCCCCAGGATGACGAAGCGAGAGGCGTTTCGCCCGATCTCCCAGGCACGCTATCTGTCATGCATACAGTGCCCGACCCGTAAGCCTTCTGCGCACCATGGACCGTTTATTCCTTGGGCTCGGCCGGAGGCTTAACCTCTTCCGCCGGCTTGTAGAGATAAAAAAACTGCCAGACGCCATAGCCGGCGAAGCCCAGCGCGATCACGCCCCAGAACGGCGTGCCGCTCGCGAATTCGATGATCGACCAGATGACGCACACCGCGACGACGGCGACACGCCGCCACAATGGCCGGAAGAAGGGGTGCTCGGAATCTTTCATCGCGGCAACCTACAGCAAGCCCGGCCTGGCGAGAACCCGATCAGACATCGGGGAAGCCCTGCGTCTCGACCGTATAGCCGGCCGCCGTCATCACCCGCATCAACTCCTTGTGGCCCACCTGCGCCATCTTGAGCGGCGGGTTCTTCTTCGGGTCCTGTTCGGCCTCGACCACGAACCAGCCTTCATAGCCGTGGTCGGCGAAACGCTGCACGATGGCGCCGAAATCCAGCGAGCCGTCGCCCGGCACGGTGAAGGCGCCAAGCGCCACCGCGTCGAGGAAGGACTGCTTCGTGCGGTCGAGCTTCTCGATCACGCCCATGCGCACATCCTTCACATGCACATGGCTGATGCGCTTGTGGTGATTGTCGATGGCGCGCAGCACATCGCCGCCGGCAAAGGCCAGATGGCCCGCATCGAGCAGCAGCGGAATGCCCGCTCCGGAATGGCGCATGAAGGCGTCGAGCTCCGGCTCGGTCTCGACCACCGCCGCCATGTGATGATGATAGGAAAGCGGCATGCCTTGCTCGGCGCACCATTCGCCGAATTCGGTCAGGCGCCTGGCATAGGCCTTCATCTCGTCGCTCGAGAGTTTCGGCTTGGTGGCGAGCGGCTTCGAGCGGTCGCCCTGGATCGAACGGCCAACCTCGCCATAGACGATGCAAGGCGCGTTGACCGCCTTGAACAGGTCGATCATCGGCTGGATGCGATCCTTGTTCTTGCTCATCTCCTCGTCGACCAGCGTGCCCGAGAACCAGCCGCCGCACAGTGTGACGTCAGCCGCCTTCAGGATCGGCAGCATCACCTTGGGGTCCTTGGGAAAGCGCCGTCCCATCTCCATGCCGGTGAAGCCGGCCGAACGCGACTGGCGTAGGCACTCCTCCAACGACACGTCGTCGCTGAGTTCCGCAAGATCGTCGTTCCACCACGCGATGGGGGACATGCCCAGTTTGGCTTTCAAGTCGTCACTCCGGTTCTTGTTCACCCTCCCCCTTGTGGGGAGGGTCGCTGCGAAGCAGCGGGGTGGGGGTGCGGCGCCAGACCCCACCCGGACCTTCGGTCCGACCTCCCCACAAGGAGAGGTAGGGGGTGGGCAGCGCCGAAATCAATCGCCGACGCTCTGCATCCGCCGCTTCTCGTCATAGACCTTGCGCGCCGCGTTCACTTGGCTGCGCTCGGAGACTTCCGGCACCGCCACGTCCCACCAGTGGCCGCCGGCATCGGTGGAGACCAGCGGATCGGTGTCGATGACCAGTACCGTGGTGCGGTCGTTGCCTTTCGCCTGAGCCAGCGCCGTCTCCAGCCCTGCGATCGACGAAACCTTCTCGGCGATCGCCCCCATGCTCGCGGCGTGCGCGGCAAAGTTGACGTCGGGCAGCACCTCGTGGCGCGCATCCTTCAGGAGATTGTTGAAGTTGGCGCCGCCGGTCGCCATCTGCAGCCGGTTGATGCAGCCAAAACCCCTGTTGTCGAGCAGCACGATGGTCAGCTTCAGGCCGAGCATCACCGAGGTGGCGATCTCGGAATTGAGCATCAGATAAGAGCCGTCGCCGATCATGACGACGACCTCTTCTTCAGGCTTGGCCATCTTGGTGCCGAGCCCGCCCGCAATCTCATAGCCCATGGTCGAGAAGCCGTATTCTGCGTGGTAGGAGCCGGGCGCGCCGGCCTGCCAAAGCTTGTGCAATTCGCCCGGCAGCCCGCCGGCGGCGTTGAGCAGCGTCACGCCGGAGCCCATGGCGCGTTGCACGGCGCCGATCACCTGCGCGTCGGAAGGGTAGGCGGCATTGGTCGACGCCGTCACCTTGGCGGCTTCGGCCTGCCATTCCTTCTTGCCGGCTGCCGCATTGTCGGTCCAGGCGGATGGCGCCTTCCAACCCTTCAGCGCGGCACCGAGTTCGGCCAAGCCTTCGGCCGCGTCGGCGACCAGCGGCGATGCCCGATGCTTGCCGGCATCGAAAGGCTGCACATTCAAGCCGATGATGGTCTTGCCCGAATTCTTGAACAGCGCCCAGGAGCCGGTGGTGAAATCCTGCAGGCGCGTGCCGATGGCGAGCACGACATCGGCCTCTTCCGCCAGCCGGTTGGCGGCCGACGTGCCGGTGACGCCGATCGCCGCCATGTTGAGCGGATGATCGTCCGGCAGCGAGGATTTGCCGCCCTGCGTTTCGCAGACCGGAATGCCGGCGCCTTCAACGAATTTCGCCAGTTCGTCCGAGGCCCGAGAATAGAGCACGCCGCCGCCGGCGATCACCAGCGGCTTGCTTGCGCTCTTCAGCGCTGCAACCGCAGCCGCCAATTCAGCCCGATCCGGGCGCGGCCGGCGCTGGCACCAGACCCGTTCGGCAAAGAAGCTCTCGGGATAGTCATAGGCCTCGGCCTGCACGTCCTGGCAGAGCGACAAGGTCACCGGCCCGCATTCGGCCGGGTCGGTCAGCACGGCCATGGCGCGGTTGAGCGCCGGGATGATCTGCTCCGGCCGCGTGATGCGGTCGAAATAGCGCGACACCGGACGAAAACAGTCATTGACCGTCGCCGTGCCGTCGGAAAAATCCTCGGCCTGCTGCAGCACCGGATCGGGAATGCGGTTGGCGAAGACGTCGCCCGGCAGAAACAGGACAGGCAACCTGTTTACATGCGCAAGTGCCGCCGCCGTCACCATGTTGAGCGCGCCGGGTCCGATCGAAGAGGTGGCGGCCATGAAGCGGCGACGGAAATTGGCCTTGCCATAGGCGATCGCCGCATGCGCCATCGCCTGTTCGTTGTGGGCGCGGAAAGTCGGCAGTTCGTCGCGCACCTGGTAGAGCGCCTCGCCGATGCCGGCGACATTGCCGTGGCCGAAGATCGCCCAGACGCCGCCGAAGATCGGCACCTTTGCGCCGTCGATCTCGGTCTTCTGTTTGCTCAGGAAACGGGTCAGCGCCTGCGCCATCGTCAGGCGGATTGTCTTGCTCATTGGTTTCCTCCGCAGTCCCTGTGCCCGTGCCTTCTTATGCTGCTTTACGGCCGCGCGCGGCAAGCCATGCCTCGGTCAGCTGCTCGAAGCGCGATGCCATGTCGGCAACCGCTTCGTCGTCCGACATCCTGCCGGAAAGCCATTGTTCGGCGGCGTTGATGAAGATGGTGCGGCCGACCGCGAAACCCTTGACGATAGGAGCCTTGGCCGTCGCTGCGAAGGCGGCCTCCAACTCGTCCTGCGGCGCCTCCAGGCCGAGCAGCACGACTCCGCGGCACCAGGGGTCGTTCTTCAGGATCACGGCCTCGATCTTCGTCCACGCGCCTGCGGATGCCTGCGGTTCGAGCTTCCACCAATCCGGCTTGATGCCGAGTGCATAGAGTTCCTCAAGCGCACGCGGGATGGTCGTGTCGTCGAGCTTGCCGTGCTTGCCGGCGATGATCTCGATGAGAAGCTCCCTGCCCACTTTCCGCGCGGCCTCGAACAGAGCGCGTAATTTCTGCTGCTGTTCCTCCTTCAAGCCCGGCGGATCGTCGGGATGATAGAAGCACAGGCATTTGATGCAGTGGTCGACCGGCCATTCGGTGAGCTGCGAACCGATGTCCTGCGAGAATTCGAAGCGCAGCGGCCGCGAGCCCGGCAACTCTACCGGCCGCCCGAGCCAGGCAAAGGAATGCCTGGCGAATTCGAACATCGCCTCGCGGCCATGTCGCTCGTCAAGCAGCATGCCGTAGCCGTCGCGTCCGGCGGCGACCTTTGCCGCCGCTTTCACCGTCAGCACCTTGAAATCCTCGATGCGCGACGCGTCAGCGCCGGTCTTGGCCGCCACGTCCTCGAGCTGCACCCGGTGGTCGCAGGCGAATGCCATCAGCGAGGGAATGTCGTGCCGGCGCGTCGTTGCCCAATGGATGTGGTTGATCGCCTCGTCCTTGCGCAAGGCCAGATGCCTGCTGCCGTGCTCGAGGAAGAACTGCAATTCCTCGAAGGTCGGATATTCCGGCGCGCACAACAGCCGCGACACGGCGAAGGCGCCGCAGGCATTGGCCCAGGTCGCCGCCGTGGCAAGGCTTTCGCCGCCCAGCCAGCCGCGCAGGAAGCCCGACATGAAGGCATCGCCGGCGCCAAGCACGTTGTAGATCTCGATCGGAAAACCCTTGCCGACCACGCCGTCCTCGAGATCGTCGCTGATAGGCCCGTCATAGACGATGCAACCCATGGCGCCGCGCTTCAAGACGATGGTGGCCGGGGACAGCGAACGGATCGTCTTCAGGGCGCTCAGGCAGTCGTCGGCGCCCGAGGCGATCATGATCTCTTCCTCGGTGCCCACGACGAGGTCGCAATCGGGCAGCACCGTCTTCAACTGCGCCGAGACGCGGTCGGACTTGACGTAGCGCTCAAAACCCTCGGCGTGGCCGGCCAGGCCCCAGAGGTTCGGCCGGTAGTCTATGTCGAACACGACCTTGCCGCCCTTGGCCTTCATGATGCGGATCGCCTTGCGCTGGGCGGCATCGCTGTTGGGCCGGGAAAAATGCGTGCCGGTGACGACGACCGCGCGAGCCGAGGAAATAAACGCCTCGTCGATGTCCTCCTCGGCCAGCGCCATGTCGGCGCAGTCGGAGCGGTAGAAGATCATCGGCGAAACGCCTTCGCTCTCGACCGAAAGCAGCACCAGCGCGGTCAATCGCTCCTTGTCGGTCTTCAGCCCGTCGGTGTTGACGCCTTCGCGCTTCAATTGTTCACGGATGAAGCGGCCCATCTGCTCGTCGCCGACCCGCGTCAGCAGCGCCGAACGCAGGCCGAGCCGCGCCGTGCCGACCGAGATATTGGCGGGGCAGCCGCCGACCGACTTGGCGAAGGAGGTGATGTCCTCCAGCCGCGAGCCGATCTGCTGGCCATAGAGGTCGACGGAAGCCCGGCCGATGGTGATGACGTCGAGCGCAGCGTATTTCGCGTCCACGGCTTCGCTCATTGGAACCTCCCGTCGGGCCTGTTATGTTGGGGTACACGCGCGAGCGGCAGCGTGGCGCCGAAAATATGAAATAATAATTCCAATCCATAGTCAATATGGAATGAGCATTCCCCGATCTAAAATCGCCTTTTGCCTTCCCCTCAGGCCTTGCGCCCCTTGCCGGGGTTGCGCCGCTTCTCGCCGACGCCAACGGTCAGCGCCATGGCCAGCGCCATCGTCGCCGATAGCGAGCGGAAGCCGGCAAAATCCGCCTCGGCAACCTCGAACCAGACGCTGGCGAACTGAGCAAGCGGTGAAAACGAGCTGTCGGTGATGGCAATGATCGGCACGCCCTGTTCGGAAATCGTGCGCGCCTCCTCGATCGTGGCCGGCGCATAGGGCGAGAAGGAAATGGCGACGACGGCATCCGCGGGCGTCGCAAAGCTGACCATCTCGGCGTTGAGGCCGGCGGCTGATTCGATCAGCTGGTTGCGGATCTTCAGCTTGCCAAGCGCATAGGCGATGTAGGACGCCACCGGATAGGAGCGCCGCTTGGCCAGCACATAGATGGTCTGTGCCTTGGCCAGCAGGGAAATCGCTTCTTCCAGATGCGCGTCGTCCAGCGTGCGCGAAATGTCGTTGAGCGAGGTGCTGGCGGCGGCGACGAAGCCGTCGAAGATCGCCCGGTGGCCGGCGCCGCCCTCGGCCTTGGCGCGCAGCGCCTGCAGCCGTTCGTCATAGGAGGAGTTGCGCTCGCGCAGCCGTTCGCGAAACACCTGCTGCAGGCTGGTGAAGCCGTCAAAGCCGAGCTGCTGGGCAAAGCGGATCAGCGTCGAGGGCTGCACGCCGGCCGAGGCGGCAATGCTGGCGGCGGTGCCGAAGGCGATATCGTCGGGATTGTCGAGCGCATAAGCGGCGATCTGGGCGATGCGCTTGGGCAGGCTTTCGCGTCGATCGAGGATCGTGGCGCGCAGCGTCTCGAAGTCGCGAGGTACCCGTTCGTCCATCGTCGGCCCGTCCAAGCTCATCGGTGAAGCGTCCTCTCTGCCCCATCATAGCGAGGCTGCGCAAGAACACCATAAAAAATGAGGCAGACATTCCATTCCGAACAAAAATGGACTAATTCATCCACGTAGCATCTATGACGGTGGAGGAACGGAAAATGGTCGGCGTCGGTCTTATCGGCACGGGATTTATGGGCAAGTGCCACGCCATCGCGTGGAGTGCCGTCGGCGCCGTCTTTCCCGACATAACCAAACCGCGGCTTGTCCATCTCGGCGAGGTCAATGAGGATCTCGCCAGGCGCAAGGCCGGCGAGTTCGGTTTCGCCAGGGCGTCCGGCGACTGGCGCGCCGTCGTCAACGACCCCGAAGTGGACGTCGTCTCGCTCACCACGCCCAACCAGTTCCATCCGGAAATGGCGATCGCCATCCTCGAGGCCGGCAAGCATTTGTGGTGCGAAAAGCCGATGGCGCCGAGCTTCGCCGAAGCCGAGGCAATGGCGGCCGCGGCAAAGAAATCCGGCAAAGTCGCGGCGCTCGGTTACAATTACATCCAGAGCCCGGCCATCCGCCATATCGGCGCGCTGCTCGACGAAAACATCATCGGCGAGGTCAACCATCTGCGCATCGAGATGGACGAGGATTTCATGGCCGATCCCGAGGCGCTGTTCTTCTGGAAGCACGAGGCATCTTCCGGCTATGGCGCGCTTGATGATTTCGCCGTGCATCCGCTGTCGCTGGTGTCGACCCTGTTCGGCCGCGTCGCCAGCGTCATCTGCGACATGGCCAAGCCCTATGCCGACCGCAAGCTGGCCGCCGGCGGCCGCCGCGCGGTCGAGACCTACGACATTGCCTCCGTGCTGATGCATCTGGAGAACGGCATCGCCGGCACGCTTCTGGTCAACCGTTCGGCCTGGGGCCGCAAGGGCCGCATCGCCGTCCAGATCTTCGGCTCCAAGGGCTCGATCCTGTTCGACCAGGAGCGGATGAATGAGTTCCAGCTCTACCTCACATCGGATCGCCCGACCGAACAGGGCTATCGCACCATCCTCGTGTCGCCACAGCACAAGCCCTACGACCTGTTCGTCCCCGCGCCCGGGCATAGTCTTGGCTTCAATGATCTCAAGATCATCGAATGCCATGAACTGCTGACCCGGCTCGCCGGCAGACCGGCGCGGCTCATCGAATTCGACGAAGGTCTGGAGATCGAGCGCACCGTGCATGCGATGGCGCGATCGTTCGAGGAGAAGCGCTGGGTGGATGTAAGGTAAGGTTCGCTCCGCTGGTCGGTTTAGCCGGCGGCCGCTGCATTGACCTCCCATCCATTGACCCAGATCTGCCGCAACCGATTGCCTTCGCCCTTGAAGCGCAGTCCGGTCGGCCGGCAATCCTCGATGCGGTCGCTGCGGAAATTGCGGATCGCCTGGCGTAGCTCGCACCAGGCGACGATGTTGGCGGTCTCGGCATAATAGATCAGCGCGATCGGGCGGATGAGGCGCTCGGAAGCGCGGCCAAGCTCGTCGCGATAGGAGAGGTCGAGCTTCTCCTCGTCGCGTATGGCGCGGCGCACCAGCGCCAGGTCGATCGCACCTGCAGAGGGCGCGGCGAATCCCCACGCATGCAGCGCATTGGCGTCGAGCGTCTGGCGCAAAGGCGGCGGTACGGCGCCGGCGATCTTGGCGCCGACGCGCTTGGCTGCCTGCTTGAGCTCGTCGTCGCCCGTGCGCTCCAGCAGCGCCAGTGACAGCACGATCGCCTCCATCTCCTCGATCGAAAACATCAGAGGCGGCAAGTCGAAGCCGGGGCGCAGGATATAGCCGATGCCCCTCCCGCCCTCGATCGGCACGCGCATGGCCTGAAGCGCTGCCATGTCGCGATAGATCGAGCGTATCGTCACCTCCAGCTGCGCGGCTATCATTGCCGCCGTCACCGGCTGCCGCGCCAGCCGCAGGATCTGGATGATCTCGAACAGGCGCGACGCCTTGCGCATTTTTCTCACCCGTTGCCGATCACAACTGACACACCATCGTCAGTTGGTTCGGCCTATAGGATCGTCTATCGGATTGAAAATCAACAGGTTCCGCTGCGGCTGGGCCGAGCGGGCAACAGGCAACTGACATGGGCTATGCTGAAAATCTCTGGCTTTTCTTTATCCTGCTGTTCGGCATCATCGCCGTTCCGGGCATGGACATGCTGTTCGTGCTGGCCAATGCGCTGACCGGCGGGCGCGACAGGGGCCTTGCCGCGACCGGCGGCATCATGGTCGGCGGCATGGTGCACACGCTGAACGGCGCGATCGGCGTCGGCCTGCTGATGCATTTTTTGCCGATCCTGTTCAAGCCGCTGTTGATTGCAGGCGCCGCCTACATGGCCTTCATCGGCATCACGCTGATGCGCAGCTCCATCACTGTCGGTCGCGACGGGCCCGCCGGCAGCCGCTCGGCATGGAAGGCGTTTCGCCAAGGCCTTGTGACCTGCCTGATCAACCCGAAGGCCTACCTGTTCGTCCTTGCCGTCTATCCGCAGTTCCTGAAAACGGACTACGGCCCGATCTGGATGCAGGCGACGGTGATGGGCCTGCTGACCGTGCTGACGCAGGCCGCGATCTATGGCGGGCTCGCAATATCGGCCGGCCGCAGCCGCAAGTTGCTGATCGCCAATCCGCGGGCGACCATCCTTGCCGGCCGGGCGGCTGGGCTGCTGCTCTTCGCGGTGTCCGTGTTCACCGCATGGGAAGGACTGAGGGCGGCGTAGTCTTGGGTTGGACCCGACCCGCTGCCCTTCACCTGGGACTCCGACCGAATCAGGTGGCGCCCTGCTGCGTGGCGAGAAGCTCGTCCAACTGCTCGAACTGCTCGGACATCGCATCCGCCGCCCCGGCGCCGGCGTCGAGGGCTTCCTTCGAGGGATAGAGCTCGTGCATGACCAGCAGCGTCTTGCCGTCTTTTTCCTCGAAGGTCACCGTGGTGACGGGTCCACCCTCACCCCCTTCGTCATTGGTCCAGACGAGGCGCGAGTGCGGTGTCACTTCGAGATACCTGCCGAAGAACTCGGCAGGGTTCGAGCCGTCATGCCCGAACACCAAACGGTACCCGCCTCCCACACGAACATCCATCTCGCAGGAACGCAGGAACATGCCCATCGACTTCGGCACCCACCACTGCTTGAACAGCTCAGGCTTGGTCCACGCCTCGAACACGATGCGCGCAGGCGCGTCGAAGCTTCGCGTAACGACCAACTCCCGGTCGGACCTCCGTTCCACCGTCGTGCGTTTGGCCTCACTCGCTCTTCCTGCGTCCATCGACTTCCTCCTTGCGTTTCAATTCCTCGATAACCTTATCCAACTCGTCGAAGCGTGCGGCCCAGAGCTGGCGGTATCTCTCGATCCATTCCGCCTCATCCTCCAGGCGACGCAGGCCCAGCTTGCAGGTTCGCACGCGCCCGACCTTCCGAGTCGTGACGAGTCCCGCCTGCTCCAGGACGCCGACATGCTTCTTCATGCCCGTGAGGGTCATGTGGAATTTCTGGGCCAAGTCCGTGATCGAAGCGTCCGCACGGCCGAGCTGCTCCAGAACGCCGCGCCGGGTGGCGTCCGAAAGCGCGGCGAACGAGGCATCCAGGCGGGTCGCGGAATACTGAACCATTTGGTTCAGTATGTAACACGCGGGTCGGAGGCGTGCAAGTGAGGTGGAGCGCTGCGGGCCCTAGGGCGGCGTGGTCCTGGGCTGAAACCGGAAACGCCGCCCTTATGCTCCAACCGGATCAGGCGGCGCCCTGCCGGCTCTCCATCAAGGCGCGGCGCGCCGACCGGCGCCATTCCACGGCGCCGGCAAGGCCGTGCAGCACCGTCTCCGTGGCCGCCCAGTCGATGCAGCCATCGGTGATGCTCTGGCCGTAGACCAGCGGCTTGCCGGGCACGACATCCTGCCGGCCGGCGACGAGATTGCTCTCGATCATGACGCCGATAATGCGCTCGTCCCCCGCCGCGACCTGTCCTGCCACGTCAGCCGCGACCTTGGGCTGGTTCTCCGGCTTCTTGGCTGAGTTGGCATGGCTGACATCGATCATCAGGCGGGGCGCGATACCGATGCGGGCGAGTTCGACCGAGGCGGCCTCGACGCTTGCCGCGTCATAGTTGGGCTGAACGCCGCCACGCAGGATGACATGGCAATCCTCGTTTCCGGTCGTTGCCGCGATGGCGCTGCGTCCGCCCTTGGTCACCGCCATGAAATGATGCGGCTGCGCGGCCGACTTCACCGCCTCGGCGGCGATCCTGAGATTGCCGTCGGTGCCGTTCTTGAAGCCGACCGGGCAAGAGAGGCCCGAGGCCAGCTCGCGATGGATCTGGCTCTCGGTCGTGCGCGCGCCGATCGCGCCCCAGGCGACGAGGTCGGCAATGTATTGCGGCGTGGTCATATCGAGGAATTCGGTCGCCGCCGGCAGGCCCAGATTGTTGACGGCCGACAGCACATTGCGTGCCATCCGCAGCCCCTTGTCGATGTTGAAGCTGCCGTCGAGGTCGGGGTCGTTGATCAGGCCCTTCCAGCCGACCGTCGTGCGCGGCTTTTCGAAATAGACCCGCATCACGATCTTGAGCCGGTCGGACAATGTCTCGCGCAGCGCCGCCAGACGGCTGGCATAGTCAACGGCCGCGACCGGGTCGTGGATCGAACAGGGGCCGACGATGACAACGAGCCGGTCGTCGGCCCCCGTCAGGATCGAGTGGATGGCGTTGCGCGAGGCGGCAACGGTGCGCGTCGCCGTGAGTGAGCGCGGTATCTCGCCCATCACCTCTTCCGGCGTGCTCAGCAGTCTCAGTTCCTTGACCCGAAGGTCGTCTGTGGTGGTCAACACGGCTTCTGCTCCTGGTTGGGAGACCTGCCGGCTGAAAACAAAAAAGCCGCCAGGTCTGGCGGCTTGTCGGACTGTTTGCTGCAATCTTCAGATCGAGCGCAATCCTCCCGCCGCCAGCGAGCTGCTAAAGTACCAATAGGTGGCGGTCAGGTGGATCATGCGGCTCATATAGTCGAAGCGGCGGCGTTTGTCACGTACCCTGGTAGCAAGCAATTTCAGGTGAGGGCCGAGCCTTTGCGATTTCGTCATTCTAGGGCGAAGCAGGAGCGAAGCTCCGTCGCGGAGACCCTGGGATCCATGCCGCGACCTAGATGGGAGAGTGCTGCGGTGCAGAATCTTGCGCCGTAGCGACGGCCCGGAAGTCGCGGCATGGATCCTCGGGTCTGCGCCGCGTCGCTGCGCTCCTTGCTCCGCCCGTGGATGACCACCTGGTTAACGGTTTCGCTTACGCGGCCGCTACTCCGGCGACGCCCCAGCGATGCTCTGGTCGTAGTCGACCAGCGAGCCGGTCATCACGCCGGACTGCGGGCTGACCATGTAGCTGATCAGCCGGGCCAACTGGTCCGGCTTCACCAACTGGCCCATCGGCTGCGCGGCCTCGGCCTTCTCGAGCCAGTCGTCGGGTGCGTCATGCCATTTCTTCTGCACGATATCCTCGCCCTCGGTGTCCATCCAGCCGGGCAGCACGGCGTTGCAGCGGATGCGATTGAAGCGATAGGCGTTGGCGACATTCTTGGTCAGCGTCATCAGAGCGCCCTTGCTGGTCGAATAGGGTGTCAGGAACGACTGGCCGGTATGCGCCGACATCGACAGCACGTTGACGATCGATCCGGGGGCCTTTTTCTCAAGCAGATGCGCCACCACGCCCTGCATCAGGAAGAAGGGTCCTCGCACATTGGTGTCGAAGATAGTGTCGAACAGCTCCTCGCTAGTCTCCACCAGCGAGCCGCGCGCGGATGTGGCGGCGGCGTTGACCAGGGCGTTGATGGTGCCGAAATGCGAAAGCGCGGTGGCGACGGCGCGCTTGCAGTCGGCCACCTTGGAGACATCGGCGCTGATGAAGATCGCGTCGACGCCCGACTTCTTGAGGCTGGCGACTGCCTTGTCGCCCTTTTCCTGCGAGCGGCCGATCAGCGCCAGCGCCCGGCAGCCTTCGTCCGCCAATGCCTCGGCGACCGCGAAGCCTATGCCTTGTGCGCCGCCGGTGACGATGGCGCGCGTTTGTGAATTGCGATCGGCTGATGCGCTCATCGCTCTGCTCCTGTGCTTTAAGTCGTTACTTGTCGAGGCGGACGGTCTGGCCTGATGTCGCCGATTTCAGTGCCGCATCCGCCAGCCGAAGTGCGATGAGTCCGTCCGTCCCGCTCGGTGCCGCCTTCTTGCCCGACGTCGCGGCGGCGATGAAGGACGCAATCTCAATGGCATAGGCGTCGAGGTAGCGGGTCATGAAGAAATCGTGCAGCGGCGGGCGGGTATAGCCCTTTTCATTGGCCAGTTCGATCGACACCGGCCGCTGGTTTTCGGCCGCGACCATGCCTTTCGAGCCATGCACCTCGATGCGCTGGTCGTAGCCATACGTGGCGCGGCGGGAATTGGAGATGACGGCCTGCTTGCCCGACGCGGTTTCGAGGATGACGCTGACGGAGTCGAAATCGCCGGCCTCGCCGATCTTCTTGTCGACCAGCACCGAGGCATGCGCACTGACCGCCACCGGCTCTTCGCCGAGCAGGAAGCGCGCCATGTCGAAATCATGGATGGTCATGTCGCGAAAGATTCCGCCGGAGCGCGCGATGTAGTCGATCGGCGGTGCGCCCGGATCGCGCGACGTGATGGTCACCATCTCGACCACGCCGATGGCGCCGTCATCGATTGCCTTGCGCACCGCAGCGAAGTGCGGGTCGAAGCGCCTGTTGAAGCCGACCATCAGCGTCGCCTTGGCCTTCTCGACCACGGCCAGGCACTGCTCGACCCGCTTGACGTCGAGGTCGATCGGTTTCTCGCAGAAGATCGCCTTGCCGGCCTTGGCGAAGCGCTCGATCAGGTCGGCATGGGTGTCGGTCGGCGTGCAGATCACGACCGCGTCGATGTCCCCGGATTTCTCGATGGCATCGATGGTGCGCACCTCGGCGCCGTAGGCCGTGGCGAGTTCGCTCGCCGCCTTCTCGAAAGCGTCGGCAACGGCGACCAGTTTGGCCTGCGGATTGGAGCCGACGGCGCGGGCGTGGACCTTGCCGATGCGGCCGGCACCGAGGAGGGCGAAGCGGAGAGTCATGGAAATTTCCTCTGGGGATGGTTCGAAGCTGGCGGGGCGCCGGTCATGCGCGCAGGTGTTTTTCCGGTCAAGACAAGATCGACAGGGAGGCGATGACCGCCGCCTCCGCGCCCGGCCTAGGCCGCGAGTTCGGCCTCTCCGGTCTTGGCGCCGGTGATGTAGGAAACGATATCGTTTCCGTCGGTGTTCTCCTTGCGCAAATTGGCGACGATGCGGCCGCGCCGGAAGACGACGATGCGGTCGCAAAGGTCGAACACCTGGCGCATATTGTGGCTGATCAGGATCAGCGGCTCGCCATTGTCCTTCAGCGTGCGGATGATGTTCTCGACCTGCGCGGTCTCCTGCACGCCGAGTGCTGCCGTCGGCTCGTCCATGATGATCAGCTTGGAGGCGAAGGTCGCGGTTCTGGCGATCGCCACGCATTGCCGCTGGCCGCCCGACATATGGCGGATGGTGTTCGACAGGTTTGGGATTTTCACCGCCGTGCGCACCAGCGCCGCTTCGGTCGCCTTGCGCATTCCCCGGCGGTCCAGGATCGAAAACGGTCCCAGATTGAACAGCACTTTTTCTCGGCCAAGGAACAGGTTCGACGGCACGTCGAGGTCGTCGGCCAGCGCCAGGTTCTGGAACACGGTCTCGATGCCGGCCTCGCGCGCCTCGATAGGGCCCGAAAAATTGACTTGCTTGCCGTCGAACCAGATCTGGCCGCTGGTCGGTTGCTCGACGGCGGTGATCTGGCGCACGAAAGTCGACTTGCCGGCGCCATTGTCGCCCATGATGGCGACGTGTTCGCCCTTGCGCAGCTCGAAATTCGCGCCTTCCAGCGCCTGCACGCCGCCATAGCGCTTGGTCAGGTTTTCGGTCTTCAGGACGATGTCTGACATGGTCAAGCCCTCAATGCCCGCAGGCGTTGGCGCCACTGGTCGAGAACGACGGCGCCGACGATGATCACGCCCTTGACCATCTCCTGGTAGTAGGCGTCGAGGCGCAGGAAGGTGAAGCCGGAGATGATGACGCCGAAGATCAGCGCGCCGATCACCGTGCCGATGATCGAGCCGCGGCCGCCCGACAGCGATACGCCGCCGATGACCGCCATGGCGATTGCGTCGAGTTCGTACATCACGCCCATGCCGGCCTGGGCGGTGAGGTTCTTGGAAGACAGCACCACCGCGGCGAGCGACGCGAGTATGCCGGCGATGACGTAGACCAGGATCTTGTGGTTGGCGATCTTGATGCCGGACATGCGCGCGGCATCCTCGTTGGAGCCGATCGCGTAGCAATGCTTGCCGTATCGTGTGTAGGTCATGATCAGCTGGAACAGCACGGCCAGCGACAGGAAGATGATGACGGGCATCAGGCCCTTGCCGATGGCGGCGAAGCTCTCGGTCGGGAACGAGATGGGCTGCCCCTTGGACCACCATTTGGCGATGCCGCGCGCGGTCACCATCATGCCTAGCGTGGCGATGAAGGGCGGAATGCGCGTGTAGGCGATCAGGGCGCCGTTGACCAGGCCTGCCAGCAGCCCGCAGCCGATGGCGACCAGCACCGGCACGATGACCGGCAGGTCGGTCCAGCCCTGAGCCAGGAACATCGCCTTGGGATTGGGGTTGCCGTTGACCGTCGCCACCTGGGCGAAGCTCATGGCGATCATGGCGGTGGCGCCGACGATCGAGCCCGACGACAGGTCGATGCCGCCCGATATGATAACCTGCGTCACGCCGATGGCGATGATGCCGACGATCGATACTTGCAGAATGATGATCTGTAGCCGCGCCTCGTTGAAGAGGCCGCCGACATTGCTGCGGGTGTTGAACAGGAAGCTGTCGCCGAGAAAGACGCGGCCGATCAATTCGAAGATGACGACAAGAATGACGAGCGCCAGGAAGACGTTGAATTCCCCCGGCCATATGCGCTTCTTCGCATCATAGCTGACCCCGCCGACGCCATGAGATGTCTGTGCCACTCGTCTATCCTCCGTCAGCCGCGGTCGCCCCTGGCGCTATCAAAGCGCCGAGAGGAGGAGCGGCGCCCGGTCCTTTGAGCGCCGCCCCGAGGTGAACCGTTCCGCCGCTCAGTTCTTCTTCAGGAACTTGTCGATGTTGGCCGGCGTCACCAGTTGGAAGGGCACGTAGACCTTGTGTTCGACCTTCTCGCCCTTGGACAGTTTCAATGCCGCGTCGAGCGCGCCGGCGCCCTGGCCGGCCGCGTCCTGGAACACGGTGGCGTCGAGGTCGCCTGCCTGCATGGCGGCGAGCGCGTCCTGCGTGGCGTCGACGCCGCCGACGACAACCGTCTTCATGTCGACATTGGCGGCCTTCATTGCCTGGATGGCGCCGATGGCGCTTTCGTCATTGTTGGCGATGACGCCGTCGAACGGCTTGCCGGTCGACAGCCAGTTGGTCATCAGGTTCTGGGCCTCATCGCGGTTCCAGTTCGACGTCTGCTTGTCGATGATCTTGATGAAGCTGCAATCCGGCGTTGCGATCACCTCCTCGATGTCCTTGGTGCGCTGCACGGCTGCCTGGTTGGAAAGCTCGCCCATGATCACATAGACATTGGCTTCCTTCTTGCCGGCTTCCTTGAACAGGCGGCAGACCTCCTTGGTTTCGAGCGTGCCGGAATCGGCCTCGTTCGAAGCGACGAAGGCCTGGTTGTCAGGCAGCGTGTCGACATTCACCGGTTCACGGTTGACATACACCAGCGGGATCTTTGCGGCGGCCGCGGCATCCGACATCGCCTGCGTGGCCGAGGTGTCGACCGGATTGACGATGATGGCGTCGACCCCTGATGCGGCGAAGTTCTTGATCTGGTCGAGCTGTTTGGCGACGTCGTTCTGCGCGTCCTCGACCTGCAGCTCCACGCCGCTCATGCCCTTGGCCTGCTCGATCATGCCGTTGCGCAGCACGGTCAGGAAATTGTCGTCGAACTTGGCCATCGACACGCCGATCTTGGCGGCCATGGCGGACGAACTCATCAGCGCCGCGAAAGCGACGCCCAAAATCATTTTCTTCATTGTATCTCTCCTCCACTTTGGGTGTCCGGTCGCACCGATCTATCCGGAATCCCCGATCTCCTCGGGGAATCTCTCCCTGATATCATTTCGTTCCAACGCGGTTCACCACTGGCTGGAACGCCGAACTGCCTGCTCGAACCAGATGTTGTCGGAACGAAAGAACCAAAATGTACAGTCAGTGAAATATTTATTCCATTTCGGATCGGGGCGTCAAGGGAGATTCCGAATCCGGGCGTGCGATTTTCGGCTGCCTCTGATGGATTCTATCATTTCAGGCGGCCGGTTTGCGGCAGACCGGGCTGCCCGAGGGTTTTATCGTTTCATGGAAACGCCCTACCTTCCGTCCTGACGCGACCTGGACGGAAAACCGCTGCGCATTCCTGAAATGGCTTCAGATGTTTTCCGGCAAATAGATGTCGAAGGGGAGGAATGTCTGGCCCGGCGCATTGGCCGCGCCAGTTTCGATGGCATGCGCCATCCGATCGACGAGCTCGCGACAGAGCGCGGCAAGCGGCGTCGAGATCACCATCGTCAGGATGTTGTCGGCAAGCGCGGCGCGCGATTCGGCGTTGATCTCGTTGCAGACGACCACCGGCATGCTTGCGGGCTTCGCTGTCCGCAGCGCCGAGACGGCGCCCTCCATGCCGCCGCCGGCGACGTAGCAGCCGACAAGATCCGGATATCGCCCCAGAAGATCGATCGTCGCATCATGGGTCACCTGGTTGGCCTCCAGATTGACCAGCGTCTCCAGCACGTTGAAGTCCGGCGCATGCTCGCGAAAGAAGGAGCGGAAGCCGATCTCACGCAGCTCATGGCCGTGGAAGCGATGGCTGCCGACAAAAAGGGCGACCTTGCCGGGCTTCCTCGCAGCCTTCGAGATCATCCAGGCGGCGGTGCGGCCGACCTTGCGGTTGTCGAGCCCGACATAGCCTTCGCGGATGCCGGCGGCGAAGTCGGACAGCAGGGAGAAGACCGGCTGCCCCCTGGCCTTTAGCGCCTCCACGACCGCCGTCAGCGTCGGATGATCAGGGCCGACCACGGCGATCGCCCGCGATTTCGCCGCCAGCCTGCGCGTCTGGGCGGCGATCTCATCCGGGGCCAGGGAACTGGCGAAATCGATGGTTGCGACGCCACGGAAGCGCTGCGATTGTGCGACCGCGAGTTCGAGTTCCCGCGCGAAATCGCCATAGAAAACGTCATTGCCCCGAAGCAGCAGGAAACCCAGCCGATACTCGGGCAATTCCTGGCGCATACGCTGCTTGATCAGGCCTGCGGCGTGATAGCCGATCTCGGTCGCGGCGTCATAGACGCGGCGCGCCGTTTCCTCGCGCACAGGCAGGCGGCTGTTGAGCACCCGGTCCACCGTGGCGACGCTGACGCCGGAGATGCGCGCCAGATCTGATATGGTCGGCCGTTTCGCCATGTCTGTCCTCATTTGACCGTGCATCTTTCCTACATCTTGATGATAGGAAATGATAGAAACTATCTTTATGATGTTGAGTCTATCATGAGCTGGCGTTATTTTCAGCCTCGAAGTCAGGAAATGTCGGGCATTCGCGTGGCGGATGCCCTTGCCGAGGGAGGCAACCATGCATGCTGCGCCGTCCCGGCGTGACTACAGCCTGATCGGCCGCGACGCCAGGCTGGCCGTCGAGACCGGCCTGTCGGCGGCCGAATGGTATCACACCGACATTCCCCGCAAGCAGATGAAGGAGCTGATGCAGCGCTCCGACGCGCCCGCGCTCCGCGACACGGCGATCTGGATCGCCGCGCTCATCGTCAGCGGCGCCGGCGGTGCCTGGTTCTGGGGCACCTGGTGGTGCGTGCCGTTCTTCTTCGCCTATGGCGTGCTCTACGGCTCGTCCACGGATTCCCGCTGGCACGAATGCGGCCATGGTACGGCCTTCCGCACGCAGTGGATGAATGATTGGGTCTATCAGGTCGCCTGCTTCATGATCATGCGCAACCCGGTGACCTGGCGCTGGAGCCACACGCGCCATCACACCGACACCATCATCGTCGGCCGCGATCCGGAAATCTCGGTCATGCGGCCGCCGGACCTGGTGCGCGCCATCCTCGGCTTTGTCGGCGTGCTCGACGCCTGGCATGCGATGTCAGACATGCTGCGCAACGCCGCCGGCAACATCAGCGCGGCCGAAAAGACCTTTATTCCCGAGCAGGAACAGCCGAAAGCGATCCGCATTGCACGCATCTGGACCGCAATCTATGCCGCTACCATCGCGCTGGCGCTCTATACCGGCTCGTTCCTGCCCTTGATGCTGGTCGGCCTGCCCCGGCTCTACGGCGCCTGGCACCACGTCATGGTCGGCCTGCTGCAGCATGGCGGCCTTGCCGACAACGTCACCGACCATCGGCTGAACAGCCGCACCGTCTACATGAACCCGATCAGCCGTTTCATCTATTGGAACATGAACTACCACGTCGAGCATCATATGTTCCCGATGGTGCCCTACCATGCGCTGCCGAAGCTGCATGAACTGATCAAGCACGATTTGCCGGCGCCGACGCCGTCGATCCTGGCCGGCTATCGCGAGATGCTGCCTGTCTTCTGGCGCCAGTTGCGCAACGAGGATTATTTCCTCAAGCGCGAGCTGCCGCCAACGGCCAGGCCGTATCGCGAGGATTTGCACAACGACAATGCTGCCTTCAACGCCGCGGCGGAGTGATATCCGCCCGTGAGGCGCGATCGGGAAATTTCGCGGGAGAAATGTATGAGCGACTGGGTCGAGGCCTGTGCAGTGGGAGACATCGACGAAGAAGATGTGATGCGGTTCGATCACGGCGGCCGCAGCTACGCCATCTATCGCAGCCCCGATGACGAGTATTTCGCCACCGACGGCCTGTGCACGCACGAAAAGGTGCATCTCGCCGACGGGCTTGTCATGGACGAGATCATCGAATGTCCCAAGCACAATGGCCGCTTCAACTACAAGACAGGCCAGGCCAAGGGCGCGCCGGCCTGCGTCAATCTCAGGACCTATCCGGTCAAGGTCGACGCCGGCAGCGTCCTCGTCCAGATCGGATGACCGGTATGACGCGCGGAATGGTCATCATCGGCGCCGGGGAATGCGGCGGCCGGGCAGCGCTTGCATTGCGTGACCTCGGCTATGAGGGACCAGTGACGCTGGTCGGCGACGAGCCGCATCTGCCCTATGAACGGCCGCCTCTGTCCAAGGACGCCATGGCCGGCGGCGCGCCCGAGATCAAGGCGATCGCCAGCGACGAGATCCTCGCCGAAAAGTCGATCCGGCATATCCATTCCATTCAGGCTGCAGCGATCGATCGCGCCGCGCATACTGTGCGCCTGTCGGACGGCTCGATGCTGCCCTACGACAAGCTGCTGCTGGCGACCGGCTCGACGCCGCGCAAACTGCCGATGCCCGGCCTTGGCGGGCGCTGCGTCTACCTCCGCACCTTCGTCGATGCGCTGGCTATCCGCGCCCATCTCAAGGCGGGCAACCGCATTGCCGTCATCGGCGGCGGCTTCATCGGGCTCGAGCTCGCCGCGGCGGCCCGCAAGCTCGGTGCTGCGGTCACCGTCATCGAGGCGCAGCCGCGCATCCTGATGCGCGGCGTACCGGCCGAGATCGCCAAGGTCGTCCATGACACCCACGTCGCCGAAGGCGTCGACATAGCGTGCGGCGAAGGCATTGCCTTGATCGCCGACGACGGCAGGCAGGTGCGCATCGCGCTTGCCGGCGGCCGCGAAATCCTCTCCGATCTCGCCATCATCGGCATCGGCGCCGTGCCGGTAACGGGGCTGGCCGCCGAAGCGGGACTGGCCATCGACAACGGCATATCAGTCGATGCGCAATTGCGCAGCAGCGATCCCGACATCTTCGCTGCCGGCGACTGCTGCTCGTTCCCGCTTGCCATCTATGCTGGCCGCCGCGTGCGGCTGGAGGCCTGGCGCAATGCGCAGGAGCAGGGCGCGCTGGCGGCAAAAAACATGCTCGGCGCCGCCGAGGCACATGCGGCGGTGCCGTGGTTCTGGTCGGATCAATATGGCCTGTCCCTGCAGATCGCAGGGCTTTCCGATGAAGGCCGCAGCACGGTGCGTCGCGATCTCGGCGAGGAGGCCTTCATCCTCTTTCACCTTGCCGAGGACGGCAGGCTGGTGGCGGCCAGCGGCATCGGGCCGGGCAATGCGGTCGCCCGCGATATCAGGCTGGCGGAGATGCTGATCGGCAAACGGGCGAGGCCGGCGCCGGAAGCGCTCGGTTCGCAGGCGGTGAAATTGAAGTCGCTGCTGGCGGCGTAGGATGCAACGCCAATTGTCAGGGTCTGCGGCGCAGGCGTTGGCAAATTAACGTCAGCGCGCCTGAGCTCCCTAAAACAGCGCCTTCAGCTCCGGTAGTTTGTCATTGACCAGCCAGCCGTAATAATTCTCCTCCGGCAGCTTCACCGGCTCGCCGGCGGCGCTGCGCTTGTCGTTCTCCGCCTTCAGCGCATAGGCGCGTTGCTCGGGATTGCCGACATTGTAGAGCGTGGCGGTCAGGCCCGGATTGCCCGAAATGTCGAAGCCGGCGATGCTCTTATAGGCGTCGATCGATTTCCGGATCGTCGCGGCAACGTAGGGCAGCGTCAGGTCGGGATCCATGATGGTCTTGTAGACCGCATTGGGATCGCCGACGTCGAGCTTGGGCAGGCCGGAAACCTTGTGCACGAGATCGCTCATCTGGAGCGCGGTCAGCGGATTGAGCTGGCCGAGACCAAAGGTCTGGCCGGCATAGTAAGGCTGGAAGAAAGTGGCGCCGAAACGGTCGTTGGGGAAATCCTCGCCGCCGACGGTCTTGCCGCGGAACGAACGGTTCCACACCTGCTCGCGGCATTCCCACAAATCGTAACTGTCGGACATTCCGGCGCATTTCCTGAATTCCGGCCGCTGCACGAAATCCGTGATGTCCTCGCCGTCATAGGCGAAGGACAGCTTGCTGGAGAGATAGGAGATCGCCTTGACGTAGTAGGTCTGCAGCCGGTCGTAGGCGTCGACATTGTAGGTGTGCTCGCCGACGATGGCGCCGACAATGTGCATTGGATCGATGCCGTAGACGCTTGCCGCCTTCTTGATCTTGCCGCGCAGGTCGGCGTCGTTCTGCAGCAGCGCATAGACCTTGCGGTATTTTGCCTGGAACGTGGTGTTGGTGGCCTGCGTGCGCCGGCTCGAGGCTCCCGGAATGCTGGGCTGCTCGGCATTGCGGTTTCCCGGCGGCACCAGGGTTGCCGCGTCGGCGCCGAACAGCGTTGCCGCCAGCGTCAAGCCGAGAATGACTGGGATGAGTTTTTTCATGCGCCCCGCCGCCTAGAGAATTGCCGCGCAAACTAGGTAAAGCTCCTGGTCGAGTCGAGAGCGGCCCTGCGCTCGGCAGAACGAAAGGTGGCCGAATGATACCATCCGGCCACACATGATCCATTCGCCCGACAGGCGCCGGAACGATCCGGCGCGCGCCTGCTCAAAGAATGAAGCGCGACAGATCGGTGTTCCTCGACAAGTCGCCGACATGTTTCTCCACATAGGCGGCGTCGATGGTCACCGCAGTGCCGTTGCGGTCCGGCGCGTCGTAGGAGATCTCGTCCAGCACGCGCTCCATCACCGTCTGCAAACGCCTCGCGCCGATGTTCTCGACGCTGGCGTTGAGGTCGACGGCGATGCCGGCCAGCGAATCGATGGCGTCGTCGGTGAAGTTCAGGTCGACGCCTTCGGTCTTCATCAGCGCGATATACTGCTTGATGAGGCTCGCTTCCGTCTCGGTCAGGATGCGGACGAAGTCCTC
Organism: Mesorhizobium sp. B2-8-1; assembly: GCF_006440955.1. Classification (NCBI taxonomy): domain Bacteria; kingdom Pseudomonadati; phylum Pseudomonadota; class Alphaproteobacteria; order Hyphomicrobiales; family Phyllobacteriaceae; genus Mesorhizobium; species Mesorhizobium sp. B2-8-1. The sequence continues at coordinate 71,592 of NZ_VFTX01000003.1, read as the reverse complement.
TTTCTCCAGCGCGCGCAATTCGACGCGGATCGGCAGGCGGCCCTGCAGCTCTGGCAAAAGGTCGGACGGCTTCGAGACGTGGAACGCACCCGATGCGATGAACAGGATGTGATCCGTCTTCAACGGCCCATATTTGGTCGCCACCGTGGTGCCTTCGACCAGCGGCAGCAAGTCGCGCTGCACGCCTTCGCGCGAAGGGCCGCCGGAGATGTCCGACCGGGCCGCAATCTTGTCGATCTCGTCGAGGAAGACGATGCCGTCATTTTCCGCGGCGTCCAGCGCCCGGCGAACCACCTCGTCCTGGTCGAGCAGCTTGTCGGACTCGTCGTTGACCAGCAGGTCGTAGGATTCCTTCACCGTCGTCTTGCGCAATTTGGTCTTCTTGCCGCCCATTGCCTTGGACAGCATGTCGTTGATATTGAGCACGCCGATATTGGCGCCCGGCATGCCGGGAATCTCGAAGCCGGGCATGCCGCCATTGCCGGTGTCGGCCACTTCGATCTCGATCTCCTTGTCGTCGAGTTCGCCCTCGCGCAGCTTCTTGCGGAAAGAATCGCGTGTGGCAGGGCTGGCGGTCTTGCCGACCAGCGCTTCCAGCACGCGTTCCTCGGCGTTGACATGGGCGCGCGCCTTGACGTCCTCACGCATCTTCTCGCGCACCAGGCCGATGGCGACCTCGACGAGGTCGCGCACGATCTGCTCGACATCGCGGCCGACATAGCCGACCTCGGTGAATTTGGTTGCCTCGACCTTGACGAAGGGCGCACCGGCCAGCCGCGCCAGGCGGCGCGAGATTTCGGTCTTGCCGACGCCGGTCGGCCCGATCATGAGAATGTTCTTCGGCATCACCTCTTCGCGCATCTGGCCTTCCAGCTGCTGGCGGCGCCAGCGGTTGCGCAAGGCGATGGCCACGGCACGCTTGGCGTCCTTTTGGCCGATGATGAAGCGGTCGAGTTCCGAAACGATTTCGCGGGGAGAAAATGTGCTCATATCACTAAATTCCACTTTGCCACTGCTTGATGGCCTCGAACGGATGCAGCAGCATGATCACGTTGAGTGTCAGATTGTCCCGGATAAGGTAGCCCGTACCCAGTTCGAAAAGGATGGCGAGGCTGACGATCACCCATATAGGTAGCCTTCGCGCCATCACAAATCCCAGCACCATGGCCAGCGTGTCCGACACCGAATTGATGATGCTGTCGCCGTAATAGTCGAGCGAGATGGTGCCGGCGCGGTAGCGCTCTATGATGAACGGGCTGTTCTCGATCAGCTCCCAGCCGCCTTCTATGAAGACGGCGAAAGCCAGCCGCAAGCCGACCGGCGAACGCGGAAACAGGAACCTGGCCAGCGCATAGAACAGGAAGCCGTGGATGATATGCGAGAACGTGTACCAGTCCGATATATGCTGGGAATTTTCGGAACTGTTCACCACGCCGTGCCAGAGCTTGACATAGCCGCAGGTGCAGATCGGCGGATGCCCCATGCCATAGAGGGCTCCAGCCTGGAAGATGACCAGGGCGAGCACGAGCAGAAGCCCCATCCGCCAGCTGTCTTCATAGGCCGAGAGCGTTCTGTCCTCGCCAACTGCGTTCATCCGTCAGTTCCCCGCTTCCGTGTCGCCCGCTTGCCTCTCGTGCGCATCGATTGCCATCAGCAAGACGTCGCCATATCTGGATTGCCGGCGATCAATTGCGCGGAATCCCGCCTTTTCATAGGCGCGGATGGCGCGGCCATTGGATGGGTCGGGATCGATGATGACGCGCGGCACGCCTTCCTCGAATAACTGCTCGACGAACTGGCGCACCATCGCCGAGCCATGGCCGATGCCGACCAGTTCCGGCCGGCCGATCGACAGGTCGATGCCGAGCGTCCCGAACGGCTGGTCGGCATAAGGGTGGTCTTCTTCCAGGTGTGGATCGTAGCTTTGCAGGTAAGCGATCGGCGTGCCGTCGAGTTCCACGATCAGCGGCTCGACGGAAATCGAATCGATATGATCGCGAATCTCGGCGATTTCCGTCTCTGGATCGTCCCACCACTGAGCGACATGCGGTTCGGCGAGCCAGCCGGCGATCATCGGCAGGTCCTTCTGGGTCACCGGCCGAAAATCGTAGCTATGTTCGTGTCTTTCCATGATCTTCTCCGAAGCCGGCCTCCATTTTTCGCTTGCGCGGTCTTTCGGATCGGGATCATGGACGCCGGCCTGTTTCAGGCGGCATCGAGTGTTTCGACGACGAAATTGTTGTTGGTGTAGACGCAGATGTCGGAGGCGATCTGCATCGCCTTGCGCGCGATCTCCTCGGCATCCTTGTCGCTGTCCATCAAGGCGCGGGCCGCAGCCAGCGCATAGTTGCCGCCTGAACCGATGGCCATGACGCCATGCTCGGGTTCGAGCACGTCGCCGGTGCCGGTCAGCGCCAGCGAGACCGACTTGTCGGCCACCAGCATCATCGCTTCCAGCCGGCGCAGATAGCGGTCGGTGCGCCAGTCCTTGGCGAGTTCGACGCAGGCGCGCGTCAACTGGTCGGGATATTGTTCGAGCTTGGCTTCGAGCCGCTCCAGAAGCGTGAAGGCGTCCGCCGTGGCACCGGCGAAACCGGCGATCACGTTTCCGCCCTTGCCGATGCGGCGCACCTTTCTCGCGTTGCCCTTCATGATGGTCTGGCCAAGGCTGACCTGGCCGTCGCCGGCGATCACCACCTTGTTGCCCTTGCGCACCGTCACGATAGTCGTGGCGTGCATGGTCAGTTCATTGGACATTTGCTGCTCCGATTCGCGCCATCCCTCAAAAGGCGATCGGCGCGGTACGAGTGACTTTGATCGGCCCATATGTATGCATGGGGGCGGTGATTGCAAACGCTCGATACCGGCCTGGATCGCAACTGGCAATCGCCGGATCATGCTGCTAGAAGGCTTTCGTTTTCAAGCAGGCGAACGCCTGAAGCGCTTAAACTCACGGACAAGGACAAGGCCATGTCGCCCCGTTCAGCCGAAATCAGCCGCAAGACCAGGGAAACCGACATTGCCGTGTCGGTCCATGTCGACGGCTCCGGCAAATCGGACATCGTGACCGGCGTCGGCTTCTTCGATCATATGCTCGACCAGCTTTCGCGCCATTCGCTGATCGACATGACCGTTCGGGCCAGGGGCGACCTGCACATAGACGACCACCACACGGTCGAGGACACCGGCATCGCGCTCGGCCAGGCGCTGGCCAAGGCGCTGGGCGAGCGGCGCGGCATCATGCGCTATGCCTCGATCGATCTTGCCATGGACGAGACGCTGACGCGCGCGGCGATCGATGTCTCTGGCCGTCCCTTCCTGGTGTGGAACGTTTCGTTTTCCTCGCCCAAGATCGGCACCTTCGACACCGAGCTGGTGCGCGAATTCTTCCAGGCGCTGGCACAGAACGCTGGCATCACGTTGCATGTCACCAATCACTATGGCGCCAACAACCACCACATCACCGAAACCTGCTTCAAGGCGGTGGCGCGTGCGCTGCGGGCAGCGCTGGAGCGCGACCCGCGCCAGCCGGACGCGGTTCCCTCAACCAAGGGATCGTTGAAGGGATAGGTCATGGCCAGCTATGTCGTGATGGAACCGCCAGGCCCTGGCGAAAAAGCCGATGCGACGGCCCTTGTCCGCGACGGCTTCACCTGGCTCGGCCTGCTGGTGCCGCCGCTGTGGTTCGCCTGGCATCGGCTGTGGATCGAAGCGGCACTCACCTTCATTGTCATGGCGGTGCTTTCGATGCTTGGCGAAAGGCTCGGTCTCGGGTTGGCTGGTTCGCTGCTGTCCCTGCTTGTCTCGCTCTATGTCGGCTTGGAAGGGCAGGCGCTGCGCATCGCGGCGCTCCGCCGCCGCGGCTGGCGCGAATGGGGGGTGGTCGAAGCCGGTTGGCTCGACGATGCCGATGCGCGCTTTGCCCTGGAGGCCGAGCGGCATGCGGATGGAGCCGAGCCTGTGCCGCGCATGGTGCCGGACGCCGCCCTGGCGCGCCCGGCGCAGCCGGGCATGGCGCTGGGGCTGACCCACATTCCGGGAAGACGCTGACATGCGCGTTGCGATCATCGATTACGGCTCGGGCAATTTGCGCTCGGCCACCAAGGCCTTCGAGCGCGCGGCGCGCGAGGCGGGCATCGCCGCCGGCATTGATCTGACGGCCGACGCCGAGCGGGTGCGCACGGCCGACCGCATCGTGCTGCCCGGCGTCGGCGCCTATGCCGATTGCGCCGCCGGACTGCGTGCTGTCCCCGGCATGTGGGAAGCTGTCGAGGAAGTCGCCATCGCCAAGGGGCGTCCATTCCTCGGCATCTGCGTCGGCATGCAGCTGATGTCCCAGCGGGGCCTCGAAAAGACGATCACCGATGGCTTTGGCTGGATATCAGGTGACGTGAAGGAGATCACGCCGGCCGATCCGGCACTCAAAATCCCGCAGATCGGCTGGAACACGATCGAGCTGATGCGCAAGCATCCGCTGTTCTCCGGCATTCCCACCGGGCCAACCGGTCTGCACGCCTATTTCGTCCATTCCTATCATCTCGATGCGCGCAAGCCCGACGAGGTGCTGGCGGTCGCCGACTATGGCGGCCCGGTAACGGCGACCGTCGCCCGCGACAATCTCGTCGGCACGCAGTTCCACCCAGAGAAGAGCCAGGCGCTCGGCCTGGCTCTGATAACTAACTTCCTCAAGTGGAAGCCCTAAACTCCAATGTCATCTGCCCATTTTCCGGTTTGGCTACTCGCTGATAGCGAGGTCGGTGGACTTCAAATCTGCCCGCGACACCTATGTTTGGTAGCAGGCGGCTAAAGAGACGAGTTGCCTTGAACCGAGTTCCCTTATGTTCCTGTTCTTCCCAAACTTCATACAAACGACGGGGGTCTACATCAAACCGTGCTGCGATGTTGCGGGTCTTCCATTCGCAAGCACGCAGCACCCAGGCTTTGATTGCTTCCGTTTCATCCAAATTGGCAACAGCCATCACTCTTCTCCTTGGGAGGAAAAACGAAGTGCCGGCCAAAGAAGGAATGTTGACGCAGAATCTGCGATGTGCAATCTGCACACCTGTAGGGACAATCCTATCGCCTTCGGCACTTCAAGTGGTGAAGGCTCAAAAAGCCGGGCCGCTAACCCGGCTTTTTGATGTGGCGAATCGACTCTTAAGGACGACTCCTAAAAGAGTCCAGCGCGCAACCATATCCTCAGTTCCAGTTTTGTTCTTTTTGGGGATAAGTGCAAGAAAATGATCCTGTTTCCGGCAATCGACCTCAAGGATGGCCAGTGCGTGCGCCTTAAGCACGGCGACATGGCGACCGCGACCATCTACAACGACGACCCGGCCGCCCAGGCAAAGGCATTTGAAGAACAGGGCTTCGAATGGCTGCATGTCGTCGACCTTAACGGCGCGTTTCGGGGTCAGAGCGTCAACAGCGCCGCGGTCGGCGCCGTCCTCAAGGCGACCAAGAACCCGGTGCAGCTCGGCGGCGGCATCCGCACGCTCGAGCAGATCGAGGACTGGCTCGACCGAGGGCTGGCCCGCGTCATCCTCGGCACAGTTGCGGTGCGCGATCCCGACCTGGTCAGGCAGGCCTGCAAGGCCTTTCCGGGCAAGGTCGCCGTCGGCATCGACGCCAAGGGCGGCAAGGTGGCGGTCGAAGGCTGGGCCGAGGCGTCGAGCCTCGGCGTCGTCGAACTGGCCAGGAAATTCGAGGGCGCCGGCGTCGCCGCCATCATCTACACCGACATCGACCGCGATGGCGTGCTGACCGGCATCAACTGGGATGCCACGATCAGCCTCGCCGACGCCGTGTCGATCCCGGTCATCGCCTCTGGAGGCCTCGCCTCGATCGCCGACATCGTGCGCATGACCATGCCCGACGCGCAAAAGCTCGAAGGCGCGATCTCCGGCCGCGCCCTTTACGACGGCCGCATCGATCCGGCCGAAGCATTGGCGATCCTGAAAGGCGCGCCCCCGGTGGAGATGCGATCTTGAAAGTCTCGATCATCCTGGCCTCCTATGACAGCGGCCATTATCATGGCGGCATGGGGCAGGGGCCGGACGCGCTGATTGCGGGCGGACTGGTCGAAGCCCTGACCATGGCCGGCCACGATGTCGCGGTCGAGGATATCGGCAGGGTCGGCGAGATTCAGGAACGCGAGATCGCCACCGGCTTCGCCGTCTGCAACGCCGTCTCTGGCGAGGTCCGCATCGCCCGCGACAGGGGACGCTTTCCCATCGTGCTCGCCGGAAACTGCCTGACATCAGCCGGCGCCGTCGCCGGCGAGGGCGCGGACGCGATCATCTGGGCCGACCAGCATGGCGACCTCAACACGCCCGAGACATCCACATATGGCTTTCTCGACGGCATGGCGCTGGCCACCGTGCTTGGCCTGTGCTGGCGCCCGATGGCGGCGGCAATTCCCGGCTTCCAGCCGATCGATCCGTCGCGCTGCGTGCTCGTCAACGCTCGCGATCTCGACCCGGACGAGAAACAGCTTCTGGAGGCATTGCCGGTGATCCGCACGGAATGTCCGGGAGCGGCAGCGGCAACCGAAAAACTCAAGGCCGCCGGCGCTAAACGCGTGCACTTGCATCTCGATCTCGACGTGCACGACCCTGAGGCGCTGCAGGCCAACCGCTATGTAGCGCCGGGCGGGCCGAACCCGGAACAATTGCGCGACGCGACCTGCGCTATGGCGCTTGCGGTGCCGATCGTCGGCATCACCGTTTCCGCCTACGATCCGGCTTTCGATGCGCAGGCCGATGTGCCGCCGCTGGTCGGGCAGCTGCTCAACGATCTCATAGCCACGATAGAAGGCCGCTGATGCTGAAAGCCCGCGTCATCCCCTGTCTCGACGTCAAGGGCGGCCGCGTCGTCAAGGGCGTCAACTTCGTCGATCTCGTCGATGCCGGCGACCCGGTCGAGGCCGCCAAGGCCTATGACGCGGCCGGCGCCGACGAGCTTTGCTTCCTCGACATTACCGCGTCATCGGACAATCGCGAGACCATCTTCGATGTCGTCGCCCGCACGGCCGAGCAATGCTTCATGCCGCTCACCGTCGGCGGCGGGGTGCGCCAGGTCGCCGATATCCGGAAATTGCTCCTGGCCGGCGCCGACAAGGTGTCGATCAACACGGCAGCGGTGAAGAACCCGGATTTCGTCGCCGAGGCCGCCGACAAGTTCGGCAACCAGTGCATCGTCGTCGCCATCGACGCCAAGAAAGTGTCAAGCGCCGGCGAGGCCGACCGCTGGGAGATCTTCACCCATGGCGGACGGGAGAAAACCGGCATGGATGCGGTCGAATTCGCCCGCAAAATGGTCGATCGCGGTGCCGGCGAGATCCTGTTGACCTCTATGGACCGCGACGGCACCAAGGCCGGTTATGACATCGCGCTGACCCGCGCGGTATCGGACGCGGTGCGCGCCCCGGTGATCGCTTCGGGCGGCGTCGGCACGCTCGACCATATGGTCGAAGGCATCCGCGACGGCCATGCAGGTGCCGTGCTGGCGGCCTCCATCTTCCATTTCGGCACCTATACGATCGCCGAGGCCAAGGCCCATATGGCGCAAGCCGGCCTGCCGATGCGGCTGGACTCCTCGGGCGATCGGCCCTAGAGGCTTGCGGCTAAGAAATAGGGCCAAGGCGCCATGACTGAGTTTTCACTCTCCGACCTGGAGACAATCGTCAGCGAACGCGCCCATTCCGGCGATCCGGACTCGTGGACCGCCAAGCTTTACGCGCGCGGCATTGAGAAGGCGGCGCAGAAGCTCGGCGAAGAGGCGGTCGAGACGGTCATTGCCGCCATCAAGGGCGACAAACAGGCGCTCGTTTCGGAAAGTGCCGATCTTATATATCATTGGCTCGTCGTTCTCGGCATTTCGGGTGTGCCGTTGGACGACGTGCTTAGGGAGCTCGAAAGCCGCACCGGGCGTTCGGGTATCGCCGAGAAGGCGTCACGGTCCAAGCGCTGACCGCGAGGAGGGCAGGAATCTCGATGGATCAGCTCGCACCGACCGAGAAATATTCCCCTTTTCGTTTCTTCTCGGCCGAGCAATGGTCGCAATTCCGCGCCGACACGCCGCTGACGCTGAGCGAGGATGAATTCCGCCGCCTGCGGTCGCTGAACGATCCAATCGATCTCGAAGAGGTCAAGCGCATCTATTTGTCGCTGTCGCGGCTTCTGTCGGCCCATGTCGAGGCCAGCCAACTGCTGTTCCGGCAGCGCCAGGCTTTCTTCAACGCCTCGGACGTGGTCAAGACGCCCTTCATCATCGGCATCGCCGGTTCGGTCGCGGTCGGCAAATCGACCACGGCGCGCGTACTGAAGGAGCTGCTCGCGCGCTGGCCGTCCAGCCCCAAGGTCGATCTCATCACCACCGACGGTTTCCTGTTGCCCAACGAGGTGCTGCGCCGCGAAAACCTGATGGAGCGCAAGGGCTTTCCCGACAGCTACGACGTCGGCGCGCTGCTGCGCTTCCTCTCGGGCATCAAGTCGGCGCTGCCAGATATCCGCGCGCCGGTCTATTCGCACCTCACCTATGACGTCATCCCCGGCGAGTTCGTCACCATCGACCGGCCCGACATCCTGATCTTCGAGGGCATCAATGTGCTGCAGCCGGGCAAGCTGCCGCAGGACGGCAAGATCGTGCCTTTCCTGTCTGACTTCTTCGACTTCGCCATCTACATCGATGCCGACGAGAAGCTGATCCACGAATGGTACATTTCCCGCTTCATGCGGCTGCGCGAGACCGCTTTCCGCAATCCGGAATCGTTCTTCCATCGCTATTCGCAACTGTCGGAGGATTCGGCACGGGCGATTGCCGAAGGCCTGTGGACCAACATCAACCTGAAGAACCTGCGCGAAAACATCCTGCCGACACGCGCCCGCGCCGACTTGATTCTGCGCAAAGGCGCCGACCACCTGGTCGAGGAAGTGGCGCTCAGGAAGCTGTGACGACGCGGTTAACGGCACCTTAGGCAATCCCGATTAGCTTTCATGGCAGTTCCAGCGGGTGTCGGGAGCAACCGGTGATCAACGCGAGCACCACTGCGGGTCGAGAGGCCCTGGTTTATTCCCTTGTTATTCCGATCTTCAATGAGGGAGCGGTCCTTCCGCTGCTCGTCCGGCGCATTGCTACACTGCTCGATGCCTTGCACGCTCGCGCGGAGGATCCGCCTGAGGTGGTGCTCGATCTCGTCGAGAGCCGAAACACCTGGGCCCAGATGACGCGCGATCGAAGGTTTGCCTGATGGCCGAACTGTTCGACCAATACCGCGCCACCTACAACACGACGGTCGATGACTCGATCAGCTTCTCCGGGTTGAAACACGACTTCTTCCTGCAGGCCAAAGTGGCGCCGCTTGCCCGGCTGATCGCCGAGCGTGGCATCGGCAAAGGCCCCGTTCGGGCGCTCGACGTCGGCTGCGGCGTCGGAGCTTTACATCCCTATGTGAAGCCGCTCTTTTCCGAGCTCCACGGCTGCGATATCTCGACCGAATCCGTCGCGCGGGCACGTGAGGAAAATCCCTCGGTCACGTACGCCGCCTACCCCGGCCCCCGCCTGCCTTACGCGGACGGCGCGTTCGATCTCGCCTTCGCGGTTTGCGTTGCCCACCATGTGCCTCCCGAACAGTGGCCGGGCTTCTTTGCCGAGATGCGACGCGTCGTCCGGCGCGGTGGCGTCGTCTGCGTGATCGAGCACAATCCCTATAATCCGCTGACGCGACTGGCCGTGCTTCGCTGTCCGTTCGACGAAGATGCCGTCCTGATCAGCCAGCGCAAGGCCGGGCGCCTGCTGCAGGCAGCCGGCCTCACAGACATCGAAGGCGGCCATTTTCTGATGTTTCCTTTCGCCAATTCCGTCGCGCGCAAGGTTGAAGGCTGGCTTTCCCAGCTGCCGCTAGGAGCGCAATATGTGTGCAGCGGCCGTGTTTGACATCGGGGTGGGGCCGAGGCTGGCAAAACGGCCAGCGCGCTTCCTGATCATCGGTCTCGGCGCCACCCTCATCTATGCGGTCCTTGCGACAATGTTGTCGACGGGCGAGACGGCGTTGATGCGACCCGCCGCCGGCTCGGTGCTGTCCTATGCGGTTGCCGCCGCCTTCTCCTATGCGGGGCACAAATATTTCACCTTTGTCTCCGACGGGGCGCATCGCTTCGAGGCACCGCGCTTTGTCGTTCTGACCCTCGTGGGCTTGGCCGTGTCGTTGATCCTGCCCGCGCTGTTGTCGGGGCTGCTTGACCTCTCGGCGCAGGTCCCAATCGTGGCGACATGCATCCTCATCCCGCTCGTCAACTATGTCGTGCTTCGCCACTGGGTGTTCGCCGCCGCACGGAGCGATCCGGAATGAGTGCGATCGAGAACCAATCCCTTTCCCACACCCGCGGCTTCGGCGGTCAGGCCGAGCGGCTATGGCCGCTTGTTCTTGCGGCCATCGTTCTTGCGGCTGCCGTGCCCTGGCAGATGCGCTGGGGTGTCATACCCGACACCAGTTGGGCAATCACCATGTCCGAACGGGTGCTTGCCGGCTCACGGCTCTATATTGATCTCTTCGAGGTCAATCCGCCCTTTACGCCGTGGATGTTCATGCCGGCCGTGGCCCTGGCGCATGCTCTCGGCATTTCGCCGGAAGTAGTCATTCATTTCTATGTCTATGCGATCTGCCTGCTGGGGCTAGGCTTTGCCGCGCGGATCGCCAGATTGGCCGGCTTTGCCGAGAACCATGTGCTGTTCTCGATGTTGCCGCTGTTTTTGGCGCTGCTGGTCATTCTTCCCGGCAACGCTTTCAGCGAGCGGGAGCATCTGGGCGTCGCCCTGTTTCTGCCGTCGCTGGTGCTGGCGGCCTGGCGCGCCGCGCCGACAGGAGGACGCACGCCGAGCTTGCCGATCGCGGTACTGGCCGGCCTTTCCGGCAGCGTCATGGTGCTGGTGAAACCTTATTATGCGCTGATGGTGCTGGTTCCGGCGCTTTACGTGGCCTGGCGGCGCCGGTCGATCTGGTTGCTCTTCTGCATCGAATACTGGGTGATTGGATTGGTCTGTGTCGCTTATCTCGCCGCCGTGCTGTACTTCTATCCAGAGTTCCTGAATGCCATCTACCCGGTGCTGGCCGACACTTATATGCGCCTGGGGGTCGCGCAAGCGCTGTTGGTCAAATATGCTCCGGCCTATCTCATCGCCGTTTACATGCTACGCTTGCTTCGGCCCGGTCTCGCCTTGTCGCCGCTGATCATGGTGTTCGTCCTGGCGTCACTGGCGGCCACCGTGCCTCTCGTCTACCAAGCCAAGGCCTGGCCTTATCATGCATTCCCTGCGATCTGCCTGATGGCGGGAGCGTTACTGCTCAGAGCCATCCAGATCGACCCCGCGAAACAATCCCCATCGGGCACGGGTATGAGGTCGGCTCGCATGCTTTTGCTTGCCGCCGCCATTCTGGCCAATGCTGTTCCCTTCTGGCCCAGCCAGAAACCCGGTGCCGATTTCGTCGCCACGATAAAGGCCGCGGTGGACCATCCGACGGTCGCACTCATAGGCTCGGACATTGCCGCGGGCCATCCACTGACGCGGATGGTCGGCGGGAGCTGGATCTCGAGTTACTGCAGCGATTGGCTCGGGGCATTTGCTATCTATTTCGCGAAGGTCGAGGCGCAAAGCAGCAATCAGACGGCGGCCGAACACTACAAGCAGATCACCGATCGATACATCGACGCCAAGCTCGCCGAACTCGAAACCAACCAGCCATCGCTGGTGATTGTGCAGAAACCGGACATCTTGTGGTTGACCGAGCTTTCCGGCCGGCAAGATTTCGTCCGCTTCATGCAAGGTTATCGGCAGATCGCCGAGGACGACACGTTGAGGGTCCTTCTTCGCGAAGACGCTAGCCGCCCCTCGTCACCCGCCGCAGCGTCAGATTGATCCTGCCGCCATTTTTCAGCAGCGCCGAGGTCGAGGGGTAGATGCGGTCGACGCCGTGAAAGCAGAGGCGTCCTTCGCCGCCGAGCACGACGACGTCGCCGCTCTTCAGCCGGAACGACCGGGTCGCCCCCTCGCGCGTCGTCTGGCCGACCCTGAACAGGCAGTCGTCGCCCAGCGAGACCGAGACGACGGGTGCTGAGAAATCCTCCTCGTCGCGGTCCTGATGCAGACCCATCTTCGCATCCGGCGCGTAGAAATTGACCAGGCATGCCTGCGGCGGATGCGGGTAGGCCGAGACCTCTCGCCATAACCGCATCAGCACATCCGGGATCGGCGGCCACGGCGTCCCTGTCACGGGGTGCGTCGGCTGGTAGCGATAGCCGCGTTCCTTGTCGGTGACCCAGCCGAGCGGGCCGCAATTGGTCATGCGCACGCTCATTTCCTTGCCGGTGCGCGGCATGGCCGGCACGAATAGCGGCGCCTGCTGGACGATGCCTCTCACATCCTCCACCAGCGCCTCCTGCACGTCGCGGGACAGATAGGCCGGCATGTGGCGGACGCCCTTGGGCAGAACGAGCATGAGGTCGGTCGCTAGCTCCGTTTCGTCGGTTCGAGCATGCCATCTGAAAATGAAAACGGCGACCCGAAAGCCGCCGTTCCCGAAAAATTCGCGTCTCCCTTGATCAGGTGAGGTCTGGAATGCGCAGGACCTGCCCCGGATAGATCTTGTCGGGATGGGTCAGCATCGGCTTGTTGGCCTCGAAGATGACCGTGTTCTTGGCGCCCTTGCCCTTGCCATAGCTTTTCTCGGCGATCTTCCAGAGATTGTCGCCCTTCTGGACGGTGTAGAAGGTCGGTTCCTTGGCCGCGGCCGCCGCCGAACCGGAGGCCGGCGCGACCTGCAACTCGTCCGCCTGCACCTTGGAGACGCCTAGCGTGTTGCCGACGGCGATGACCGCCTTTTCGAAAACCGACTGGTCCTTGACCACGCCCTTCAGCACCGCCGTGTCGCCCTGGACGACGACCTGCACGCCGTCGGTACCGAGCTTGTGCGAATCGAGTTCTTTCTTGAGCGTATCGGCGCTGGGTGCCGCTTCCTCGTCACCGCCTATGCCGAGCTTTTTGCCGACGCTCTTGACGAAATCGAACATACCCATCTCCAGGTCTCCTTGCTGTGGCAATGAGTAAACCTTGCATCTGCAAAGCGAAATTGAAAGCGGGTTCACGCGCGCGATTGGTGTGTTGCTTAATCGTTCTCTACCCGGCCGCGCAGTTTCTTGATGGTGCCGCGTCCGGCCTTGCTCTTCAGCCGCCGTTCGACCGCGCCTTTCGACGGTCTCGTCTTCTTGCGCGGCGGCGGTGGCGGCTCGGCCGCCTTGGCGACCAGCGCCGTCAGCCGCGCCCGTGCATCCGCCCGGTTCTGCTCCTGCGTGCGGAAGCGTCCGGCTTCGATGACGATGACGCCGTCCTTGGTGGCGCGCTGGCCGGCAAGCCTGATCGTGCGTTCGCGCACGCGCTCCGACAGGCCGGGTGCGTTGCGTGCATCGAAGCGCAGCTGCACCGCCGTCGCCACCTTGTTGACGTTCTGCCCGCCGGGGCCGGAGGAGCGGATGAAATCCTCGTGCAGATCACCCGGATGGATCACGGCATCGTCGGCAATGATGATTGTGTCGTCGCTGGTCATGCCGCAGTCATGGCGCGGCGCACGAAAAAAGAAAAGGCCCGATCGGGACCGGGCCTTGCGAGGATGGCTGAGCCTGGCGGGCGATTATTCCGCCGCTTCCCGCATGTGCGGCGCCGCGCCGAGGACGGAGGCGTCGACATGGTTTTCGAACTTCTCGAAATTGACGGCGAACATGCCGACCAGCCTTGCCGCTTGCCGGTCATAAGCGGATTTGTCGGCCCAGGTCGATCGCGGGTCGAGGATGGCGGCGTCGACGCCCGGCACCGCCACCGGCACCTCGAAACCGAAATTGGCGTCGGTACGGAAACCGGTCGTCTTCAGAGAGCCGTCGAGTGCCGCGGCAAGCAGCGCGCGCGTCGCCTTGATCGGCATCCGCCTGCCTGTGCCGTAGGCGCCGCCAGTCCAGCCGGTGTTGACCAGCCAGCAATCGGCACCGTGCTGTGCGATCAGCTCGCGCAGCAGATTGCCATATTCCGAGGGATGGCGCGGCATGAACGGCGCGCCGAAACAGGTCGAGAACGTCGCTTCGGGCTCGGTCACGCCCTTCTCCGTTCCGGCCACCTTGGCCGTGTAGCCGGACAGGAAATGATACATCGCCTGCGCCGGGGTCAGTCGTGCGATCGGCGGCATCACGCCGAAAGCGTCGGCGGTCAGCATGATGATGTTCCGGGGATGGCCGGCGCGCCCCGTCTTGCTGGCATTGGGTATGAAGTCGAGCGGATAGGCGCAGCGCGTGTTCTCGGTGAGCCGGCCGTCGTCGAAATCCGGCACGCCATGGGCGTCGAGAACGACGTTCTCCAGCACCGTGCCGAAGCGCTGCGTGGTGGCGAAAATCTCAGGCTCCGCTTCCGCCGACAGCTTGATGGTCTTGGCATAGCAGCCGCCTTCGAAATTGAAGATGCCGTGCGGCCCCCAGCCGTGCTCGTCGTCGCCGATCAGCGTGCGCGACGGATCGGCCGACAGCGTCGTCTTGCCGGTGCCCGACAGGCCGAAGAAAATCGCGGCGTCGCCGCCAGGGCCCTCATTGGCCGAGCAGTGCATCGGCATCACGCCCTTGGCCGGCAGCAGGTAGTTCAGCATTGTGAACACCGATTTCTTCATCTCGCCGGCATAGGAAGTGCCCCCGATCAGGACGATCTTGCGGGTGAGGTCGACGGCGATCACGGTTTCGGTGCGGGTGCCGTGGCGGGCGGGGTCGGCGCGGAAGGAGGGCAGGTCGATGATCGTCATCTCGGGCACGAAATGGTCGAGCTCCGCAGCTTCCGGACGGATCAGCAGGTTGCGGATGAACAGCGAATGCCAGGCAAACTCGGTGATGACCCTGGTGGGCAGCTTCAGCTCATGGTCTGCGCCGCCGACAAGGTCCTGCACGTAGAGATCCTTGTCCGCGGCGTGCGCCCGGAACTCTTCGAGCAGCGTCTCGAACTGGTCCGGCGAGATCGCCTTGTTGTTGTCCCACCAGATGTCATTCTCGGTGGCGCCGTCGCGGACGACGAACTTGTCCTTGGGCGAACGGCCGGTGTGCTGGCCTGTTTCGGCGACCAGCGCGCCATGTGCGGTCAGCCGCGCTTCGCCGCGCCTGATTGATTCCTCGTAGAGGGCGGGCGCCCCGAAATTGTAGCGCACCAGGCCAGAGGTTCTGAGACCGATACGATCGATCGCGCAGGCAGGATTGCGTTTGCCGACTTCCGACATGGATGACCCTTCTCCGATTTGCGCATCTTTGCCGGCGCCTTTCCGGCACGCCCACTACGCGAGCTTAGATGGTCAGAACCAGAAAAGCCGAATGATATCAAATCATTAATCGATTTAAATATTTTGAAAGTTGTTTAAATCGTTTATATGTGCAAAAAGTTTCGTGGTTGCCCAAAGGATTGGCGGCGCTGGTTCGTCCAATCCATATCGAGGTGCGATCGTGGCCGCCGGCATGCCGCCCGTGACAGCGGCGAAGGCCTATGCCACATTTTGTACCTAATTTGTCCTGCAAAAGCCCCTTCTCTACCAAAGAAGGGACAGCTCATGAGGGAGCCGCTTGAAATGGCAACAATCGCGCTTGTCGATGACGACCGCAACATTCTGACCTCGGTGTCGATCGCCCTCGAATCGGAAGGCTATCGCGTCGAAACCTACACGGATGGTGCGTCCGCGCTGGAAGGCCTGGCGGCGCGCCCGCCGAATCTCGCCATCCTCGACATCAAGATGCCGCGCATGGACGGCATGGAACTCTTGCGCCGGATGCGCCAGAAATCCGACCTGCCGGTCATCTTCCTGACCTCCAAGGACGACGAGATCGACGAGCTGTTCGGCCTCAAGATGGGCGCCGACGACTTCATCCGCAAACCCTTCTCGCAGCGTTTGCTGGTCGAGCGGGTGCGCGCGGTGTTGCGTCGTGCCAGCGCCCGTGAGGCCGCGGCAAAAGCGCCCAGCCAGCAGGCGCGCTCGCTCGAGCGCGGCCAGCTCGTCATGGACCAGGAACGCCACACGTGCACCTGGAAAGGCGAACCGGTGACGCTCACCGTCACCGAATTCCTGATCCTGCATTCGCTGGCACAGCGCCCCGGCGTCGTAAAAAGTCGTGATGCGCTGATGGATTCGGCTTATGATGAGCAGGTCTATGTTGACGACCGTACCATCGACAGCCACATCAAGCGGCTGCGCAAGAAGTTCAAGGCCGTCGACGACGACTTCGAGATGATCGAAACCCTTTACGGAGTCGGATACCGGTTCCGCGAGGCGTGAATAGGCGGGTAGACAATAGGGAATAGTCGGTAGTCAGTTTTGAATGGTGCGAGCGGCCACCCGTGCATCGCCGCGATCTCAGCCAACCATTTCTCTATTCGCTACTCACTAATACTAAGCAGGGAACTGCTGTTCGATGGCAGTGGAAGCACAGCGGAGCAGATCGGCGGGCGTTGCAAGGCGGCCGGCGCGCATCATGCCCGCGTTCCTGTCGAAGCTCACCGTGCCCATGCGCCGCTTCCTCGGCCATCACATCTTTTCCAGCCTGACGCGGCGTATCCTCTTCCTCAATCTCGCCGGCCTCGCAGTCCTGGTCACCGGCATTCTCTATCTCAACACCTTCCGCGACGGGCTGATCGACGCCCGCGTCGAAAGCCTCATGACCCAGGGCGAGATCATCGCCGGCGCGATCGCCGCCTCGGCGACGGTCGAGACCGATTCGATCAGCATCGATCCGGAAAAGCTGCTTGAGCTGCAGGCCGGCGAAAGCCTGGGACCGGGCTCCGACCAGCTCGACAATCTGGATTTCCCGATCAATCCCGAGCGCGTCGCCCCGGTGCTGCGCCGGCTGATCTCGCCGACCCGCACCCGCGCCCGCATCTACGACCGCGACGCCAATTTGCTGCTCGATTCGCGCCATCTCTATTCGCGCGGCCAGATCCTTCGGTACGATCTGCCCCCGGTCGACGAGGAAGAGCCCGACCTTGTCGAACGCATCCAGAAGTTCATCTTCGACTTCTTCCGCAACACCGATCTGCCGGTCTATCACGAGCAGCCCGGCGGCAATGGCGCCGCCTTCCCGGAAGTGGTCAAGGCGCTGACCGGCAGCCCGTCGACCATCGTCCGGATCAGCGAACAGGGCGAGCAGATCGTTTCCGTCGCGGTGCCGATCCAGCGCTTCCGCGCCGTTCTCGGCGTGTTGATGCTGTCGACCGAAGGCGGCGACATCGACAAGATCGTCGCCGCCGAACGCAAGGCGATCCTGCGCGTCTTTGGCATCGCGGCGCTCGTCACCGCCATCCTGTCGATGCTTCTGGCCTCCACCATCGCCAATCCGCTGCGCCGGCTGTCTGCGGCGGCCGTGCGGGTACGGCGCGGCGTCAAGAGCCGCGAGGAAATCCCTGATTTCTCCGACCGTCAGGACGAGATCGGCAATCTGTCGATTGCCGTGCGCGACATGACGAACGCGCTCTATGCGCGCATCGAGGCGATCGAGAGCTTCGCCGCCGATGTTTCCCATGAATTGAAGAACCCGCTGACCTCGCTGCGCAGCGCGGTGGAGACCTTGCCGCTGGCCAAGAACGACAATTCGCGCAGCCGGCTGATGGAGATCATCCAGCACGACGTCAGGCGGCTGGACCGCCTCATCACCGACATTTCGGATGCCTCCCGTCTCGACGCCGAGCTGGCGCGGGATGACGCGGGGACCGTGGACCTGAAGAAATTCATCACCGACCTCGTCGCCGTCTCGCGTGAAACGACGCGCAACAAGAAGGCGGTCGAGATCGAGCTCAGGGTCGCCAAGCTGCCGCAGGGCGTCAAAGGCTATTTCGTCGTCGGCCACGACCTGCGCATCGGCCAGGTCATCACCAACCTGATCGAGAACGCCCGCTCCTTCGTGCCAGAGGAGCGCGGCCACATCATCCTGTCGCTGGCGCGCACCGGCAAGTTCAACATCCTCACCGTCGATGACAATGGTCCCGGCATCCGTGCCGACAACATCGACCGCATCTTCGAACGTTTCTACACCGACCGGCCCGCCGGCGAGGCGTTCGGCCAGAATTCAGGCCTTGGCCTGTCGATATCCAGGCAGATCGTCGAGGCCCATGGCGGCACGCTGACCGCCGAGAACATCCCCGGCACCAAGCCAGGCGAGATCAAGGGCGCCCGCTTCGTGGTTACGCTGCCGGCCGAAGCATGATCCCGAAAAGTGGGAACCGGTTTTCGGATCAGATCATGCCTCATGCAAAAATGATCCCGGATATCGCGGCCTTACGGCCGTCATCCTCGGGCTTGTCCCGTGGATCCGCCCCACAGCGGGACTATGGTGCGAACACTATTGGAAGACCTGCAGATTCTCGGGATGACGGGGTTGGATCAGGATTTCCGAAATACATAAGCGGGCACGCTCATGCAGCCTGAAAACATCCACGCAACGGCCATCCTGATCGGCGAGCGCGGCGTTCTCGTCAGCGGCGCATCCGGTTCGGGCAAGACGACACTGGCGCTGGCGCTCATTGACCATTGCCACCCGCGAGGCTTGTTTTCACGGCTCGTCGGCGACGACCAGCTTTTCGTCATGGCACATGCGGGACGGCTGGTGTGCCGCGCGCCCGCCGCGATCGAGGGCCTGGTCGAGGTGCCCGGGCGTGGTCCGCGACCCGTGCCGTTTGAGGCGGGCGCCGTCATCGATCTGCATGTCAGGCTTTTGCCGACCGGCGAAGTGGCACGCTTTCAGGAGGATGCCGACGACAACATCGCCGGCTGCCTGGTGCCGCGGATTGACGTGGCGGAACGCAATATTGCCGCTGCCTTGCCCGCCGTGATGGCGCATCTGTCGATCGCGCCTTTTCTATGATGCGACCGGGGTTTTTTGCTGCAATGCGTCAAAATGGCATGGGCCGGCGCAATTTTGGGCTTGTCAACGAGCCGCGCGTCGACAAGATAGCGCTCCCGCCGCCTGGAATGGCTGGCGAGCATAAAATGCGCCTGTGAAGCGGCGATGACGGGAGCCACCAAAGAATGATCGGACTCGTGCTTGTAACGCACGGTCAACTGGCCACCGAGTTCCGACATGCCGTGGAACATGTCGTCGGGCCACAAGACAATTTCGAAACCGTGGCGATCGGGGCTGACGACGATATGGAGCAGCGCCGGCGCGACATCGTCGACGCCGTCGCCCGTGTCGACACCGGGGCGGGCGTCATCGTGCTGACCGACATGTTCGGAGGCACGCCATCGAACCTTGCCATTTCCGTGATGGAGTCCGGCCGCACCGAAGTCATCGCCGGCATGAATTTGCCGATGCTGATCAAGCTCTCCTCGATTCGCAAGGGCGACAACATGGCGGCGGCCCTCGACGAGGCGCAGGCGGCGGGGCGCAAATACATCAATGTCGCCAGCCAGCTCCTGAGCAGCAAATGAGCACGATGTCGTCGGAAAAGGACCAGATCGTCCGCGAATTTCCGATCGTCAACCAGCGCGGCCTGCACGCGCGCGCCTCGGCCAAGTTCGTACAGCTCGCCAGCGGCTACAACGCGTCGGTCCATGTCGAGAAGGACGGCGTCAAGGTCGGCGGCACCTCGATCATGGGTCTGATGATGCTGGCTGCAAGTCCGGGTTATTCGATTCGCGTCACCGCCAGCGGTCCCGAAGCGCTTGAGGTCATGAATGCGCTGGAGCAGCTGGTGGCGTCCCGCTTCGGCGAGGAATGCTGATCCCTTACCTTCGCATGAAAGACATGCAGGGATAAAGATTTCTTTATATCCCATTGTCGTCTTGACGCCGATCTGCTAGTCAGTCGGGCAATTCGCGCCCTTCGACGCGCCTGCCGGCGCGGGCGCATCCGCAACCAATTCAACAGCGTAACAATTCGCATCGGAGCACTGCCATGACGGGTAGCAAGGACTATGTGGTCGCCGACATCTCGCTTGCCGGCTGGGGCCGCAAGGAAATCGAGATCGCCGAAACCGAAATGCCGGGCCTGATGGCCTGCCGCGAGGAATTCGGCTCCAAGAAGCCGCTCAAGGGCGCGCGCATCACCGGCTCGCTGCATATGACCATCCAGACCGCGGTGTTGATCGAGACGCTGAAGGCGCTCGGTGCCGATATACGCTGGGCTTCCTGCAACATCTTCTCGACCCAGGACCATGCGGCCGCGGCCATCGCCGAGGCCGGCATCCCGGTCTTCGCCGTCAAGGGCGAGACGCTTGAGCAGTACTGGGATTATACCGACAGGATTTTCCAGTGGGCCGACGGCGGCACCTCCAACATGATCCTCGATGATGGCGGCGACGCCACCATGTACATCCTGATCGGCGCGCGCGCTGAGGCCGGCGAGGACGTGCTGTCCAATCCGCACAGCGAGGAGGAGGAATATTTCTATGCCCAGGTCAAGAAGCGCATGAAGGCTTCGCCCGGCTTCTTCACCAAGCAGAAGGAAGCGATCCGGGGCGTCACCGAAGAGACGACCACCGGCGTCAACAGGCTCTACCAGCTGCAGAAGAAGGGCTTGCTGCCTTTCCCGGCCATCAATGTCAACGACTCCGTCACCAAGTCGAAATTCGACAATAAATATGGCTGTAAGGAATCGCTGGTCGACGGCATCCGCCGCGGCACCGACACCATGATGGCCGGCAAGGTCGCCGTCGTCTGCGGCTATGGCGACGTCGGCAAGGGCTCGTCCGCCTCGCTGAAGGGCGCCGGCGCCCGCGTCAAGGTCACCGAGGTCGATCCGATCTGCGCCCTGCAGGCGGCGATGGACGGCTTCGAGGTCGTCACGCTCGAAGATGCCGCACCCACCGCCGACATCGTCATCACCACCACCGGCAACAAGGATGTCGTCACCCTCGACCACATGCGTTCGATGAAGGACATGGTGATCGTCGGCAACATCGGTCACTTCGACAACGAGATCCAGGTGGCATCGCTGCGCAACCTGAAATGGACCAACGTCAAGCCTCAGGTCGACATGATCACCTTCCCCGATGGCAAGCGCATGATCTTGCTGTCGGAAGGCCGCCTGCTCAACCTCGGCAACGCCACCGGCCATCCAAGCTTCGTCATGTCGGCGTCCTTCACCAACCAGGTGCTGGCGCAGATCGAGCTGTTCACCAAGGGCGAGCAGTACCAGAACCAGGTCTACGTGCTGCCCAAGCATCTCGACGAGAAGGTCGCGCGCCTGCATCTCGACAAGCTCGGCGCTCGCCTGACCGAACTGTCGGGCGAACAGGCAGCCTATATCGGCGTGACCCCGCAGGGTCCGTTCAAGCCGGAACACTACCGCTATTAACCAAAGCTGAATTTACTACCAGATATTGACGCCGGGCGATTGACTTTTCGCCCGGCTTTATTTTTGCGCCGAATGATTCTTCACGCCGATTCCAGCAGGCGCTATTGTTGTGATTCGCGGTCCGGGGACGAGGACCGGCGTACGCATCAGGGCGGTCTTGCATTCAGGCGGCGAAGAGGACCAAGACATGCCGGGGGATAACCCGCTTTACGCGGGACGGGCCGTTTCCGGCGGCCATGACGATTCGAGGACTACCGGCACCGCCACGCGAGGCGGGCGCCCTTCATGGCGCGCGCGCGCCGGACTGTTCCTTGCCGGCTCCGCACTTGGCTGGCCTTTGGCCGGCACGGTGGCCCACGCCCAGGCTGCTGGTGCGGAGGCCGCAAGCCTATCGGTGAGCACGGTCGAGGTCGTGCAGCTTGCCGTCTTTGTCGGAGTGATGGGAGCGGCATTCCTGTCGGCCATCGTTCTGATCCGGGAGAGAGCGCGCACCTCGGCCGAAAATGTCGAGCTCAGGAGCCGCATCGCGGACATCAACGCGGCGCTGCGCCGTTCGGAGGCGCTGCTCAACTTGCGCGACCAGCGTGTCGTCGTCTGGGCCTCGGAGAACAAGAAACCCGAGCTCATCGGCACGCTGCCGGTCGAAAGCGGCGCGCCCGAGGAGCGGGCCGCCTTCCTTGCCTTCGGCCGCTGGCTGATGCCGCGCTCGGCTGCGGCACTCGAGCATGCCGTCGCGGGGCTGCGCGAAAGAGCCGTGTCCTTCGACCTCGTCATCGAAACGCAGACCGGCGCTCCGCTGGAAGTGCATGGCCGCAAGAGCGCGGCGCATGTGCTGGTGCGGTTCGTTTCCCTTTCCGAGACGCAACGCAGCCAGGCCCGGCTGAAGATCGAAAACCAGCGGCTGGCCGCCGACCATGATACGATGATCGGCCTGCTCGAGGCGCTGAAGATGCCGGCATGGCTGCGCGGCGAGGACGGCCGCCTGAGATGGGTGAACCGGGCCTATGCCGAAGCGGTCGAGGCCGAAAGCGCGGAGATGGCTGTCCGCGACGCCAAGGAATTCCTCGGCGGCCAGGCGCGCGAAGCGATCGCTGCCCAGCACAAGTCCCATCCTGTCTTCGAACAGACGCTTTCCACGGTGATCGAGGGCGACCGCCGCGTCTTCGCGGTGACCGATTTCGCCGGCGCCGACGGTTCGGCCGGGCTTGCCTGCGACACCAGCGCCATCGAAACGATCCGCAGCGAATATGAGCGCACCGTGCGCAGCCACGCCGACACGCTCGACCAGCTCAACACGGCGGTCGCGATCTTCGACACCGACGAGAAGCTGCGCTTCTTCAACCAGGCTTTCCAGAAGCTCTGGGGCCTCGATGCAGGCTTCCTGCACAGCGCGCCCGATAACGCTTTGCTGCTGGATCGGCTGCGCAGCGAGGGCAAGATCGCCGAGCAGCCGGAGTGGCGTCGCTGGAAGGAAGGCCTGCTCGGCGCCTACCG
Source organism: Mesorhizobium sp. B2-8-1 (assembly GCF_006440955.1). Taxonomy (NCBI): domain Bacteria; kingdom Pseudomonadati; phylum Pseudomonadota; class Alphaproteobacteria; order Hyphomicrobiales; family Phyllobacteriaceae; genus Mesorhizobium; species Mesorhizobium sp. B2-8-1. Next base: position 48,748 of record NZ_VFTX01000003.1, on the reverse strand, counting down.
CGCGGTGGAATCGCAGGAGCATTGGTGGCACCTGCCCGACGGCAAGACCATCCGCGTCGTCGCCAACCCGCAGCCCAAGGGCGGCGTCACCTGGGTGTTCGAGAACCTGACCGAGAAGATGGACCTCGAAAGCCGCTACCGCACCGCGGTGCGGGTCCAGGGCGAAACACTCGACAACCTCGCCGAAGGCGTGGCGGTGTTCGGTCCCGACGGCAGGCTGCGCCTGTCGAACCCGGCATTTGCTACTTTGTGGGGCCTGGACGCCGAAACCGCCCGGCCCAATGTCCATGTTTCCGCAATCCGTGAGCTTTGCGACCTGCAAGCGATCGACAGCCCGTGGGGCGGCTTCGTCGCCGCCATCACCGGCTTCGACGACGAGCGCCGCGACCGCCACGGCCAGACCGAGCTCAACAACGGCACCGTGCTGCGCTACGCCGTGATCCCCCTGCCCAACGGGCAGGTGATGATGACCTTCGTCGACGTTACCGACAGCGTCCGTGTCGAACGCGCGCTCAAGGACAAGAACGAGGCGCTGGAGAAATCTGACCAGCTCAAGAACGAATTCGTCCAGCACGTGTCCTACGAACTGCGCTCGCCGCTGACCAACATCATCGGCTTCACCGAACTGCTGTCGCTGCCGGCCACCGGTCCGCTGACGCAGAAGCAGCGCGAATATGTCGAGCATGTCGGCTCGTCGTCCTCGGTGCTTTTGACCATCGTCAACGACATACTCGACCTGGCCACGGTCGATGCCGGCATCATGCAGCTCGACATTTCCGAGGTCCATGTCGACCGCACGATCGCCGCCGCCGCCGAGCTGGTTGCCGACCGGCTGGAAGAGCATTCAATCAGGCTCGAGGTCGATGCCGCCGCGGCGCCGAAGACCTTCCACGGTGACGAAATCCGCATCCGCCAGATCCTCTACAACCTGCTCAGCAACGCCGCCAACTACGCGCCGGAGGCCAGCGCCATCCGGCTCGCCTGCCGTCAGTTGGCGGACGGGGTGGAATTCTCGGTCCATGACGATGGACCCGGCATGCCGCCCGACGTGCTTGACTCGGTATTCCGCCGCTTCGAGCCGCGCGCCAATGGCGGCCGCCGGCGCGGCGCCGGGCTCGGACTGTCGATCGTCAAGAGCTTCGTCGAGCTGCATGGCGGCAGCGTCCGCATCGAAACCGGCAAGGACAAGGGCACGACCGTCATCTGCACCTTTCCCGACATGCCGGGCATCCGCGCCGCGGCCGAGTAGCGCACTCGATGGCCGCATTGATGCTCGAGCGTTTACTCGCCGACGAAACACAGACAGCGCGGCTGGGTGAGGATCTGGCGCTGGCGTTGCGCGCCGGCGACGTCCTGGCGCTGAAGGGCGATCTCGGCGCGGGCAAATCGACGCTGGCGCGGGCGCTGATCAGGGCCTTGGCCGACGATGCCGGTCTCGACGTGCCGAGTCCTACCTTCACCCTTGTGCAAAGCTACGATACGCGCATCCCGGTCCATCATTTCGACCTCTACCGCCTGTCCTCGGCAGCCGAGCTCGATGAACTGGGCTTCGACGAGGCGTTGGCGCAAGGCGCGGCCCTTGTCGAATGGCCGGAACGGGCCGAGGGTTATTTGCCTGGGACCGCCGTGCTGATCGAACTCGTCCAGCATGGCGATGGCCGATTGGCGAGACTGTCCGGGCAAGGCGCTGCCTACGATCGGGTGGCGCGGTCGCTCGCCATGCGTGATTTCCTCGAAGGCGCTGGATGGGGCGAGGCCAGCCGCCGCCATTTCATCGGCGATGCCTCTGCCCGCTCCTACGAAATTGTCTCGCTTCCAGGCCATGCCGCGAGGGTGCTGATGAACTCGCCGCGGCTGGTGCTGGGCCCGCCGGTGCGCGACGGCAAGCCCTATGGCGTCATCGCCCACACCGCCCAGTCGGTGTCAGCCTTCGCCGCCATCGACCGCGCGCTGCTCGCCGCCGGGGTCAGCGTTCCCGAAATCCATGCGCAGGATCTCGACCAGGGATTCCTGCTGCTCGAACATCTGGGCTCCGAAGGTTTCCTGGACGGGCATGGCAGGCCGGTCGCCGGGCGCTATGAGGCGGCGGCCGAACTGCTCGCCATGATGCATGGCAAGACCTGGCCCCACCGGATGGAGGCCGCGCCCGGCCTGTTTCACGATGTGCCGCCCTTCGACCGCGACGCCATGCTGATCGAGGCGGACCTGCTGGTCGATTGGTACGTGCCGATGCTGACGGGCGCTCCGGCGGGCGATGCCTTGCGCGTCGGCTACCACAAGGAGTGGAACGCGGTTCTCGACCGCCTCGCTGACAGCCAATACACGCTGATGCTGCGTGACTTTCATTCGCCGAACATCATCTGGCGCGCTGAGCGCTCCGGCCATGACCGGCTCGGTATCGTCGATATCCAGGACGCGTTGATCGGCCCCGCCGCTTACGACGTGGCCTCGCTGGCCATGGACGCGCGCGTCACCATCCCGCCAGGCATCGAGAAACGCACGCTCGATGCCTATGTCGCCGCCCGCCACGCGGCCGGCCCATTTGACGAGGCGGCATTCCTCGAGGCCTATGCGATCATGGCGGCGCAGCGCAATTCCAAGATCCTCGGCATCTTCGTCCGGCTCGAAAAACGCGACGGCAAGCCCTATTATCTGAAGCACTTGCCGCGTATCCGCGACTATCTGCGCCGGGCGCTGTCTCATCCTGCCTTGGCCGGCCTTCGCGAGTTCTATACCGCTCACGGTCTGCTGGAGGAGCAAACGCCGTGACATCGATACCGGACGCAGCGAGCGTGCCCAAAACTGCGATCGTGCCCAAAACTGCGATAGTGCTTGCCGCAGGGCTCGGCAAGCGCATGCGGCCGATCACCGACACGATCCCCAAGCCGCTGGTCAGGATCGCCGGCAAGACGCTGCTCGACTGGGGCCTCGACAGTCTCGCCGCGGCCGGCATCGGCAAGGCCGTCGTCAACGTGCACTATCTTCCCGAACAGATCGTCGCCCATCTCGGCGCGCGCCATGCGCCGCGGATCGTCATTTCGGACGAGAGCGAGCGGTTGCTCGATTCCGCCGGCGGCATCGTCAAGGCGCTGCCGGAGCTCGGCCAACAGCCCTTCTACATCCTCAACGCCGACACCTTCTGGATCGACCAAGGAACGCCCAATCTCAACCGTCTCGCCCTTGCATGGGACGCCGCGAAAATGGATATTCTGCTGATGCTGGCGGATCTCCATCAGGCGACCGGACACTGCGGCAGCACCGATTTCCTGGTGGCGCCGGACGGCACCCTGCGGCGTTCCAAGGGCGATCCGGCGGGCCTGATCTATGCCGGGGCGGCGATCGTCCATCCGCGCATCTTCAAGGGTGCCCTGCCGGAACCTCATTCGCTTAACGCCTACTTCGACAAGGCGATCGCCGCCGGCCGGCTGTCCGGCATGCCGATGTATGGCCATTGGATCACCGTCGGCACGCCTGACGCTATTGCCAGCGCGGAAGCGGCGGTCGCCGACGCGCTAGCCGAGTTGCAATGAGCGGCCCGGGCCGCGTTTTCTCCATTCCGCCCGGTGCGCCGTTTCTGCCGACGCTTGCCGAGGCGCTGCTGGCCGGGCGTCTTGTTCCGGGCTTTCGCTTCGATGGCGACCTGCTCGCTTTGGCCGATGTCATCATCTATGTGCCGACGCGCCGCGCCGCGCGCGCCTTGCGTGGCGTCTTCGTCGACAGCCTGTCGGCGAGGGGCGGCGGCGGTTCGGCGATTCTGCCAGTCATCCGGCCGCTCGGCGAGTTCGATGAGGACGAGGCCGCGTTCGAGACGGAAGCGTCGGCCGCCGTCGACCTCGCGCCGCCGATCGCGGCAACCGAACGCCTGTTGCTGCTGGCGCCGCTGGTGCGTGCCTGGAAACGCCGGCTGCCGGCGCATGTGGCGGCGCTTTTCGACGAGGAGATCGTCATTCCGGCCTCCGCCGCCGATGCGATCTGGCTGGCGCGCGATCTCGCCCGGCTTATGGATGAGATCGAGACGGAAGGCACGGACTGGACGCGGCTCGCCGATCTGGTGAGCGGCAATCTCGCGGGATGGTGGCAGGTCACGCTCGATTTCCTCGGCATCGTCACCGAAGCCTGGCCGAAATTCCTTGGGGAACGGAACCTCTCCAACCCGGCCGCGCATCGCAGCGCCCTGATCCGGCTGGAAGCGGCGCGGCTGCGGCGCAATCCGCCCGCCGGGCCGGTTATCGCCGCCGGTTCCACCGGCTCCATCCCCGCCACGGCAGAGCTGCTGGCCGCAATCGCCCGCTTGGCGGGAGGAGCCATCGTGCTGCCAGGCCTCGACCGGACGATGGATGAGCCGTCTTTCCAGGCCATCACGGCGCCGGGCGCACGTCCGGCCGTGCTCGGCCATCCGCAATACGGCCTCGCCAAGCTGATCGGCACCATCGGTGTGCTGCGCGGCGATGTCGAGGAGATCGGCGCGGCCGGACATGAACTCGCGCTTCGCGCCGCCCTCGTCGGCGAAGCGCTGCGGCCGGCCGAGACCACCGAATTGTGGGCCGAGACGCGCAGCGGCTTTTCCCCCTCCGACATCGAGCAGGCGTTCTCCGGCGTGAGCCTGCTGGAGGCAGCCAGCGAACGCGATGAAGCCGTGGGGATCGCCGTCGCGCTCAAGCGCGCAGTCGAGCAGCCCGGCCAAAGAGCGGCCCTCGTTACCGGTGACCGTGCGCTGGCGCGCCGCGTCTCGGTCGAGCTCGCTCGCTTCGGCGTCGTCGCCGACGATTCCGGTGGTGTGCCGCTTTCCAACACGCCCGCCGCCGGCCTGCTTGGCCTGGCGTTGCAGGCGGTGTTCCGTCCCGGTGACCCGGTCGGCCTGCTGTCGCTGCTCAAGCATCCCCTGCTTGCCCTTGGCCTGGACCGGACGAGCGTTCGCCATGCGGCGGAACTGATCGAACTGGTGGCGCTGCGCGGCGGCACCGGCCGCCCCGACATCGCGTCGCTGCCGGACCTGTTCGAAGCCCGCCTGGTTGACCTCGGCGCCGACAGCAGGCGGCCTTTCTGGTTTACCCGGCTGACCGTGCGCGCCATCGAAGGCGCGCGGAATTTGCTCGGACGTCTCAACGAAGCGCTGGCGCCGCTTGCCGCCTTTCGCGGTCAGGCCGACGCCGGTCTTGTGGCGCTGGTCGGGGCCAGCGTCGTGGTGCTGGAAAATCTCGGCCGTGCGGCCGATGGCGGGCTTGGCGCGCTCTATGCCGGCGATGCCGGCGAGAAGCTCGCCGACCTGTTGCGTGGACTGGTCGCGGCGCCCGTGCCGCTGTCGTTTGCCGCCGACGAATGGCCCGACGTCATGGACGCGCTGATCGCGCCCGAGACGGTCAAGCCGGCGCAAGGCACAGACAGGAACATCGCCATCTGGGGGGCGCTGGAAGCCCGCTTGCAGAATGTCGACACGCTGGTCATCGGCGGCATGAACGAAGGCGTGTGGCCGCGCAAACCCGAAAGCGATCGCTTCATGTCGCGGCTGATGAAGACCGGCATCGACCTGGAGCCGCCCGAACGGCGCATTGGGCTTGCCGCACATGATTTCCAGATGGCCATGGGGGCGGCGAAGGTGGTGCTATCGCGCTCCGCACGCGCCGGCGACGCGCCCGCCGTGCCCTCGCGCTGGCTGCAGCGCATTCTCACTTATATCGGGAAGGACCAGGCAGCCAGGCTTGCCGAACGCGGCGACGAACTCATCGCCTGGGCGCGCGCGCTCGATTCCGGCCCGCGGCGGGACTTCGCGCCGCGCCCGCAGCCGAAGCCGCCGGTCGCGCTGCGTCCAACCCATTTCTCGGTCACCGAGATCGAGACGCTGCGTCGCGATCCCTACGCCGTCTATGCCAGGCGCATCCTCGGCCTGCTGCCGCTCGACCCGGTCATCCGCGACCCGGGTGCGGCCGAGCGCGGCACGCTGTTCCACGCCATCCTGCATCTGTTCTCGGGCAGCGTGGCCGATCCGCGTGCTCCCGATGCGCTGGCCGGCCTGCTCGCCGCCGGCCGGACCTGCTTTGCCGAGGCAGCACTTCCCGCCGATGTCGAGGCGGTCTGGTGGCCGCGTTTCGAAAAGCTCGCCGCCAGCATCATCGAATGGGAACGCGGCCGCGCTGGGGCCGTGGCCCGGCGCCACGCCGAGGCGCGAGCGGCCAAGACCGTGGTCGGCCAATCCGGGATCACCCTGTCGGGCTATGCCGACCGGGTCGATCTTCTCCATGGCGGCATGGCCGACATATTGGACTACAAGACCGGCTCCTCGCCTTCCAAGGCGCAGGCGCACACGCTGCTGTCGCCGCAACTGGCCCTGGAGGGCGCGTTGCTCAGGCGCGGCGCTTTCCAGGAACTCGGCGCGCGCGAGCCCTCGCAATTGGCTTTTGTCAGGCTGAAGCCGAATGGCGAGGTTTTCGAGGAATCGATCCTCGAATACAACCGGCAGCCACGCACCGCCACGGACCTCGCCGAGGAGGCCTGGGCGCGGCTGGAGAAATTGCTCATCCACTATGCCGATCCGGCGGCCGGCTACCTGTCGCGGGCACTGCCGTTCCGCGAAGGCGAGACCGACGGCAACTACGACCATCTCGCCCGCGTGCTCGAATGGTCGGCGGGCGGCGATGCGGATGACGAGGGAGGGGAGGCATGAAGAAAGCCTATCCCATCCCCGGCGAAACCGCCTCCAGGCAGGCCAGCGCCTCGGATCCGAGGAATTCCGCCTGGGTGTCGGCCAATGCCGGGTCCGGCAAGACCCATGTGCTGGCCCAGCGCGTCATCCGGCTCCTGCTGCGTGGCACCGATCCGTCGAAGATACTGTGCCTGACCTACACGCGCGCCGCCGCCGCCAACATGTCGAACCGGGTTTTCTCGACATTGTCGGAATGGACCGCGCTCGGCGATGCCGAATTGGCGGTGAGGGTCGAGGCGCTCGATGGCCGCCGGCCCGACCGCGAAACCATGCGCCGCGCCCGCCGCCTGTTTGCCGAGGCGCTGGAAACGCCCGGCGGCCTGAAGATCCAGACCATTCATGCCTTCTGCGAATCGGTGCTGCACCAGTTCCCGCTGGAAGCCAACATCCCCGCGCATTTCGAGATGCTCGACCCGCAGATGGAGGCATCGTTGTTCGCCGCCGCGCGCCGTGAAATGATTTCGGGCAGCGCGGCGGATCGGCCGGACCTCGCCGAAGCTTTCGCCGCCGTGCTCGAGCGCGGTGGCGAGGCCGGGCTCGACGCTTTGCTGGGTGAGATCGTCCGCAAGCGCGACGAACTGGGCGCCTTCATCGGTGAGATCGATCGAGGCGGCCCGAACTTCCAGACGCTGTTCGACGAATTCCAATTCCGCCCCGGCCAGACCGCCGAAGGCATAGCGGCCGCCATCTGGCCGCTGCCCGGCTTCCTGCCGGATTATTTTGCCGGCTTCGCCCAGGCGGCGGAGGCCGCCGACGCCAGGACGGTGCTCAACAACATCTTGCCTCATGCGCGCCTGGCTTTCGCGGAAACCGACCCCGTGCGCCGCCTGCAGCTGCTTTCGCGGGCTTTCCTGAAGGCCGACGGCGACGTCTACGATCCAGCCAAGGCCTTCAAGAAGGCGCTGCTCGACCGGCTGCCGGACCTGGCGGAGCGCTATCTCTCGGCGACCACCGCAATCGTCGAGACGGTCGACCGGCTCGCCCTGTTCCGGATGCTGGAGGGCACGCGCGCCGCGCTGACGCTGGCCGACTGGCTGGTCGCCCGCTACGAGCAGTTGAAGCGTGGCCGCGGGTTCCTCGACTTCAACGACCTGATCACCCGCACCGTCAGTCTCCTGGCCAGGCCCGATGCCGGCCCGTGGGTGCAATACAAGCTCGACCAGGGCATCGACCACATTCTGCTCGACGAGGCGCAGGACACCAGCCCCGACCAATGGGAGGTGGTGAAGCGGCTGGCCGAGGAATTCTTTGCCGGCATCGGCGCCCGAGACACCGCGCATCGGACGATCTTCGCTGTCGGCGACGAAAAACAGTCGATCTATTCCTTCCAGGGAGCGGCGCCGGATTCCTTCGCCGACAGCAGGCTCCTGTTCGCAAGCAAGGTGCGCGACGCCGATGCGCCCTTCGCCGATCTGAAGCTCACCTGGTCGTTCCGCTCGACCGACGATGTTCTGGCCGCCGTCGACCGCGTCTTCGCCGATCCGGTCGTGCGGCGTGGCATCAGCCATGACCCCGATCCGCTGAGCCACAAGGCGATACGCACCGATGCGCCGGGCTATGTCGAGGTCTGGCCATCCATCGGCGCCGACGTCGTCGACGAGCCGGACGACTGGACCCAGGCAGTCGACCATGCCCGCGCGCCGGCGGTTCGGGTTGCCGAAAACGTCGCCGCCACCATTGCCGGCTGGATCGGCAATGGCGAGGTCATCGAAGGCCGCGGCAAGAAGCTGCGCCCTGGCGACGTGCTGGTGCTGGTGCGCAAGCGCGATCGCTTCGTCCATGCTCTGACGCGTGCCCTGAAACGTCGTGACATCCCGGTCGCCGGCGCCGACCGGTTGAGCCTGCCCGGCCACATCGCGGTCAAGGACCTGATCGCGCTCGGCCATTTCCTGATCCAGCCGCAGGACGATCTGTCGCTCGCCGCCGTGCTGCGGAGCCCGATCTTCGATCTGTCGGAAGAGACGCTTTTCACACTGGCCGCGCAAAGACCATCCGGCCTGTCGCTGGCCGGGTCCCTGCGCCAGCATGCCAGCCAAAGCGAAGCGCTCGCGGCGGTCGCCGCTCAACTCGACATCTGGGCCAACGAGGCCGTCTTCAAGCCGGTGTTCGAATTCTATGCCGGCCTGCTGGCACGCGGTGGCGTGCGCCGCAAGATGGTTGCGCGGCTCGGGCCGGAGGCCGGCGACATTCTCGACGAATTCCTGAGTTTCTGCCTTGCCGAGGAGCGGGCCGGCTTACCCGGGCTGGAAGCCTTCCTGTCGACGCTGGAGAGCGCCGGCCCAGAAATCAAGCGCGAGATGGACCAGACCCGCGACGAGGTCCGCGTCATGACCGTGCATGCAGCCAAGGGGCTCGAAGCGCCTGTCGTCTTCCTGGTCGATGGCGGTTCGGCTCCGTTCAGCGATCAGCACCTGCCGCGCCTGATGCCGTTCGAGGGTTCCGGGCTGAACTGGAGCGGCAAGGGCTTTCTCTGGCGTTCGACCAGCGACGTCGCCAACGGGATTTCGAAGGCTGCCGCGGCCAGGGCGCGCGATCTCGCCGATGACGAGTACCGGCGGCTGCTCTATGTCGGCATGACCCGGGCCGAGGACAGGCTGATCGTCTGCGGTTATCATGGCAAGCGCGCGCCGAACACCGGCACCTGGCATTCGCTCGTCAGCCGTGCCCTGGTCGGGGCGCCGGAGAGTGCCGAGTATCCGCATCCGGCCGGCGGCGGCGTCTCAGTGCATCGCTTCCAGGTGACCGGATTGCCGCCGTTTGCACCGGTCGCCGAGAGCGAAGCCAGGCAGACGCGGGACTTCGGGCCGCCGCCCGAAATCTTGTTCAAGCCGCTGCCGCCATACGAGGACCTGCCGCGCCCGCTGTCGCCATCCGGAGCCTCCGCCCTGATCGACGAGGGCAAGGAAAGCGTCATCGACACCGGCTCGCCAGTGCTGGATGGCGACGCCGAACCCGGCTTCGCCGTCATGCGAGGCCTGGCGCTGCACAAACTGCTGCAGATGCTGCCCGGCGTGGCGCAAAACGAACGCCAGGGCGCAGCCGAACGCTATCTCGCCCGCGCCGGCGCGCAATGGCCGGCCGGCGAGTGCGAAAAGGCGGTCGCCTCGGTTATGGCGATCCTTGCCGATCCGCGTTTCGCGCCGCTTTTCGGACCCTCTTCGCGCGCCGAAGTGGCGGTCATGGGCAGCCTCGACGTCAAGGGCACGAAACGCTCGATTTCCGGCAAGATCGACAGGGTGGCGGTGACGCCGGACCGCGTATCCATCATCGATTACAAGACCAATCGGCCGGCGCCCGCCTCGCTGGGCGAGGTTCCGCCCGCCTATCTGCTGCAGCTCGCGCTCTATCGCGCCTTGCTGCGGCCGCTCTATCCCGGCCGCGAAGTCACGGCGGCCTTGCTGTTCACGGAGGCGCCGCGGCTGATCGAACTGCCGGCTCGGGCCATGGATGACGCTCTTGCCCGACTCACGCGAGCGTGACACAAGAACTGCTTGAAGAAGGGCGCGGCAACCACCACATTTGGTGCGACGAAAAATTTCGAAAGGATTTCCGCATGGCTACCGTCAAGGTCGACAAGAACAATTTCCAGACCGCTGTGCTCGACGCCAAGGAGCCGGTCGTGGTGGATTTCTGGGCGGAATGGTGCGGTCCCTGCAAGATGATCGCGCCGGCGCTGGAAGACATCGCCAATGAGCTCGGCAGCAAGGTGAAGATCGCCAAGCTCAACATCGACGAGAATCCCGAACTGGCAGCGGAATTCGGCGTGCGCTCTATCCCGACGCTGATGATCTTCAAGGGCGGCGAAAGAGCCGATGTGAAGGTTGGCGCCGCGCCCAAGACCGCGCTGTCGCACTGGATCAACGGTAATCTCGCCTGATCAATCCGAAATTCCTGACATCAAGCCCGGCCGATCGCGTTGGCGTCATTGGTCGCCCGCTCTGGCCCTGACGTCCGGGGCCTCCATGTCTTCTGCTGGAAGCAGATGCAGGGAGAGGAAAAATGACCGGATCCGCCAAGGCCACCGTCTTCATCGACAATGAGCGCGTCATCGTCACGGAATACCGCTTTCAGCCGGGCGACAACACCGGCTGGCACCGCCATGGCCACGACTATGTTGTCGTGCCGCTGATGGACGGCAAGGTAAAGCTTCTGACCAAGGACGGCGAATCCTTCGCCGAAATGAAGAAAGGCGCGCCCTATTTCCGCAGGGAAGGCGTCGAGCACGACGTCATCAGCGCCAATGAGGGCGAATATGCCTTCATTGAGATCGAGCTGAAATAGCGGCGTTCGCCTCGAATACCGCAGCGGAAACCGGTATATATGTCTTCCAACAACGGAGTTTGAGATGGCCGAACCTCAGCTCTCGGTCCGTAGCGCAAAAGCACGCGACCTGGCTCATAGACTTGCTCGTCGCGAAAATCGCTCGATAGCAGATGTCGTCGAGCGAGCGCTTGAATCCTACGAGATTCGTGAAGCAGGTCGCGAACCCGCGCCCACATTCTATGCCCACCTGGCGCAAGCAGTGGCACCGACATCGATCTGGAGAAAATCGTCCGAGAAGGCCGTCAGGCTCATACAGGACCTGAAGTTTGATTTTCGCCGTACCAACGACCTGGCACCACCGGCCTGATATGATCTCGCGTTGGGACTTCTGAGCGGCGGCTTGGACCGGTTAGTTAGGCGCAGATACTGGATGCGTCACGTCGGCGGCGTGCCGTTCTCCGCCAACACCGCGCCAGCCAGATAGAGCGAGCCGCCGACCAGGATGCGCGGCGGCGGGCCGTCCCAGGTGTCGCGCAGCAACATCAGCGCGCTGGCGACGGAACTCACCGGCTCGGCCGTCAGCCCGGCCTCCGTGGCGCGGGCCGCCAGTTCGTCGTTCGGCACGCTGGCGTCGCTCAGGCTCACCGGCACGGTATAGACGTGCCGGGCGAGGCCATTGAAGGCGCGGAAATAGCCGCTCTGGTCCTTGGTGTTGATCATGCCGGAGATGAGAAAAAGCGGCCTGGGGTTCTTCTCTTCCTGTTCGGCCAGCGCCTCGGCGACGACCACGCCGGCGCCCGGATTGTGGCCGCCGTCGAGCCAGATGTCGGCGCCCTTGGGCGCCAGTTCCGTCAGCCTGCCTTGCGACAGCTTCTGCATCCGCCCCGGCCAGGCGACAGTGGTCATCGCCTTCTCGGCGGCACGGTGGCTGATCTCGAAGCCGGCTGCCTTGACGGCGGCGATCGCGGCGGCCGCGTTGGCGAACTGGTGGCGCCCGGGCAGCCGCGGCGGCGGCAGATCCATCAAGCCATCATCGTCCTGATAGACCATGCGGCCGTTCTCCTCGAAGGCGAGGAAATCCTGTCCATAGACCAGGGTCGGGCAGCCGAGCCGCTCGGCGGTTTCGATCAGCACCTGCTGCGCCGCCTCGGTTTCCTGTGCGCCGATGACCACCGGGCAGCCGCGCTTGATGATGCCGGCCTTCTCGGCGGCGATCAGTTCGACGCGGTCGCCGAGATAGGCTTCGTGGTCCATCGACACCGGCATGATCACCGAGACAGCCGGCCTGGCGATGACATTGGTGGCGTCGAAGCGGCCGCCGAGACCGACCTCGACGATGGCGGCATCGGCCGGATGCTCCGAAAACAGGATGAAGGTGACGGCGGTGAGGATCTCGAAAACGGTGATCTTCTCGCCGCCATTGGCCTTGGCGACGCGGGCGATGACCTCGGCGAAGATATCGTCCTCGACCAGCCTGCCGCCGCCATCAGCCGCCAGCCGGTAGCGCTCGTGCCAGCTGACCAGATGCGGCGAGGTGTGCACGTGCACGAGTCGGCCGGATGCTTCCAGAAGCGCTCGCGAGAAGGCGGCGCAAGAGCCCTTGCCGTTGGTGCCGGCGATGTGGATCACCGGCGGCAGCAAGTCCTGAGGATTGCCCAGCCGCTCCAGCAGTCGTGAAATGCGGTCGAGCGAAAGGTCGAAGCCTTTCGGGTGAAGCGCCATCAGCGCTTCGATTTCACGGTCGGCGGCAAGCGTGGTCATGTAGGAGTCCTAAGCGCGCGATGGATCGCGCGCAATCGCGGTTCGCGGCAAAGAGTGTCGCGTCAGGCCTGCGGCCGTGCTTCCGTCGCGACCACCGCCGGCGGCAGGATTTCCGGCTCCAGGGGCTTGTGCTCTTCCGGCATCTTGAGCAGCATCTTCAAGAGCCGCGCGATGGTCCGGCGCATCTCCAGTCGCGATACCACCATGTCGACCATGCCGTGTTCCATCAGATATTCGGAGCGCTGGAAGCCGTCCGGCAGTTTTTCCCGGATGGTCTGCTCGATGACACGCGGTCCGGCGAAGCCGATCAGTGCGCCGGGCTCGGCTATATGCACGTCGCCCAGCATGGCGTAGGAGGCAGTGACGCCGCCGGTCGTCGGATTGGTCAGCACGACGATGTAGGGAAGGCCGGCTTCCTTCAGCCGGTCGACGCCAACCGTGGTGCGCGGCAATTGCATCAGCGACAGGATGCCTTCCTGCATGCGCGCGCCGCCGGAAGCGGCAAACAGGATCAGCGGCCGCTTGCGCTGCACGGCCACCTCGAAGGCATGAACGATGGCGTCGCCCGCGGCCATGCCGAGCGAACCGCCCATGAAGGCAAAATCCTGCACCGTCACCACCACCGGCAGGCCTTCTACGGTGCCCAGCGCGTTGACGATGGCATCTTCCAGGCCGGTCTTGGCCTTGGCGTCCTTCAACCGGTCAGTGTAGCGCTTCTCGTCGCGGAATTTCAGCGGGTCCAGCATGACCTTGGGATTTTCGAGCTGTTCGTATTTGCCGTCGTCGAGGAAGTATTTCAGCCGCTCCTTGGCCGAGATCTTCATGTGATGGCCCGAAGACGGGATAACGAACTGGTTGGATTCCAGATCCTTGTGGAACACCATCTCCCCGGTCTCGGGATCCTTGATCCACAGGTTCTCGGGCATGTCGGTGCGCCGGCCGAGCATCGAATTGATCTTCGGGCGAACGTAGTTGGTGATCCAGTTCATCGCTTCGGCTCCTGTCCTGACGAAGAGTTAGAGCAATTCCAGGAAAAGTGTGAACCGGTTTTCCGACCGGAATTGCGATAAAGCAAAAAGATAGAGCGGTTCGGCGTTTCCGTGAAACGGCAAACCGATCCAGCGCATGCCGCCCGGGATGGCGACGTGCACAAGACCTGAGGTAGGAAAACTATTCGGCGGCAGCAAGGCGGGCCGACCGCACGCCCTGCGCGAGGCCGCTGACCAGCGTGGCGACGGCCTCGGCCGGGTCGGCGGTCTTTTCGCCCTTCGGCCCCAGCACATTGGCGACCGCATTGACGATCGCGGTACCGACGACGACGCCGTCGGCATTGGCGCCGATGACGCGCGCCTGTTCGGCGGTCTTGACGCCGAAGCCGACGCAGACCGGCAGATCGGTATGGCCCTTGATGCGCTTGACCGCCGCAGCCACCTTGCCGGTGTCGGCCAGCGCGGAACCGGTGATGCCGGTCATCGACACGTAATAGACGAAGCCGGACGTGTTCTGCAGCACCTTGGGCAGGCGCTTGTCGTCGGTGGTCGGCGTCGCCAGCCGGATGAAGTTGATGCCGGCTTTCAGCGCCGGGATGCACAGCTCCTCGTCCATCTCAGGCGGCAGGTCGACGACGATCAGCCCGTCGATGCCGCTGGCCAATGCGTCCTTGAGAAAGCGATCGACGCCGTAGATGTAGATCGGGTTGTAGTAGCCCATCAGAACGATCGGCGTCTCATTGTCGCCGGTGCGGAAGTCAGCCGCCATCTTGAGCGTCTTAACCAGCGTCTGGCCGCCTCTAAGCGCCCGCAAGCCCGCGGCCTGGATCGCCGGGCCATCGGCCATCGGATCGGAGAACGGCATGCCGAGTTCGATGATGTCCGCGCCGGCCGTTGGCAGCGCCTTCATGATCGACAGCGAGGTCTGATAGTCCGGGTCGCCGCCCATGAAATAGGTGACGAGCGCCGGGCGGCCTTCGTTCTTGAGCTTTGCCATGCGGCGATCGATGCGGGTCACCATGATCAGATCTCCATGCCCAGCATCGAAGCCACCGTATGCACGTCCTTGTCGCCGCGGCCGGACAGGTTGACGATGACGATCTGGTCCTTGTCCATGGCGGGCACGATCTTCACCGCATGGGCGATGGCGTGCGCCGATTCGAGCGCCGGGATGATGCCTTCGACGCGTGTGGTCAGCTTGAAGGCCTCCAGCGCCTCGTCGTCGAGGATCGGCACATATTCGACGCGGCCAGAGTCGCGCAGCCAGGAATGCTCCGGGCCGACGCCGGGGTAATCGAGGCCGGCCGAGATCGAATGGCCGTCCATGATCTGGCCGTCGGCATTTTGCAGGAGATAGGTGCGGTTGCCATGCAGCACGCCCGGCGCGCCGGCGTTCATCGAGGCGCAGTGCTCGACGCCGTCGAGGCCACGCCCGCCAGCCTCGATGCCGATGATGCGGACATCCTTGTCGTCGAGGAACGGATGGAACAGGCCGATGGCGTTGGAGCCGCCGCCGACGGCGGCGATGATGGTGTCGGGCAACCGGCCTTCCTGCTCGAGGATCTGAGCGCGCGCCTCCGAACCGATCACCGACTGGAAGTCGCGCACCAGCTCTGGATAGGGGTGCGGGCCGGCGGCGGTGCCGATCAGGTAATAAGTGTCCTCGACATTGGTCACCCAGTCGCGCAGCGCCTCGTTCATGGCGTCCTTCAGCGTGCCATGGCCAGCGGTCACCGGCCGCACTTCGGCGCCGAGCAGCTTCATGCGAAAGACATTGGGGCTCTGGCGGGCAACGTCGGTCGCGCCCATATAGACGACGCAGGGAAACCCAAAACGGGCCGCGACCGTGGCCGATGCCACGCCGTGCTGGCCGGCCCCGGTCTCGGCGATGATGCGCGTCTTGCCCATGCGCTTGGCCAGCAGGATCTGGCCGAGGCAATTGTTGATCTTGTGCGAACCGGTATGGTTCAGGTCCTCGCGCTTGAAATAAACCTTTGCGCCGCCCCCGATGCCCTTGGCCGAGGAAACCTCACGAAGATGCCTGGTCAGTCCTTCGGCGAAATAAAGCTTCGACGGCCGCCCCGCATAATGGGTCGAAAGATCGGTGAGCTCGGCCCTGAAATCCGGATCGTTCTTGACCTCGTTCCAGTGCCGTTCGAGGTCGAGGATCAGCGGCATCAGCGTTTCGGCCACGAAACGACCGCCGAAAATGCCAAACATGCCCTGTTCGTCGGGTCCGGTGCGGAAGGAATTGAGTGTCGCCGGCTTGTTCATCGCCGATCTCCTGGCATCTCGATTTTCTTAAGCATGTCCTGTCGAAAACCGTTTTCCACTTTCGGGACATGCTCGGGTTTGAGCCGGTTAGGCGGCGCGGTCGTCTCGCGCTGCCTTGACGGCCCGGAAAAACTGCTCGATCAGCGCCGGATCCTTGATGCCCGGCGCGCTTTCCACGCCGGAGGAAATATCAATTCCGGGCGGGCTGGCAAGCCGAAGGGCATCGCCGATATTGGCGGCGTTGAGCCCACCGGAAAGCATGTAATCGAGCCCGGCGTCAAGGCCGGTCAGGATGCGCCAGTCGAACGCAACGCCATTGCCGCCCGGCAACTCGGAGCCCTTCGGCGGCTTGGCGTCGAACAGGAACCGGTCCGCGACCCCGACGAACGGTTTGATGCGCTCGAGATCGGCGGCTTCGCTGAGCGGCAACGCCTTCATGACCGGCAGGTCATAGCGGGCTTTCAGTTCGGCCACCCGTTCGGGCGTTTCCGAGCCGTGCAGCTGCAGCATGTCCGGGCGCATGCTGTCGATGATGTCGTCCAGGAAGGTGTCGTTGGCGTCGACGGTAACGGCAACCGCCAAAGCCTTGCCGCGCGCCGCTTCGCGCAACCGCCCGGCTGCAGCCGGTTCGATGTAACGCGGGCTCTTGGCAAAGAAAATGAAGCCGACATGGCTGGCGCCGCCGGCCAGCGCCGCGGCCATTGCCTGGTCGGTCTTCAAGCCGCAGATTTTGACGTCGAGTGCCATGGCGCGGGAATTGACATGAAATCGAGGCAGAGTCGAGAAAAAGCATGTTGTTTGCCGGCAGGGCCAAAGGCGCTACCTATCATGGGAAAGCATGCAAGGCGGGAGAACATCATGACTGACAGAACCGTTGCCGAACTCAGGCAGAAGATCGCGCAGGCGCGCGAGGTGATCGCGCATTTGATGGACAAGGCCGCCTTCAACGGCGCCGAGGCGCATCGGGCGCTCGATTATTTCGACACCGACGCCTTCGATCGGAATTTTTTACCGTGGCCGCATCATAGCGAAGAAGGGCTGCGGCCTGAAGAGTTGAACGCCGCGAATGACGATTGAGTTCGTGCGCCCAGTAAGAACGTAGACGCTGGGGGGGGGGCGGAGGTGTGAAGCATCGCCGCGGAAAAGCGTATTCTCTGGCGCCGTACGACCGCTTCACGGATTGCGCTACTCGAAAACGATCGCCTGCAGGGCCCCGCCATTGCGCTTCAGCCAGTCCTTGCAGCGGTCGGTGTCGGGGCAGAGCTTTTCGCACAATTTCCAGAATTTCGGACCGTGGTTCATCTCTTTCAGATGCGCTACTTCATGGGCGACGAGGTAGTTGATGACGGGCGGCGGCGCCATCATGATGCGCCAGGAAAAGGACAAATTGCCCTCGGAAGTGCACGAGCCCCAGCGGCTGGACGTATCCTTGTAGCGGATCGCCTTGGCGCGCTTGCCAAGCGCTTCGGTGTGCCTGGCCACCAGCTTCTCGATCTCCTTCTTGGCCTCGCGCTTCAAAAAATCGGCGATGCGGCGCGGCAGGTGGATGCGCTCGCCATGCACGATCAGCAGCGGGCCGCGTTCGTCGCGCGACACGGTGACGGTGCCGCGCCTTGACGGCTCATGCACGATGCGGTGCGGCACGCCGCGGATTGGTATCTTGATGCCCGGCCGTACCTGCGGCCGTGTCGGCACCTTGGCCAGCCGCTGCTCCAGCCAGTCCTGATGACGATCGAGGAACCGCTCCACCTCGCCGCGGCGCAGGCCCGGCGGCACGGTGATACGCAGGCCCTGGCCGCCGGAATCGATGCGTAGCGTCAGACGCCGCGCCCTGGCGCTCTCGACGATCTTGAGCGGCAGCGTGCGGCCGGCAACGCAATATTCTCGCTCCACGACAGGCGTGGGCTTGGGCTTTGTCAGATTGCGGAAGAATCCGAGGGTCATGGCCGGACGATACGCGATTCGAGAAAAACGAATAGAACAAAAAAGAAACGGCGCCGCTCGCGCGACGCCGTTTTTTTCACGATCGGGCCTGTCGCTCGGCCTCAGTCGTCAAGCAGGTTCGAGCCTTTGCCACGCTTGGTGGGGGACGTGCCGGTGCTCGGGCCGCTCTTGGCCGGAGCGGTCGACTTGTTGCGGTTCGCCATGAAGCGATCGAACTCGTCCTGGTCCTTGGCGCGACGCAATTCGCGCGCGTAGTCGTCGAACTCGGTCAACATGTCGTCGAGTTTGCGGCGTTCCTCGGCTAGGCGTTCAAGCTCCTTTTCGCGCCAGTCGTCAAACGCGACGTTGCCGGTCCGGGCGGAGCCGTGGCCCCAGCGCGCGGCTTTGTCGGAACCGCGGCGGCAGCCGGCGAAGATGCCGTCGGTCGCGCGGTTGACGTCACGCTTGAAGCCCTCGAGCCGGTCGCCCCAGATGATGTAGGCGAGCATGGCGAAGCCGAGCGGCCAGAACACCATGAAGCCGATCACCATCAACGCGATGGTTGCCGGCGTCCAGGCCGGGCGGATCAATGCGGATGTGTTCATTTTCTCCCATTCCTTCGGTTGGAGACAGCCAGGACCGGCTGCGTGGAATCGAAATGGGAAGGCAAAAACGGCGATTCAAGACAATGTCGGCTAAAACCGGACAAGCTGCTGAAATGATTATCGCTTTTTGAGCATATCGAGGAAAAGCACGACCAGCCCGGCAATCAGTCCCCAGAATGCGGCGCCGACGCCGAACAAGGTCAGCCCGGAGGCGGTGACGACAAAAGTGACGGTGGCGGCCATGCGCTCGCTTTCGTCCTTGAGCGCGATCGCCAGCGCGTTGGCCAGCGGGGCCATCAGCGCAAGACCCGCAACCAGCACGATCAGGCTCTGCGGCAGGACGGCGAAGATCGCCACCAGGGAGGCGCCGAAAATCGCGAAGATCAGATAGGCAAGGGCATAGAACGGCCCTGTCTTCCAGCGCTCCGTTGGGTCTGGATGAACGTCGGGCCCGGTGCAGATAGCCGCCGAAATTGCCGCCAGATTGGTGGTCGAGCCGCCGAACGGCGCCGAAAGCAGCGAAAACAGGCCGGTGATGCCGATCAGCGGACCGGGTTCCGGATGGTAGCCGGCGGCGCGCAGCACGGCGAGGCCCGACAGGTTCTGCGAAGCCATGGTGACCAGGTAGAGCGGTACTGCCAGGCCGATTATCGCCTTGGCGGTGAACACAGGCGCGATCAGAGTGAGCGTCGACAGTTCAGGAGTGGGCAAACCGCCGACGCGGCCGGTGAGAAACGCGGCGAGACCGCCGCCGACCAGCACTGCCAGCACCGACAGCGCCGGATTGAACAGGCGGATGACGAAGAAGGCGGCGATCAACGGCAGGATCAGCCAGGGATCGGCGGGAACAGTTTTGACCGCATTAAGCGCGAAGGTGACGACAATGCCGGCCAGCATTCCTGAAGCGACCGAGGGCGGTATCCCCGAGATCAGTTTCGTCAGCGGCCGGAACAGCCCGGTGGCGACCAAAAGAATGCCGGTAACGATGAAGGCGGCGACGGCCTCGCCGATCGAAAAACCGCTCGACGCCGCCATCAGCGCCAGGCCCGGCGTCGACCAGGCGGTGATGACCGGCATTTTCGTTCGCCAGGATAGCCACAGGCTTTCGACCGCCATCGCCAGGCAGATGGTGGTCACCCAGCTCGCCGTCTGGATTTGCGTCGCGCCAACCGCGTGGGCGGCGGCAATGACAATGGCCAGCGTGCCGCCGAAACCGACGATGGCCGCGACAAAGGCTGAGATCGGGATGGAAAGGCGCATCGTCACTTGCCCCGCGCAGCCATGTCGCCGACCGCCCGCACCAGCATGTCGAGATCCTGCGGCCGCGACAGCCGGTGGTCGCCGTCCGGGATCAGCGACAGCGTGACATCGTCGGCCGGCAGCAGGCTGACCAGCTTCAGCGCATGGCTCGACGGCACGTCCCGATCGGCCAGGCCCTGCAAGACGTGTACGGGGCAGTGCGTGTCGAGCGGGCCTGTCATGACCAGGTTGCCGCGCCCATCCTCGATCAGCGCGCGCGTGTAGATGTAGGGCTCGGTGGAATAGTCCGACGGCTCCTCGAAGAAGCCTTTTTTGGCAAGGTCGCGCTTCTGCGCTTTGGTCAGCACCGGTTCGACCAGTTCTGCGGTAAAATCCGGCGCCGGTGCTAGAAGCACCAGACCGACGACGCTTGCGTCGCCTGCCTTGCGCAATTCCTGCACCATGCGCAGGGCGATCCAGGCGCCCATCGACGAGCCGACCAGGATCTGGCTGCCGCTGGTGAAATGCCGGAACACGGCCAGGCTTTGCGAAAGCCATTTTGAGATCGTGCCGTCGGCAAAGGCGCCGCCGGATTCGCCGTGTCCGGAATAGTCATGACGCAGGAAGGCGCGGCCGTCTTTTGCCGCCCAGTCCGAAAGCGCTTCAGCCTTCGTGCCCAGCATGTCCGACTTGTAGCCGCCGAGCCAGACGACGCCAGGCGTCGCGCCCGCAATATGGCGCACCGCGATGCTCGATCCGTCGACATCCAGAAAGACAGGGGCAGTCATGGCTTTTTCCTCACGCCGACTTTCGGCGCAGGGTCTTGTGACACAGCCAGTGGTGTGGCGAAAAGTGCTCGCGATCTTTCTTTGTTTGCCGCAGGCAGCGATCAGGTGATTTTCTGTCAATGCTGTGCTATTGACTCCGCCCGCGCGCTCACCACATTGGCGCGTCCACATATCAACACCTGCAAATCCAGAACGAAACGGCCAAGGAGACCACGACCATTCGCAGACCTTTCAAAGCAGCGGCGCCGACCAAGGATGGGCCGCGCTCCAATCGTGACATCCGGGTTCCCCGGGTCCAGCTTATCGACGCCGAAGGCCAGAACCGTGGCGATGTTTCCATCAACGACGCATTGCTGCTCGCCGAAGAGGCAGGGCTCGATCTCGTCGAGATATCGCCCAACGCGCAGCCGCCCGTCGTAAAAATCCTCGATCTCGGCAAGTTGAAATACGCCAACCAGAAGAAGGCGGCCGAGGCGCGCAAGAACCAGAAGGTCATCGAGATCAAGGAGATCAAGATGCGCCCGAACATCGACAGCCACGACTACGAGACCAAGATGAAGGCGGTGCGCCGCTTCTTCGAGGAAGGCGACAAGGTCAAGCTGACATTGCGCTTCCGTGGCCGCGAGATGGCGCATATGGAGCTCGGCATGCAGCTTCTGAACAAGGTGCGTGAGGAAGTGGCTACCATCGCCAAGGTGGAAGCGGAGCCGAAGCTCGAAGGCCGCCAGATGATGATGGTGCTGGCGCCGCGCTAGATCACGATAAGGTTAGCGCGACCGACGCGCTCCAATTCCGCCTGAATTGTGCTACAGGGCGTCCCGGCGATCGGCGGGACGCCCATTTCTCGGCCATAGCTGCGGTCGCCGGCTAAGTTCTCGACGATCGGATTCCTCCCTTGGACAAAAAACTCAAATACGGGCTGGGTAGCTACCAGCGCACGCGCAGGCTGGTGCTTGCCGTGCTTGTGGTGGTGCTGTTCGCAGCCCTGCTGTTCGGGCAATCGAGCTTTCCGCCTGATACGGCGATGCATGAAACGATCGAGATGTTCGGCGTGCTGCTGATTTTCCTAGGTATCTGCGGTCGCCTTTGGTCGACGCTCTACATAGGTGGGCGCAAATCTTCCGAAGTTGTGACGGGCGGGCCTTATTCGATCACCCGCAACCCGCTCTATGTGTTCTCGACTGTGGCCGCGGCCGGCGTCGGCGCGCAGATCGGCTCGTTCTCCGGCATCATTCTGTTCGCTGTCCTGTGTGCGGGCGCCTTCCATATCGTCATCCTGCGCGAGGAGAAATTCCTTAAGGAAACGCTCGGCGAGCCCTATCAGGCCTATCTGGCAAGAGTGCCGCGATTCTTTCCGAAGCTTTCCCTCTACCAGGAAGGCGACACCGGCAGCTTCAAGCCGCGCCTGCTGTTGACCACGCTTCTCGACGGCCTGGTGTTCCTCATCGCGCTGCCGGCCTTCGAACTGATCGACGGCGCCCAGCAGTCGGGTATGCTGCCGGTGTTGTTTACGCTCCCTTGAAGAAGGACCGGGCGCCGCATCCCGGCGTTCGGGGAAACGCGCGGCGCGGTGGGTGTTGCACAGTCGCCTGCTTTGACGTATAGGACCGCCGTTCCAAGAAAACCGCCCGGCAGGGCATGCCGTGGCGGTTTCATTTGCTTTTCGGGCTTTGGTCGGCCCGAAGCGAACAAGAAGCGCGATGGTGCGCCACAATACGGAGTAGCAAAATGCCCAAGATGAAGACCAAATCGGCCGCCAAAAAGCGGTTCAAGATCACCGGTACGGGTAAAGTCCTGTCGGCTGCGGCCGGCAAGCGTCACGGCATGATCAAGCGTTCCAACAAGTTCATTCGAAATGCCCGCGGCACGATGGTTCTGGCTGAACCGGACGGCAAGAAGGTCATCAAGAATTTTCTGCCGAACGGCCTCTGAGCATTCGGCCGAACACGAATTTGTTTTACGCAATTCCGAACGGAAAACCGCAAGGCACTTTTCCTGGAATTGCTTTTAAGGAGATCATGACATGGCACGCGTAAAAAGAGGCGTCACCTCGCACGCCAAGCACAAGAAGGTCCTGAAAGCCGCGAAAGGCTTCTACGGCCGCCGCAAGAACACCATCCGCATCGCCAAGCAGGCGGTGGAAAAGTCGCTGCAATACGCCTATCGCGACCGCAAGAACCGCAAGCGCTCGTTCCGCGCGCTGTGGATCCAGCGCATCAACGCCGCGACGCACGAGCACGGCCTGACCTATGGCCGTTTCATCGACGGCCTCAACAAGGCTGGCATCGAGATCGATCGCAAGATCCTGTCGGATATGGCCATCCACGAGCCGCAGGCTTTCGCCGCGCTCGTGGCCAAGGCGAAGGTTGCTCTTGAGTACCTCAAGAACACCACCCCGAATGCTTTTGAAAGCGCTGTGGCCTAAGACCAGCGCTTCCCAAGCATTCGAAATTCTGATTTGGGGAACCCGCGCTGGCACGGCTGGCGCGGGTTTTTCTTATGCCTGATGTAACCAAATTGGTGACACGCCCGGTGATGGTGGGTTGCCCGATCGAGAGAGTTTCGCCGTGAACGCCACCGCTGGAAATCTTGAAAGCCTGGAAGCCTCGCTGCTCGCCGACATAGCGTCGGCTGCTGACGAGCCCGCGATAGAAGCCGTGCGCGTGGCAGCCCTTGGCAAGAAGGGGTCGATCTCGGAAATGCTGAAGACGCTCGGCTCGATGAGCGCCGAGGAGCGCCAGGTCAAAGGTCCCGCCATCAACGGCCTCAAGAACCGCGTCACCGATGCGCTCACCGCGCGCAAGGCGGAACTCAGGGATGTTGCCATCACTGCCCGCCTCGCCGCGGAGAAGGTCGACGTGACGCTGCCGGTGCGGCAGTCGCCGGCCGAGCGCGGCCGCATTCATCCGATCAGCCAGGTCATCGACGAGATCGCGGCGATCTTCGGCGATCTCGGCTTCGCCATCGCCGAAGGGCCCGACATCGAGACCGACTATTACAATTTCACCGCGCTGAATTTCCCGGAAGGCCATCCGGCGCGCGAGATGCATGACACCTTCTTCTTCCAGCCGGACGAGAAGGGCGAGCGCAAGCTTCTGCGCACCCACACCTCGCCGGTGCAGATCCGCACCATGGAGAAGCAGAAGCCGCCGATCCGCATCGTCATTCCGGGCAAGACCTACCGGCAGGATTCCGACGCCACCCACTCGCCGATGTTCCACCAGGTCGAAGGGCTGGTGATCGACAAATCGGCCAACGTCGCCAACATGAAGTGGGTGCTGGAAGAGTTCTGCAAGGCCTTCTTCGAGGTGCCGTCGGTCAAGATGCGCTTCCGGCCGTCCTTCTTCCCGTTCACCGAGCCAAGCCTCGAGGTCGATATCCAGTGCGACCGCTCGCGGCCAGGCGAGGTGCGCTTTGGCGAAGGCTCCGACTGGATGGAGATCCTTGGCTGCGGCATGGTGCACCCCAACGTTCTGCGCGCTGGCGGGCTCGATCCCGATGAATATCAGGGCTTTGCCTGGGGCATGGGCATCGACCGCATCGCCATGCTGAAATACGGCATGCCGGATCTGCGCGCCTTCTTCGATGCCGATGTGCGCTGGCTGTCGCATTACGGCTTCCGGCCGCTCGACATGCCGACTTTGTTCGGGGGCCTGAGCGCGTGACGGTCAAGACGATTCCTGCTGCGATACATTACGGAACAGCATCATGAAATTCACCCTCTCCTGGCTCAAGGACCATCTCGAGACCGACGCCTCGCTCGGCGAGATCGTCGAGCGGCTGACCTCGATCGGCCTCGAGGTCGAGCATGTCGACGACAAGGCGAGCCTGAAGCCCTTCGTCATCGCCAGGGTGCTGACGGCGGTGCAGCATCCCGACGCCGACCGGCTGCGGGTGCTGACCGTCGACACCGGCGACGGCAAGCCGCCCGTGCAGGTCGTCTGTGGCGCACCCAATGCGCGGGCGGGCATGATCGGCGCCTTCGCCGCGCCCGGCACTTATGTGCCCGGCATCGATGTGACGCTGACGGTTGGCAAGATCAGGGGCGTCGAAAGCCACGGCATGATGTGTTCCGAGCGCGAGCTGGAACTTTCCGACGAGCACAACGGCATCATCGACCTGCCCGAAGATGCGCCGGTCGGCACCAGCTTCGCCGCTTACGCGCATCTCGACGATCCGGTCATCGAGATCAATCTGACGCCCAACCGGCCTGATGCCACCAGCGTCTACGGCATCGCCCGGGATCTCGCGGCGAGCGGTCTCGGCCGCCTCGTCGGCGGCGCGATCATGCCGCATGTCGGCAATGGAATGTGCCCCGTCAAGGTGACGATCGAAGCGCCGGAACTCTGCCCCGGCTTCGCGCTCAATCTGGTCAGCGGCGTCAAGAACGGCCCGTCCCCGAAATGGCTCCAGCAGCGGCTGATCGCCATTGGGCTGAGGCCCATCAGCGCGCTGGTCGATATCACCAACTACGTCACCTTCGATCGTGGCAGGCCGCTGCATGTCTTCGATGCCGGCAAGGTCGCCGGCAATCTTGTCGTGCGTCGCGCCAGGGATGGCGAAAAGGTACTGGCGCTCGACGGCCGCGAATACACGTTGACGCCGGAGATGTGCGTCATCGCCGATGACAATGGCGTGGAATCGATCGCCGGCATCATGGGCGGCGAGCGTTCCGGCTGCGACGAGAACACGACCGACGTGCTGATCGAATCCGCACTCTGGGACCCGATCACCACGGCCCGCACCGGGCGCGCGCTCGGCATCATCACCGATGCCCGCTATCGTTTCGAGCGCGGGGTCGACCCCGAATTCATGGTGCCGGGCGTTGAGCTTGCGACCCGGCTGGTGCTTGATTTCTGCGGCGGCACGCCGACGGAAATCGAGGTGGCCGGCTATGCCGGCCATCAGCCCAAGATCGTCTCCTTCCCGCTGTCGGAAGTGAAGCGGCTGACCGGCATAGAAGTGCCGACGGCGGAAAGCCTCGATATTCTCACGCGCCTCGGCTTCAAGCCTGAGGGTTCGGGCGATGTCGTCGAAATCGCCGTGCCGTCCTGGCGTCCCGATGTCGACGGCAAGGCCGACCTGGTCGAGGAGGTGATGCGCATCCACGGCGTCGACAACATCGCTTCGCAGCCGCTCGGCGCGCATGACGCGGTCAACGGCAAGATCCTGACGACGCTGCAGATCCGCACCCGCGCGGCCAAGCGGGCGCTGGCCGTGCGCGGCATGATGGAGGCAGTCACCTGGTCGTTCATCCCCGCCAGGCACGCCGAACTATTCGGCGGCGGGCAGGCTTCGCTCAAGCTCGCCAACCCGATCGCCGCCGACATGTCCGACATGCGGCCCTCGCTGCTGCCCGGCCTGATCGCAGCCGCCCAGCGCAATGCCGACAAGGGCATTGGCGACGTGGCGTTGTTCGAGGTCTCCGGCACCTATGAGGGCGACGGCGCCGACCAGCAACGGCGCGTTGCCGCCGGCGTGCGGCGCGGCACCGCCAAGCTCGACGGTTCCGGCCGCAACTGGGCTGGCAATTCCGGTCCGGTCGGCGTGTTCGACGCCAAGGCTGATGCCATCGCCGCACTCGAAGCCTGCGGCGCGCCGGTCGAGCGGCTGCAGATCGAGGCCGGCGGCCCGTCCTGGTACCATCCTGGTCGTTCCGGAACGATCAAGCTCGGACCGAAGACGGTGCTCGGCACGTTCGGTGAATTTCATCCAAAAACGCTGGAAGGGCTCGACGTCTCCGGCCCGCTCTGCGGCTTCGAAGTGTATGTCGATGCCGTGCCCGAGCCCAAGGCAAAGCCGACGAAAACCAAGCCCAGGCTGGATCTCTCCGCCTTCCAGGCGGTGAAGCGCGACTTCGCCTTCGTCGTCGACAAGGCGGTCGAGGCCGGCACGCTGGTACGCGCGGCGCTCGCCGCGGACAAGAAGCTGGTCACCGGCGTCTCGGTCTTTGATGTTTTCGAAGGCGCGGCGCTCGGCGAGGGCAAGAAGTCCATCGCCATCGAAGTGTCGATCCAGCCGGTCGAGAAGACGCTGACCGACGAGGATTTCGAGGCGTTGGCCAGGCGCATCGTCGAGAATGTCGGCAAGCAGACCGGAGGCGTGCTCAGGGCATAGCCTCTTTCCGGGATTGCGGGAGCATGGCGAATCGCCCTCCAAAGGGCGATGGACCATTTGCGCTATTCCGGGCTCCCGTTCGAAGCACAACGCGCTGCGTTTCTCGATATCGTGTCGAAGGACGCCTTGCTCTATGACGCTCTGGCTCGGGCACGTCGCCTTGCTCTGCCGGACTGGCTGGCGGTCTCCGGCGTGCTCTATAACTCGGTCTGGAACCATCTGACGGGGAAGCCGTCGGGTTATGGCATCAAGGATGTCGACCTGTTCTATTTCGACGATAGCGACCTGTCCTACGAGGCCGAGGACGCCGTCATCCGCCGGGCGGCGAAGCATTTCCAGGGGCTGCCCCTGCCGGTCGAGGTGCGCAACCAAGCGCGGGTGCATTTGTGGTACCCGCAGAAGTTCGGGCGGCCCTGTCCGCGCTACACGAGTTCGAGCGAGTCGGTCCGGTTTTTTGCGTCGAAGACACATGCGGTCGGGGTGCGATACGACGCGGATTGTCAACTGGAACTGCTGGCGCCGTTCGGTCTCGACGACGTCTTCTCATTCCGCGTCACGCCGAACCGAGCGATGGACAATCAGCGGACGCATGAGGCGAAGGGCCAGCGGGCGCGGGATTACTGGCCGGAGATTACGGTCGTGCCATGGTAGGAAATGTCGGCGCGAGGCACCCCCCTCTGTCCTGCCGGACATCTCCCCCGCAAGGGGGGAGATCGGCTCTGATTCGCTTTCGCGAATTACAGACGGCATAAGGTAGACGAGACAGCGAAGCTGCCAATCTCCCCCCTTGCGGGGGAGATGTCCGGCAGGACAGAGGGGGGTGCCTCGCGCGGACATCCGTGATCTTCTGTATCGCGCATCGCCACCCCACCCCTGTCTTCGCTTCGCTGCGACAGCGAGCCGACCTCCGCACAGGGGGGAGGGTGAAAGCTCACCCATTCACCAGCGCCAGCAGCTCCTCTGTGTAGCGCTTGCCCATGACCTTATCAGGCGACAGTGCATCGCCGATTGTCTGTACTTCGGCAGCACTCAGCTCGATATCAGCCGCCGCCGTGTTCTGCTCGAGATGGCGGATTTTTCGGGCGCCCGGGATGGGGACAATGAAATCGCCCTGGTGCAGTACCCAGGCGAGCGCCAGCTGTGCCGAGGTGACTCCCTTCTCGGTCGCCAGTTTCTCCAGCGTGGCCACGACCTTGGCATTCGCTTCCATGGCGTCAGCCTGAAAGCGCGGCAAGGTGCGGCGCCAGTCGTCGTCATCAAGCGTCTCGGGCTTGGCGATCGTGCCGGTCAAGAGGCCACGGCCGAGCGGGCTATAGGGAACGAAACCGATGCCGAGTTCGCGGCAGACGGCGAACACCTCGTCTTCCGGGTCACGGCTCTACAGTGAATATTCGCTCTGGACCGCCGCGATCGGATGTACGGCATGTGCCCGGCGGATGGTGGCGACACTTGCTTCCGAAAGGCCGAGCGCGCGCACCTTGCCCTCGCGCACCAGCTCGGCCATGGCGCCGACCGTGTCCTCGATCGGCACGTTCGGGTCGACGCGGTGCTGGTAATAGAGATCGATCACGTCGGTGCCCAGCCGCTTCAGTGACGCCTCTGCGACGGCCTTGACGTGTTCGGGGCGGCTGTCGACGCCCGCCATGCGGTCGGTGCCGGTGCCTTCCTCCAGGATCTTGAAGCCGAACTTGGTTGCGATCGTCACCTGATCGCGCACCGGCTTCAGCGCCTTGCCGAGCAGGCTCTCGTTCTCGTAGGGCCCGTAGACCTCCGCCGTGTCGAAGAAATTGACGCCGATCTCGACGGCGCGGCGCAATGTGGCGATCGCCTCGGCTTCCGGCTGGCCGCCATAGCCAAAGCTCATGCCCATGCAGCCGAGGCCGACCGGGAAAACTTCGAGTTCAGTACCGAGTTTGCGGGTTTTCATCACGCGTCTCCTTGTTGCGATGCCCAGGAAATAGCGCCTTGCCTTATGTTCGATAATCGGCTCATCTGTGCACGGGGCGTTCTCGAAAATAGATCAATGAACCGGGCACATCTTTCACAGCTTGCGGTGCTGGCAACTGTTGCCCAATGCGGCAGCTTTCGCGGCGCGGCCAGGGAACTGGCGATCGCGCCGTCGGCGGTCAGCCATGCCGTGTCCAGCCTTGAGGCGCGGCTTGGCGTGCGGCTGTTGGCACGCAGCACCCGCAGCGTTGCCCCGACCGAAGAGGGCGCGCGGTTGCTGGAACGATTGCGGCCGGCGCTGTCGGAGATCGACCTGGCACTGGAGGCGGCGGTCGAGGCGCGCGACCGGCCGGCCGGCAATCTGCGGCTGAGCGTGCCGCGCACGGCAGCCCATCTGGTGCTGACCCCGCGGCTCGGCGCCTTTGCCGCGGCTTACCCCGATATCGTGCTGGAGATCGTCATCGAGGACCGCTTCACCGACGTGGTGGAAGGCGGTTTCGATGCAGGCGTGCGGCTTGGCGAAAGCCTGCAACGCGACATGATCGCGGTGCGCATCGGGCCCGATATCCGCGGCGCCGTGGTCGGCGCGCCCTCCTATTTCGACACCATGCCCAGGCCGCGCCATCCGCGTGACCTGTCCGACCATCGCTGCATCCGCTTCCGCTTCTCCAGCGGCATTCTCTACCGCTGGGAATTCGCCAGGGATGGCGAGGAGATCGAGATCGCTGTGCAAGGACCACTGATCCTCGACGAAGACCATCTAATCGCTCAGGCGGCGGTCGACGGGGCCGGGCTTGCCTTCGTCTTCGAGGATTATGTCCGCGAGCCGCTCCGCGATGGCCGGCTGATCCGCGTGCTGGAGGATTGGTGTCCGTCCTTCGAGGGTTTCTTCGTCTACTATCCGAGCCGCCGCCAGATGCGGCCTGCGCTCAGGGCCTTCATCGATTTCTTCAGGGTGAGCGGATAGGCTGCCTCTCCCTTGTGGGAGGGTGGAAGAAAGCCGACGCGGCATTCGTTCGCCTTCCATGCGAGCTTCGATCATAAATACCCCGACCCGCTACGGCTGGGCGGCAATCCTGCTTCACTGGCTGATCGGCCTTGCCTTCATCGGCCAGTTCGCACTCGGTTTCGTGATGGTCCGCATCAGCAGCCAGCGCACGGCTTTCGAGCTCATCCAGCTGCACAAATCGCTGGGCTTCCTGCTGCTCGGCCTGATCATCCTGCGCATCGCCTGGCGGCTCGGCAATGCCGCGCCGGCCTTGCCATCCTCGGTCGGATCCCTGGAGCGCCGGGCAGCGCCGCTCGCTCACCTGGCGCTCTATGCCTTCCAGATCGCTTTGCCTCTGTCCGGCTGGGCGCTGGTTTCGGTCTCGACGCTGGAAATTCCAAGCATGCCGTTCAACCTGTTCGTGATGCCCAACCTGCCGCTCGCGGAATCCGATGCCGCCGAGAGTTTTTGGGCGGCAGCGCACTGGTACCTTGCCTATGCCGGCGCAGCACTTGTGGCGCTGCATGTCACGGCGGCACTGCGCCATCATTTCCGACTGAGGGACAATGTGCTTACACGCATCGTCACGCCTTCCTCAGGCGGGGAATAGAACGGGGTTCGGCCTCGTTTGTAAGCGAGGACGCGAAGAGCGTTGCCTCCGAAGAAGGAAATAATCTCATGTATGCGCGACTCCTCGGATCGGCGGCCCTTGCCGCTTGCCTTGCCGTGCCTGTCTGGGCAGCAGTTGTCCTCGACGATGCCGCCGGCAGTTACACGATCAGCCAGGCTGACTCCTCGATCCGCTTCACCATCGGCAAGGCCGGCGGCGGCGGTTTCGATGGTGCGTTTGCTCACTTCAAGGGCACGATCCGCATCGACAATGACGACGTCAGCCGCTCGAAGGTCAACCTTACCATTTTTCCCGAAAGCGTCGGCACCGGCCAGGGCCGCATCGACGCTTTCCTGCGTTCAGACGCCGTGTTCGATGCGGCCAACAGCCCCGAAATCCAGTTCCGCTCGACCAGCGTGACCCGCACCGGCGATACGACGGCGCTTGTCACCGGCCGGCTGACGGCGCGCGGCAAGACGTTTGCGGAAAAGTTCACCGCCGAGCTCGATGGCCTGAAGTCCGGCACGATCGGGTTCCACGTCACCGGCAAGGTGCTGCGGTCGCGCTACGGAATGGATGTCGGCACGCCGATCTATTCCAACGTCGTCGGTTTCGACATGAGGCTGACGGGGAAGAGGGGTTGAGCCATCGCTCCCCGCTCGTGGGGCGAGGAACTTGGCCCCCGCATTGGCTTTTGCCCCGATTTCAGGCAAACCTCCTCGCCTGTAATCGAGAGGAGAAGCCTGATGTTCCGATGGGGTGTTTTATCGACGGCCAAGATCGGTCGCGAGCAGCTTTTGCCTGCGATCGTGGAGGCGGAAAATGGCGTGCTGTCGGCAATCGCCAGCCGCGATCAGTCGAAGGCCCGTGCGCTGGCCGATCGCTTCGGCGCGCCGCATGCTTTCGGTTCCTATGAGGAGTTGCTCGCCTCGAACGAGGTCGACGGCATCTATATCCCGCTGCCGACATCGCAGCATGTCGAATGGACGGCCAAGGCCATTCAGGCGGGAAAACATGTGCTGGTCGAAAAGCCGTTGGCGCTCGACGCCAAGGACATTCCGCCGCTGATCAAGCTGCGCGATGCCAGCAAGGTGTTGGTCTGCGAAGCCTTCATGGTCGTCTACCATCCGCAATGGATCAAGGTGCGCGACCTGATCGCCAGCGGCGTCATCGGCCGGCTGCGCCATGTGCAGGGCGCGTTCTCCTATTACAATGTCGATCCCAACAACATGCGCAACCAGCTCGACCTTGGCGGCGGCGCGCTGCCCGACATCGGCGTCTACCCGACCGTGTCGACGCGCTTTTCCACCGGCAAGGAGCCGCTGCGCGTGCAGGCGACGATCGAGCGCGACAAAAAATTCGGCACCGACATCTATTCCTCGATCCGCGCCGATTTCGGCGACTTCGAACTGTCCTTCTACCTCTCGACCCAGATGGCCGCGCGCCAGGTGATGGTGTTCCATGGCGAGAACGGGTTCATCGAAGTGTTTTCGCCTTTCAATGCCGGGCTCTACGATCACCACCGCGTCGAGTTGCACAATCAGAACCACACCGAGGCGCAGGTGTTCCGCTTTCCCGGCACGCAGCAGTACCGGCTCGAGGTCGAGACCTTCGCGCGGGCGGCCCAGGGCGGTAAGGAGCGCGTCTTCACGCTGGAGGAATCCGTGCTCAACCAGAAGGTCATCGACGCCATCTTCCGCGCCGGCGGCAAGGATGGCTGGGAGGCGGTCTGACCATCATTGATATATTCCGGTTCGAGATTCATACGGTAGCCAGCTAACGGGAGGGGAAATTGGCTGACGACGCGGATGTCATCATTGTCGGCGCCGGCCTTGCCGGGCTGGTCGCCGCCGCCGAACTGGCCGAGGCCGGCAAGAAGATCGTCATCGTCGACCAGGAACCGGAGCAGTCGCTGGGCGGCCAGGCCTTCTGGTCGTTCGGCGGTCTGTTCCTCGTCGATTCGCCCGAGCAGCGGCGCATGCGCATCCGCGATTCGCACGAGCTGGCGCTCGAGGACTGGCTGGGCACCGCCGCTTTCGACCGGCCGGAGGATCACTGGCCGCGCAAATGGGCCGAGGCCTACGTCGGCTTCGCCGCCGGCGAGAAGCGCTCCTGGCTGCTGGAGCGCGGGATGAAATTCTTTCCCGTGGTCGGCTGGGCCGAGCGCGGCGGCGGCAATGCCATTGGCCATGGCAATTCCGTGCCCCGCTTTCACATCACCTGGGGCACCGGTCCCGGCGTGCTCGAGCCCTTCGTGCTGCGCGTCCGCGAAGCCGAGAAGAAGGGACTGATCCGCTTCAAGTTCCGCCACCGCGTCAACGAATTGATCCGCACCGGCACGAGGATCGACGGGGTGCGCGGCGACATCCTGCAACCAAGCACCGTCGAGCGCGGCCACAAGAGTTCGCGTGAGATATCAGGTGATTTCGAGGTTCATGCGCAGGCCGTGATCGTCGCCTCCGGCGGCATCGGCGGCAACCACCAGCTGGTCCGGGAAAACTGGCCGAAGCGTCTGGGCGCGGCGCCGAAGTGCATGATCACCGGCGTGCCCGACCATGTCGACGGCCGCATGCTGGCGATCACGGAACAGGCCGGCGGCAGCGTCATCAATCGCGACCGCATGTGGCACTATGTCGAGGGCATCAGGAACTGGGCGCCGATCTGGACCGATCATGCCATCCGCATCCTGCCCGGTCCGTCGTCGCTGTGGCTCGACGCCAGGGGCAAGCGCCTGCCGGTGCCGCTTTACCCCGGTTTCGACACGCTCGGCACGCTCAGCCACATCACGAGCACCGGGTTCGATTATTCCTGGTTCATCCTGACCAAAAAAATCATCCAGAAGGAGTTCGCGCTCTCGGGCTCCGAGCAGAACCCGGACCTGACCGGCAAGAGCTGGCGCCAGGTGCTCGGCCGCGCCACGTCGGGCATTCCGGGCCCGGTCAAGGCGTTCATGGAGAAGGGCGAGGATTTCATCATCGAGGCCGAACTGCCCGATCTGGTGGCGCGCATGAACAAGCTGGCCGGCGGCGAACCGCTGCTCGACGTCGCCCATGTCGAGCGCGAGATCCGCGCCCGCGACCGGCAACTCGACAATCCCTTCTCCAAGGACATGCAGGTCACCGCGCTGCGCGGAGCGCGGGCCTATCTCGGCGACCGGCTGATCCGCACGGCCAGGCCGCACAAGATGCTCGATCCCGCGAACGGCCCGCTGATCGCGGTTCGCCTCAACATCCTGACCCGCAAGACGCTGGGTGGCCTGCAGACCGATCTCGAAAGCCGCGTGCTGGGGAGCGATGGCGAGCCGGTTCAGGGCCTCTATGCGGTCGGCG
The DNA here is from genome assembly GCF_006440955.1 of Mesorhizobium sp. B2-8-1. Classification (NCBI taxonomy): domain Bacteria; kingdom Pseudomonadati; phylum Pseudomonadota; class Alphaproteobacteria; order Hyphomicrobiales; family Phyllobacteriaceae; genus Mesorhizobium; species Mesorhizobium sp. B2-8-1. Next base: position 15,215 of record NZ_VFTX01000003.1, on the reverse strand, counting down.
AAGCCGCCGGTTTCGGCGGCGGCGGCGTGCATGGCTATGCGGCGCTCGAAGGCACGTTCCTGGGCGGCTGTATCTTCTCCGGCCGCAGCGCCGGCCGGGCGGCGGCTCGTTCGGTAGGCTGAGCGCCGAACGGCTTGGCAGTCGCTGGGTTGATCATCTTCTGTCGATTGTCATGCGAGGAGGCCCTCACCAGATCCACTCGCTTTTGCCGAGCGCCGACACCGCCTCGACGATGCAGGTAAAGCTGGCGCGGGCGCGGCCGACCGTGTGCCTCGCCCTGAGATAGCCGTGCACAAGCCCTTTTTCCTCGAACCAAGTGGCTCGCCCGCCGCCCGCCACGATGCGGTCGCGATAGGCCTCGCCGTCCGACGACAGCGGATCGCACTCGGCGGTGATCAGCACGGTCGGCGGCAGGTTGGCGAAATCGGCGTCGGCCAGCGGCTGAAGCGTGATGTCGCCGGTCTGGTCCACGCCGCCGGTACGGATGTGCTTGTAGAATTCGAGGTCGCGCGTGGTCAGCATAGGCGCTTCGGCATGCTTCAGATAGGAGCCACGCGAACGGTCGCCGCCGAGCCCGGGATAGATCAGCACCTGCCCGATCGGTTTCTTCGCATGGCCGCGCGTCGCATGGCTGACTGCGGCGCAGAGATTGCCACCGGCGCTGTCGCCGCAGAGCAGGACGGGATGATCGCGGGTGGCTGCCGCCCACTCGAAGGCGTTCATCGCATCGTCAAACGCGGCCGGATGCAGATGCTCCGGCGCCAGCCGGTAGTCGACCGAGACGACGTCATAGCCGGTGCGGCCGCAAAGCTCGGCGCAAACGTCGTCATGGCTGTCGAGCCCGCCAAGGATGAACCCGCCGCCGTGGTAATAGAGCACCGTTGCCACTGCCTGCGGGGCGCTGCGATAGATGCGGATCGGGATATTGCACGCCTGTGCGGCAATAGCGGTGGTTTCCGCTGTCACCCCCTCGGGATAGCCGGCAAAGAACTCCCGGCACATGCGGGCGTAGATCTCGCGCTGCTCGGCAATCGTGTAGTCGATCGTATCCGGCGGGTAATAGGAATTGGTCCGCTCGATGAAGGCCCGGGTCTCGGCATCAATGAGTTTGCTGTAGTCGGTCATGGCCGCGCCGACTGTGAACGGCGAGCCCAGGCACCCCCCTCTGTCCTGCCGGACATCTCCCCCGCAAGGGGGGAGATTGGCAGTTCAATCGACATCGCCCTTATTGCAGCGTTGACGATTGGCGAAAGCGGAAATGACATCCAATCTCCCCCCTTGCGGGGGAGATGGCCGGCAGGCCAGAGGGGGGTGCCTCGCGCCGTCATCTCTGGCATTGCTTTACTTCCCCTTCCACACCGGTTCCCGCTTCTCCGCAAAAGCCCGGAACCCTTCCATATTGTCCTCGGAACCGTACAGCGCATCGACCGTCGGCAACTGCCGGCGCGTCACCCTGTTCATCGCGTCCTGGAAAGTCAGCGCTTCGGCCACCCGCGCGGTTTCCTTGATCGCGGCGAAGACAAGCGGCGGGCCGCTGGCGAGCAGGCGGGCGATCTCCCAGACGCGGTCCTCCAGCTTCTCCTTCGGCAGCACCTCGTTGACCAGGCCCCAGCGATGCGCCTCGGCAACGTCCATCCAGCGGCCAGTGAGCAAAAGGTCCATGGCGACATGATAAGGAATGCGCTTCGGCAGCTTGATGGTCGCGGCGTCGGCAAGCGTGCCGGCGCGGATCTCGGGCAATGCGAAGGAGGAGTGATCGGAGGCGTAGATGAGATCGCAGGACAGCGCCAGCTCGAAGCCGCCCCCCACCGCCATGCCGTTTACGCAGGCGATGACAGGCTTGTTCAAGTCGCGCAGTTCCTGCAGCCCGGCAAAGCCGCCGACGCCATAGTCGCCGTCGACGGCGTCGCCGCCGGCGGCGGCCTTCAGGTCCCAGCCGGCGCAGAAGAACTTGTCGCCGGCGGTCTTGACGATGGCGACGCGCAAGCCGGGGTCGTCGCGAAACGCCTTGAAGGTCTCGCCCATCAGCCGAGAGGTCTTCAGGTCGATGGCGTTGGCCTTGGGCCGATCGAGCGTGACCTCGAGGATCGAGCCTTCACGGCGGGTCGAAACGACGTCAGGCATTCTTGTTCTCTCCCAGCACCAAAAGCGCATCGGCGATCCAGGCGCCCTTGCCCTCGCTGCAGACGATCAGCGGATTGATGTCGAGTTCCTCGATCTCGCCGGCATTCGTCTGCACGAAGGCAGCAATGCCCGCGATGGCGTCGATGGCAGCTTGGACGTCGGCCTTCGGCCGACCGCGATAGCCTTCGAGCAGCGGGAACAGTTTGAGAGCGCGAAGTGCTGCCTCGATGTCGTCGCGGGTCGCCGGCAGCATCAAGGTGACGCTGTCGCGCAGCAATTCGACCAGTACGCCGCCGGTGCCCAGCGTCATGACAGCGCCGAACATCGGATCGCGGGTGAAGCCGACGATCAGCTCGGCGACGCCGTCGCGCACCATGCGCTCGACATAAAGGCCGGTGCCGAGCGGCAAAAGGTCGTGCGCGGCGGTGCTGACGGATTCGGCGTCCCTGAGGTTGAGCCTGACAGCGCCGACCTCGGATTTGTGGGTGACACCCAGGGCCTTCAGCGCCACGGGGAAACCGAGCGCCATGGACGAGATCACCGCCTCGACGGCACTGTCGGCGCGCTCGCCCTTGGGCACCGGCAGCCCGGCCTTGATCAGCCGCGCCTTGGCTTGCGCCTCGTCAGGCGTGACATGCTCGCCGCCGGCAGCGCCGGAAGCTGAGGTGTCGACCGGCTGCGCCTGCGGCTCGCGCCAGGCCCAGCCGATGAAGGCGGCCGCCTGGGCGGCATCCATCGCTTCGGAAATGCCGAACAGCGGCACCATGCCCCGCGCCATCAGCTCGGCGGTGTATTCCTCGGGCAGGTTCTCGGGCAGCGACGAGACGATCGCGCCATGTGCCTTGTTGGTCTTGAGCGCCGATTCGAAGGCGCGCAGCGTCGCCCACCAGTCGGTCACCGAGCAGCGGTCCGGGCGCGGGAAGTCGAGTACCAGCATATTGAGGTCGAAGCCGCCCGACACCATGGCGGTGAAGGTGGCGGTCATCGCCGGCTCGTTGTTCCAGATGAAGGTGTGATAGTCCAATGGATTGGCGACCGCGACCAGCGGCCCGAGCGTCGACTTGACGTGGGCACGGTGTTCTTCCGTCAGCACCGGGAAGTTGACCCAGCGGCCTTCGGCGCTGTCGGCCATGACCGAAGCCTCGCCGCCCGAACAGCTCATCGATGACAGGCTGTAGCCGGGCAGCGGACCGGTGACATGCAGCAGCTTCAGCGCCTCGATGAAGGCGGGGATGGAATCGACGCGCGCGATGCCGAGCCGTTTCAGGAAGGCCCCGGACGCTGCGTCCGAGCCGGCGAGCGACGCGGTGTGCGAGACGGTCGCTTGCCTGGCCTGTTCGGAGCGGCCGACCTTCATGGCGATGATCGGCTTTTTCAATTCCCTGGCCCGTGCCGCCAGCCGCTCGAAGCCGGCTACCGAATCGAAAGCCTCGATGTGCAGGCCGAGCGAGCTGACGCGCTCGTCCTCGATCAGGCCGAGCGCCATTTCGGAGAGGCCGGTCTGCGCCTGGTTGCCGGCGGTCATCAGGAAGGCGATCGGCAGGCCGCGCTTCTGCATCGTCATGTTGATGGCGATGTTGGACGACTGGGTAATGATGGCCACCCCTTTGCCGCCGTCGGCCAATCTTATGCCGCCATGCTGGTCGGGCCACAAAAGCGCGCCGTCGGCATAGTTGATCAGGCCGTAACAGTTCGGCCCGATGATCGGCATCTCGCCGGCGGCGGCGACGAGTTCGGCCTGCAGGCGCTCGCCATCCGCGTCATAGGCTTCGGTTTCGAGGAAACCGGCGGCAAAGCAGACGGCCCCGCCGGCGCCGCGTTCGGCCAGGGCCTTGATCACGTCGATGGTCAGGTGTCGGTTGACGCCGACAAAGGCGGCGTCCGGCGCGCCGGGCAGATCGGCGATCGAACGATAGGCCTTGCGGCCGGCGACCTCTTCCTTGCTCGGGTGCACCGGCCAGATCTCGCCGGCAAAGCCCATCTTGATCGACTGTGCCACGACCGCGGCGGCCTGCGCGCCGCCGAACACGGCGATCGATTTAGGGCGCAGAAGGCGTTCAAGTTTGTGCATGGATCAGGCCCCGAACGGGCGCAGCAGCGCCCGCGAAATGATGTGGCGCTGGATTTCCGACGTGCCTTCCCAGATGCGCTCGACCCGGGCGTCGCGCCAGATGCGCTCCAGCGGCAGGTCGTCCATCAGCCCCATGCCACCATGGATCTGGATCGCTTCGTCGGCGACGTAAGCCAGCATTTCTGTGGCCTTCAGCTTGGCCATGGCCATGTCCTGGTCGGTGACGGTGCCCTGATCGTACTTCCAGCCGGCTTCGAACACCATCAGGTCCGCGGCCTTGAGTTCGGTTGCCATGTCGGCGAGCTTGAACGACACGCCCTGGAACTTGCCGATCTGCTGGCCGAATTGCTGACGCTGCGCGGCGTACTCGACCGCGTGGCCGAGCGCGCGTTCCGCGCGGCCGAGGCAGGTGGCGCCGACCTGCAGGCGGGTGGCGCCGAGCCAGGAATTGGCGACGTCGAAACCCTTGTGGACTTCACCCAACACCTGGCTTGCCGGAAGGCGGCAATCGTCGAATTCGAGGATGGCGTTGGTGTAGCCGCGATGCGAGACGTTGCGGTAACCGTCGCGCACCGTGAAACCCTTGGTGCCCTTGTCGACGAAGAAGGCGGTGATCTTCTTGCGTTTGCCGCGCGGCGAATCCTCTTCGCCCGAGGCCATGAAGACGATGGCGAAGTCGGCGAGATCGGCGTGGCTGATGAAGTGCTTGGTGCCGTTCAATACCCAGTCGCCGTCCTGCACGGCGGTCGCCTTCATGCCGCGCAGATCGGAGCCGGCGCCCGGCTCGGTCATCGCCAGGCAATCCCATTTCTCGCCGCGGATGCACGGGAACAGATATTTTTCGCGCTGCTCCGGCGTGCCGGCCAAAAGGATGTTGGAGGGGCGCGCGACGCAGGTCCAGTGCAGCGCGTAGTTGGCGCGGCCGAGTTCCTTCTCGTAAAGCAGCCAGGTCACCGTATCGAGCCCCGCGCCGCCGACATCGGCCGGCATGTTGGCGGCATAGAGACCGGCTTCGATCGCCTTGGCCTTCAGCTCCTCGATCAGTTCGCGGCGCAGCACGCCGGTGCGCTCGACCTCGCGCTCATGCGGGTAAAGCTCATTCTCGACGAAGGCGCGCGTCGTCTCGACAATGAGCTTCTGTTCCTCCGACAGACCGAAATCCATGGTCTCAGCCTTTCTTCTTTTTCTTCGGTTTTTCGGCTTTCTTCACCGGCTTCGATGCCTTCGCCTTCTCGGCCGCCTTGGAGGCGGCCGGCTTTTTCGCCGCCAGCTTGGCCAACTGCTTGGTATAGTCCCTGTGCAGGGCGCCGGCTCCCCAGCCCTTGCCCTTGTTCTGCTTCGAGAGCGCATCCATGATGGCGACCAGATTGTCGTCGCGGATCTTTTCCAGTTCGCGGATCGACAGGCCATGCGCCTGGTCGTCCGACTGCGTGGCGATCAGGTCGACCAGCTCGTCGTTGAACTCCGGTACGTCCATCAGCTTGGTCCACGGCCATTTCAGGCAGGGGCCGAACTGCGCCATGAAGTGGCGCATGCCGGCTTCGCCGCCGGCGACGCGATAGACCTGGAACATACCCATCTGCGCCCAGCGCAGGCCAAAGCCATAGCGCATGATGTCGTCCAGTTCCTCGACGGTGCAGATGCCGTCCTTGATCAGCCACAGCGCCTCGCGCCAGGCGGCTTCCAGCAGTCGGTCGCCGACGAAGGCTTCAATCTCCTTGCGGATGACGACAGGCTTCATGCCGATCGAGGCATAGATCTCCTTGGCGACTTCGACCGCCTCGGGGAATGTCTGGTCGCCGCCGACGATCTCGACCAGCGGCAGGAGATAGACCGGGTTGAACGGGTGGCCGACGACAAGCCGCTCCGGGTGTTTTTTCATCGCCACCTGCATGTCGGTCGGCTTGATGCCTGATGTGGACGAGCCGACGATGGCGTTGGCCGGCGCGTGGATATCGATCTCGGACAGGACCTTATGCTTGAGGTCGAGCCGTTCCGGCACGCTCTCCTGGATGAAATCGGCATCGGCCACCGCCTCGGCGATGGTCTTGGCGAAGGTCAGCCTGCCTTCTTTCGGCAGGCCGCCCGGAACCATCTGCTTGTAGGCGCGGCGCGCGCCCTTCATCACTTCTGAGACCTTGCGCGAGGCCTCGGGATCAGGGTCGAAGATCGACACGTCGATGCCATTCAAGAGCAGGCGCGCCACCCAGCCTGCGCCGATGACACCGCCGCCGATGGCGGCCGCCTTGTTGATGATGCTCATGGTCAGGCTCCGGTTCTTGTCTTGGCTGTTTCGGGATCGGTGAGCGGCACGCGCTCGCCGGCGCGGATAATGGCGGGGTCGTAGGCCCTGCGGACAAAGACTTCGAGCACGAATGGCCTGAAGAACTCGATCGGCAGCGTCTCGTAGTCGGGGTCGAAGCTCGACTGGTCCCAGCGCTCGCAGAACTGGTCGCAATCGTCGAAATAGGCATGACCGGCGAAGCGGTCACGCGCATGGCGGTTGCCGCCAAGATGATGGGCATAGTAGAGGCGCTGGAAATCGCCGTGCTTCTCCACCACCCAGGTGCATTGTTCGCGCACGAAAGGCTTCAGGATCGACGCGGCGTATTCGTCGTGGTTGTAGGGTGCGTAGATATCGCCGATGTCGTGCAGCAACGCGCAGGCGATCCAGTCGGTGTCGGCGCCGTCGCGCCAGGCGCGTGTTGCCGCCTGCAGCGAATGGCCGAGCCGGGTGATCTTGTAGCCGGAAAGGCCCTCGTCGAGTTGAACCAGGGCTTCCAGCAACCGATCACCGGTTTTGGCGGCATAGTCGATTTCATGGGCGGTCAGGAATTCGTAGTCGTCCTTGTCGCCATCCTTCATTGCGGTGAATTTGACGGTGGCCATCTGAAGCTCCCCTCTCTATGCCGCGATCGGCGGCCGCTTGGTGAGGTTGAGCTTCCTGCGCACTTCCTCCGGCCCCAGAATCCTGGCGCCGAGATTGGTGACGATGCTGGCGGCACGTTCGACCAGCTGCGCGTTGGTGGCAAGCACGCCCTTGTCGAGCCAGAGATTGTCTTCGAGACCGACGCGGACATTGCCGCCGGCCAGCACTGCGGCGGCGGCATAGGCCATCTGGTTGCGGCCGATCGAAAAGGCCGACCAGCTCCAGGTCGACGGCACGTTGTTGACCATGGCCATGAAGGTGTTGAGGTCGTCAGGCGCCCCCCATGGCACGCCCATGCAAAGCTGCACAAGCGCATCCGGCTTCAGAACCTGTTCCTCGACCAACTGCTTGGCGAACCACAGATGGCCTGTGTCGAAGGCCTCGATCTCCGGCTTGACGCCGAGCGCGGTCATCATGCCGCCCATGGCGCGCAGCATGCCCGGCGTGTTGGTCATGACATAGTCGGCCTCGGCGAAGTTCATGGTGCCGCAGTCGAGCGTGCAGATCTCCGGCAGGCACTGGCGCACATGCTCCATGCGGTTGCTGGCGCCGCCCATGTCGGTGCCCTTTTCATTCAGCGGCAGCGGCGCCTCGGGCGAGCCGAACACCATGTCGCCACCCATGCCGGCGGTGAGGTTCAGCACCACGTCGACATTTGCTTCGCGGATGCGCTCGGTCACTTCGCGGTAGAGATGAACGTCGCGCCTGGGCTTGCCGGTCTCGGGATCGCGCACATGGCAATGCACGATCGCCGCACCCGCCTTGGCCGCGTCGATGGCCGAATCGGCGATCTCTTTGGGCGAGCGCGGCACATGCGGGCTGCGGTCCTGTGTGCCGCCGGACCCGGTCACGGCACAGGTAATGAAAACCTCACGGTTCATCGCAAGCGGCATGGAACTCTCCTCCCAGTCGAAACAGGCGTCAAGCATCGCCCGGCTTGCCGAAAACTGCTTTGCGTTTTACGAAACTTCCATGACTAAAAGCGAAAAACTGACGATCTTTCGCGCCGAGCGGTCGCCGCTCAAGGTGACGATGCTGGTGTTTTCCGGCTCGTCCATCATGTGCGTGGCCTCGGCGGTCGACCCGCTGCGCGCCGCCAACCGCATCTCCGGCGAGATATTGTTCGATTTCAAGCTGGTTTCCGTGACCGGCGAGGCGCCGGTCACCACTTGTGGCCTGCCAGTGGCGGTCAGCGGCCGCTTCGACGCGGCCGAGCCGACCGACGTTCTTGTCGTCGTCGCCGGTTTCGGCACGCAGAATTATGCGACGTCGGCTCTGCTCTCGGGCCTGCGTCGCGCCGCCCGTTCGGCGCGGGCCTGCGGCGGCGTCGAGGCCGGTACATGGCTGGTCGCGCGGGCCGGCTTGCTCGAAGGCCGCAGCGCCACCACCCATTGGGAAGACATGGAAGATTTCTCGTCGGCCTTTCCGGGCGTCGACGTCCGCCCGGACCGTTACGTCATCGACGGGCCGGTCTTCACCTCCGGTGGCGCCTCGCCCACCTTCGACCTGATGCTGCACCTCGTTCGCACCCGCCTCGGCATGGCCGTGGCGCTCGATGTGGCCAGCGTCTTCATCTACGATCAGGCCCGTGCGGCCACCGACGCTCAGCCCCTGGTCTCGCTTGGCCGGCTCGACGGCTATGATCCGCGCCTGGCGCAAGCCATCCGGCTGATGGAAGCGCATGTCGACCAGCCGTTGACGGTCGCCGCCGTGGCAAAGCGCGCCGGGGTTACGGCACGGACACTGGAGAGCATCTTCCGCAAGTCGATCGGCGAGACGCCCGGCGCCTACTATCTCAGGCTGCGCCTGGGCGCTGCGCGGCGGCTGGTGATCGACACCAGAGTGGCGATGGCCGACATTGCCGGGCGGACCGGATTTTCATCCGCCGCGGCATTTTCGAGGGCGTTTTCAAGAGCTTTCGGTGAAGCCCCGGTCAGGCTACGCCGGGGTTGATGTACATGTCGTCCAAAGTGGGAAGCGGTTGATCAGGCAGCGTTCTGCCGGTCGCCGCCACTATCGATCTGCGAGCGCATCTGTCTTGCCAGATGGGTCTCGAAACGGCTGGCAACGGCGCGGTCCCATTCGTTGGAGCGGCGCGCACCATCCTTCGGATGCGGCATTGCCATCAGCCGGTCGATAATCGACCCGGCCTCGCCATTTGAGAGCAGGGCGTCGATTTCACGTTCGTTCTGCATATCGGTTCGCCTCCTTCTTCCTCTCCCGCCACGAGCACCTTCTTATAGGAGATTCGTGACGGCAGTTTGAAGGCAAGAGAGAGGCGATTGAGGGGCGTCAGTGGGCAAAACCTTGTCGTCGATTCCGCACTGGCGCAAAGCCGTTTCACCCGGTCTCGGCGCCACCCTCGTCCGCCCGCCGGCACCTTTCCCGTTCAATGGCGAAGATGGTGGCAGGCAGATAAGCGCGACGCCGGGAACTTCTTCCCGCGAAGCGGCGTGGGTAAGCGGAACGGTGGCTGAACGAGCCGCCGCCCGCCTTTCATCCCTTACACGTAGCGGTTGACGATGTTTTCCAGCAGTTCCTGGCGGCCGGAGCGCGGCTGCGGTTCGATCTTCTTCTTCACCACGCGCTCGGCGATGTCCTCCAGCGTGCGCTTGCCGGCAAGCATCGCCTTGGCCTCGCCGCTGTTCCAGCCTGCGTAGCGCTCGGCGAGTGGAGCCGACAGCGCCTTGTCTTCGACCATCTTGGCGGCTGCCTTCAGGCCGCGCGCGCAGGCATCCATGCCGCCGATATGGCCGATCAGCAGGTCCTGCGGATCGAGCGACTGGCGGCGCAGCTTGGCGTCGAAATTGGTGCCGCCGGTCTTGAAGCCGCCCGCCTGCAGGACCTGGTAATAGGCCAGGGCCATCTCCGGCACATTGTTGGGGAACTGGTCGGTGTCCCAGCCCGACTGGTAGTCGTTGCGGTTCATGTCGATCGAGCCGAAGATGCCGAGCGCATTGGCCAACGCCAGCTCGTGCTCGAAGGAATGGCCGGCGAGGATGGCGTGGCCCTGCTCGATGTTGAGCTTGACCTCCTTCTCCAGGCCGAAGCGCTTGAGGAAGCCATAGACGGTCGCGACATCGTAGTCGTACTGGTGTTTTGTGGGTTCCTGCGGCTTCGGCTCGATCAGGATCGTGCCTTTGAAGCCGATTTTGTGCTTGTAGTCGACGACGAGGTTGAGGAAACGGCCGGCCTGCTCCTGCTCGCGGGCAAGGTCGGTGTTGAGTAGCGTCTCATAGCCCTCGCGTCCGCCCCAAAGCACGTAATTCTCGCCCTTCAGCCGCTTGGTGACGTCGATGCAGCTCTTCACCGTCGCCGCCGCATAGGCAAACACATCCGGATCGGGGTTTGTCGCGGCACCCGACATGAAACGGCGGTGCGAGAACAGGTTCGCCGTGCCCCACAAGAGCTTGACGCCAGTCTGCTTCATCTTGATGGCGAAATAGTCCGCGATCTCGTCGAGGCGCGCGGAACTTTCCGAAAAATCCTTGCCTTCGGGCCGCACGTCGGCATCGTGGAAGCAGAAATAGGGCGCGCCGAGCAGCGAGAACATCTCGAAGGCGACGTCTGCTTTCAGTTTTGCCAGTTCCATCGTGTCGATGCCGCCGGCCTTGGGGAACCACGGCCGATCGAAGGTCTGGCCGCCGAACGGATCGCCGCCCGGCCAGGCGAAGGAATGCCAGTAGGCGACGGCGAAGCGCAGATGGTCTTCCAGCCGCTTGCCGGCCACCAGCTCGTCCGGGTTGTAGAACCGGTAAGCCAGCGGATTAGCCGAATCCGGCCCCTCATATTTGATCTTCTGGATGTCGCCGAAAAAGCCGCTGCTCATGGATTTCCTTCCTCTCCGAAATGGCTCCGCCTGATTACCTCAGGCGTAATTGGTTCCGTTCGTCCGTTGGGTGAAAAGGGTCATGTCAAAGCCAACGAAGGAGACAGATCATGACCGATCTCAACAAGATCGCCGAAAGCTACATCACCGCCTGGAACGAGAGCGACGCCGCGCGCCGTCAGGCGCTGCTCAAGGCGACTTTCACCGAAAACGTCAGCTATCGCGATCCCATCATGCAGGGCGACGGCCATGAAGGCGTCGCGGCGCTGATCGACGGCGTGCAGCAGCGCTTTGCCGGCTTCCGCTTCTCGCTGAAAGGCACACCGGACGGGTTTGCCGACAAAATCCGCTTTTCCTGGAACCTCGGCCCGGAGGGCACACCGTCCATCATCGAAGGCACCGATATCGGCGTCATCGAGAACGGCCGCCTGAAGAGCATTACCGGCTTCCTCGACAAGGTGCCGGCGCAGTGAGGCTTCACGGCTAAGGTAGGCGCCAGGCGCCCCCCTCTGGCCTGCCGGCAATCTCCCCCTCAAGGGGGGAGATTGGCTGATTTTTATACCTTCGCCAACCTCCGGCCTTGCAAGGCTAGCGTAGCCGCCAAAGCTGCCGATCTTCCCCCTAGAGGGGGAGATGCCCGGCAGGGCAGAGGGGGGCGCCTGGCGCCTGCTCACGCCGTTGCCGCGCTGATCGCCGGATAAAGCCCGCGGTAGCGCTGGTAGGCATCGGCAAATGCACCATCCAAGCCGGCATCCGGTTCGATCGTTGCATCGGTCCTCGGCGCCGTGCAGACATCGAGCGGATCAGTGTCCGTCGCTGCGATCAGGCCGAGCCGGGCCGCGCCGAAGGCGGCGCCGAAATCGCCGTCGGCGGGAATGTCGACAGGCAGCTGAAGCGCGGTGGCGATGGCCTTCAGCCAGTAGCGCGAGCGCGAGCCGCCGCCGATCGCCGTCACACGCATCAAGCTCGTGCCCGCAGTCTTCAACGCCTCGAGGCTGTCGCGAAAGGCGAAGGCCACGCCTTCCAGCACGGCCTGGGTCAGGACGGCGCGGCTCGATTCATGCGCCAGTCCGGTAAAGGAGCCGCGAATGACGGAATCATTGTGTGGCGTGCGCTCGCCCGAGAGATAGGGCAGGAAGGACACGCCGGTCGGCGCCTTCAGTGTATCGCCCAGTTCCGATGTCAACTCGCCTGCGCCCTTGCCGGTAATCTCGGACAGCCAATTGAGCGAATCGGTGGCCGACAGGATGACGCCCATCTGATGCCAGGTGTCAGGCAGCGCATGGCAGAAAGTGTGGACCGCGCTTGCCGGGTTGGGCAGATAGGAGGCATTGGCGGCAAACAGCACGCCTGACGTGCCCAGAGACACGAACGCATGGCCGGCACGGACCGTGCCCATGCCGCAGGCGGAAGCCGCATTGTCGCCGGCGCCGCCGGCAATCGGGATGCCGGCTTCGACGCCCCATTTCGACGCCAGCTCGCCGCGCAGCCCACCGGCCTTCTGCGTACCCTCGACCAGGGATGGCATGTGCTTTTCGTCGAGCGACGTGGCCGCGAGCAGGTCGGCGGACCAGCGCCGCTTCCCAACGTCGAGCCAGGAAGTGCCAGCCGAGTCCGACATTTCCGAAATATGTTCGCCGGTCAGCCACAGCCGCAGGAAATCCTTGGGCAGCAGCACCTTGGCCACTTTGGCGAAAATGGCGGGTTCGTTGTTCTTCACCCAGGCGAGCTTCGGCGCGGTGAAACCGGGAAAGACGATGTTGCCGGTCAGCTCGCGAAACCGCGGATCGGCGTCGAGCGCGGCTGCCTCGGCATGGCTGCGCGTATCGTTCCACAGAATGCAGGGGCGCAGCACCTTGTCAGAGGCATCGAGCAAGGTGGCGCCATGCATCTGACCGGATAGGCCAATGCCTTTCACCGCCGCGAACTGCCAGGGATGGGAGGCCTTCAGTTCGGCGATCGCGTCTTCGCAGGCGCGTAGCCAGTGGGCTGGATCCTGTTCGGACCAGCCGGGATGCGGCCGCGAAACGTCGAGCGCGCCATGGCCGGAACCGATGACGGTCTGTTCGGCATCGATCAGCAGCGCCTTGACGCCCGACGTGCCCAGGTCGAGGCCGAGATACATGTTTTCCTCCCCTGCCATTATTTTTTTCGGATCTCGAAAAAATCTGGCCGAGCCAGTTTTTAAGCCAAGATCCGTCGCGGGTCAATTCTCTGACAAATCGGCCGCGCATCGCGAAAACAATGCCGACAACGGACTGTCCGGCCGTGCCAGCGCGCGCGCCGCCGCCAACACGCTTTGGAGGGTTGGCGAGGCGCGCGCCAAGCGCCAATTCTGGCTCAATCAAAGCACAGCTCTGTCCGGCCCGTTTTCCAGTTCATCAACCATGACGCGCAGATTAGGCTTTGTAAAACGGAACGAATTGTGTCTTCATTGCGGCGCAGGGTGGGGGCTTGCAATCGCGAATCTTGGAGGGACGCGGTGCGGCGCTTTGAAAACAGACTTTCGAATGGCGGTTCGGAAGACATCGCTAAATTAGTTGTTCTGGAACGGCATGTGCCGTTGATGCTTCATCCTCGGATGCTTGGCGTTCTTGCCGCGACGTCGCTGGCGTTGCTGCCCAATTCCGCGGCCTTCGCCGCATGCCTGCTCGTTCCGACCGCCGGAAACGACACCTTCATCTGCGACAGCGGCGATTCGGGCGGGAGCCTCAACGATCTGAACGGCGACAACACGCTGACCTTTCCCTCCGGCGGCACCGGTCAGGTGAGCGGCAATGTCACCTTTGGCGTCGGTTCGGACCGCATCGACATGCAGTCCGGTACCATCACCGGCACGGTCGATCAGGGCGGTGGCGCCGATTTCTTCACCATCGGCGCTGGCACCGTCACCGGCAATGTGCAGCAAGGCTCGGGCACCGACGACTTCAACATGAGCGGCGGCCAGATCGGTTCACTCAACCAGGGTGATGGCCTCGACACCTTCACCATGACGAACGGACGCATCGTCGATTTCTTCGACGACGGCGACCGTGCGGTGATGACGGGCGGCCGCATCGGTCGCGTCAACATGAAGCTCGACCAGAACTATTTCAACATGTCCGCCGGCACCATCGACCGCAACCTGGTCACCGGCTTCGACAAGGACACGATCATCCTTTCGGGCGGCACGATCGGCGGCAACATCAGCGTCAGCGGCGGCAACGACAGCGTGACGATTACCGGCGGCACGGTCGGCGGCGACGTGCTGATGAGCTTCGGCGCCGACAGTTTCGTCTGGGACGGCGGCGGCATCATCTATGGCGCCGTGGACCTCGGGGCCGACAACGACACGGCAAAGCTGAGCAACCTGACCAATTCCAATCTGGGCGGCGTCGACGCGCTGAATGGCGGCCTCGGCACCGACGCGCTCACTTTTGACAACGTCAAGCTCGAAGGCATCAGCCGGGTGCAGAATTGGGAGAGCATCGACGCCACCAATGACACCGAACTCACGCTGGACGGCAATCTGGTGCTGGGAGACAGCGGCACCGGCACCGGCTCGCTCAACGTCGATGCGGCAAGCACGCTCTATGGCGGCGGCTTCAACGCGTCGATACAGGCCTTTACGGCGGGCCAGCTTGCGGACGTCGTCAATGCCGGCCGCATTGACCTGACCAACGGCAGTACGGGCGCGACGGATCGGCTGACGATTTCGGGCAATTACACCGGGCTTGGCGGCCTGCTGCTCATCCAGACAGAGCTCGGCGATGATTCCTCGGCCTCGGACAGGCTGGTGCTGTCGGGCGGCACGGCTTCCGGCTCGACCGGCATCGGGGTGGTCAATGTCGGCGGCGCGGGTGCCGAGACGACGCAGGACGGCATCATGGTCGTCCAGGCGGTCAATGGCGCCACCTCCAGCGCAAGCGCCTTCGCGCTCGATGCGCCGGTCGCGGCAGGCGCCTTCGAATATTATCTGTTCAAGGGTGGTGTCACCGCAGGTAGCACGGAGAACTGGTACCTGCGCTCGTCGTTGATAACGCCGACATCGCCGGCCGCGGCGCCGCCGGCGCTCGAACCGGCAGCGGCGCCGGAGCCCGAGCCCGAACCTCCGGCAACCGAGCCGCCGCCGCCGCCTTCCCAACTGCCGCACGTGCCCGTGCCGTCCGAAGGCGACGTCAACAATCCGCCGGTCGATCCGACGCCGCCGGTGCAGGCCGGCGATCCGGAGCTCCAGCCCCCGCCACCCCCGCCGGCGGCACCGGCGGCTGATCCGCCACCGC
>NZ_VFTX01000022.1:0-1259 GCF_006440955.1 Mesorhizobium sp. B2-8-1 | reverse complement strand
GGTCCGTTCCGGACACATAGGTTACGGTTTATACCGGAGACATGGGTAACACTTTTGGCCCGAAGGGGTTTTGGAGTGGTTCGAGCCTGCATGTCTCATCATCGAAATATCCCAAATCGTAGTCCATGAAGCTAGCCAGCCAGATATGGTCCTCGACCTGTTTGATGCCGACGATCTGGCCGGCAAAGACAAGGCTGAGGTTGATCTTCTTTCTGTTATAGCAGATGCGGCCGCAGGTGGTGACGGTGAGGGCCTTGTCGTGAAACGGATAGTCGAGGTCTGGTAGGCCGGCATAGGGACGCGTTGAGGGCGCGTAGCGCTCCGCCGGGTAGTCCATGTCGAGCGCCTGGTGCGGGCGTTCTGAGTTGAACTCATCGATGAAGTCATCGAACCTGGCCTGCTGTTGAAGGAAATTGGCACCAGCCGGTTTGGTGGTTTCCTTCTTCAGGGTGAGGTGCATGCGCTCATGACGCCCGTTCTGCTGCGGGCAGCCCGGCTTGATGCGCTCGATGTCGATGCCCAGGCGCAGCCACCAGACCGACAGCTTGCTGAGGTTGAACAGCGCATTGGGGCTGGCGAAGGGAACGCCATTGTCGGTCCTGATCGCGCTGGGGAGGCCGAACTCTTTGAAAACGCTTTCGAACACGGTGAAGGCATAGGCTTCCTTGGTGGTCGAGAGCGCCTCGCAGGCGATGAGATAGCGGCTGGCAAAGTCGGTGATCGTCAACGGATAGCAATAGCGCCGATCGGCGAGCATGAACTCGCCCTTGTAGTCGGCACACCACAGATCGTTGGGGCGACAGCCGTTTGAAAGCGGTGTCCCCGTCGCCCGGTTTCGCCTGCGCTTGCGGTGCTCGACCAGGCCGTGGCGATCGAGCACGGCGTGCACCGTCGAGATCGCCGGCCGGTGCACATCCGGATACAGCCGGGCCAGCCGCTCGCGTATCTTCGGCGCGCCCCATGTCGGCTTGTCTTGCTTGAGGCGCACAATCAGCTTCTCGATTTGAAACGGAAGCTGATTGGCGTGGCGATAGGGCCGACGCGATCGATCCGTCAGCCCCTCCAGGCCGCTACCGTTGTAGCGCGCGAGGATCTTGTAGCCGGTCTTGCGCGAGATATCGAACTCTCGGCAAAGCACGGCCATCTTCTCACCGTCCAGCAGCCGGGCGACGAACTTCAGCCGCTCTTCCATGACGTTACACTCCTTCCAAGGCACCTTGCTCTCCTTGCAAAGGGCCGAAAGTGTAACCCATCTATCC
>NZ_VFTX01000021.1:0-1878 GCF_006440955.1 Mesorhizobium sp. B2-8-1 | reverse complement strand
TCAGTGATCCATGGCCTTGACGATTTCCTCGGTCATCTTCTTGGCGTCGCCGAGCAGCATCATGGTGCCGTCCTTGTAGAACAGCGTGTTGTCGATGCCGGCATAGCCGGAGCCGAGCGAGCGCTTGACGAACAGGCAGGTGCGCGCCTTGTCGACGTCGAGGATCGGCATACCGTAAATAGGTGAGCTCTTGTCATCCCGCGCGGACGGGTTGGTGACGTCGTTGGCGCCGATGACATAGGCGACGTCGGCCTGCGCGAATTCGGAATTGATGTCCTCGAGCTCGAACACTTCGTCGTAAGGCACGTTGGCTTCGGCCAAGAGCACGTTCATGTGGCCCGGCATGCGGCCGGCCACGGGGTGGATGGCGTATTTGACGTCGACGCCATTGGCCTTGAGCTTGTCGGCCATCTCGCGCAGCGCATGCTGCGCCTGGGCGACCGCCATGCCGTAGCCCGGCACGATGATGACCTTCTGCGCGTTCATCATCAGGTAGGCGGCGTCATCGGCCGAGCCCTGCTTGACCGTGCGCTCGATCCCATCATCAGCGCCCGCGGCTGCGGTCTCACCACCGAAGCCGCCGAGGATGACGGAGATGAAGGAGCGGTTCATGCCCTTGCACATGATGTAGGACAGGATGGCACCCGACGAGCCGACCAGGGCGCCGGTGATGATCAGCGCCAGATTGCCGAGCGTGAAGCCCAGAGCCGCGGCCGCCCAGCCGGAATAGGAATTCAGCATCGACACCACGACCGGCATGTCGGCGCCGCCGATGGGGATGATGAGCAGCACGCCCAGCACCAGCGATGCGGCAACGATGAGCCAGAAGACGAGCTTCGATTCGGTGGTGACCAAAAGCACGATCAGCACGACCAAGGCGATGCCAAGCGCGATGTTGATGAAATGGCGGCCGCCGATCATGATCGGCTTGCCGGACATACGCCCGTCAAGCTTCAGGAAGGCGATGACCGAGCCGGTGAAGGTGATGGCGCCGATGGCCACACCCAGGCTCATTTCGACCAGCGCCTGTGCGTGGATGTCGCCCGCCATGCCGATGCCGAAGCTTTCCGGCGCATAGATGGCGGCGGCAGCGACCATCACGGCGGCAAGGCCGACGAGCGAATGGAAGGCGGCGACCAGTTGCGGCATCGAGGTCATGGCGATGCGCCTGGCCGTGACGGCGCCGACGCCGCCGCCAATGGCAAGGCCGAGCACGATCAGGCCGAAACGGCCGGCCGATGGCGTGGCCAGCGCCAACGTGGTGGCGATGGCGATGCCCATGCCGATCATGCCGTAGAGATTGCCTTGCCGGCTGGTGGTCGGGTGCGACAGGCCGCGCAGCGCCAGGATGAACAGAATGCCGGAAACCAGATAGAGGAAGGAGGCGAGATTGACGGTCACGTCACTTGTCCTTCTTCTTGTACATTGCCAGCATGCGCTGGGTGACGAGGAAGCCGCCGAAGATGTTGACCGACACCAGCATCAGCGCGACGAAGCCGAAGCCCGCGGCGACGCCCGAGGCGGCGATGCCGACGGCAAGCAGCGCGCCGACGACGATGACCGAGGAGATGGCGTTGGTGACGGCCATCAGCGGCGTGTGCAGCGCAGGGGTCACCGACCAGACGACGTAATAGCCGACGAAGATCGCCAGCACGAAGATGGCCAGGCGGAAGACGAAGGGGTCGATGGCGCCGCCCGACAGCGCGTGCGCGGCGTCGCCCGCCGCCTCAGCGCCTCCGGGAGCATTTGCCAGGTTCTGCACCGCCAGCCGGACGGCGGCACTTGCCTGGTCGAGCTGGTCGAGGGCTTTCTGCAAGGTCTGATCCATCACGCGGTCCCTTTCGGCTTGGGCGAGGGCGACTTTGGCGAGGGCGACTT
>NZ_VFTX01000020.1:0-24194 GCF_006440955.1 Mesorhizobium sp. B2-8-1 | reverse complement strand
CTCCTCCTCCCCCGCCACCGCCCTTCGCGCGCGCGATGCCACCAAAGGCGGCGTATGCGATGCTTGCACCCAAGGCCGAAAGCAATACACGACGAGACGTAAACACTGTTCGATCCTCCTACAATTTCTGTGAAACTTCGGAATTTGATAATCGAAATGCGACACGCACGCGACTTCCACCCGCAAGACGAGAGGGGTCCTTAAGCGATGCTACCGTAGTGTTTAATTGATTTGCGAGTTCCGCTTTAGCTTAACTTCGTCGACAGAAAAATATCAGATTTTACAATTTTGGCTAAGAGGAATTTCAGTGCCCAAATCGAAATCTCAACCTATCCTGCCTTGAGCGATTTGCTGATATAGAGTGTAGTGCCTCCGCTCCCGACCACAGTTCCTTTGGCGGGCTTGGAAATTGCGGGGCTCCCATCTCACCGATACATTCAGTCTTCAACTTGAGCTTGGGGTTTGCAAGGAAATCAGCAACTACTTTCGACCCGCACGGATCGGAATCTATGACATCGTGTCCGATCCCCCGAAAGACCACCACCTGGCCGAAAGGAAGGGTCTTCGCCGCGTGGTCCGCCCATGCTGTCGGCGTTGCTGGATCATATTCTCCCGACAACAGAAGAGTGGGTATGTCAGTGCGGCGCGGCTGCACCTGCGATGCTGGCCCGTTCTCAAGCATCCAAAGAGGGCATGCCCAGGAGTAGTCGTTCAGCTCAACCCATTTCGACCAGTATTTGTCCTGCTTGCCATTCAGATCGGGGAGATCGCTGTCGGAACAACTTACAGAGAAGTCCATACCTTGGGAGATCTCCAGGTCGTCAGCATCGAAAAGTATCTCCGCCAGGGGTCTGAAATCCTGTTTGTATGTCCTCTCGATCAGCTCCGGCAGGGTCAGGAGCGCATCGCGATCGTATAAAATGCCGAATATAAGCTCGAGGAAATCTGCCCCGGAGACATATGTGTAGCGCGCCTCTTTATCTGTGCTGCGCAAGAGCAACGGCTGTCGATCCAGCTGTCTTGCAATAAGCTGAACAGCATTGGATATCCCATTCATGCATCTGTTCGCCGCCTCACAGTCTCGCTCTAGCAATTTTAACGATCGGTCGAGATTCGGCCCATCTTCGTTCAGGTAATTGATGTCCAGAGGAACAACTGAATCCAGTATACTAGCCGAGACCCCTTCGGGGTGCTGGTTCATCACTTCGAGTGCAAGCCTGGTGCCATACGAGACGCCATAGAGAACCCACTTTTCTATCCCGAGAGCCTTCCGAAGGTCATCAATATCCTCCGCATTCTCCTCAGTGTTGTAGGCATCAAGATCAATGCCCTTTGCGATCAACGCCGTCCTGCATGCAAGAACTTCATCTTTTTTGAGCTTGCTAAAGGTGGCTTCGACCTCAACGCTCGAGAGAATGGCGTTCCAATGATCGGGCTTGAAATATTGAGAACAGTCCAAGGCGGGAGCGGACTTTCCGATACCCCGCTGATCAGCGACGATTACTCGGCGTCCGATCATCCAACTCTGGGCGCCGATGAATTCCCACCATCCATCGATGTCGTCGCTATTGGCAATGTCGGTAGGCTGCCCCGGTCCTCCTGTGAGAAACACCACCGGTTCGTGCCGTTCGCGGTCCGGTTCGAATACGACCACGGACAGGACGACCTCGGTACCGCCCGTCTTCTTTCGATTTTCTGGAACATTCACGGTCCCACACGTCATTGCCCGATCCCGGGGAATTTCGAACCAACAGCTGGTTTTCTTGAACTCACCCGCAGTGAGCTCCCCACCCCCCAGGCAAATGAGGAACGCAACCGACGTGACCACGAGAAGAAAACACCAACCTGGTTTGATGTACGCGCGTCTAAACACGGTAGACATCTCGCCCCTCATTTATAAGTATATGAAAACTGCTCGATTACGGATCGAATATTCTTCGCGTCATCGACAAATCAGGAATAAAACGCCCGTAATCACGGCTTCGTTATTTTATTCAAGACGGAGAGTCTTCCCCCCGACATTGCCAAGGAACAATTCCGTGTTTCAGAAAAATGGCAGGAAAAAACCTACCCCGCACGCAGCCTAACGACTCTCTCCATTTCGTGTTCCCAAGCGATATTGGGTTACTCCAACACAAAATTGGAAACAAGCTCGACAAACCGGAGATTATATTAGCGCTTTTGATTGAGCCGTGCGCGAGACAGTTGGTCAGCACTGCGCTTATGTAAGCCGTGTTTTGCGCTACATTGCTCATCCGATTTTGCGCGGGTGCTCGCACCCTCCTCCTTATGGTGGATTCCCATTCTTTAGCATTAACGCATATAAAGACCGCGCTTCTGCACTCACGATGGGAACACAACCATGCGGAATCGAAAGTCACTCCAACTGGCGCTTTTGGCTTGTATATCGCTTTTTCTCACCGACGCCGCTTTAGCGAAAGATGCCTACAAGACACCCTGTAGAGCGGACGCCAAGCGGGTGTGCCACATGGACAACGAAGTTAAGGCGCAAGGCTGCCTTAAACAGCACCTCAGCGAAGTCACGCCGGCTTGCAAGGCCTTCCTCACTAAACAATGAAATGACCACGGATCCTGTTGTTCCGCGTGCTCCAACAGCGGGGTTGCTCGCCGTGGGGTCTCACGCGATGGCACGATGAGCAAGGCGGACACCGTTCGCCCTGCCGGCATTCTGGTCCCGTTCGCTCCAACCGGGCGCCAGTCACGGCCCCGCCAGTTGCGTGGACATGCGAGGATGGCCGGGATTGACGAAAGGTATCAAAGGCCAGCGAGCGGCTGGCTTGTCTGTCTGACAGCCTGCCTCAGCCCACCCTGACCACGAAATGCTTCGTCACCGGCTCGATGATCTTCCAGGTTCCCTTGAAATCGGCTTCCACCACGAAGGCGTCGCCGGGGCCGACTTCGACCGGCGTGCCGCCGTCGGGCGTGATGATGATGCGGCCCGCGATCATGTGCACGAACTCATAGTCGGTGTAGGTGGCGTGATACGTACCGGGCGACGCCCGCCAGGTTCCTGAGATCACCTTGCCGTCCGCGGTCGTGTGCTGGACGGCGGTTTGCATCGTCGGCCGGCCCTCGACCGCGATCCAGCCAGGCAGGTCGCCGGCTTCCGCGTGTTCGACGGTGCCGAATTTCAGGATCGTCTTGTTCGTCATGCCGGGGCTCCGTTTTGCTTCGCTGTCGCACCGTCGGATAGCCGTTACGCGTGGCGTGGGCAATGCCGCCAGGGGGACCAGGGCAACCAATCCGGGTTCACCGGCGCCTTCGCACTGTTTGACGGAGCTCTGAACGAAAAAACCCGCCTGCTCGGCGGGTCCCTGGCGCGACTCAGCACCATAGGCAATTTGTAGCATTAACTGCCTTCACAGTCAATGAAGCTGAGTTCGCGGCCTTGCACCAGGAACCAGGCGCGTCCGCGCCTGGGGTGGGCGATTTGGCAATTCCTGCTGCTCCTCAGTCTGAAATCCTCAGGGCTTGTGGCGCGCCGCGACGAGTTCCGCCTTGCGCCTTGCCGTTTCCATTCCCAGCCCGATGAAGGCGCGCGCGTGCTTGGCCAGCGCCATGTTGTCCGTCCACAGATTACGCCAGATGGCGGTCTTCTTCGACAGGTTCTCGTCGACGATCTCCGAGGAGAAGGATTCGAAGCTGAGATCGTCGGCATAGCCGATCGCCGTCAGCGCATCGAATATCGCGGCGAAGTCGATATTGCCGGTGCCGAGGAAGCCGCGATGGCTCTCGCCGATATGGACATAGCCGATCTTGCCGGCGGCATGGCGGATGGCCAGCCCGACATCGGCCTCCTCGATGTTCATGTGGAAGGTGTCGAGGTGGAGAAAGATGTTGTCGGAGCCGGTGTCCTCGATGAAGGCCAGCCCTTGCGCGGCGGTGTTGAGCAGATTGCTCTCAAAGCGGTTGACGATCTCGAGGTTGAGCGTGACGCCTGCCGCCTTCGCGGTTTCGGCGACCTTGGCCAGCGTCCCGGCGCTGCGGTTCCACTGGTCTCGCGTCGGCGCCTCGGTCTGCAATCCGTGGCTGGTCGAGAGGATACCGGCTACCTTCTGGCCGCCGAGGTCGCGCGTCAGGGCGATGGTGTCGTTGAGGATCCCGACGCCGCGCGCGGCGACCGCCTTGTCGGCGCTCGAAATGTCGCCGTCGACCGGCAGGCCGATGCTGATCGCCACGCCGAGGTCGAGATCGGCGATGCGCTTGGCGAGCCCGCCAATATCGACATTGGCGGGGTCGAGATAGGAGAATTCGATCAGGTCGAAGCCGGCCTCCTTGGTGTTGGCCAGCGTGCGTTCGAGCTCGGCCTGCGTCGAGCTCGCCGACCAGACGAAAGAGTGGATTCCGATGCGCGACATGATCGTCTCCGGTTTTGCGACGAAATGAGGAGGACGCGGCAGGTCAGCCCGGCCGCGTCCGCCTTGGACTGATCAGCGGGCCGCGGTCCAGCCCTTGTAGTCCTTCAGATTCTCGGCGGTGATCAGCTTCGGATCGAGCAGCACCACCGGCTCCGCCGGCTTCTTGCCGGCAAGCACGTCGGCGGCCATCGTCAGCGACTGGCCGGCCATCACGTAGGGATCCTGCGAGGCAGAAGCCTTGATCATGGACTTGCCGGATGCCAGTTCCTTCTCGATGTCCGGCGCGCCGTCGACGGCGGTGAAGATGAACTCCGAGCGGTTGAGCTGCTTGGCGGCGAGCTCGGCGCCGATCGCCGTCGGATCGTTGATGGCGAACACCGCGTCGATCTTGTCGAAACGGGTCAGCAGCGACTGGAACACCTTCAGGCCGCCGTCGCGCGAGCCTTCGGCGTTCTGGTCGTCGGACAGGATCTTGATGTCAGGATGCTGGGCAAGCACGTTCTTGCAGCCCTTCACGCGCTCCAGGATCGACGAGGACGCCGGACCGTTGAGGATGACGTAGTTGCCCTTGCCGCCAGTTTGGTCGACCAGATATTGGCAGGCCTCCTCGCCGGCCTTGACATTGTTGGTCATCACGGTGACGTCGGCGCCTGGCGCGGAGACGTCGAAGGCCGCGACCACGATGCCCGCCGCCTGCGCCTTCTTCACCGCGGGCGCGATCGCCTTGGCATCGACGGCGTTGAGCATGATGACGTCGACGCCGGCGGCGATGAAGGAATCGACCTGCGAGACCTGCTTGTTCAAGTCATAGTCGGCCGACACCGACGTCACCTCGACGTTCGGATTGATCTTCTTGGCCGCGTCCTCGATGCCCTTGATGGTGGCGACGAAGAAGGGGTTGCCGAGCAGGCCGACCGAGATGCCGACCTTGTTCAGGTCCTTGGCCGATGCCGGCGCAATGGCGACGGCCGCGAACGCGGCGCCGCAGAGCAGTTTGGCGATGGTCTTCATTACGCTTACTTCCTCCTGATGCCCCGCGCCTCTCACGGTGCGTTACACAAGCCGGTCTTTGATGCCGGCGACAAGGTCACTCACGTTCTTGCCCCTGCCTGGAGCCTGTAGCGGTCGAGGGCGACCGCCACGATGATGACCAATCCCTTGATGATGTACTGCCAGATGTCCGAGACGCCGGCCAGGATGAGCCCGTTGGACAGCACGGCGATGATCAGCCCGCCGATCAGCGTGCCCCAGATCGAGCCGACGCCGCCGACGAAGCTTGTGCCGCCCAGGATGACCGCGGCGATGGCGTCGAGTTCGTAGGACTGGCCGAGCTGCAGGCCGTTGGCGGCATAGAGCCTGGCCGCCGACATGGCGCCGCCGAGACCTGCCAGCAGGCCGGACACGCCATAGACGAAGAGCAGCACCAGCGGCACCTTGATGCCGGTCAGCCGCGCCGCCTCGGCATTGCCGCCCACGGCATAGATCCAGGTGCCGAGCACGGTGCGTTTCAGCACCAGCCACGACACCACCACCACCGTCAGCGCGATGATGACCAGCCAGGGAACGCCGAACAGCGAGCCGTTGCCGATGAAGTCGAACGGCAGGTCGGAGTTGAACACGGTCGTGTCTTCGCCGAGCAGGCGGGCGACGCCGCGCACGGCGGTCAGCGATCCCAGCGTGACGATGAAGGGCGGCAGCCTGATATAGGCGATGAGCAGCCCGTTGATGACCCCGAAGCCGAGACCGACCAGAATGGCCGCCGGTACGCCGAGCAGGCCCCAGTCCGGCACCAGCGACACCAGCACCGCCACCATTGCGGAAGCGGCAAGGATCGAGCCGACCGACAGGTCGATGCCGCCGGTGAGGATGACAAAGGTCATGCCGGCGGCGAGCACGATGTTGATCGACGATTGCTGCGTGACGATCAACAGGTTGGTGCCGGTGAGAAAACGCGGATTGATGAACTGGAAGCCGGCCGCCAGCAACACCAGCACCGGCAGCATGCCGAGCGCGGCGAGAGCCGTGCGCAGCCGCCGGCTCCTGACCGCCGCCTGATCCACACTTGTCGTCGCGGTCGTTCTGTCGGTCATCCCTTCGGTCCTTCCTGGGCCGCTCCCGTCGCAAGTTCCATGATCGCTTCCTGGCGAAGCGCCTCGCCCCGGGACGCCGTCACCTCGCCCGCTATGGCGCCGTCGCGCATCACCAACACCCGATCGGCGACGCCGATCACCTCTGGCAATTCGCTGGAGATCATCAGTATGGCGATGCCCCGGTTGGCGAGATCGTCGATCAGCCGGTAGATTTCCGATTTGGCGCCGACATCGACGCCGCGCGTCGGCTCGTCGAGGATGACGACCTTCGGCTCGGTCTCCAGCAGGCGAGCCAGCAGCACCTTCTGCTGGTTGCCGCCCGACAGCGAACCGGCATTGGCCTGCGCCGAGCGGGTGCGGATCGAGAGATCGGCGACGGCTTTCGCAGCGCGCCTGTCGGCGGCGGCGAAGTCCCGCAAGCCGCCGGCGCGCGCATCCCTGGCCAGCACGCCCATGTTGATGTTGTCGGAAATAGACATGTCGAGGAACAGGCCGAGTTCCTTGCGGTCCTCGGTGAGATAGGCGATGCCGGCATCGAGCGCCTCGCGCGGCGAGCCGATGGCGATCGGCTTGCCGTCGAGCTCCAGCGTGCCGGCGCTGCGCCGGTCGGCGCCGAAGATGAGCCTGGCAAGTTCGGTGCGACCCGAGCCGACCAGGCCCGCCAGCGCCAGCACCTCGCCGTGATAGAGGTCGAAGGAGCAGTCCTTCAGCAGCCTGCCGTCGGACATGCCGCGCACCGACAGCGCCACGGCACGCTTTTCGCCCGGCGCGCGGTGATCCTTCTTGTAGAACGCCGAGAGATCGCGGCCGACCATCATCGAAACGAGGCGCGAGGCGCTGAGGTCGGCGCGCTCCAGCGTGCCGACATAGCCGCTGTCGCGCAGCACGCTGACGCGGTCGGCGAGCTGGTAGACCTCTTCCATGCGATGGCTGATGTAGATGATGGCGATGCCTTGCGCCTTCAGCGTCGCGATCACCTCGAACAGCCGCTCGGTCTCGCGCGAGGTCAGCGACGTCGTCGGCTCGTCCATGACGATGATGCGCGCATTGGTCGACAGCGCACGCGCGATCTCGACCAGCTGGCGCTCGCCCAGTGACAGGCCGGAAACCAGGGCACGCGCCGAAAAGGAAACGCCGAGCCGGCCAATGATCTCGGTCGCGCGCCGGTTGCACTGGTCGCGGTCGACGATGCCGAAACGGCGCGGTTCGTTGCCGAGGAAAATGTTCTGCGCCACGGTCAGATTGGGCGCCAGCGACAGTTCCTGGTAGATCACCGCGACGCCGCTGGCGCGCGCCTTGATCGGATCGCCGGTCGCGGCGGGCATGCCATCGATCAGGATCTCGCCCCCGGGATCGGGACGATAGGCGCCCGACAGCACCTTCATCAGCGTCGACTTGCCGGCGCCGTTCTCGCCCATCAGCGCGTGCAGCTCGCCGGCCTGGACGGTAAGCGAAACATCCTGCAGGGCGCGGATCGCGCCGAACGTCTTCGAAATATGGCGCATTTCCAGCACCGGGTGGCGTTCCGCCCCCATGCCGGCTGTCTCCGTTTTGGCCTGCGCGCTCATCGGGCTGCGACCTTGCCGGCGGTCCCGGCGACCAGATCGCGCCAGCCGTCGCGGTAGCCGGCGAGGCTGGTGAAGCGCGCTGCTTTCACCGGCTCCGGCGGCTCGGCGGCGAATTCACGCCCGACGCTCTCGAAAGCCAGGGCCGCAGCGCCCGTGGCGCTGCCTTGCAGCGAAGCGCCCTGCATGAAGGCCTGCTCCGGCCGCAGCTGCGCCAGCAGGCTGGCGAGCAGGCCGCCAGTGTTGAGCCCGCCGTCGACGATCACGGTGTTGCTGGAATGGATGAGGCCGAGGCAGAGGTCGAGCATCAGCGCGACATAGAGCAGTGCCACGGCCGCACGCTCGCCGGCATCAGGCGTGCGTCCGACCAGCCGGCCCGAACGGCCGGGCATCGGCCCACCCGGCGCGAAGCTCGGCAATGCCATCATGCCGGCATCGATCGCCCGCTGCACCGCCGCGCCTTCGACCGGGCCTTGCCAGCCGTCGCTGATGGCGGCGAATTCGCGCCCGCCCATGAAGCGGATGGTCGGCACCGGGCCGCCGTCCACATCGACATTGACCAGCATGTCGCGATCGCGGTCGAGCGCCTCGAGCGGACAGTCGGGATTGAGCACGATGACCCAGGTGCCGGTCGAAACCACTGTCACCGAGCCCAGCCCCTGCCGCCGATAGGCATGGAGCGCGGCATTCGAGTCGTGGACGCCGTTGTGGATGGCGAGCGGCTGCGACGCGCTGCCGAAGTCCTGTTCGCCGATGACAGTACCGGCACGCGCGAAGGCCGGCATCTGGTGGCGCCACCCCTCGGCGTCGACCAGTGAGGAAAAATCGTGACGACGCGGCGCCCACAGAAGCGAATGGCAGCCGAGATAGGACACTTCGCAAACCGGCCTGCCGCCAAGGCGCCAGCTCCAATATTGCGGATAACCGAGGATCCATTTCGCCGTCGCGAAAGCGTCGGATGCGGCCTCCTGCAGCCACAGCATGTGGCGGCCGTAGTTGAAACCGAGCGGCAGCCGCGGCGAGAACGTCTCGGCGTAGTCCGGAATGCGGCGATCGATCCGCGCGGCGATCTCGGCCGGCGGCTCCTGCTCATAGTCGAGGATCGGATGCGTCAGCGCCGCGTCGTCGACGAGGGCGAAGGTGCAGCCATGGCCCGACACCATCACCCCTTCCACGCCATGGTTTTCGATCGCAGCGGTGACGGCGCCCAGCGCCCAATCGTGGAGGTCGGCCTCATCGAGCACGCTGAAGCCGCCTTGGCGCGCCCATTTCGGCTGGGTCCGGCGCTCGTCGAGAATGCGTCCGTCCTGGCCGAAGACGAACAGCTTCGAATTGGTCTTGCCGAAGTCGAGCACCGCGACCTTCATGCGATGGCTCCCATGGTCGAAGCAATCCGCACCATGACGCCGGCATCCTCCAGCATGCGCGCGTCGGCATCGGAAAGACCGTCGTCGGTGACCAGCGTGCCGATGCGCGACAGGGGCAGCGCGACGTTACGGGCCTGGATCGAAAGCTTGCGGCTGTCGGCCAGCACGACGATCTGGTCGGCGCACTGGCTAAGCTCGACGATCGAGCGCACCAGCAGCGGGTGCGATTCCAGCAAGCCTTCCTGGCCGATGCCTTGCGCGCCGAGAAAGAACTTCGAAGCGTAGAAAGGTGCCGGATGGGTGAGCGAGTGAATGATGCCCGGCTCGCGGTGCAGGTCGCCGCCGGCAACCGTCAGGCTGCAATGGCCATGATCGCTCAGATACGCCGCCAGCGGCATCGAGTTGGTGTAGAGCCGGATGCTGCGCTCGGCGAGCTTGACCCCGAGATGGAAACAGGTCGAGCCGCCATGCACGATGACCGCGTCGCCGTCGCGCACCATGGTCGCGGCTAGGTTGGCGATCTGCCGCTTGGCCTCGACCGCGAGGTCGCGATTCTCGTCATAGGGCCGGGCATAGGCGACGCCGGCCTGCGACGTGCCGTCGAGCGCCGAAACACCGCCATAGACCTTGCGCGCCTCGCCCGCCTCGTCGATCCGGTCGATGTCGCGCCGCACCGTCGCGGCCGAAACGCCGAGCCGCTCCTGCAGCTCCCGCACCGAGGCGAAGGGGCGATCACGCAAGAGTTCGACGATCTGACGCTGGCGGCCGGAGTCGCTCAACTGTTTCCTCCAAAACGCCGTTCTGCGACGGCAGTTGGTGTAACTTACTCAACATTAGCTCGATTGCAAGCCGCAACTGACGGTATTCGATCACGGTTGACGGAACTCACTCTTATCTGCGATATCAACCCGTCGAATGCCCGACCACCGCATTCGACGGTTGGCGGATTGTTGGAGGAGATGCGTGATGGCGACCAAGGCGGATGCGCAGGAATTGGCGGCGCTGCGGGCGCTTTCGGCCGCCATCGGACAGGATCCGCATCTGACCCAGGCCGCCGGCGGCAACACCTCGCTGAAAGCCGCAGACACGCTGTGGATCAAGGCTTCCGGGACCTGGCTGAAAGACGCGCTCGCCGATGACATCATGGTGCCGGTGGCGATGGCGCCATTGCTCGAGGCGGTTGAACGACGCGATCCCGCCGCCGACCAGCCTCAGGCCTTCGCCATCGGCGCGCTCAACCCGCGCGGGCTGCGTCCCTCGATCGAGACCACGGTGCATGCCTTGATGCCGCAGCGCGTGGTCCTGCATGTCCACTGCGTCGACACCATTTCGCTTGCGGTGCAGGCCGATTGCGAGGTCCTGGCCGCGCGCCGGCTCGCAGGCATCCAATGGGCCTATGTTCCCTACCGCCGGCCGGGCCTGCCGCTGGCCCAGGGCATCTCCGAAAGGCTGCGGCCGGGCGTCGATGTCCTGATTCTGGGCAATCACGGCCTCGTCGTCGCGGCCGAGACCGTCACCGGGGCCGAGGCGCTGTTGCGCCGCGTGACCGGGCTTCTGGCAAGGGCGCCGCGCGACGCGGCCGCGCCCGACATCGCGGCACTGACCGCGCTTGCCGCAAATTCCGGCTACCGCTTGCCCGTCGACACCGAGGCGCACGCGGTCGCCATCGATCCCGACAGCCGCCGCATGGCATCGGGCGGCAGCCTCTATCCCGACCATGTCATCTTCCTCGGCAAGGGTTCGGTGGTGGCTGCGCCCGGCGAGGACGTCGCCGCTGTCGTCAGGCGTCGCGGCGCCCAGCCCCTGTCGATCCTGTTCCCGGGGCTCGGCGTCCTGATGCGCGCCAATGCCAGCGCCGGCGCCGACGCCATGCAGCGTTGCCTTGCCGACGTGACGGCGCGGGTCGATGTCACGGCGACGTTGAATTACCTGACCGAGGCGGAGAACGACGAACTCGTCAACTGGGACGCCGAGCAGTACCGCCAGAAACTGAACGCCTGCGGTGGCTGACATGTCGCCCGTCGCCGGCTCGCCTCTCTCGGATCGTCTAGTCATCGGCGTCGATATCGGCACCTCGGGCGCCCGCGCCGTAGCCATGCGTCCGGACTTTTCAATTGCCGGCCAAGCCGCCGTCCGCCTCGACGCATTTGGCCAGGATCCACGCAGTCCGGCGGCCTGGTGGCAAGCGGTCCGGGCAGCGCTGGCGGAGTTGATTGCGGGCATCGACCGAACCGCAGTCCGCGCCATCGCCGTGGATGGCACCTCGGGCACGTTGCTGCCGGTCGACGGTGCCGGACGGCCGCTCGCCGAACCGCTGATGTACAATGACAAGGTCGCCGGCGACGATATACTGGCCGCGATCGCGCGCGAGGCGCCGGCGGGCAGCGCCGCGCACGGCGCGACCTCAGGCCTCGCCAAGGCGCTTCACTTCCAGCATCTGCCGGGCGTGGCGGCGGTGCTGCATCAGGCGGACTGGATCGCCGGACAGTTCTCGGGCCGCTTCGACGTCAGCGACGAGAACAACGCCTTGAAAACCGGCTACGATGTCGAGGCCCGCCGTTGGCCGGACTGGATCGCGGCGACCGGAATGCGCATGGATTTGCTGCCTGACGTCGTCGAGCCAGGCGACGTGACCGGCACGCTCACCGCGGCCATGGCGGATCTGTTTGGCTTGGCCCGCGACGTGACCGTCGTTGCCGGCACGACCGATGGCTGCGCCTCTTTCCTGGCGACGGGTGCGGCGGGGGCCGGCGACGGGGTCACGGCGCTTGGATCGTCGCTTACCATCAAGATCCTGTCCGACCGGCCGATCTCGGCGCCGCGATACGGCATCTACAGCCATCGGCTGGGCAATGCCTGGCTGGCCGGCGGGGCCTCGAATTCCGGCGGCAAGGTGCTGGCGCAGCATTTTCCGCTCGCGCGCATCATCGAGCTCAGTGCCATGATCGACCCGGCGACCGAGACCGGCCTCGACTATTATCCGCTCGCCACATCGGGCGAACGGTTCCCGATCGCCGATCCGGCGCTCCCCCCGCGCCTCGTCCCGCGCCCGGTGGATGATGCCGACTATCTCAAGGCGATGTTCGAAGGCATGGCCGCGATCGAAGCGCTCGGCTATCGCCGGCTTGGCGAGCTCGGCGCGCCGGCGCTGACTTCGGTGCGCAGCGTCGGCGGCGGCGCGGCAAATCCGGCGTGGAGCGCGATCCGGCAGCGTAAGCTCGGCGTTGCGTTCTTGCCGGCTTTGTCGGACGAGGCCGCTGCCGGAACGGCGCGGCTGGCGTTGAAGGGTGCGAACGAGGCGGGGCTGCTATGAGCGGGAAACTGGCTGAACGCCTCGACGGCATCGGAGCGCTGGCGGAGCGCTACCAGGTCTTCCTGGTCGACCAGTTCGGCGTGCTGCATGACGGCTCGGCCCCCTATCCCGGCGCGGTGGCGGCCTTGGCGGCACTGAAGCGCGCCGGAAAGACCGTGGTGCTGGTCTCCAACTCCGGCAGGCGCGCCAAGCCCAACGAAGACCGTTTGCTGAGGCTCGGCTTCGAGGCCGGAAGCTGGGATCATTTCGTTTCCTCCGGCGAGGTGGCGTGGCGATCCTTCCACGAAATGGCGGCGACCGGAGCGTTGCGGCCCGGCACGAACTGCCTGTTGATCAGCCGCGATAATGACCGCACAGCGATCGAGGGCCTGCCTTTTGTGTTGACCGGAGCCGGCGATACCGCCAACCTGGTACTGATCGCGGCCAGCGAAGGCGACCGCTACGACCTGGACCATTATCGCCGCCTGCTGGCGCCGGCGGCGGCGCGAAAGGTGCCATGCTTCTGCACCAATCCCGACAAGATCATGCTGACGGCGGTCGGGCCTCGCTTCGGCGCCGGCGAGATCGCCGATCTCTACGAGAGCCTGGGCGGCAGCGTCACCCGCATCGGCAAGCCCGGCCCGGCGATCTTCGATGCCGCACTGGCGCTGGCCGGCGAGCCCGACCGCGCCAGCGTGGTCTGCGTCGGCGACAGTGTCGAGCATGACATAGCGGGCGGAAACGGCTCCGGCATCGCCACGGCGCTGGTCCTGAGCGGGATATTGGCGGACACTTCGGATCTTGTCGCTGTTTTCGACGAGGAGCAGGCCTGGCCGGACTACGTCACGGGGTCCTTCAGCTTCCGTTGACCGCCTCGAGCATGCGCCTTGCGCTCTCTTCGTCGGTGATCAGGATGGTCGGCGCGATCAGGTTCATGGCGCCGAGCAGCGCCGCTGTCTTCTCTTCGCCGCCGGACGTGAGAATGCGGATCGGCGCCTTGCGCAGCCGATCGACCTCCACCGACATCACATGGCTGTTGACGGGGTGGTCGACGAGATCGCCATTGCGGTCGAAGAAATGGAACAGAAGGTCGCCAACGGCGCCACGCGCAACCAAGGCCTCGCGGTCCGCCTCCTTAAGAAAGCCGCCGCGAGAGAAGGTAGTGGCCGAAGCGATGCCGCCGACGCTCAGCAGAACGGCATCGAGCACGTTGGCCATCTCAAAAACCTCCTGCAGGCCGCAACGCTCGACCAGCGCGATCTTGGTCTCGACGCTGTCGACGACGGCCGGCGTCGGGATCAGATAGCCGTCGCCCTGGAAGATTTGGGCGAAGCGCCAGGCGAACTCGGCCGGGTTGTAGCGGCGCACGACGCCCACACCGCCTAGCAGCGAAATGACCTTGAAGTCGGTGAGCGATTTGGCGCTGATGAAGGGCAGACTCGAGAACAGCGTCTGACCCCAGCCGACGCCGACGCGCATGCCGGATTTCATCGTGTCGGACAGGAAAATCCCGGTCTTCGCACTGATCGCGGGGATCGGATCGGCATTGGGCGCGGTCAGCGGCGCCACCAGCGCCTGCTTCAGGCCGAACGTGCGCTCCAGCGCGCGCTCCAGCCGCACGATCTCTGACAACTCGCTTTCGATGGTGATTTTCACCTCGTTGCGCGAGCGCGCCTCCGCCAGCATGCGAACGATGGTGACGCGGCCGACGCCGAGCACGTCGGCGATCTCGTTCTGCGTCATCTGCTCGACGAAATACATCCAGGCGGCGCGGATCCTGAGGCGGTCCGTGCGGCTCTCGTTGACGACCTGTTCGGGCGCCTCGGCCCCGCCGTTTTCGCTATCGCCCTGCCGTCGCCTGCCCAACTGTCTTCTCCCCGCTCGGCGATGTAGGAGTCACTCGCCGATTCTCCACGCTGGTTTAATATCGCCTATTGAGCTACCAATCGATAGGAACAATGTAGGGTCAGCGGCCGGCTCTCGGCGGCCGAGGCCGGTAGACGTTTTCGAGGCGATTCGCGATGCTCCGACAAATCTCCAGGGATGTCCGCGTCAATTTGAAGGACCGGCTGCGCGACGTCCGCGACATCATTCGCCAGAGCCGCCACGACAGCGACAGCGAGGCCAATCTCGTGCGGGAAGCAACCAGCCATTTGCCGCCGTTCCCGGGCAAAGGCATCGAAGGCCTGCTCGGCCATGCCGCCAGTGCCGTCGACGAAGCCTTGTCGATCGCCGAATCCTTTGTCCCGCATGACCGCCCGACGAAGATCGACGGAACGACCGTGAAAGGCCTTGGCATCTATTTCCCGGCCGGCAACGAGGAACGCCGGTCGAGCGCCGAGCGCGTCTTCCGGCGCGACATGTACTATCTGACCAGGACCGTGCTCGCCGCCCTGAAGATCGACAATGCCCGGATCCACGAGGCGGATTTCGCCGCCGTCCACGCCGCCATGCGAAAACGCCACGCCGGTCTGCTGGCCGCGATACCCGCCAGACCCGGCCCCGCCGCGCTGCCGGCCGTCGCCGCTGCCTGTGCGGGGCTGCTGGTCGAGTGCCTCAACCACCGGCCTGTCCGCTTTGCCGAAGCCGAACCGGATGCAATCGGCGACCGGGCGCTGGACATAGCTTGCCTGGCCCCTGTCGTCCTGGCCTGCGGCCTGGCCACAACGGCCAGCGACGGTGCGCCGGAGCCCGACATGCTGGAGACCGCTGTTCTGGCGGCCGGCATCCGTCACGACCGCATCGTCAAGGCCTGTGCCAAGGCGAGCCCGGTCGATGAATTGACACCTGTCTTCGCCACCTTGCTTGCCCATCTGCCCTAGCTGCCGGTTCCGGTCGGGACTATCGCCCGGCCGCCATGGACGTGATGGTCTTCTTGGCGCGCTGGATCGAGGCCGGGCTCATCGAGAGCTCGGTCAGCCCCATCTCGAGAAAGGCCGGGATGAGATCCGGGCGGCCGGCCGCCTCGCCGCACATGCCCACCATGATGCCGGCGGCCACGCCGGCCTTTGCGGTCAACTCGATCGCCGACATGACGGCCGGGTTGGCGACATCATTGAGCTTGGCCACGGTCGGGTTGAGCCGGTCGGCGGCCATGATGTACTGGGTCAGGTCGTTGGTGCCGATCGAGAAGAACGACACTTCTTTCGCCAGCGCCGGCGCGATCAGAACGGCGGCCGGCGTTTCGATCATCACGCCGAGATCGAACGCCGCATGCGGCACGCCTTGCGCCTTCAGTTCCGCCGCGCATTCGGCAA
Source organism: Mesorhizobium sp. B2-8-1 (assembly GCF_006440955.1). NCBI lineage: Bacteria > Pseudomonadati > Pseudomonadota > Alphaproteobacteria > Hyphomicrobiales > Phyllobacteriaceae > Mesorhizobium > Mesorhizobium sp. B2-8-1. The sequence continues at coordinate 8,244 of NZ_VFTX01000020.1, read as the reverse complement.
CCAGGACCCGCGTCTGCCGCACCTCCGATATGTCGGAGACCATCGGCAACATCACCTTGATGTTGCCGTGCACGGCTGCCCTGAGCAGCGCCCGTAGCTGGCGCTTGAAGATGTCGGGCCGGTCGAGGCACATGCGGATGCCGCGCCAGCCGAGGAAGGGATTTTCCTCGTCGGGAAATTCGATGCCGGCGATCGGCTTGTCGCCGCCTATGTCGAGCGTGCGCACGATGACGGGATAGGGCGCGAATGCCCTGGCCAGCGCCGCATAGGTCTCGGCCTGCATGTCCTCGGAGGGCAGATGCATATGGCGCATGAACAGAAGCTCGGTGCGGAACAGGCCGACGCCCATGGCGCCGGCTTCCTGCGCTGCCGCGATTTCCTCCAGCGAGCCGATATTGGCGGCGACCTCGATGATCCTGCCGTCCGCGAGTTTTGGCGTCACGGTCTTGAAGACGGCCAGTCCGGCGCGCTCCTTGACCGCCGCCTCGACGCGGGCGGCGAAGTCCGCGCGGGTCGCCGCATCGGGGTCGACGATTACCTGCCCGCCATTGCCGTCCACGGCCACTTCGCGCGCGCTGCGCAGGGCATTGATCTGGTCGCCAAGGCCCAGCACTGCCGGAATGCCGTGCGAACGGGCGATGATGGCAATATGCGAGGTGGCCCCGCCATGGCCGCATACCACCCCGCCGATGCGCTTCAGCGGCGCCCGCGCCAGGTCCCAGGCGCCGATATCGTCGGCGATCAGGATGGCGCCTTCGGGGATATTTTCGAGGCTGGCGTCATCCTGGCCGAGCAACGCCAGACAGATCTGTCGTCCGACCGCATGGCAGTCGTCGGCGCGCGCGTTGAGATAGTGATCATCGACCGCGCTGAAATCGGCGGCTATGGTGGAGGCGGCGGTGATGACGGCTGAGACAGCGTCATTGCCGCTTTTGATCGCCTTCTCGGCCTCGCCGGTCAGGCTGTCGTCGGCGGCGATGTCCCGCAGCGCCGCGATGATGCCGCGATCTCCGGCGGACAGGGTGTCCTGCGCCAGCGCCTTGTCCATGCGCGCCTGAACGGCGGCGACGGCGGCGCGGAACCTGTCGATCTCGCCGGCGATCTCCTCCGCCTGCAGCATGCGGCCCTGTCCAGCGATGTCAGGCGGAAAATGCGCGAAGGCAGGCCCGATGGCGACGCCCTCGCTCGCCGCGACGCCGCGCAAACCGGCCACGCCTGAAGCAGCCGGTACGGGTTCGGACGCCGGCACAATGTCCTCGCCCGCATTGGCGGCCGGTTGCGGATCGTCATCGTCGAGACCTGCCTTCGGATTCTCGAGATAGCCGATCAGCGCCTCGATCGCCTCGATGGCGTCCGCGCCATTCGCCCGCACGGTGACTTCCTGGTTTTCCTTCACCGCCAGCAGCATCAGCTTGACCGAGCTCTTGGCGCTGACCGCCTTGCCGTCCTTGACCAGCTCGACATCGGATTCGAAACCCTTGGCAAGCTTGACGAAGCGCGTGGCGGGACGGACGTGCAAACCTTCATGCACTCTGACGATGGTCGAGCGTTCCATGGCAAATACTCTGTTGTGGCGCCGCGCCGACATGGGTCGCGGCGCGAATGCTTCAGGCGGCGATGGTGATGATCGCGTCTGTCTTCAGGGCGGCCACGAGCGCTTGGGTGTCGACCTGCGAAGCGCAGATCTCGCCCGGCCGCTCGGCCTCGGTGGCGCCATTGAACGAGATGACGACATGCCCCATCTCGAGCACCTTGCTCCAGGCGCTGGAGCCGACCGCCGTGATTGTCGCGGAAACAGGTCCAAGGGTGATCGACGCGCCCTTCTGCGGCGCGCCTTCGCTGGGCCCGAGTTCCGTCTTGTGGAGCACGGAAACCTCGGCGAGCTCCGGCGGCGAGCCATCCGCGAACAGGATGAGCACGCCCCCTTCGGCAAGGTCCGCCACTTCAGGCCCGATGGAAGTGACCCGTGTTCTCAGCAGAACCGTCATATGGCGAACCTCATTTCCTTACTTTCCTCGAGGGGGTCACGGACGCCCGTGAACCCCTCTATCTCCGTGCTTTGGCGCAATTCCCAAGGGAAAGCGCTACGCGCTTTTTCCGGGAAAGCCGTTTCAGGCTTTCCCGGAATTTGCTTAGAACACGATCAGGCTGACGACCCAGGCGATCAGCACCGAGACCGGGCCCATGATCTGGCGGCTGATGAGAACCGCCGGGACGCCGATTTCGATCGTCTTGGGCTTGGCTTCACCGAGCGCCAGGCCGACCGGGACAAAGTCGCAGCCCACCTGGGTGTTGTAGGCAAACAGCGCCGGCAGCGCCATCGCCGGCGAAATCGTGCCGTTGGCGATCTGCGGACCGATGATGGCGACGCCGATGACCTGCGCGATGACCGCGCCCGGTCCCAGGATGGGGGACAGGAACGGCAGGCCGCAGATGGCCGAGATGATCAGCAGGCCGACGATGTTGTTGGCGAGCGGTCCCATCGGCTGGGCAAGCACGTCGCCGATGCCGGTGTACAGGATCAGACCGATGAGCATGGTCACGAAGGCCATGAACGGCAGCACGTTGCGCACCACCTGGTCGATCGTACGGCGGCCGGCATTGAAGAAGATGCCGACCACGCGGCCCATGACGCGGCCGATCGAGCTAATCAGGCCGATCAGCCCGCCTTCGCTCGGTAGCGGCTGTGGTGCCGCGGCCGCGGTGTTGTTGCCTGGACTCATCGATGCTGCTCCCCCCGCAGTGGTGACCGCCTCGGATCCGTCCGCCATTGTGACATTGGCCGGCTTCACGCCCGAAACGTAGATGTCCTCGGTGATGAACTGGGCGAGCGGCCCAGCCTGGCCGACCGGCGTCAGGTTGACGGTCGGGATGCGCTTGCGCGGATAGACGCCGCAGCGTGCGGTGCCGCCGCAGTCGACGACGACGACCGCCATCTCGCTTTCGATCGGCGGCGCCTTGAAGCCGTCGACGGCCGTAGCGCCGGTCATGTCGGCGATGAGCTGTGCCACGGGATGGATGCCGCCTCCGGTGACGGAGACGATCTTGTCGCGCTGTCCGGTCGGCTCGATGACGAGCGGGCCGCCCCAGCCCGTGGAGCCCCGGGAGATCCTTACGGCTTTGTATGTCTTGGCCATGATGTCCTCCCCGCCCTTACAGCTCGATGCCCTGGCGGCGTGCCATGATGGCGGTGATGCGCTCGGTCAGCATGCCCTTGAGCAGGATGACGACGAGGCCGACGATGGCGTACCAGATTGCCACCTTGACGTGATAACCTCCGGCGACGACACCCCGCTTCTCGAGGTCGAGCAACGCCACCAGCATGCCGCCCCAGACGAAGTATTCGCCGGGGTTGATATGCGGGAACAGGCCGAGCGGCGGATGCACATAGGAGACAGCCGCGTCATAGAAGGCGGGCTTGTGCTTTTCTTCCAGGAACGATCCGAAGGTGTAAGCCATCGGGTTGGTGAGGAAGAACACCGCCAGCAGAGGCAGCAGCGTATAGCGGGTCAGCGCGATCCTGCCGGCGCCGCGTGCCAGGCCGTGGACGCGCTCCTCGCCGACCAGTTCGGTGACGGCGTAGAAGGCGGTCATCAGCACCACCAGTGTCGGGATGATGCCGGTGACGAAGCCGGCGAACACTTCGCCGCCTTTCTGGAAGATGCCGATGAAGTATTTGCCGATTGCGGTCAGCCAGCCGAGTTGCTCTTCCTGCTGCACATTTTTCAGCTGTTCCTTCAGCTGATCGGCGGTGACAGGCGCGCTGTCGGTCTGCGCCTGCGCCAACACCACGAGATGATCGGTGGCATGCTCGACGCCGAGCCTGCCGTGCCAGGCAGCATCCGAGACCATGGTGCCTGCAACATGCAGGTTATGCACGGCCATGTCGGCATGCTGCGCCAATAACGAAAATACAGACATTTCTCCTCCTTATGCCGCCCGCCGGTTGATCCCGGCCGGTGCGCGGCGTCCTCTAGGCCCTTGCTACGTTCAAGCCGGACAAGCCCGGCTTCTTCCCCGGCTCCGACCGTGCTTTGTCGATCTGTTCGATCGCCCGTTTCACGGCCTCGGCCACACCGGGTTCCCCCTCCCCCATGATCGCAGGGTTGGACCGGAGTTGATCGAGGGGAACACCCTCGAATTGTTGATGTCGTTTGAATTTGGTGAACACCGAGCGCCCGCTCATGACCATCATGCGGCGCACGATCAGGTCCGGCGTCACCACGACGAGCGCGATGGTGCCCTTGGCCAGCCGGCCGCGAAAATTGCCGGCCCCGACGAAGCCATCCTTGTACTGGTCGGTGACGCCCCGGAAGACATCCGAATAGTGCCGCATCTGCAGCCAGACGCCGAGCGACTGCAGCGCCCACACGATAACCAGAAGAAGCAGTCCCCACTGCCAAATCGCCATTCGGTTCTCCTCCCGAAGCCTTCATTGAACCGCATCTTGGACGGATGCGCGACAACAGCAAAGTGAGAACATTTGTTTCCGAGAATGTCAATATGTATGATATTGACCTCGGTCACGGTCATCCACAGGGCCGTCGGCCGATTTCGGCGACGGCACGGTTGTGCTAGCCTGTCGTCAAACGGGATATGTGAAATGGAACTGCCCTTCAGGGATGAACTGGCCCTTATGCCCGACCTTCGCCATCGGTTGCGGCAATTGCGCTGGTTCCGCGCCACGTTTCGCGGCAGCGCCAAGGTGGTGTCCGACACATTCGGCGTGCGTTTTGAAATCGACGAAGCCAGGCTCACAAGGGCTTTTCTCGACTGGGTCGAGATCATGGAGGCGCAGAAGCGTTTCGCCGCGATCGACCGCGCCGACTTCATCGTCTTTGCCGCCGGCCTCGTGCTGCGCGAACTGATACGGCAGGCGCCGGCCAGGGAAGTCTCCGGCCTCAGCCATCTCGTCGAGACCGAGCAGAATGCCGGCACGCTGGAAATCGTCCGCTTCTGGCCTGAGGGGTTCCTCTACACCAATTATTGCGTTTCGGTGATTTCGGCGATCTACGAGCAGGAATTCGGCTCAGCGCCCAGCATCGACAAATGCGCCGACGACCTGCGCACATGGTGGTCCTATCGCGAGAACGTGACCGAGATGCCGGCCTATGCCGTGGCTTTCCTCGACCGCTTCCTTGGCGCCGAACCGAACTGGATCACGCCGGATCGCGCGCAATCGCGGCAGGCCATGCAAAGGGCGCTTGGGTCGGCCCGGGCCAGCGATGCGCTACGCCAGCTTTGACAGATTTTGGCGCCCGACCACCACGCTATTGAACATTTGACTTTTTGCCGGTAGCAAAGTGCAAAACTCCGGGGAGAAGCGCGTGGCGCGATCAAGGCCTATCATTTTCGATTGCGACGGCGTTCTCGTCGACAGCGAACCGCTGGCCGCGAGGGCCTATGAGCGCGTCTATGAAAAGCACGGCATGCCGGGCGTGCACGGCGGCATCATCGCTCAGTGCATCGGCATGAAACAGTCCGACATCATCGTCAAAATCAGGGAATTGACCGGCCATCAGTTTCCGGCGGCGGCGGATGGCGACATCTGGACCGAGACCAGGATCCTGTTTTCGCAGGAACTGAAGCCGACACTAGGAATCGCCGCGTTTCTGGAGGCGCTTGAGGGCGACCGCTGCGTTGCCTCGTCGTCCTCCGTCGAGCGCATAAACCACAGCCTGGCAGTGACGGCGCTGGCACGGTTCTTCGGCGACGCAATTTACAGCTCCTCGATGGTTAAGAACGGCAAGCCCGCGCCAGACATTTTCCTGTTCGCCGCGGCAAAGAGGGGCGCCAATCCGGCGGACTGCATCGTCATCGAGGATTCGCCCTTCGGTATCCAGGGCGCGGTTGCCGCCGGCATGACGGCGATCGGCTACACCGGCGGCGGCCACACCTATCCCGAGCATGGCGCGCGACTGAAGGCGGCCGGCGCCGATTTCGTCTGCACCGACTGGCAAGAGATCAGCCGGCAATTGTCCGGGCTCGGTGTCCCCGCCTAAGAGCTTGTTCTAGCGAGTGGGTAGTCCAAGCCGAACCCATTCGTCGGGCGGGATTACAGATCCGACACGTAGGCCGAACGACAAAACCCTGGTCACATCGCTGTCGACCTCGCAGCGGAAGCCCAGATGGTACCACGTGCCCGTTGCGCGGAAAGCGACATCCGGGGCGTTGAGAATATTGCCGGCCTTCAGCGGCACGCTTGGGATCAAGTCGGGGAAATAAGAGGCGTCCAGCAATTGCTGCTGCAATGCGCTGGCGCAAAGTTTGGCACCACGCTGGGCGCGCGGCACGCCGCCCATCGAGGTCGTGGCCAGCGCATCGCCGGTAGCGTCTTGCGAATAGAGCTTGCGAACGCCCGGAAGCCCGGAATAGCGACGCGACGCGGCACTGGCGACATCAGGGGAAGCTGGGTCTCCCGCGCTCCCCTTGGGGGACTTCGAGACCTTTGAAGAGCCGGGCTTCGGCGCATTTGCGGGTTTGGGCGTCGGCTTTTCAGCCGATATGGGAAGCTCGACCTCAGTGTCGCCGTCATCGGCGGCCAACGGCGGTGCCGCGGCCGTTTGCTTGTCGGCGTCGGGGGTTTCCGCCTCCTCAGCATCCTTCAGGGACTCGGCATCCTTCGCGGCGGTTGCCGGCTTCTCGCCGGCCTCGGGCAACTCTGCCGGCTTTTCGGTGGCCGCCGGCGCGCCAGACTTGGTCTCCGCAGGCTCAGGCGTCACGGGCGGCTTGGACGTCTCCTCCTTGGCAGGCGCTGGCGAACTGTCTTGAGCGCTGGCTCCGTCCAGGGATTTCCTGGGGCCGGCGTCCTTGTCGCCGAACTGAAAGACAGGTCTCAAGGTCTCGATCGGCGGCGTCTTGCGCGACTGCTTTTCGGGCGGTTCTTCAGGCTTCGTTTCCGGCGGCTTCTCGGCTTTGGGCTCCTTTGGCGGTGCGGGAGCAGGTTTCGGTTTTGGCTGATCGGGCGGAGGCACGAGCGCGACATTTACCGGCTGGTCCTGCTGCGGCTCCTGGGCTGGCCTCGGCAGGTTGTAGAACACCAGCGCTGCGAGGAGCGCATGCAGGATCAGCGATGCGGGCAGCGCCCACAACAGATCCCGACGCCGCTCTCGTGCCTCGTCCTTCATGCTGACCGATGTGGAATGAAATAGCGGCGGCTTCAAGCATAGGCTTTGGATTGATGCAATTTAACCGCTGCACAGCTCGGTGATCTGGATGATCCGCGCCGCTGCGCCGCCCGTCGAGGCGTTGGCACGGCTGGTCGAGCGACCGTGCCGTCCTGAATATTCGCAACGACCCTGTTCTGTGACGAGTGACTAGCCTTGCCGCTGGTGCTGGATCTCGTCCAGAAACTGTCCGTCCAGCGGCGTTTCGCCAAACCAGTTCAGCCGGTTGATGCTGACGAAGCCGGCATCGATCGCCTCGTTCTCGTCGCCCGGCTCACTTGCGTGAGCGCGCCCGCGCGGGACTGTGATGACGGTGCGATCGCCGTCGCTCTCCAGGATTTCAGCCTTGCGGCCGATCTTGTCGCGGCCGATGCGCGGCTGCCGGATCCCGGCCGGCAGCGAAGCCGGCAGGTTGATGCTGAGCCAATGGCCATCCGCCGCCCACTCTTCACGCGACCGCCAGAGCGAGGCGATCAACGCGCCGAGCCACTCGTCGTCGACACCGCTGAAGTCCGGATTCTTCACCCGGGAAAAGCCGATCGCCGGAATACCCCAGAATGTCGCCTCGCGCGCAATGCCCAGCGTCCCGGAATAGGCAAGGTCCTCGGCGACGTTGCGCCCGTCATTGACGCCCGCCAGAACCAGGTCGGGCTTTTGGCCATCCGCGAACAGCCAGGCCATCGCACTCACCACGCAGTCGGCCGGAGTGCCGGAACACGAATACCAGCCGGGCTTGACGCGCCGCATGATCAACGGCCGCGCGATCGTCAGCGATGCGCCCGCGGCGGTGCGCTTGCCGTCGGGTGCCACCACCCACAAATCGTCGCTCAGGCTGCCGGCCGCCTTGACCAGCCGGGCAAGGCCCGGCGCCTCGATGCCGTCATCGTTGCAGATCAGGAGTCTCATGTCTCGTTTCCTCGGCGCACCGTGATGTTCTGGCCGGTGCGGCATTGCGGGCGCAGCGATGGAATATGGGCTTTCAGGTCGTCGAGGAGTTCGCTCGCGCAGGAATGACCGAGTGTCTCCGGGCGCCCTGCCTTCTCCCAGATACCGACATTGCCCGACAGGGTCGGGTGGG